>NZ_JBGANL010000035.1:0-69323 GCF_044222345.1 Prosthecobacter sp.
GAGCAGGACGGCCACGAGGACGAGGGTGGGGAGGGCGGCCTTTCCTGGCATGGCGAGGCAGGCGGCGAGGATGATCATGAAAAACATCTCAAAGGAGAGCGTCCATGCGGCGACGATGACAGGAAAGGAGGTCTGGGGGAGGGCGAGGAGGGAGGGGATGGTCTGATAGGTGTCGGGGCTTCTGCCGGAGAAGCTGTGGAGGAGGAGGACTTTGTAGAGGGTGAGGGTGATGAGGAGGGGGTAGAGACGCCAGCCGCGCCGAAGGAGAAAGTGGCGCATGGCGGCGGGCTGTCCGGCATCTGCCCGGTGTGCGGCCCAGAGGACGAAGCCGCTGAGGACGAAAAAGAAATCGATGCGGAAGGTGTTGTGGTAAAACCAGCCGCCGAGCCAGTCATGCGACCAGAGGCGCACGGAATGAACGCCGGTATGGTGACAGACGACGAGCACGGCAAAAATGCCGCGTAATGCCTGGATGCCGCATAGGAAGTGAGGACGGGACCGGTCAACTGCTGGCACTTTGGAAAGGGCTGATGGGGAGGTGGGTGGCGGCAGCTGTCATGGCTTGGAGAGGGCGGGGAAAACCGGTGAGAAACTGCTACGCAGGACGGGTGCCAGAATGCTTTCCGCACCTGCGGGGGTGAGGTGATGTTTGTCTCCGTAGAGGGCCTGGCCGTTCAGGGAAATACGGTAGTGGCGGCCTGCGGGGTCGAGGAAGGCGGGCCGGGGGTCGATGATGCGTGCGCCGGCGTGCTGGACCTGACGCAGGAAGTCAGGCCCCTGCCCTGCGAGGCCGTTCCAGGTGTCTGGGACGGCGGAGAAGCGCTGTTCGTCCGCACCGAAGAGGAGGCAGTAGGCGTGGGCTTTGGGGACGATGTAGGAATGCTCGGGCACCTGGAGCATGATCCATGGCTGGCAACCGATCTCCACGAGCTTTTGGACGGTGGTGAGAATGTGCTGCTGGTAGTAGGCGAGGTAGTCTTTGGCAGGGAGGTCTTTGACTCTGCCCTTCAATTCGTACACGTGCCAGTAGGCGGCGAGGACGACGTGGCGGATGTGGTGCTGGCGGAGCCAGTCGAAGGCGGCGCGGTTGAGGGCTACGGTATCGGTGACGGGGCCGTTGGGGACGGTGGCATGGAAGTCGAGCAGCGGGGCGGTGCTGGAGTGAGTGATGGAGCAGCCGGGGATGCCGGCGGCATGCAGGACGCTGTCAAAGGCGGGATGGGCGGCGAGCGCGTGGCTGTCTCCCCAGAGGACGAGCTGGCTGCTGGCTGCGGGACCGGGGAGGCCGAGCGGCACGAGCTTGTCTGACGCCAGATCTGCCTGGGCGGTCTGGTGGGTGAGCATGAAGCTGGATTCGGAGTTTCTGGCGTAGCCATGGCTCACTCCGGCGGGGACGCGCCAGGGGAGGCCCTGAAAGTGGGTGATGCCGACGCTGACGAGCAGGAGCAGGAGAACGGCGACGGCGCTGGTGGTGAGCATGGAGCGCCGGGTGGCGCAGAGGCGGCGGAGGCGGAAGGGTGTCTCAACAAAGCGCCAGGAGAGGTAGGCGAGGATGAAGGTGAGGAGGATGAGGATGAGCTTGCCGCCTTTTGCGAGGGGGGCGAAGCTCCAGTAATTGACAAAGGCGAGGAGGGGCCAGTGCCAGAGATAGAGGGAGTAGGAAAGGAGGCCGATGAAGACGAGGGGGCGGGTGGCGAGGAGGCGGCCACACCACGTGGGGGGCGGTGCGCCTGGAGGCCGCTGATTGGCGGCGAGGAAAAAGGCGGTGCCGAGGACGGGCGGGAGGGCGGCGAGTCCGGGGAAGCGGGTGTCTGCGCTATACAGGGCGTAGGAGCCGAGGATGGCGCCGAGGCCGAGCAGCGCGGGGAACTCACGCCAGCGGCCGAGGTGGTGGGTGAGGCTGATGGGGAGGAGGGCGAGGAGGGCGCCTGCGAGCAGCTCCCAGGAGCGGCTGGGGAGCAGAAAGAAGGCGGCGGCTGAGTCGCGCTGGAGCATGAGGGCGCTCCAGCCGAGGCTGGCGGCAAACAAGGTGGTGAGGATGATGACGATGTGCCTGCGTCCGCCGCCTGAGCGCAGGCGCACGAGGGCGGCGAGGAGCAAGGGCATGACCAGATAAAACTGCTCCTCCACGGCGAGGGACCAGGTGTGGAGGAGGGGCTTTTCTGCGGCGGCGGCGGCGAAGTAGCCGGTGTCCTGCCAGAAATAGACGTTGCTGGCAAAGAGGGCCTGCCAGACGGCGGATTTGCCGAGCTTGAGATAGTCGTCCGGGAGGAGGAGGAAGGCGGCGGCGAGGAGGGTGAGGAGCACCATGACCGCGAGCGCGGGGAGGATGCGGCGGCAGCGGCGCTCCCAAAACTGAAGGAGGCTGAAGCGGCGGGTCTCCAAGTCGCGGAGGAGGAGGGAGGAGATGAGGTAGCCGGAGATGACGAAGAAGACGTCCACGCCGACGAAGCCGCCGGGGCATTTCACGTCCACATGAAAGAGGATGACTCCAAGCACGGCGAGCGCGCGCAGGCCGTCGATTTCCGAGCGGTAGTCTGACTGGTGGGGCTGTGACTGCATCAGGTGGATGTGAAAGCGGGCGGCGGAGCGGTTTTCAGCGTGGCACGGCGGCGAAGTCGCAGGAGCCGAGCTCTGGGACGACGCGTCTGGCGGCGGCTTCGTCCGGGATGCGCGTTTTTCTGTCGCAGAGGCAGATGTCGTAGTTCAGCGAGTCGAAGAAGGCGGTAAAGTCTGCGAAGCTGTAACCGCGCTTTTCATTTTCGTAGAAACAGAATTCAAAGACGAGGACGGGACGCCAGCGGGCGAGGGTGGCGCGTGCGCCTTTAAGGATGTCGAGCTCGTGGCCGTCGGTGTCGATCTTGATGAAGTCGAGGTGGTCGAGGCCTTCCTGCTGGACGAGGCCGTCGATGGAGAGGGTGGGACAGGTGACGACGTGGGCCTGGCCCATGTGGACGGAGTGGCGCTCGCCGGCGGCGTTGTCGAGACGCCAGCTGGGGTAGGCGATCATGCCGGGGGCGGTGTCCTGGGAGCCGTCTCCCATGAAGGCCTGGACGGTTTTGATGCGTGGCTGGAGGGCGGGGTTGAGTTCGATGTTGCGCTGGAGGCGCTGGAAGGCGTGGTCGGTGGGTTCGACGGCGATGATGCGGGAGCCGGGGTAGCGGGAGGCGAGGGGGAGGCAGATGGCGCCGATGTTGGCTCCGATGTCGATGGCGCAGAAGTTTTCCTTCTGAGGGAGAAGGGTATCGTCAATGACCCATTTCTGGAAGCTGCCGAAGAGAAAGAGTGAGAGATCGATGCCTTCTGCGAGATCGACGTCAAAGCATACGCCGTGGCGTGAGATGACGCGTTTCTGGCTGAAGCCTACGAGGCGGAGGCCGTGGTAGAGGAGTTTGGCGAGGCCAATCTTGGTTTTGGTGTTCACGGCTTGGAGGATGGAGGGGTTAGGGCAATGCTGCGCTTGTGGAAGAAACGAGCGCAACCGGTGTTGCGCCAGTTGGTGGGATCTGGGGTGAGGTCGTTGAAGAAGAGTGTTTTGGGGCGGGACTTGATGGGGGGGACGAGAACGTCCTGCTCCAGGGTGGAGCGGAGGAGCTCATGGCGTTTGGTAAGCTCTGTGGAGTAACGGGCGGCATCGCCGGAGAGAAGGTCGCGCCAGGCGGTCTTGATGTTGTTGGGGGTGCTGCCAAGGGAGGCGAGGAGGACGCAGACGAGGCCGAGGGAGACGATGAGGCCGGGGCGCGGGAGATCGACGGTGGTGGTGCGGAGGAGAGCGACGAGGCCTGCGAGGAGGACGAGCCAGTCGATGATGAAGAAGAGGAGGACGAGATTGACGCCGCGCATGGGAATGGAGGCGCCCATGCACCAGGTGCCGAGGAAGTAGGCGCCGAAGATGGTGCAGGCCATGAGTGAGATGGCGAGGAGGACGAACTCCCAGCCGCGCTGGCGTGAGACGGGGGCATCGGCAGGCCAGGCGATGATGGCGACGAGCGAGAGAAGGGCGAAGGGGACGAAGAGGAGCCAGAGGAGGACCTGCTTGATGCCGAGCTTGAGGGCGAGGGCGACGGCGGCTGGGAGGACGTGGTTGATGCCGTTGGAGTAAACGGCGCTGCGGAGGGCATTGCCGGGGGAAAGGACAACGAGGGTGGTGCCGAGGAGGGTGGCGAGGAGGAGGACGGCGAGGGGGCGGCTGATGCGGCGGTTGATCCAGAAATACAGGGCATTCCAGGCAACGACGTGGAGGAGGAGGAGCGCCATGGCGACTTCCGTGCAGCCGGTGGCGGCGATGGCGAGGAGGGAGGCGAGCACGAGGACTGCGGGGTGAGGCCGCCAGGTGATGTCCAAGCTGCGGCGGCCAAAGAGGCCGGCGATGGCAAGGGAGAACAAGGCTGACTGGGTGTAGCCGGCGGAACCGGTGCCCCAATAGAAGCCCTGAGCGGGTGTGGCCATGCCCCAGAGAAAGGTGATGACGAGGGTGAGGGAGGCCGTCCACTTCCAGGTGCTGGAGGCTGCGGGAAACCATGAGCCGACGGCCCAGCGGGTGCAGCCAACGAGGCCTATAACGAGGGCGAGGCTGTAACATTTGAATGCTCCGAAGGAGAGGAGCATAGGGTGCATGAACAGGAAGGCGGAGGTGAAAAACCGGCCGGTGGTGTGCATGTAGTAGTCCACGTTGGCCTGCAGGAAGCCTTTTTCCATGGTATCGGCCGCCATGTACCAGTCGTCGGCGGCGGGATAGGCGCAGGTGCTGAGGAGGAGGAAGGGTAGAATGCCAACGGCGGCGGCAAGCCAGGGCAGACAAAGCTGCCAGATGGCGGTGAGACGACGGGGGTCTGGGAGAGATGGCATTGTTTGAGGAATCTGTTTGGGCTGAGGATGGGGGACGATCAGGTTCTGGCCGGGCCGGGACTACCACACGGAACAGGCAAGTGTGCCCGCGCTCCTCTCTGTGGCGGAGAGGAATTGCGCCGGAGGTCAGGGGCGTGCGCTGCGGGGAGTGAGGAGGCGGCGGACGTAGTTGCCGAGGTCTCTCGATATGGCGATGAAGGCGCGGTCAACGGTCTCATGCAGGCCTTTGGCACAGAGGAGGGTGACGAAAAGGAGGGAGACGAGCGAGAGTGCGGTGGAGATGGCGTAGCCGTAGTATGGCTGGCTGGCGATGAAGACTGAGGCGCCGATGGAGCCGAGGACAAGGAAGTGGAGGCCATACATGGCGTAGGAGACCTTGCCGAGAAACTGTACGGGCCGGCGTGTGAGCAGCCACTGGGCGGAGGGGGCGTGCAGGACGAGCAAAAACAAGGCGATGGCGGCGAGCATGGACCAGCCGCCGCCAAGCCAGGCCAAGGGCGGGGCGAACCAGTATGAGGCGGGCGTCATGGAATAGCTGATAGCGTATTTGGGATAAGAGCCGCAGACGACGACGACAAGCATGAGGAGCATGGAAAGCCAGACGGGCATGCGGAGGGAGGCGCCGTGCATGAAGCGCCAGGAACGGACTTCAGCGATGATGAGGCCGATGATGAAACATTGGTAAAAGTTTCCGGCGAACCAGTACGTAGCGGCTGCCATGAGGCCCCAGCGGATGAGACGGTGCTGCCCGATGAGGAGGATGCCATAGACGAGGAAGGAGCCGAGGAGCTCGCGCTTGATGCTCCACATGGGCTGGTTGTAAAAGGAGGCGGTGGAAAAGGGCTGGGTGAGCAGTTGTTTCCCGAGGTCGAGGAGCGAGGGTGCCTGGGGTGTCCAAAAAGATTCAAACCAGACGGAGCCGCTCATGCGTGCGGCGGTGTTGTTTTGATAGACATCGAAGCTCCAGAGCACCCAGGAGATCAGGGTGGTGGCGACCACGATGCCGATGAGGCGAACGGGCCGCTTGACGATGGAGCCGACGATTTCGCGCCAAGGAGAGCCCTTGGCGAGGAGAGGCGCGGAGAGGACGTAACCGCTTAGGAGAAAGAACAGGGAGACGGCAAAGTGGCCGGCGACGAGGAGACCCAGGGGCGGATAAAGCAGCATGGCCCCCCAGGCGCTGTGCCGGGGGGAGCCGGAGCCAAAGATGGCGTAGGGATAAAATGCCGCAAAAAAATGGGTGAGCACCACGATCAAGGCCGCCAGGCCTCGCAGCCCGTCGAGGTGCTCCATGCGGTGATTTGGATGGGTGTTCGAGGCTGATGTCACGTGGGGGAGATGCCGATGGACCGGCGGCACCGATCACATCTGAGGTAGTTTTAATTTGAGGAAGGCGGCCCAGCAAAAGCGGAGCATGACGAGGCCGTTTTTGAAGCGGCGCGTCATTTTGGTATCGCCATACACACGTTCCTGATAGTGAACGGGGAGGTCAACGATACGAAGATTTAGTTTCGCAGCGCCGAACAGGAGTTCGTAGTCGCCCCAGCGGTCTTCTGCGCCCCAGGTGTCGATCATGCGGGAGATTTTTTCCCAGTCTTTGCGCCAGAGGACTTTGGTGCCGCAGAGGGTGTCACGGACGGGGGAGCCGAGGAGGTAGGAGAAGAGGGAGGCGAAGCCTTTGTTGCCGAGCATGTTGGCGAATTTCATGGCCTGGCCCTGCATGGGATAGACCATGCGGGAGCCGTTGATGAACTCGCCTTTGCCGGAGGCGATGGCTTCGACGAAGCGGGGGAGCTCCTCGGGCATGACGGTGAGGTCGGCGTCGAGGATCATGAGAATGTCGCCGGTGGCGGCGGCGAAGCCGGTCCAGACGTTGCGAGATTTGGAGATGGCGGGACCGTCCACGAGGCGGATGTTTTTGTGAGGGAACTCTGCCTGCATGAGGCGGACTTCGTCTGCGGTGCCGTCGGTGGACTTGTCGTCGCAGAAAATAATTTCGGTTTCGCGGCCGAGCTGAGGCATGCGCTCGACGGCGCTGCGGACGTTGCCTTTTTCGTCTTTGCAGGGGATGATGACGGAGACTTTGAAGTCTGAGGCGGGACGGGGCTGGGGAGCGGGACGTGCGACGATGAAGTTGCAGAGGTTGAGGCGGTCGATGCCGGGCATCCAGGCGATGTATTTGTTGAGGATGGGGGCAAGGAGGGGGATGCCGAAGGGCATGAGGACGCGGCGTGAGACGCGGAGCATTTCGAGGCCGGAGAGGTGGAGGAGGCCTTCGTAGTCGCGGAGGGAGAGCCAGTTGGGCTCAACCTTGGGAGTCTTCAGATTGGACTTCTCGGAGAGGGCAACGAGGGGCTCCCAGAGATGGTTGTAGGTGAAGATGATGATGCGGGTGTGGGGGAGGCAGACGGCGCGAACGTGGTCGAGCATGGCCTGGATGTCCACGGTGTCGGTGGTGTCCTGGATGAGGACGGTGTCGAAGGGGCCGGGGGGGAGTTCCAGCTCGGGGTTCATGACGTGGAACTGAGCCTTGGGGTGCTTTTTCCGGGCGAGATCAACCATCTTGGGGCTGATGTCCACGGCGGTGACGGCGGAGGCCTGGAGATGGTCGAGGAGCTTGCCGGTCTGGCAGCGAACGAAGAGGAGGCGGCCGGCATCGCCAATGAGGGTCTTCAATTCGCCGCCGACGAGCTGGTAGAAGTGCTGGTTGCGGGAGATGTGGTAGTCGCGCTGCTCGGCGTGGGCTTCTGCGCTTTCGAGGATCCGTTTGCGCATGCCCTCGATGGCGGCCATACCCCAGAGGACGGGGATTTCGGGGGTCGTAGGGGTGGAATGGTCAGACATGGGGGGCGTGCGGTAAATGGGGATAGAGCAATTAGGATGCCTGAGTGCGGGCAAGCCAGGACTGATAGATTTCCTGGAAGGTGGTCTGGAGGTCTTTGGTGATGTCCCAGCCTGGGTAGTGGGCTTTCATTTTGTCGAGGTTGGAGATGTAGCAGATGTGGTCGCCCTGGCGGTTTTGGTCCACGTATTCGTGCTGCATGGGCTTGCCGGAGATGGAGGCGATGAGGTCAAAAGCTTCAAGGATGGAGATGGAATTGGCACGACCGCCGCCGATGTTATAAACCTCGCCCTGGCGTGGGGCGGCGATGAAGTGCTCCATGAAGGCGACGACGTCGTGGCTGTGGATGTTGTCGCGGACCTGCTTGCCTTTGTAGCCGAAGACGCGGTAGGTTTTGCCTTCGAGATTGCAGCGGATGAGGTAGCTGAGGAAGCCGTGGAGCTCGACGCCGCTGTGATTGGGACCGGTGAGGCAGCCGCCACGGAGGGCGCAGGTAGGCATGCCGAAGTAGCGGCCGTATTCCTGGACCATGACGTCTGCGGCGACTTTGGAGGCACCGAAGAGGGAGTGCTTGCACTGGTCGATGCGGTAGGTTTCGCGAATGCCGTCCTCGTAGGTGGGGTCGGCGTAGTCCCAGCGTTTTTCGAGTTCGACGAGGGCGATCTCATTGGGGGCGTCGCCATAGACTTTGTTGGTGCTCATGTGGACGAAGGGTGACTCCGGGCAGGCGAGGCGTGTGGCTTCGAGGAAATTGAGTGTGCCGACGGCGTTGACGTCGAAGTCGTCAAAGGGACGGCTGGCGGCGAGGTCGTGGCTGGGCTGTGCGGCGGTGTGGACGATGGCGTCGGGGCGGAGCTCCTTGAGAAGGTTCTGGACGCCGGCACGGTCGCGGATGTCGAGCTCGTGATGGTGGAAGGAGGGGAACTGGTCTTTGAGGCGCTGGGTGTTCCAGCGGGTGTCGCCGCCGGGGCCGAAGAAGTCGGCGCGCATGTTGTTGTCCACGCCATGGACGGTCCAGCCGGACTCGGAGAAATGGGTGACGACTTCGGAGCCAATGAGGCCTGAGGAACCGGTGACGAGGAGACTTTTCATGGTGGTTGGTATGGGTGGGAAAGGGTGTGGGTGTGAGAGGGTGGGAGTGATGGGGGAGGATTAGACGGGGGTGGATTTGACGTGCGCCCAAAGGGTGCCGCTGACTTTGAAGTCGGTGCCGAAGGATTCTTCGACGGCGCGTTTTACGCCGGGCCAAAAGCGTGAGTAGTCGTGCCCGGCGATGATGGGGACGCCTGCATTTTTGGCCCAGGTGATGTCTGCGAGGACGTGCTCGTAGATGTGGCTGGCATCAATGAAAATCATGGAAGGCGCGGGGCCTTTGTAAGTGGCGAAGAAGTCGGTGCTGAGGCCTTCAAAGAGGGTGGTGCGGCACTTCTGCATCAAGTAGTGGAGGCCGCGGCGGGTGAAGTCGCGATGGGCCAGGGGGAGCAGGCCAACGGGGTTCCAACTGTAGTCATCAATGGTGATGAGTTCTTTTTGGGGATCTTTCCAGATGGCGATGTTCTGGGTGGTGAAGCCGAAGAGGGTGCCGACTTCAATGAGGGGGCCGTCGAAGTCATGGGCGCGGCGGACGAGCTCTTCGAGGAGCACCAGCTCTTCGGGCTGGACGGCACCGTCAAAGCCTGGCTGCAAACGGCGGCAGAAGGTGAGGAAGGTGGAAAGCTCCTTGCGGTGGTGGATTGCTTCATTGCCACGCTTGAGCAAGCTGCGGCACTTTTGAACAAGTTTTTTCATGTCTGATCAGGGATTAGTCGAAAATGGATGTCACGAGGGGGCGCAAAAAACGCGCTCCCTGAGTGCTGATGTGGCTGCTGTCGGTGTAGAGTGTTTTTCCATCAGCAGCAACCCGGCATACCCCTTGGGGATTGAGGAAGAGTCCGGCGGGATCGAGCAGGGTGTAATGCTGGGGGGCGAGGCTTTGCAAGACATCGTGCTGCTGGGCGGACTCAGCACGATGAGTGGTGAGAGGGAGTCCGATGAGATTGACATCGCCATGGTAAAACAGGACCTCGGCAGCGAGGCGGCGGGGGACATCGAAAGGCTGGTTGGGGACGTCTTCCATGACCCAGACGCTGGCGCCGGCGCTTTTCAGTGCGGTGACGGTTTCGAGCAGAGCCTTGCGGATGTGGTTGCCGCTGTCGGCTTCGAAGTAATAATTCCAGGAGGCGGTGAGGACGACCCTGGGGATTTTTTTGGAGCGTACGAAGTCGATCACGGCAGCGCCGAAGAGCGGGGCCTTGTCCTTGAGGCTGTAAGAGCCGAAGGGGAGGTAAGAGAGGAGCGGCGGGGTCTGGTAGTGTACTGCGGCGAAGCCCTGGACGCCTTTCTCTTTGCAGAGTTCATCCATGATGGGCAGGAGGGCCATGGCGTGGCTGTCTCCCCAGACGAGGAGGCCTGGAGGGCGCGGCTGCTTGCCCCCGAGGATGACGAAGTCGCCGCGCTGGGCCTGCTCCAGACTGACTTCTTTACGGAAGATGCTGTCCGACCTGCCTGCGGCGTAGATCTGCGCGGCGGCGGGGATGCGTGAGGGCACGCCGTGCAGGAAGTGCAGCGTGCAGCCGAGCGCGAGCATGAGGGCGGAGCAGGCGGCGGCAAAGGTGTAGATGGATGAGCGGCTGGCGCAGACGACGCGTCTGCGAAAGGGCTGCTCTACCCATTTCCAGGAGAACACGGCGAGGATGCCGGTGGCGGCCAGCAGCAGGAGGCGCTGCGGGATGGTGAGCGGGACGGAGGCCCAGTATTTGGAGTAAACCAGCAGGGGCCAGTGCCAGAGGTAGAGCGAGTAAGAGACGAGGCCGACGCCGACCAGCCAGGGCAAGGCGAGCAGGCGTCCGGCAATGGAATGCCTGCCGCAGGCGATGACGAGAGCGGCCCCGAGGCATGGGAGCAGCGCGGCTTCGCCAGGGAAACGGGTGTGGGTGCTGAAGGCAAACACAGCGTACAAGATCATGCCCAGTCCGACCACGCCCGAAAGCTCCGGCAGCCAGCGGCGGGAGGGTGAAAAGGTGACGGGGGTCATGGCAAGCAGCGCTCCGAGGAGGAGTTCCCAGGCGCGGGACGGCAGCAGATAGAAGCCCGCTTCGGGACGGGTGCGACTCCAATAGATGCCAATCGCGAGCGAGGTCACCAGCAGGAGTAGAAGGAGAGGGCGCAGCAGGGCTGGGAAAAACTTCCGCAGCACCAAGAGCACGAGCGGGAAAAAGAGGTAGAACTGTTCTTCGACGGCGAGCGACCAGGTATGCAGGAGGGGCTTTAAGTCGGCGCTTTGTTCAAAGTAGCCTGACTCGCGCCAGAAAAACACATTTGCAAGGAGGAGAGCCTGGGCGACGGCGGACTGGCCGAGTTCTTTGAAGTCTTCCGCGAGCAGGAGCAGCCAGCCAGCGGCCAGCGTGGCAAGGAGCATGACCACGAGCGGGGGCATGATGCGGCGGATGCGCCGCTCCCAAAAGCCGCGCAGGCTAAACCTGCCCTGGGCCATGTCCTGCAGGAGCAGGCCGGTGATGAGATAGCCTGAGATCACAAAGAAGACGTCCACGCCGACATAGCCGCCCTGCACGCCAAGTCCGGCATGGAACAGGAGCACGGAGAGCACGGCGAGTGCGCGAAGACCGTCAATGTCCGGCCGGTAAGTCATGATGGGCATCAGTCCCATGGATCAGGAAAACCACGCAGGGTGCGATGTCTGGCACGCAGGCCGCGAAAGAGCCGCATGAGCACGCGGCGGCCGAGGCTCTGGCGGGAGGCGGGCAGGCGTGGCAGGAGGAGACCGCAAAGGCTTGTGAGCAGGAGCGAGGGGGTGGCCCAGGCGAGCTGGCGCGCTTCACGAAAAAGGGCCTGAGATTCGGCATTCACCGCGCCGAGCATGACGCCGAGCCAGAGGAGATAATACCCGCGGGTGAACCGGCGGCGAGAGGCGGAGGTGCCGGGATAGTCGCGGTGCTTGCGCAGGCATTGATTGAAGCGGCGCATCATCATCTGCTGCTTGGCCTCGGGCACTTTGCCGGGGGTGGTGTAGCAGAGCGTGGCTTCACGGACGTGGGCAAACTTGAGTCCGGCGGCGGCGCAGTCCTCCGCGTGCTGCATCAGCGGGTCTTCGTCAAAGAGGCCGATCTGAGTGAAAAAGCCGCCGCGCACGAGCGTGGCGGAGGGGAGGATGAAGTTGTAGTAGAAGAGGCATTCAGGTGTGTTTCGCTCTTCATACGGGGTGGGACCGAAGCTGCTGCGACCGGAGGGCGGGGCCTCGGGGCCGGGGCGGATATCGCCACGGGAATAAGCGAGGTCTGCGCCGGAAGATTCGAGCGCGGCCTGCAGTTTGGCGAGATGCCCTGGGTACCAGACGTCGTCGGAGTCGAGCAGGGCGATCTGTTCCCCACGTGCGACGCGCAGGGCGGCATTGCGCGCGGCAGACACGCCGCGATTGATGGGCTGAGGGAGGTAAACGACGGACACCCCTTCCCTGACGGGAAGCTGCTGCATGGCGGCGGCGGTGCCGTCGGTGGAGCAGTCGTCTGCCACGAGAAACTCCAGAGGGCGGTGCTCCTGCGCGACGACCGAGTCATAGCATCGGCGGATCAAGTCTGCACGATTGAAGGTAGGAACAATGACGCTGACCAATCCCATGGGTTAGCAGATATATCCCGCGTCGTGACGTTTGGTGAATGGCATGCGATGTTCCTGACAGATTGCGCTGGAGAAAGGCTTGCGTGCGGCGGACCAGAATGAGCTGAAGCTCATGAGTACTTTGCTGACGCCGAGTTCGCCGTAATCAGCATTTTTGATACAGGCCGGTACACCAGGCGAGCCGGTTGTTCTGATAAATTTTTTCGTACATGTCCACCAGCGCATAGCCGTGCTCGCGCAGGAAGGCGTCCACCTGGCCGAAGGTGGGCTGGCCGACGTACATGGGGACGAAGTTGATCTCCAGCATGACCAGCGAGATGCGGCCTGCGGAGAGCTGCTGACGTGCGCCCTGAAGGACCTGGAGGTCAAAGCCCTGGGTGTCAATTTTCAGCAGGGCGAGCGGGGGCAGCTTGTGCTCGGAGACATAGCCGTCGAGCGTCCAGACGGGGACGGTGGTGCTGGTTTTGATGACGTCGTCCTTGAAGGGGTTTTCCGCGCTGGACTCCATAGGGAGGAAGGAGCTGAGTTCATTATTCTCACATTCGTTGAAGGTGAGGCTGCCATTCTCCGCGCCGAGTGCGGCGGCGTTGATCACGACCTTGGGGTTGCCCGCATGCGCCGGGGTGAGCACTGTTTCCACGAGCGATTTGTTCGGCTCAAAGGCATGGATGACGGGCTGGTTGAAGGTGCGCCGAAACATGGCGATGGTCTGCCCTTTGTTGGCACCGACATCAAACAACAACGCGCCGGCCTGCGGCAGAAGAACGCGCAGATCCTGCTCCAGGTTCACATGGGAGATGCGGTCTTTACGATAGGACTGCAGCACCTGATTGGAGCGCCCCAGCACCATGCTGATGAGACAGCGCAGCAGAAACCAAGGACTGGTAATGGGGGTAGCCTGTGAGCTGAGTTTCATGATGGGGAGTGGCGAGGGTTGCAGAGGATGGAAGCGGAGCGGTAGCGGCGGAAATTGAAACGTTAGATTTTTTGATACAGGCCGTTGCACCAGGCGAGGCGGTTCTCGACCCAGATTTTTTCATACAAGTCCACGAGTGCGTAGCCGCGCTTGTTGAGAAAGGCATCCAGCTCAAAAAAGGCGGGCTGGCCGACGTAGAGAGGAATGAAGTTAATCTCCAGCATGATGAAGCTGACCTTGCCGGCGGTGAGCAGCGCATCCGCGCCTTTGAGCACCTGGAGGTCGTAGCCCTGGGTGTCGATTTTCAGCAGATCAATCGCGCCGAGCGAATGCTTTTTCGCATACTCATCGAGCGTCCAGACGGGGACTTCCGAGCTGTTGACGACGGCTTCGCCGGCATAAGGATTGCGCTGGCCATTGTCCAAGGGCAGGAAAGAGCACATCTGATCCTGCTCGAAATGGTTGAGCTTGAGGACGCCTTCTTCGGCGCCGAGTCCGGCGGCATTGAGGGTGATGTTTTTGTCCTGCCCAAAGGCGGTGGCAAGCTGGGTCTCCACGAGGGCCTTGTTGGGCTCGAAGGCGTGAATGGTGGGCTGATCAAACACGCGTTTGAACATGGAGATGGTCTGTCCGGCGTTGGCTCCGACATCAATGAGCAGCGGCTTTTTCTTGGTGAGGAGAAGCGGGAGATCCTGCTCCAGTTCGACATGTGAAATCCGGTCCTTGCGGTAGGACTGGATCACCTGATTGGAACGACCAAGCAACTGGCTGAGGATACAGCGCAGAAGAAACCAGGGGCCGGGTTTCCGAATGGCGTTAGGGCTGAGTTTCATGTGAGGGAGGCGGGGTGAGAATGAGGAGGGACCAAGGTAGGAGGGAGGAGATCAGCGGTCGTCGATCTGGATCCAGGATGAGGGGATCACATCGGAGGTGTCGCAGTTGCGGAAATTGAGCCAGCGCTGGTGAGGCGGGCTGAGGACTATTTTCTGCGGATCAGGATTCAGCCATGCGGCCCACCAACTGAATGAACTGGGACCGATGATGTGATGGCGGCACTGGCTCATGAGGCTGAGATTTTCCTCCCAGTTCCAGTCCTCCAAATCCTGGCCCACGCTGTTGTGAGCGACATATTGGATGTCTGGTGCTTCGGGGAGATGCTGCCGGGTCCACTCCCAGTCGTCTGAAAACACGAAGAACTTCGGCGAGTCGAGGCGGGAGCGGAACCACTCGACGGCACGCAGGCAGTAGGCCGACTCGCTGGCGTTGAAGTCCTTGGCCACTGCTTTGTCGCCACGCCGGATGTGGAGGGAGACGGAGAGGCATTGCCGCATCTGCTCGGCGACTTTGGCGTCTTCTCCAGTGAAGGGTGCGCGCAATTGGAAATCTGCGCGGATCTGGGGGGCGATGTCTGAGAAGTATTTTTCTGACTGCCAGTAGCCCATGAGCAGGAGGTTCCCCGAGAGGTTTTGGAACTCGGGGTCGTAGTGGAAATGGCGCTCGGAGACGGTCCTGCCGATCTGCAAGGGTGGCAGGGGCTGGTCTGGCTTGTAGTGGTAAAAGCGATAGTCGCATGAAGACTTGAAGCCAAAACGCTCGAACCGGTAAAGCAGACTCTTGGCCCGTGGAGCAGACAGGCTGCGGCGAGCCAGACGGGTCAGAAACTCCCCTGGATTGTACCGGATCACATGGTGCCAAGGGACACGGGGAGCCTGAACGCGGAACTTGTCCAGTCGGTATTTTCTGGCTGGCTGCATCTGCAAACCAAGAAAATAAAGATCTGCCAGAACGATGCCATCCCCCTTGGCCGCCAGTTTGCGCGCAGCCGCATATTGAAACATTTGGTTGCCCAATCCACCAGCTATTTGAACTAGTATCATACGTAAACAATCTGAACGCCGTCACTGACGAGCGGGTGTTTTTTTGAGTTGAATTTGAGCAATGGATTAAGCGTGATAAAACTTTGTTTAGCAGCGGCCCATCTAGGGTTAAGATTAGGACTGTGCCAGCTTTTATATGAATAATGTTTGCCAGACCTCATCTGCGAGACCGGCGGATCAAACGGCCTTCAAAGGTCGTCGATCTGAACCCATGAATCCGGAAATATGTCAACGGTGACACAGTTGGCAAAATTGAACCAGCGCTGATGCGGCGGGCAGACCACCAGCTTGTCGGGGCTAGGATTAAGCCAGGCCGCCCACCAACTGAAGGAGCTGAGAGCAATGATGTGATGCCGGCACTGACTCATGAGGCGGAGGTCTTCATGTTCCTGATCCTGACCGTTGTGATTCACATATACGACGTCAGGCGCCGCGGGCAGATGCTGCTGCACCCAGTCCCAGTCATCGGTGAAGACAAAGAACACCGGATTGGAAAGGCGGGCGCGAAACCACGCCATGGCGCGCTGGTGATACTCCGGAGTGGAACCGTTGAAGTCTTTTGCCGTCGCCTTGTCGCCCCTCCGGACATGCAGGGAGACGGACTGCTGCGCGCGCATGCGATTGGCCACCACCAAGTTTTGACCTGCCTGCGGGGTCTTCACCTGTAGCTCGGCGCGGAGTTGTGGCGCGATGTCTGCAAAATACTTTTCCGTCTGCCAGTAACCCATCAGCAGCAGGTTTCCGGACAGATTCAACACATCTGGATCAAAGTGGAACTGCCGCTCAGAGACCACCTTGCCGATTTGCAGCATGGGCTTTGGCCGCCCCGGGGCGCACGCATCAAAGCGATAAACACAGGGGGACTTGAAGCCCCGGCGCGCAACCAGCGACAACAGTCTTCGAGCGAGGTTTTCCGGCAGATAACGGCGCACCAACCGTTCCAGGAACTCCCTCTTGCTGTAACGCCAGACAGAGTACCAAGGGAGGGCCAGGACACGCGTATGGAAGAGGTCAAGGCGGAATTGTCGCGGCGGCTGCACCTGCATGCCGAGCTGATAAAGGTCCGCATGCAGGATGCCATCTCCCCGCAGGGCCAGTCTGCGCGCCATGGCGTACTGGAACATCTGGTTGCCCAGCCCGCCGGATATTTGAAACAAAGTCATCAATGACAGCCAGAGGCGTTACAGCAGAGGAACTTCAAGACACGATGAAGCTGCGGTGCCGGGCGGGGTTTTTGGTGGCGAAAATATTGGCGTATTCGAACTCTTTGGACTGGTTGAGGGGCTGGAGCATGCCGTTGTCCATGTCGATCACGAAGGTGGTGTAGCCGAGTGCACGCAGGGCCGTGTAAAGGGCTTCGCAGGAGGAGGCGCTGGCGATGAGGGCTTTGTCACAGAATTCAATGATGATTTCCGGGGCGTCCGGCCCGGAGAATGCCGCGCTGCCGCCGGCGAGCACATTGCACTCCCAGCCTTCGGTGTCGATCTTGACGAGGCGGATGGGACGGCCTGCGAGATGCTGGGCGACAAGGGCGTCAAAGGTGACGACGGGAACCTTGGTGGGAGTGTATTCACCTTCCCAGATGGGGGGGCTGAAGCTGTTGAATGTGTCGTTGGTATTGGTGCCCTGAAACAATTCCAGCTCCCCGCTCTCTTTCGATATGCCGACCTGGCAGATTTTCACATTCTGCAGCTTGTTGAGGTCGATCTGGCTTTGGAGGATTTTGCAGGTGGGGAGGGAGGGCTCCACGGCAAGTACGAGGCCTTGGGGACCGACGCATTTCCCGGCGATGACGGCGAAGAGGCCGATGTTGGCACCTACATCGACAAACACATCGCCGGGTTTCAGCAAGCGGGCGAGGAGGGTGCGCTCTCCGAGTTCGAATTTGCCACGAACGATGGGGCGGCAGAGGAAGGAGTCTTTGTGCAGCAGGAGGCTGGCGCCACCGCCGACGGGCCAGACGATTTCTGAGATCTCGCCGCGCTCAAGGCGGTGCCATTCGCGGTAACGGATTTTTTCAACGAGGGGAAAGAGGAAGTCTGGCAGCTTGCCGGACAGTACTTTTTGGAGTCCGCGAACGACCTTGAATTTGGAGTAAGCCATAGGGAGGGGAGAGTTGTCAGGGTTCAGGTGTTCAGAGTATCGCCGCGGAAAAGTTCATGCTTAAGATGCCGATGTGTTCTGCGGGATAGTTGGTGATCTCCATGCCGGTCTCGGAGGTGAGCTGGAAGTCGCCGAGATTTTCGTGATTCACCCAGGCGGACAGGGTGCGGAGATAGAGGCCGACGACGTAGTCGCCGGGCATGAGGGGGATCGGTCCGGTGTGGAACTGCAAACGATGGCGGCCAGGGGCAAAGACGCGGGGGAGGCCGAGCTTGTTGCGGCCGTCCATGATGGCGATCCTGACGCCGGTATGATTGTAAATGACGGGGGCGAAATCGGTGAAGGTGGTCGCGGCGGACAGCTCGATGTCAAAGGTGAGCGTGGTGGACTGACCGGTGGGGAAGATGGCGGGAGCGATCTCCAGGCCGAGAATGCGGGTGCCGTCCTCGAGCTCGACGGGGAAGGAGGGCTGGGCGGTGCGGCAGTCGTGGAGGTAGTTGTTGATCTCCTGCTCGACGTTGCGGCTTTTGACGCCTGACTGGCCGTTGGACATGCGCAGGATGGAGGTGCAGAGGGACTGCATAGCGCTCATGTTGTGGCTGACGAAGATCACGGTCTTGCCGAGCTTGGAGACTTTGTCCATGCGGGAGAGGCAGCGCTTCTGGAACTCGGCGTCGCCGACGGCGAGGACTTCATCGACGATGAGGATCTCGGGTTCGAGGTAGGCGGCGACGGCGAAGGCGAGGCGGACGTACATGCCGCTGGAGTAGCGCTTGACGGGGGTGTCGAGGTAGGCGGAGCAGCCGGAGAAATCGACGATTTCATCGAGGCGGGAGGTGATCTCCTGCTTGCGCATGCCGAGGATGGCGCCGTTGAGGAAGATGTTTTCGCGGCCTGAGAGCTCTGGGTGGAAGCCGGTGCCGACTTCGAGGAGGGAGGCGATGCGGCCTTTGACCTTGATGGAGCCGGAGGAGGGTGCGGTGACGCGGGAGAGGAGCTTGAGGAGGGTGCTCTTCCCTGCCCCGTTGCGACCGATGATGCCGAGGACTTCGCCCTGACAGACTTCGAAGTTGATGTCTTTCAGCGCCCAAACGTAGTCTTCCTGAGGGGACTTCTTTTCTTTGCGGGTGCGGTCATTGACGGTGGCGACCTTGGCGTACGGATCTTCTTTGCCACGGATGCGATGCCACCAGCGATTGATGTCGTGCTGGAGGGTGCCGGTGCCGACCTCGCCGAGGCGGTAGAGCTTTGAGACGTCTTCGACGTGAATGACGGGAGTGCTCATCAGACAGTGTCCATGAAGGATTTTTCGACTTTGTTAAAGACAATGACGCCGAGGAAGAGGAGGACGGCGGTGACTAGTGCGGAGTAGGTGAGGAGGGGCCAGGAGAAGGAGCCGGCACCGAGATAGAGTGCGCGGAAGGCTTCGACGATGCCGGTCATGGGATTGAGCTCGATCAAGAAGCGATATTTGTCCGGCACGATGGAGAGGGGGTAAACGACGGGGGTGGCATACATGGCGAGCTGGACGCCAAAGGTGACGAGGAAGCCGAGGTCACGATACTTGGTGGTGAGGGAGGAGATGATGATGCCGGAACCGAGGCCGAGGCCGCCGAGCATGAGGATGAGCACCGGGGTGCCGAGGACGATGCCCAGGTAGTCTGGCCGGATGTCCCTGCCCTGCCAGATGAACCAGGCGAGCGCGACGCCGAGGAGGGCGAACTGGATGATGAACTGAATGAGGGTGGAGATGACGACGGACAAGGGGGTGATGAGCCGTGGGAAATAGACTTTGCCGAAGAGGCTGGCGTTGTCCTTGAAGGTGGTGGAGGTCTTGGTGAGGCAGGTGGCGAAGTAATTCCACGGGGTGGTGCCGGCGAGATAGAAGAGGAGCGGCGGCAGGCCGTCTGTGGAGAGCTTGGCAACGCCGCTGAAGATGATGGTGAAGGTGGCGGTGGTGAGCAGGGGCTGGATGAAGAACCAGATGGGGCCAAGGATGGTCTGCTTGTACACGGCGACGAAGTCCCGCCAGACGAACATGCGCAGGAGGTCGCGGTACTGCCAGAGGTCCTGGAGGTGGAGATGAAACCAGCCGGAACGGGCACGGATGACCATGTCCCATTCTTCTTCTGCTGCGTCCGAGAGCGGTGCGGTCTGCGACATGTTGTTATTCAAAAAAGTGAAACGATGCGGGGGCTGCGGCTGCGGGCACGCTGCCGCCCTCGGTTGAGAAAACCGGTGGCATAGGGTGTGAGATGAGGATGCTGCGCACGAGGGTGTGCAACGTGGCCGCCGGGTGGCGGTTTAAGCGGGGTTAAAGGAGATGCTCCAGCAAGGGGTTGGAGAAGAGCGCATTGACTTTCTGGTAGAGGCCGCGCGCGAGGCGGAGCCTGCGGCAGATCTCCTTGTGGTGATCGCTGGTGGCGGCGGGGACATCCTGCAGGTCTGCCTGCGAGGGTGAGACGCTGAGGGTGCGGTCAATTTGTACGCCGGCGGAGCGGAGCTTTTTCTGCAAGCCGGGGAGGAGTCCTTTGCGCAGGATGACGCCGAAGCTGAGCTCCGCCTGGTAGAAGTCACGGCGGCCTGCGGCTTCGATCTCGGCAACTTTGTGAACGGCATGCAGCGCGGCAAGCTGACGGACGGCGATGCTGGCGCTGGCCTTGCTGATCTTGAGCTTTTTGGCGATCTGATCGAGGCAAAGGGGCTCCGGGGTGAGATAGAGCAGGGCGAAAAGGCGGCCGATCAAACGGCCCAAACCGAAGGAGTGCGTGGTGGCGCCGCTGGCTGCGATGAAGCGTGAGACTTCGCGATTCCATGCCGCAGCAGAGCGGGGCGGGGAGTCAGCCCGGGATTTGGGTGAGTCTGCAGCGACTGGCATTGTTTAGAAAAAGCTAAACGCTGTTAGAACAAAAACGACGGGAAGGCTGGTCGTTTAGGTATTTTTAAATGTTGGTTGAGGGACGGGGGCTGCACAGGAGCCTGTGAGGACTCACTTTAGGGGAGGGAGCTTAGGTAGCGCGAGGAATGGGGGCTGTTTTTATGATGCCGGGTGGTTGCGTCGTTTCCTGCATGCTCTCATTCGACTCGCGGCTTCGCAGGCGCGGACCACTTTGCTGCGCTGCGCGGGAGGGAGGGAGGCGCGGGCAAGGGGGGCGTTGTGCTCATCTCGACGGAGCGAGATGGCTACTGTACGGAGCGCAGGCTGCTGAGGGGTGGCTCCTGGTGCATGACGTCGAGGGCGTGGCCGAGGCTTTTGACAACGGCGGGCCATGTGAAGTGGTCGAGGCCGCGCTGGCGGGCGGCTTTCCCGTAGGCCTCGGCTTTGGCGGGGTCACTAAGGAGTTCGTACAGGGCGGCGGCGAGGCCGTCTTCGTCGCCTGCTTTAACGTGGAGGCCGGAGACGCCGGGGATGACTTTTTCGGCGACGCCCCAGTCGCCGGTGATGATGGGAGGGATGGCGTAGAGCATGGCTTCGGAGACGGAGATGCCGAAGGGCTCGTAAAAGGAGGGGAGGACGAAGACGGAGCAGCGGCGGTAGAGGTCCTGGATGACGGCGGCTTCTTCGGGGATTTCTTTGCGCTTGAAGCCGTGCCAGCGGACATTTTCAAGGGGGAGGTCTGCGGGGGGATCCCCACGGACGCCGATGACGTGGAGGATGGCTCCGGGGAGCTGCTGGCGGACGCGCTGGAAAGCAGGGAGGAGGACGCGGCCGCCTTTGCGGTCGAACTCGACGGCGACGAAGAGGACTTCCTGCGCGGCGTAGTTTTTCTGCGGGTCGGGGGCGGGGATGGTGTCGAGATTGGCCCCGTGACTGATGTTGATGATGCGATGCGGGGCGACGCCGAGGTCTTCTTGGAAGGATTTGGCGAGGTAGTCGCCCATGACAAAGACGCGGTCCATTTTCTGCGCGACCTGGCGCTCGTAAGCGAGGGCCTGGGCGGCGCGGCGTTCATCAAAGCCGCGTGCACCGTAGGGGCTGCGGAGGCGCATGGCGATGTTGCCGTCGTGGTAGGAGGTGTTGTAGGCACCGGGCTGGAGGAGAGCGCCGCCGTCAAACATGGCACCGATTTGGAGGAGGGTGCCGACGGGTTGGTCGCGGGGGATTTTTCCTGCGAGGATGCGGGTGAGCTGGTTGCGGTAGCGGGTGTCGAGGTAGTAGCGCATGCGCCAGAGGGCTTTCTGGCGGTGGTAGCTGAGGGCGAGAAGGAGCCACTTGCGCCAGCCTTCGAGTTCGCAGCCGGCGGCTCCGAGGAGGAGGCCTTGGCGCTGGCATTCTTTGAAGAAGTAGTAGCTGATGCCGGAGAAGCTGCGGCGGTCAAAGGGATCACGGCCGACGAGCCCGCTGCCAATGAGCCCATAAAATGCGGACCGGCGTACCGTGCCGTTGGGGACATCGAGCTGATCTTGCTGCATGAATGCGAATAGTCACGCTGCAGGCTTTATGCAATGCACAAAAATAGCCGGGAGAGCATATTCATTGCAGTGGCCTCATCTTTGCTTTACACGCGGCCCGGTCCTGTACCCCGAAGCCAATTCCGATGTCGAACTCTTCCAATACCCTCCAGCCAGGCGAAGGCGCATCATGCAGACAACTGCTGCTGGTGCTGGCATTTTCCTTTCTCTTCGCCCTGGGGGTTGCGGTGGGGGGTGGTGGTTTCTCATCAGACCTGGGAGGTGACCCCGATGAGGCGGCCCATGCAGTCACGGCGCTGATGCTGCGGGACTATCTGGCGGATGGCCTGGGCAGTCATCCCATGACCTTTGCCAAGGCCTACTACGCCGACTTTCCGCGCGTGGCACTGGGGCACTACCCCCCCCTCTACTATGTGCTGAATGCACCACTGCTGCTGGCGCACAATTCTGTGAGCACGCTGCTGGTGTTTCAGTCGCTGACATTGTCTCTCCTGGCGGCGCTCACCTTCCACATCGGACGGCATTTTTTAAAGACTGCGCCAGCTGCGGCTGCCAGCCTTTGCATGCTGCTGCTGCCACAGACGTTGAAGATGACGCAGCACGTCATGGCAGATGTCTTGCTGGCGCTGTTCTGCCTGTGGGCGGCGCTGCTGTGGGCATGGTATATAAAAGCCCCCTCCGTGCGCCGGGCGCTGCTATGGGGCACTGTGGCCGCGGCAGCCATTCTCACCAAGGGCTCAGGCATGGGGCTGTGTCTGCTGCCGCCGCTGGGCACACTGCTGACCGGACGCTGGCGGCTGGTCTTCTCCTGGTCATGGTGGTTCGCTGCGCTGCCCGTGGCGGTGCTGGCTGGCCCTTGGATGCTGTACTCCACCGGCATCTCCAAGGAAGGTATGACGCTGCTTTCCCCCACGCAGTATCTCATGCAGGCGGTGCCGTTTTATCTCAAAGGCATGCCGGTGATCTTTGGCTGGCCGCTAAGCCTTCTCGCGGCGGCTGGAGCGGGGCTCTGCCTCCTCTCCGGATGGAAGAAAAGAGCGCTCGATCCCCTGCTGGCCTCTCTCTTTGCCATGTGTGCGGGCATGACGCTCGTGCTCCTGCTCGTCCCTGTAGGGCTGAGCGTGCGCTACATGCTGACACTGTCCCCCCTAGTCATGCTGATGGCAGCCTATGGTCTGGCGCGTGTGCCCTGGCCGGCAAAGCTGGCATACAGCGCCACGCCGCTGCTGCTGCTTGTCTTTTCACTGCTGCCCGTGCTCACCGCCGACATCTGGCCGACCAAGGATGTGCGAGGCTTCAGCGCCACAGTCTCCCGCAGCGGCATGCCCAATCGGGGCGAGGCAAAACAAAACTGGCTGGTGGCTTCAGATCCACGTGGTGAAGGAGCCGTCATTGCAGCTGCTGCATTTGGCAGCCAGCAAAGGTTTCCAGCAAATTTACGTATTTACAGAGGCAGCAAGGAACTGGCCACGAGTGATTGGATGGGACGGGGTTACAAAGCTGCCTTCACCAAGGAAGCGGATTTGCTGGATCATCTCGACAAACTGCACGTTACCCGCGTTTTTCTAGACCTGTCAGAGCCAGAAGACCGGCGGCAACCCCATGAGGTCCAGTTGCTCAACGCCATGAATTCAGCCAGTCAACGCTGGCGGCTTGATTTTGAGCAGCCCGTCACCCGGGTGTCATGGGAAACGGGATTGATGCGCGTTTACCAGAGAACTTCAGCAAATTCACACAATTGATATGGGGATCCTCATGGCATTGTTTGACTGCGCAGCTCTTTCAAGGAATATCTTCCCTTCACTTTTTGATCTCCCCCTCGCATGAATGTTTCGGTTTTCGGACTCGGCTATGTTGGCGCAGTAACCTCGGCCTGCCTGTCCGAGCAAGGACACCATGTCATTGGCGTGGATCTTCATGCTGCCAAGGTGGAGGCATTTAGCCGTGGTCAGTCTCCCATCGTCGAGCCCGAAATCGATGACCTTCTCAGGCAGGCCACCATTTCAAACCAGCTATCCGCCACGCTTGATGTAAGTCAGGCAGTGGCAACGACTGATGTCAGTATCATCTGTGTCGGCACCCCTTCCCTTCCCTCCGGCAAGCTGAATCTCGAATACGTTCATCACGTCACCGCACAGATCGTTGCAGCCCTTGAAAAATCAGGAAAGCCCCACATCTTGCTCTATCGCAGCACGATGCTGCCAGGCAGCACCCGCGCCTTGGTTGCTGGCATACTGGCAGACCTGATTGCCGCCGGCCAGGTGCGTGTTTATTATTGCCCAGAATTTTTGAGGGAAGGAACTGCCGTGAGGGATTTCCGGGATCCATCCCTTGTGGTCATCGGCACCCATGATGGCGGCAAACCTGCTGATGACGAAGTATGTGAAATCTTGGGAAGAAATCCATCCATACTTGCATGGGAGGGAGCGGAGATGATCAAATATTCCTGCAACTACTTTCATGCCCTGAAAGTGGGTTTTGCCAACGAGATTGGCCGCCTGTGCAAACACTTGGGGGAGGATGGCACCCGAGTCATGGATGTGTTATGTGCCGATACGCGGCTGAATATTTCCCGCTATTATATGAAGCCCGGCAACCCCTTCGGCGGCTCCTGCCTGCCCAAGGACGTCTCTGCGCTGAAATCATTCGCTCGTCAGGAAAACATCAGCCTGCCCCTGCTTGAGAATACCGCGGCCACGAATGCCGCCCACCAGGAGCTCTTTGTAAGTCTCATCGAAGGCAAAGCAAAACGTCGCATTGGCTTCCTCGGCCTCGCCTTCAAAGCAAACACAGACGACCTGCGCGGCAGCCCCATGGTTGCAGCAGCAGAAACATTGCTTGGACATGGACACGAGCTCAGCATCTACGATCCGCACATTAATCTGTCCCGCCTCATCGGCGCCAATGAACAGCAGATCCAGGCCCGCATGCCTCATCTCGCGCAGCTTTTGAGACAGGATGCCAGGGAGGTGCTGCAATCCAGTGACGTGCTCGTGGTCTCCCAGAAATGCGTACCATTCGAAGCCCTGGCGGAAATGGCCCGGCAGGAACAGATTGTGATTGATGTCTGTGGCTGGAGGGAATTATCGACGCTTTCCTGGCAGTACGAAGGGATCTGCTGGTAAGCTCCTATGCGCGGAGCCCCTTCACGAACTCGGTAAACTCCAAAGCTTTGGCACGCCAGGTTTCAGATTCGATGAAGCGTTGAACAGCAGGCATGTCGAGTGTAAGTTTCCCCTCCCCGGCTGCCACCACCGCTTCCACGAATGCCCTTCGGTCCTTGGCAACATGAACAAACTGAGAGAGCCTCCGGGCCTCGGGAAGCGCCGTCGAGACAACGGAACGCGAGCACGCCAGATATTCTTTGATCTTCAGAGGGCTGCAACTGCACGCCAGTTCACTTAACTCAAAAGGTATGATGAACAAACTCGCCGTGTTCAAGCTCTCTGGCAGTTCATCGTAGGGTTTGGGCGGTTCAACATGAATGTTGGCCACACCGTCGAACTTGTCGAGGGGGACAGTGACTGGGCCAATGAGTCGTATGACCGCCTTGGGCAACTGCTGGGCGACCTCCATGATGAGATCAAGATCAAGTCTTTCATCAATCATTCCAAAATAAACAATCTCAAAACGCCCGGCAAATCGCTGCTGTTGAGCGCGGGAAAAATGAGCTGGATTCACCCCTTGGCTCAAGGTGTAAACCGGTTTGCCTGCTCGTTTAAATTGATCAGCCAGAACGTCCGAAACAGCCACGACCGCATTCACCCGCTCTATTAGATTGCGTTCCATCTCCGCAATGTGCTGCTGATTCATGCCGGGCCAGAGGGCGTATTGATCTGCGCAATAATAAATGCTTTTTTCCTCCCCCAATCTGCCCACATAATCCCCCTGTGAAGGCGTGCTGACCACGAGCATGTGCTTTTTAAATTGAAGACGCCGCACAGCCTTCTGCACACTTCGGCGCACAATCCATATGTTGACCAGTCTGATGAACTTGATTCTCGTGAACGGCAGGGTCGGAGGACAGATGACGGTCAGGCCATTTGTCACTGCCGCAATGCGGCGGCGCCTTCCAGAGACAAAATCGACGATTTTTTGGATCGAGCGCCTTAAATCCCGCATGGTCCATTGCGGCACACGCATCCCAACTGTCTCGACCCACAGCACCGGACTGAAACCCAAAAACTCACTGAAGAGGTGCTGACTGGAGGAAGGATGCCGCCCCCAGTCAGATCCAAAAACCACCCATTGGTAACCCGCGAGGGGATGCTGATTGGTTTTGGATTCGTCGGACATCAAAGAAGTCTAATTGTTGATCTTTCAGCGGCTGGGTGTCATCCACTGGCTGGGCAGACACTTAAAAAGGACGATCGCCCCGGCCTTGAAAAAAAGCCAGCCGCAATCCACCGCCCCCAGCAACCCGAAGTGGACTGTTTTGAAGCGCATGAGGCCGGGTGCATACCACCAGACCTTCGGACTGCCAAAACCTCGCATGATGTCGAACCATGAAAGACGGGGGTCCGCCCAGGACCAGTAGGTCGCCGTATCATTGCGGTCTGCCAGCCCCAGGGCCGAAGGCACCAGAAGAACAGGGATGCCAGCCCGGTGCGCACGCAGGGTGAAATCAATATCGGCAAAGTTATGTTTGATCCACCGCCCCTCCGGGAGTTCGATTCGCGCGCAAACCGAGGCAGGAACAGCGACCATGTTGCCATGCAGCCATTCCACTGACAGCGGAAATACCGTCGGATCTGGAGCCGAAGCAGAATGTCGCGGCCACCGCCCCTCGATGAAGCCCCCCGAATACACAAAGGCTCCATCTGCAGTCCGGCAGATTCCTCCACAAACAGCCTGTCTCTCCAAGGCCAGGTGAACCAGTTGCTCCAGACTGCCTTGTTCCGGCAGGCTGTCGTCATTCAGCCAGCACACGCACTCGGCCCCCGCGGACAGAGCCTTTTCCATGCCAAGCCGCATGGCCCCGCCCCACCAAAGGCTGCCATCACCACTCACGGTGTGAACCCATGGAAAGTCTTGCCCGATCATTTCTGAGGTTCCGTCACTGCTTCCATCATCAATGACCAGCACCTCCGCCCACGCTCGAATGCCAAGCCCCTCCAGATGCGCCAGACAACGCTCAGTGGTGCCCCGCCGGTTGTGGACGGGAACAAGGATCCAAACCTGGTGCTGCATATTGGCAGTGGGAGAAGGAGCCAGCATCACACTCAAATACGAGCTTGCCTGTCTGGCCGCAAGCAAGGATTGATAAGTCGGCCATGACTCTTCTTGAACGTGCGATTCATCGCCTCCTCCCCCGAGCAGGCAAAGCGATGCGAGTGCTGCAAACACTGATGTTCCGGCGCGCTCAATGGCAAAGCATCAAGACGGGATTACCAGTGGATGCGCAGGGTCGCCCGCTGCCTTGGATCACTTATCCGGCGCTTGATTACCTCAGCCAGCTGGATTTCTCACAGTCCAGCGTACTCGAATACGGCGGCGGACAAAGCTCTCTTTGGTGGGCGGAAAGAGCCAAATCCGTCACCACAGTCGAAGGGGAAAGCGAGTGGGCAGAGACGCTGAGACTGCGTGCTCCGTCCAACCTGACCGTCATTGGTCCAGTGGAAGCAACTTCCTACGCGAAGGCTCCACTGGTCAGTGGACAAACCTATCACGTGATCATGATTGACGGTCTGATGCGCTTTGAAAGCGCCAAGGCATCCCTGCCCTTTCTCGCCCCAGGAGGGTTTCTCCTTCTGGACAACGCCGACTGGCACCCGCACGTTTGCGCTTGGTTGCGTGCCCAAGGCTTGATGGAGATCGACTTTCATGGCTTTGGGCCGGTAAACGACTACACTTGGTGCACTTCACTTTTCATGCGCGCTCACAGTCTTTTGCCTCACTCAGGAGGAAAATGGCCGACAGATGTCTATGGCTCCCTGGAGCAAGAATGTTGAAAATGGACAGCCTTCCTTACAAACCCATTTCATCCAGACGGGATCACCTGCTTAACCTGCTGAGGCCTGTTTTTGAATTCCTGGGCATTTCTTGCCTGTCACGTCCTTCTTTGAACAGGCTCGACACCGCCATCGAGCGGCTGCTGCCGCAACGTGACGGCTGGTTCGTAGAGGCGGGTGCTTATGATGGGTTTCAGCAGAGCAACAGTTACTACCTCGCACGCATGAAGGGCTGGCGCGGTGTTCTGATTGAACCCCTCCCACAACTCGCGGCAATATGCCGGCAAAAGCGTCCAGAATCACTCGTGGTATCTTGTGCGTTGGGAGCACCAGAGTCGGAAGGCCATAGCCTGCAGTTGAGACACGCCGGCTTGATGACCATGGCATGCGGAGTGTTGGGAAATGATGAAAAAGAACGGCAGCGTGCAGCGGATGGGCTTGCCGCGCAGGGGCTGCCCACAAGCGAGCAGCTGGTCACAGCGGACATCAAAACATTGACCTCAGTGCTCGAGATGACAGGAACTCCGTCAGATTTCGATCTCCTCAGCCTCGATGTTGAAGGGGCTGAAGTGGACGTCTTGCGCGGCTTGGATTTAAAACGCTTCCGCCCCAAAGCCATCTGCATTGAGGTTCGCCATGAAAATCTGGCCGCAGTTCAGTCTCTGCTCCAAGATCATTATGAAAAGCCGATCCACCTCACTTCCAACGAAAGTTATGCCGACTGCTTCTTCAGGCTTGTTCACAACCTCCCTGAGCAGTAGAAAATTTTATTTCTTATCATGACTGCACCGGGCGTTCTCTGTCCAGTATCGCAAACTCCGATGGAGTTCGCCTTTAAGGAAACCGTGCTTGGCCGGCTCAACGTGAGCTATTATTCGTGCCCTGTCTGCGGTCTCCTGCAAACGGAAGCCCCCTACTGGCTTGAAGAAGCCTACCAGCAACCCATCTCTTCTGGAGACACCGGTTTGGTGGCCCGCAACATCGAGAACAGCCTCTTTCTGCAAACACTTCTGGCCCTTACCTTTCCTGCCAACGCACGTTATGTGGATCTGGCAGGTGGATACGGCCTTCTGACACGCCTGTTGAGAGACAAGGGGTTCGACTGCTTTACCACCGATCCCTATTGCCCGAACCTCTTCGCAAGCACTTTCGAGCCTCCGGCCTCATTCAGTGCAGATGCACTGTTCGCATTCGAAGTTCTTGAGCACATTTACAATCCGCTGGAGTTCATTGACCAGCAGTTCGAGAAGTACGACTGCCGCACCTTGGTGTTTTCAACACTCACATTTCAAGTCCCCCGTCCACCCAAAGACTGGTGGTACTATGCGTTCGACGCGGGCCAGCACATCACTTTTTACGAGCGTCGATCCTTGGAATTTTTAGCGGCGCGTCTGCACTGCCGCTATTATCAGGTCAATCCCGGCCTGCATGTCATTAGCGACGCCCATTGTACCTCGATCACCCGGCTTATCCTGAAGGACAAGTGGACTCGCAAACTTCTTTCCATTTATGCACGATTCAAAATGAGAGGGCGCAGCCTTACTTGGAGTGATCATCTCACCACTAAGGGGCCTCGGACACCATGACCTCGGATAGAGATCGCGCAATGTCAGCAGGAGCAATATGCGTGATACAGTACGGTTCAGGCTGTGTGCAAATCCACCGGCATTGGTAGCAATCCATGGCATGGTTCAGCCATGTTTGGCGTCCGCTCTTGCTCCAGGGCGCAAACATTCCAAAATGTCCTCCGCCAAGAATAAACACGCCCGGCTTGTCCAAAGTCGTTGCGATGTGGGACGGCCCAGAATCTGGGGCGAGGACGATCCGTGCACGTGCGATGAGATTGATCAGAGATTCCAAGTCTTTTGGATGAAGCCATTCGACACCAAATATCCCCTTGTTTTCCAATGCCATTCCCCAATGCTTCTGGTCCGAACCAGGCGGCAAACAAAACTGCACTGCCGTGTTGGGCCATTGTTGCAGGAACACCTGAATGGATTCCGCCAAGAGATCAGCAGGATACTGGCGGATCGCATCTCCTGCCACCGGGCATACGAGGAGCGAGTCTCCATCCACGACCTTGACATGCATTAACTTGGGCATCATCTCATCGATCTCTACCCTGGCGGCCAGGACACTCTCGACAACACGACGATGCGCTTCCAATTCCAAACAAGCCTCTGGCGATTTGACCGGGTAAGAGCTCATCAGACATCTCGGGAATGACAAACTCGCATGCTCCTTGTTCCCCTCCCATCTGGACGCATGGCAGCGTCTGGCATTGATCATCATGGCAATGGCATGCAGATAGTCTGAGTGCTGGTGACGCAAGCATACGAGATGCTCAACTTTAATGGCCCGAAGCGAGGATGCATATCCCAGGATCCGGGTCACGAAGTCCGGCCAAAACCGTTCACAAAACGCTGGCATCAACAACAGCTTGGCTGCTGGAAACTCCATGCGATAAAGAGGGGCCGCTGCGCTGGATACGATCAATATGGCCTCATCTTCGCCAAAGACGGCTAAAAGCTTTCTCACGGCACCCAGCGACAAAACAGAATCGCCAATTTTGTCTAGTTTAAGAATGGCGATACGATACAAAACAGGGCGGCGTGGATGCACCAAAATCCTCATCATGGTGACTACCAGCCGATAGGCGAGCGCCCTCACTTTTAGAAGCGACTCGCTCATCGCGCCATTCTCCTCAATAGGCGGCCTATTTTCCGCCGAAGACGAATGCGTAAGGATGGCCGGCGGCAATACCGATCAAAATAGCTCCTGTCAGCCTCATCAAAGATGGCAAGGTCCGAAGGATGCCGGAGAGGAAAGTCTAACGGGCACGTTTCCATGCACGCGCGCGCATCGTTAATATCATGTGTGTGTGTTGCTTCGGCCCCCCATCCTAAATTGGAAACCAGGTTGACCGATGGGATTAGACACACCCCATTAGAATTATGCTGGGCGAATTCCCAAGCAATATCCCAGGTATCTATCGTGCCCATGGAAGCACTGTTATATATCTCTTTCCTCCACGCGGCCTCACCTTGAAATTTACATGTGGCTTCCAAACGTGCTTTTGAAGCCTGCTCCATCCACACTTGTAACCTCACGTCATACCGTTTCCATGCCCTGCGCCAGCTTGCCCACCCCCATATGGTGGCGAAGCGCGAGCTATAATAGCTGCTGCCATCCTGCGCGGCATGCCCACTGAGATTGCTGCCGCAGATCTGCATCACCCGTTCTTCATCCTGATAGCGCTCCAGCAGTTCCGTGCAGAAACAAAAGAAGGAAGGCTCCGCCAAACAATCATCCTCCAGCACAATCACACGCTCATGTTTGGCAAATGCCCAGTCGAGGGCTTGCGAGACAGCATTTCTACAGCCTAAGCGTGTCGCTGAGAACCGGGTTTGAACATTGCAGGGCCAGTCAATTCCCTCTTCCACAAGCCGTCTCGTTTCTTGGCAAAGCACATCGTCTTCCGGCCCGTCAGCTGCCACCATAAGCTGCTCCGGCCTCGCCTGCCGGATCGCCGCAAAGCTTCGGGCGGTGAGTTGAGGACGCCGATGAATCAGAAATAAGACAGGTGTCGGGCAGCCGTGAGGTGCGGATTCCATGCAGGCGTGGAGATTTGCTGTTTATGTGCTGCTGAGAACGGAGCAGCACATGCGATCACTTACTCAGGGAAAACCTTGGTGCAACGAGAAGGCGTTGCTCCATCCAGCAGCCAAAGCGTGGGGATGCCTGCTCAAATCCATCCGCGCCAGAGATACACGTAATGGCCGATGATCTCGTGCGTCCAAAAGGCGAAAATCTCAAACCCATGATAGCCCGGCCAGTGCAACCAGTGAAGATCGCCCACATGATTGAGACTGCTGAGGTAGTTGCAGGGAACAGGAATCATCTGGATGCCAGCCTTGCTGAAGGTCGCCATGGCACGCGGCATATGGCTCGCGCTGGTGACGAGCAGAAGTCGCTTCAAGCCGCGCTGCTTCATCAGCTCTGCAACCTTGACAGCCTCATCATGCGTGTCACTGCATGTTCCCATGCTGTGCAATTGGATTTTGAGAGGGACGTGTGCCGCCAGATAGTCACGAACTGCATCCGCCTCAGAAAACATCCGCCCCTCGTGCGGATATCCGCCGCCACCCAAGATCAGCAAGGGAGCCTTCCCAGCGGCCGCAATTGTGAGTGCCGTGCTCAGGCGGTCAGCTCCAATCTTCAGATGAAATCCCATAGGCTCTGACAATGAGGGCTCAACGCCACCACCAAGGCAAAGAATCGCATCCGCCGCTGGAAGTTGGTCCAATTGAACCTTGGGAATCTGATCCTCCAGACCTGCCAGGAGAATGGATGCTGCGGGAGTGCAGGAGATGACCGTGAGCAGCAGCCAGGATGAAGCAGGCATCCACAAACCACTGCAACGGCGGGTCCAAAACTGCCGCAGCAACCAAAGGCCCAGCAGGAGCCAGATTAAACATAAGGGCTGAGTGAATTGCAGGGCGGTTTTCAAAAGCGTGTTCACCCATAAGAGTAGAGTCGCCGGAGTTAGCTCTGCAACCACGGCTGTAGACAAATGCCTCTGTGTTAGCCGTGGAAGCCACCCTGGGTTCTACCACTCAAATCTTTTCATCCCTTCAGCATTATGACAATTGCCAGCCTTGGGCTTCCCGGTAATTTGTAGAACGCGTCCCTTTTTGAAATCACCTGGTTTGAAGCGTTTATCCCTGCCTTCCTTGATTCACTCATCCCTCTTGGTGGCGGTCGGCGCCGGCTTCATGCTGCCGCTGCCACAAGGTTGGAATGCAGGCTGGCGGGCCGAATGCATCAACCGCATGCATGCCCCCTTGATGGGAATCTGCTGCATCGCATTGGCAGCCTTGTTCAGAACCAGTTTAGGCAGGAGCCCGCGCAGCCTGTTATCGGCTGCCCTGGTTGCGTGTCTATTGGCCGCCTTGGTTGAATTCATCCAGCCTTGGTTTCATCGAACCGCAGACATGGGAGATTTCATCTGGGGCCTGGCAGGGATTGTCGCAGGCACCCTCTGGAGCAGTGCAGCCATGTTTCATTCGTTATGGCTGCGGGTAATCATACGAGTCCTGGCCATGGTCGGCATTCTATCACCTCCTTTGGGATGGACCGCTCAGGTGATGATGGCAAGACAGGCTGCAGACAAACTGTTTCCTGTGCTCACTGATTTCACCGGAAAACCAGGAGGCTTTTTTTGGTCCATGGAACCTGCGCAAGATTCCTACAGCCAGCAAATCAAGCGTCATGGCCAAATGTTCCTGGAACGAACCTCTCAAAAAGCGGCCAGCGCTCATCTGGACACCCTCGATCGTGACTGGACGCACTTCGATCGCCTGGAGATTGACGGCACCTTGGTGGCTTCGGAGGCCGTCGAAGTGGGATTGCGGCTCGACTTGCACAGTGCCTCAGGACCACGACTTCGCGCCGGAGCCTGGATGAAGCCTGGCCATCACCGGATCCAAATTCAATGGCCAGACTCAGATCTGCCCATGCATGTACATCAATTGGTTGTCTTTCTCGCGGCAGGAGAACCTGCGGCAAATCTGCAAATCCATCAACTTCGTTTGATGCCGCGTGAAGGCCTGCCTGCAAAGGTCGGGACGAGGACGAGCACTCATTAAAAAGCCCGGGCAAGGAATCCCCCCATTCGTCGCACTCAGCACCCTGTGGCACGGTGCCGCCCTTCACCATCGGCCTCGAAGTCATGCGCTATAACCTGCCAGTCGTGGCATTTGACGCCGCTGGCCGTCTGCACCTGAAGGTCCGAGCCATGAATCACACTTAGCAAAGCCTAAACCTCGATTCATTCTTGCCTCCAAGGCCTGATTTGAAACGGCCCGGCTTGCAGTCTGCGTGTTCCGTACGGAGCGTACCACATAGTGACACATCTTTAGTATTCCTTTTGAGCTTCCAAAATCATGAGCACCCCACCGCCCATTCGCGTCGCCTGTGTCGAGGATGATCCGCATTTTCAGGCATTTCTCAAAAAAATTCTGGTGCCAGAACGTGGTTTTAAACTTCTGGATATTTTCAATAACGCGGAACAGGCCGTGGCTTCCATCGCGGATTCCAGACCGGACGTCGTGCTGCTCGACATGAATCTGCCAGGAAAGACCGGCATTGATTGCTTGGGCATGCTTGAATCCCACATGCCTGCCACAGCTTTTGTCATGCTGACTGGCGATGACACCCCGCAGCAGGTCTTTGCCGCGCTGAAGGCCGGCGCCTGCGGCTACGTGCTGAAGACTGCACCGACCGAGCATCTGCTCGAAGCCGTGCATGCCGCTGCGATTGGCGGAGGTCCGCTAAGCCCGGCTATTTCCCGCGTTGTGATCTCGGCATTTCAGAACAAGTCAGCATCTGCGCGGCCCAGCATCCCTGGCATCACCCATCGTGAAAATGAACTGCTGGGATTGTTTGTGAAAGGCCTGAGCACCAAAGAAGCCGCCCACGAAATGGGCATCAGTTATGAAACCGTGCGCGATTATCTGAAGACCATTTATCAAAAGCTCAAGGTCAGATCACGCACCGAAGCCGTGCTGAAATATGTTCGCAATCAGCAGGGACCGGCACTGGCGTTCTGATCGATACGCATCTGTCTTTTGCAGCGGGCAGCCAGCCGCATTCAGCACCGCCGCAGACTTTGCAGCTGCGGCGGCCCAGAGCTTGATAGCAATGCGCTTTACCGCCGCTTCTTCTTTTTCCGGCCGGTGAGGATCGCGCGGGCACGATCTTCGTCGTCGAGAGCAGTCGTGTACTTGTAATTGAACCCTTCGAGCTTCCGGCGCTCAATCTTCTGACTGATGAGACGCTCGATCGAAGCCACGTTCATGAGCTCATCGGCGGCGAAGAGGGTAAAGGCATCGCCTTCCTTCTGAGCACGACCGGTGCGCCCGATGCGGTGCACGTAGTCTTCCGAATGCTCGGGCACCATGTAGTTGATCACATGGGTCACGCCGCTGACATCCAGACCACGCGCTGCGAGGTCGGTTGCCACGATGATTTCGAATTCACCATTGCGGAAGCCTTGCAGGGCGCGCTCGCGGTCACGCTGACCAATGTCAGAATGCATCACGGCCACCTTGTATTCGTTGAGCTGATTGAGCGCGGAGTAGATCTGGTCGGCCTGCACCTTCGTGCGGGTGAAGATCATGACGCTCTCAAAATGCGTCTGCTTCAGAATCGCCAGCAGCAGCTCCATGCGCTGGTCACTGGCCACCGGATACATGTAGTGGCTCACGGTCTCTGCTGCGGAGAAGCGGATGCCCACTTCAACGCTTTCAGGTTCTTTCAGCGCGAAATCCGCGAGACTCTTGATCTGCGGTGGCATCGTGGCAGAGAAAAACAGCGTCTGGCGTGCAGGCGGTGTTTTTTCCACAATGCGGCGCACGTCAGGAAGAAAGCCCATGTCGAGCATGCGATCGACTTCATCGAGAATCAGCACTTCAATGCCACGGAGGTCGGCGATGCCTTCCTGCATGAAATCAAGCAGCCGTCCTGGTGTGGCCACAACGATATCAACCCCCTCCTGCAGCCCCTTGCGCTGCTTGTCATAGCCGACACCTCCATGGACAAGGAGAACACGGAGCCCCGTGTGCTTGCCGTATTTTTCAAACTGTTCGACCACCTGCGCAGCAAGTTCACGCACCGGTTCAAGGACCAGCACCCGGAATTTTCCCGGAGCCCCCATGCGAGTCAGCGTGGGCAGCGCGAAGGCGGCAGTTTTGCCAGTACCGGTCTGCGAAGCACCGATCACATCTTTGCCCGTGAGGATGATGGGGATGGATTTTTCCTGAATGGTCGTGGGCGTGGTGTAGCCGGTTTCACGCACAGCAGCCAGCACGGCTGGCGAGAGACCCAGCACCTCAAAGGCTTCCGGATAAGGACCTTCAGGGACAGGTGGCGGCGCTGGCGGAGCCACCGGGGCGTGATTCACACGTTCAGGCTTGTCTTCGCGGGGGCCACGCGCTGGACGCTTGTCATCACGCTCACGGCCACGCGGCGGGCCGCGGCGGCCATCACGCTCCTGGCGCTCTGGGCGTTCCGGACGGTCACCACGCTCACGCGGAGGGCGGCCTTCACGGGGCTGACGGGGGGCGTGCTCACGCGGTTTGTCCTCATGCGGACGCTTGTGCGCATGGATCGTGGCGGAGTGGTGTTCTTTCGAATGGCCATGCTCTTTGGCGGGCGCATGAGCCGCTTCCTTCTTTTTGCCTCCACCAATGACGCGTTTCAGGCCGGCTTTAAAGCGGCTGAATAGGGAGGGTTTCTTCGGGGCGTTTTCGGGTCTGCGTGGGGTGGTCACAAGCGTTTCTAGAGGTAGGAGACGGGTCCTATCGGCCAGTTTGGGCGACAATGCAAACCCGCAGACGTCCCATGGGCCGGGTCAGAGCTTCATCGCGTAGTGTACCTGGCGGGCCACTTCCTCAAAACCACAGCTCGGGTACAGGTGCTGACCGATGGCGTTCGAGGCCATGGTTTCGATCTGCGCCAGCTTCATGCCCTCGTCTCGCATGTAATCCAGCGCGTGCTGGATCAGGCGCCGCCCCAGCCCCAGCCCACGGGCGCTTTCCACCACCGCGATGTTGGGAATGCGGCCCCGTTCATTCATCCGGTCCAGCCGGGTCGTGATGTAGCCCAGGATCTCACTGCCACGCTCGGCCACGAAACATCCCTCCGGACACTGCGTCACATCGTCGTCGATGTGGCTGGCCTTGCGCACTTTCCAGTCGCGTCCATTCCAAAGGCCAAATTTATGCTCCAGCATCTGCTCCAAGGCGACGCTGCCAAAGGACGCCACGGTAATCTGGCGCAATTGCGCCAGGTCCTTGTCCTGATACGGGCGGATGTGAAGGGGGGATTCGTCCATGCTTGCTGGGGTTGAATACTGAATAAAAGAGGGCTAAGTAATGACTTAAGCAAAGCATCAATCGAGTAAATGGCACGGGTCTTGCGAAATACCTGCTTCATTGCTGACGTTGATCACAGTAATAATTCAGAGTTGCGAATATCTTAGCTTATATCATTCTTCTGGCCCATGCTACTTTTTAGCCGGACTTCTAAAAAATCCCGATTCAGTGACTGCCTTTTGAAGGTCGTCGGGGGTGTCCTGCTGGCTGGAGCACTCAGCCAATGCACCTCCACACCGAAAGGCGATGTGGTGGTCAGTGTGAAAGATCAGAAGCTTGGCATCTACAGCGAGGGCAAGCTCACCAAGCAGTACGTCATCTCGACTTCAAAATTCGGCCTCGGCGACCAGAAAGGCAGCAACCGCACCCCTCTGGGCCAGCATGAAGTCATCGCCAAAATCGGCCAGGGCCTGCCTGCCGGTGCCGTGCTGAAAAGCCGCCGCTGGAACGGCGAGGTGCTCAAACCCAACGCTCCAGGCCGCGATCCCATCGTCTCTCGCATTCTCTGGCTGCGGGGCATGGAAACCACCAATAAAAACGCCTTCAACCGCTTCATCTACATCCACGGCACCCCGGAGGAAAACCAGCTGGGCAAGCCCGCCAGCTATGGGTGCGTGCGTATGGGCATGAAAGATGTGGTCGATCTCTTCAACACCGTGAATGTCGGTGCCAAAGTGGTCATCACCAAAGGTGCCCTGCCTCCTGGCGAGAAAGAAAAGCCGGCCACCGTCACGGACGATGTGGATGGCTCTCCTGCGCTCAATGCTCCAGCCACCCTTGCCGCTCAGCCTCTAGAAATCGCGCCTATCGCACCTTCAGAGGGCGAAAAAAAGCGGGCTGAAGAAAATGAAGCCAAGGCAAAGGGTAAAGTTAGCCCAGACCACGAAAAGCCCGTCCATAAGTCGAAATCGTCCAAGTCAAAATCCGACACCAAAGTGGCCGGACATGGCTCGCACAAGACTAAAGCCAAGGCTTGAGCCTCGAAAGACTCAGTCGCGCACCAGTTCGAACGCTGGCATTTTTTTCAGCAAAGACGGATTCGTCTCCAGCGGCATCCTGCGCATGACCTCCAGCAGCTTGGGATCGAGGATCAGCCGCTGCTTCTGGCTGCCGCTTTCGTAGATCTCACTCTCCTTCCACCGTGGACCATCGCGGAACGCCGCCTGTGAAGGAAAATAAACCGCAGTCCGGCCCACATTCTCATCGATCAATCCAGCATCCGCTTTGCCCGTCAGGTGACAAACGCCGACGACGCAGCCCAGTTCCACAGCACGCGCTGAGGCGCAGCGGTCCACCCGCTCCACCCCTAGGACCGTCTCCGTGGCGCTCGGCACCAGCATCACATCCACGCCCGCCCCGCGCAGCCGCGTGCTGATCTCAGGAATCTCGATGTCGAGGCAGATCACCACTGCAAAGCGCAGCCCGGCAAATTCCCAGAGGCGCAGTTCAGTGCCTGGCGAAAAATCCGACTCCCAAGGCGTCAGGTGCAGCTTGTCCTGATACAGGATCCGGTCTTCCACCAGAATCGGCGCCCGATTGCGCAGTTCCTGGCATTCGGCATCCCAAAACGGCACCGTACCCAGCACGACCGCCTTGCCCGGACGAATCAGCAGTGATTTCAGCGCCGGCAGTACTTCCCCCCAAAACACCTCGGCCACTCGCTGGAGGGTTCGCGGCTCCACCAGCGGCTCCAGCCCCACCCAGGTAAACTCCGGCAGCAGCACGAGATCCGCCCCGTTGTCCCAGGATTCCTCCACACAGTCCACCACCACCGCCGCAAAGGCCGCAGGCGAATTGGCGGCCACACCGGGATCAAACGTGCAGAGATCAATCGCTATCATGGCGCATTCTGCGCCTCATTTCCCACAGCCGCAACTCCCACCGCAGCCCGGCTTCTTCCGGCGTTTGGCAGAGCGGACGATGAAAAGCGTGATCGTGACAAGCACGACCGCGATCGCTGCGATGGATTGCCAGTCTGCGTTCATGGTGAGAAAAGGTTAGTAGCCCAGCGCGCTGCCGATCTGGAAGATCAGCAGACTCAGTACATACGCCGTTCCGGTCATGTATCCGAGCTGAAACATCGCCCATTTCCAGCTTCCCGTCTCCCGCTTCACGATGGCGATGGTGCTGACGCACTGCATGGCAAAGACATAAAACACCAGCAGGCTGATGCACACCAGCGGCGTGTAAACTGCCCGCCCATCAGGCCGGCGCTCCGAGGCCAGCTTGTCTCGCAGCGGCGTCAGGTTGTCGTCATCCCCGCTTTCCACGGCATACACCACGCCCATCGTGGAATTGAACACCTCGCGCGCGGCAAAGCTGCCAATGAGCCCGATGCCAATCTTCCAGTCATAACCCAGCGGAGCGATGGCAGGCTCGATCAGCTTGCCGGCACGCCCTGCAAAGCTGTTTTCAAGCTGGAGAGCCTTGTCCTCCGTGGCGGTCTTCGGATAGGTCGAAGCCGCCCAGATGATGATGGAGATGCCCATGATGATCGTCCCTGCGCGCACCAGAAACATCTTCGCACGCTGCCACACATGCAGCAGGATGCTCTTGATCGCGGGCATCTTGTAAGACGGCATTTCCAGAATCATCGGGCTCGCCGCGCCTTTCATGACGCACTTGTTGAACAACCAGGCAAAGAAGAACGCACCAACCGTGCCCAGGGCGTACAGCCCCAGCATGATCCCCGCCTGCGTCAGCGCACCGACTTCCCCCACCGGAAACAGCACCCCAATCAGCAGCGAATACACCGGCAAGCGCGCCGAGCAGGAGGCCAGCGGCGCGATCAGAATGGTGATCAGCCGGTCCTTGGGACTGTCAATCGTACGCGCCGCCATCACGCCGGGAATGGCGCAGGCATACGAGCTGAGGAAGGGCAGGAACGACTTGCCGTTGAGCCCCACCTTGCTCATCGCCCAGTCCATGATGAAGGCCAGCCGCGACATGTAGCCTGTGTCCTCCATGATGCCGATGAAGAAAAACAGGATGAGAATCTGCGGCAGGAAGATGACCACGCCCCCGACTCCAGGCACCACCCCGTTCACGATGAGATCACGAAAATCCCCGGCAGACATCAACCCCTCCACCCAGCTGCCCAGTTCCGCGAACCCGGCCTCGATCCACCCCATGGGACCCTCAGCCACCTTGAAAATGAGGAAAAACAGCAGCCCGAGCACCAGCAGCAGGTTCACAAATCCCAACACCGGGTGCAGCAGTACCCGGTCGATTTTCGTGGTTATCGTTTCGATTTCCTGATCAGGCCGCTTCAAGACCTGTGCGCAAAGCTCTTCGATGCTGCGGTAACGCGCGGCGACGAGTTCGTCTTCCCAGCCCGGAAAGCTCACCTCCATGCTGGCACGCAGTTCCTGAATCCGACCGATCTGCGTGTCTGCGATGCCATAGTGCGTCGGGTCATGATCCGAGAGCAAATACAGCGGCTCCAGCAGTGAGGCACGGCTGTGAATGGCTCCGGCCTGACTCAAGGTTCCCCGGCTTTTTTCCAAGGCATCTCGCACTCCCTCGGGCAGTTTCGCACTCTGCCACTTCGGCACCGTGAGGTCTTCACGACTTAGGGCCAGCTTGAGCTCGATCAGCCCCTGCCCGCTCACCGCCTGCGTTTGCACCACCACGACTCCAAGCAGTTCGGACAGCTTGGCGGCATCAATTCGCCACTCCCGCTGCACCGCCACGTCGATCATGTTCAGCACCAAAATCGTCGGCAGGCCGAGTTCCAGCACTTGGCTGACCATGTAAAGATTGCGCTCCAGATTGGCCGAATCCACCACACAAACCACCCGGTCCGGCCGCGGCGTTTCAGGCCGGCGCCCCAGCAAAACGTCACGCAGCACGGCTTCATCCGGTGAGCGGGCATTCAGGCTGTAAGCACCCGGCAGATCAATCAGCCGCAGTTTCTTTCCATGCTGGCTGTAGCACTCGCCGATCTTCTTTTCGACGGTCACCCCAGGGTAGTTCGCCACTTTTTGCTTCAACCCGGTCAGCAGGTTGAAGAGCGTGGTTTTCCCGGAGTTCGGGTTCCCCACAATGGCGATGAGTGGCGGTTCAGACGTGGCCTGGCTCATGCGGCAGCGGGGGAGATGGCGATGAATGCCGCCTCATGATTGCGCATGGAGAGATGCGAGCCGCGCACGCAGATTTCGATGGGTTCGCCCAGCGGCGCACGGCGCGTCACTCGCACGCGGGTTCCAGGGACAATACCCATCTCACGCAACCGGGTGAGGCCGGCTCGGCCCGTGGGCATGGCCTGGACGATGGCATCTGTGCCAACAGGAAGTTCAGCAAGGGTGGCGGCGTACATGAAGGTAAAACGATTCTGCAACTGAGACTCTGTCGCAGAACTTGCAATGAGATTAACAAGAACTCCGATTCTGGCAAATGCGGACTTAATGCAGATTTTGCGCATGGCCGGTTCGCCCGCCTGTTTTTCACCCTCCTGCCACAGGGCCTGCACTTTCCGTCCCTTCCGTCCTTCAAACAGCCCCCCCGCCCCCGCCGAGTGCTTCATGCGTAAGCCCTGAGGTTGCACCGACTCCGAAAGCCGCTAGTCTGCGCGCCCTCGAAATTATGTGGAAAGGCCGTTTTGCTCAGGAAACCAGTGCTCTCGTTCAGCGCTATGGAGAATCCGTGTCGTTTGACTGGAGGCTCTACCCCCATGACATCGCCGGCTCCATCGCGCATTCCAAAGGCCTGCTCAAAGCGGGCATTTTGACCGCTGAGGAGCAGCAGCAGATCGAAACGGGCCTGCTGGCCATCCGCCACGAGATAGAATCTGGAAACTTTGAGTTCAAAGAATCGCTCGAAGATGTCCACATGAACATCGAGTCAGAGCTGACCAAGCGCATCGGCCCCGCCGGTGCCAAACTCCACACCGCCCGCAGCCGCAATGATCAGGTGGCAACGGACGTGCGCCTCTACTGCCGGACGGAAATCAGCCGCATCATCGACCTCATCTCCGCCATGCAGGCCTCGCTCGTCGAGTGCGCCGAGCGCGGCGGCGATACCGTCATGCCCGGCTACACGCACCTCCAGCGTGGCCAGCCCGTCCTCTTCGCCCATCACCTCCTCGCCTACGTGGAGATGCTGTCTCGTGACTCCGACCGCCTGTCAGACTGCCGCAAACGCCTCAATGTCATGCCCCTCGGCTCCGGCGCCCTGGCTGGCAGCACCATCATCATCGACCGCGAATTTGTCGCGCAGCAGCTCGGCTTCGCCTCGGTGACCCAGAACTCCATGGATGCAGTCAGCGACCGTGATTTCGTCGCTGAACTCCTCTTCGCGATTTCCCTCCTCGGCGTCCACCTTTCCCGCCTCAGCGAAGACGTCATCCTCTGGGCCAGCGCCGAATTTGGCTTCGTCTCCCTGAGCGATGCCCACACCACCGGCTCGTCCTTGATGCCGCAGAAAAAGAACCCGGATGTCGCCGAACTCACCCGTGGCAAGTCCGCACGCTTGATCGGCAACCTCATGAGCATCCTCACCCTGCTCAAAGGGCTGCCGATGACTTACAATCGCGATCTGCAGGAGGACAAGGAACCCCTCTTCGACTCCATCGACACCTGCGTCATCGCCCTCCAGGTGTTCACCGAAATGATCACCGGCATGGATGTGAACCCTGCCAAAACGACCGCCGCCGCAGCGGATCCCATGCTGCTCGCCACAGATCTCGCCGACTACCTCGTCAACCACGGCGTCCCCTTCCGGCAGGCCCATGAAGTCATCGGCAAACTCGTGGCCTACTCCATCGAGCAGCAGCGCGCCTTCGGTGACATGAAGCTGGAGGAATTCCAGCGCTTCTCCCCGGCCTTCGCCGCCGATGTGACCGCCTGCCTGAACCTGGATACCGCCATGGCCGCACGCAAGGGCATCGGTGCACCTTCGCCTCAGAATGTGAAAGCCCAGCTGGCCCGCTGGCGCAAAGCCCTGACCCCTGAGTGACCGGCATGCAGATCCCGGATTTTGACATCTACACCCCTGGGGCCGAATCCGGCTGGCAGAAGACCCGCAGCGAGGCGCTGTTTGCCAATCCGCACGTGGGTGTCGAAAAAGCCCATTTCACCACTCCCAGCCGCAAGACCGAAGTTCCCTGGATGGTCGTCAAACGCAAGGCTGCCGTGGCGATCGCCCCCGTTCTGGAGGACGGTCGTTTCGTCATGGTTCACCAGGAACGCCTGCCCGTGATGCAGACCATGTGGGAATTCCCCGCCGGTCAGATCGACTCGGCCGTAACCCGTGAATCCATCATCCACACCATTCAGAATGAACTGCGTGAGGAGTGCGGCTGTGCCCTCCACCCGGATCTTGGCACCCTCCAGCCCCTGGGCTGGTATTTTCCTTCGCAAGGTTTTACCGACGAGATCGTTTATCTGTTTACGGCGAAGCCCGTGTGTGTCGTCAGCCGTCCTGAACCGGACGGAAGCGAGCACATCAGCGACGTGCGGTTTGTCAGCGCGGGAGAACTGCGTGGGATGATTGCTGCCAATGTGATCACCAACGCCCTGACGCTGGCTCTCTACGCGCGGATCGCGGCCCAAGGACTGCCGTAGTCCTGCGCATCCGTAACTCCCCTTCCCCCTCTCATTCCCATGTGGTCCGGCCTGCTCCAAAAAGTATTCAAAGTTCGCGAAAAAGTCGCCATGAACCTCGGCGGCAAAGGCGATGAGGAAAAACCCTTCCTCGATCACCTCGAAGACCTGCGCAAAATGATCGTGCGCATCGCCATGACGCTGCTGGGCTCCACGCTCGTCACGTTCTGCTTCTACGACAAGCTCTTCGAGATCATCAAGTACCCGCTCTGGGCCACCGGCGTCATTAAGACACCAGAGGAACTCAAGGCCATGCTGCAGATTCTGACTCCACAGGAAGGCTTCCTCATGGTGATGAATCTGTCCTTGATCGCGGCGGTGATCCTCGCGTTTCCGTTGCTGCTGTTTTTTGTCCTGCAGTTCGTCCTGCCGGGCTTAAAACCAGCGGAAAAGAAGGCCATCTTCCCCGCCATCGGCATTGGCGCTGGGCTGTTTCTGCTCGGGGCCTGCTTCGCCTTCTATGTCGTGCTGCCCAAGGCCCTGGAGTTCTTCTACACGTTCAACGAAAGCCTCGGCATGTCCAACGGCTGGCGCCTCGACGGCTACGTGAAGTTCGCCACCCGTTTCATCCTTCTCTTCGGCGTCGCGTTTGAGCTGCCGGTCATTGTCATGGTTCTCGTGAAGCTCGACTTCCTGAACTACAAGATTATGAGCACGACGCGTTCCTACGCCATCGTCGCCATCGCCATTTTCGCGGCCATCGTCACCCCCACCCCCGATCCGTTCACCATGCTGGTGCTCGCCGGCCCTCTGTATGTCCTTTATGAGACCTGCATCTGGCTCGCCTACTTCATGGAGAAAAAGGACCGTGCCGCCTACCCTGAATACTACGCCGACATCGACAAAGATGAAAAGGCTCTGGAGCAGCCCGGCGCGGACGACTGGGACAATGAGAACTACAATCCGTGGTCCTCAGGCGACGATGATGAAGATGACAAGGACGACTACCAGTCCCCTGCCGCCAAACCATCCGCTCCGCCTCCCGAAGTCGAAAACCCGGATCTGGAAAACCTCGGCGAAGACCAAGGCTCGAAGATGCCTGATGAAGATCCGGCAGACCTTCCGCCCCGCGAAATGACGTTGGAGGAACTCGCCCGCGAGGATGAGAAACGCTCCGGCGAGCCGCCCAAGGATTCATAACACCCGGCAGACTCAGTCAATCAACATGCGGAGACACAGGCCCACAGCCTGTGTCTCTTCAGCGTTCAATAGGCGCATTTACAATGGCTGATTCTCTTCAGCGTCGGGCCGCCACCGCTATCACTGATTCTCTTCAGCGTTCAGGAGCGCCTTCACAATCAATCACCAGCACACAAGGAGCATCCGATTGAATGTCGAGTCTGCGCAAAAGCAGGCGTGCGAGGTAGGACTTCCCCCATTCGCTCTCACGATTCATGAATCGCCCCAGCGGCGTGTCGCGCTCCACATCAAAGGTGAGGTATCGGGGCCGCAGCTCTGCGGCAATATCCAGACCATGGCTTGGCCGCAGCCCGACGTTAAACCACTCTTCTTCACCACCCAGCTTCTGCAAAAAGGCCGCCAGTGCCGCCGCATGCGTTTCATGCAGCAGCGGCCAGTTGATGCGGCGCTTGCCGTCAGCACCCGTCTCGAGGCGAATCAGCGCCCCATTGGCACACCCCGAAGTCACCAGCTTGAAAAGCGGCACCGGCCGCCCCCCCGGCAGCGTCTGCGGCATGCCAGGAATCCGTGAGAGCAGCCTCAGCTCCGTCTTTTGGTCACCCACGGCACCAAACTGCGCTTCGATTTCCGCGCTGTATTTGGCGGCGTCATGGATGCATGCGGCACGGCGCTCAGCGGTGTCAGCGGCAAAAAATTCTGTGATCAGTGCTTTCGCATCCGCCGTTACTTCCCCCATATCCGGAGCAGGTATCACCGCACGGGCAATCTGCGTTTGGGGCACATCCGGCTCATTTCTCACCACTTCTTTGACGGGAGGTGGCTCCACGACCATACCCGGTTTGACCGCAGGTGCGTTGACATTGTCCCACCACAACCAGAGCGCGCCTCCGCACACAACAATGAAGGCAAGCAGGATAAATGCACCGTGCCAGGGTGACCTGCGCAAGTGCGGTGGCGTCTTGAATTCCTCCGACGTCGGTGGCGGTGCAACCGTGGGCATCAGCGCCTGTGAAGGCTGCAGCGTTTGGCGCGCCGTAAAGTTCACGGTTGGCTGTATCGGATGCTGGTGCGGCCATGCTGCCGGCTGAAAAATCGCGTGAATGTCCTGCTGGGGCGGCGGCATGCTTGGCAACGGCTGCTGCTGGGACACACGCCGCCGCACCTGCGCCACTCCCGCCACCTGGGACTGCGTGCCGAAGTAGCTGCGCAGCGCATTGTACGCGCAATGCGGACACTGCACCATGCCCTCCATGCTTTGCTGCATGGAGAGAAAGGCCTGGCCGCAGGCCGGGCAGATCAGACTGGCGGTGGTGCCGGGATTCATTGTCCTCAAAAACTTAACGCATGCCCCGCCTGTTGCGCGAGTTGATTCCAGCAATCCGCCACAACAGCGGCACGAATACAGAACTTTCTGGCGCAGACAGCGGCATGCAGTAGATTTCCCCTTCGCATGAGTCGCCCTAATGATGATCTAAAACCCATCCCCCGCCATATAGCCATGATCATGGACGGCAACGGCCGCTGGGCAAAAGAACGGGGCCTGCCGCGAACCGAAGGTCACCGTGCCGGCGCGGAAACCGTACGCCGTGTCGTGGAGGGCTGCAGTGAGATCGGCGTCGAATTCCTCACTCTCTACGCCTTCTCTTCAGAAAACTGGAAGCGCCCGAAACGTGAAATCGAGGCGCTCATGAAGCTGCTGGAGATCTTTTTGCGCGGTGAACTGCCGCTCATGATGAAGCAAAATGTCCGGCTTCAGTCCATCGGCCGCCTGCATGACCTTCCCCAGTCCTGCCAGAACGAGCTCCACCGCTGCATCGAAGCCACCGCCCAAAACACCGGCCTCACGCTGATTTTGGCCCTTAGCTACGGCGGTCGTGAAGAGATCATCGACGGCGTGAAAAGCCTGCTGCAGAGCGTGGAAAGCGGCCACCTCGACAAGGCCATGATCGATGTCGAAATGTTCGGCAAGCATCTCTACACCCGCTACTATCCAGATCCTGACCTCCTCATCCGGACTTCGGGCGAAATGCGGCTGTCGAATTTCCTGCTCTGGCAGGTCAGCTACACCGAGTTCTACATCACTGAAAAGCTCTGGCCGGACTTCTCCAAGGAGGATCTTAAAACCGCGATCCGTGCGTTCCACCAGCGCCATCGCCGCTTCGGCGGCGTATGACGAATGTTGACCTCCCCCCCAATCGCTGCGATAACGCACTACCAACCCAAAACTAACGCCTAATGCCAGATAACCCGGACACCCACCTGATCATCGTGGATCCAGATGCCGATTTCCTCGCATGGGCTGCCGCCCATCTGAAAGCACCGGGCGTTTCCATCAGCACCTTTGAGCGGGCCGAAGACGCCCTGGCCTCCTACGTCAAGAAGCGGGCCGATCTCCTGCTGTCTGAGGTACGCCTCAACGGCACCACCGGCATCGAGCTCCTCAAGCGCCTGCGCCAGACTGATCCGCAGTCCATGGTCATCCTCTTCAGCGGCACCGCCACCACCAGCCACGTCATCGAGGCCATGCGTCTCGGTGCCTACGATGTACTGGGCAAGGAACGCCTGCCCTACGAGCTGCGCACAGTCGTTGAAAGCGCCCTCACCTCCATCGAGGCCCGCAAGGCCACCCGCGCCCAGGCCGCAGAGGTGCCCACCGAAACCATTCAGGAGACCATCATCGGCCGCTCCGCCCCCATGCAGGAGGTGTTCAAGCTCATCGGCCGCGTCTCCCGCTCAGACGCCCCCGTCATGATCACGGGAGAAAGCGGCTGCGGCAAAGAACTCGTCGCCGGCGCCATTCACAAATTCAGCCCCCGTGCGCAGAAGGAATTTGTCGCCATCAACGTCACAGCCATCCCTGACAACCTGCTCGAAAGCGAAATCTTCGGCCATGAAAAAGGCTCCTTCACCGGTGCGGTGAACCAGCGCGTCGGCCGCTTTGAACAGTGCGACGGCGGCACTCTCTTCCTCGATGAAATCGGCGACATGCCGCTCGCCGTGCAGAGCAAACTTTTGCGAGTGCTCCAGGAAGGCCAGTACTCCCGCGTCGGCAGCAACCAGACGCTCAAGACTGACGTCCGCGTCCTCGCCGCCACCAACAAGCATCTCGAAGACGAAGTCGCCAAGGGCAATTTCCGCGAGGACTTGTTCTACCGCCTCAACGTCGTGCGCATTCACATCCCGCCGCTCCGTGAGCGCCGCGAAGACGTGCGCCTGCTGGCCGAGTTCTTCCTCCACCGCCTCTCGGCACGCCGTCGCGGGCCGCAGATGCGCTTCACCGATGATGCGCTCGACATGCTCGACGCCTACGACTGGCCCGGCAACGTTCGTGAACTGGAAAACACTATCCAGCGCGCCTGCGCCCTCTGCAATTCAGACGTCCTCCTGCCCTCGGACATCCCCCTCGGCAGCAAAGGTGCCCGTCACATGGATCCGTCCAGCACCGTCACCCGCATGCGCGATGCCTTGAGCATGCTCGTCAGCGTGGCGGAAAAAACCCCGGACATCGAACTGCTTCCTTGGGTGGAGCGTGAGCTCTCCCGCCTGGCTTACCGTCATTTCAGCGAAGATGCCGATCGCACGGCCAAATTCCTTGGCATCGACAGCTCGTTGCTCCAAAGCCACCTCAGCGCTCCCGCCGTCAAAAAGGCTGCGATTGAAAGCCCGCTCAGCGCCGCCCCTGCGGTGAAAAAGACCAAAAAGGCCAGCTGAGTCTTCACTCGGCTCTAGCGAGTCCCTGTCTTTCCAGTTCACCCGTTAGACGCGTCACCACCATCACGTTAATCCATTCCCTCTATGCTCAAACAACTCACACTCACCGCCCTCGCGGCGCTCGCTCTCACCTCCGCCCAGGCCGCAGATGACGGCTGGATCTCCATGTTCAATGGCAAGGACCTCTCTGGCTGGAAGTCCAACGAAGAAGTTCCCGGCGTTTTCACCGTCGAAAACGGCGAACTCAAGGTCAGCGGTGGCCGCGCCCACCTCTTCTACCTCGGCGACAAAGGGAATGCCTCCTTCAAGAACTTCGAATTGAAGCTCAAGGTCAAGACCACCCCTGGCTCCAACAGCGGCGTGTACTTCCACACCCAGTATCAGGACAAAGGCTGGCCGGACAAAGGCTTTGAGTGCCAGGTCAACAGCACCCACACCGACCCCAAGAAAACCGGCAGCCTCTACGGCGTCATCAACATCCTCGCCCTCCTCGACGGCCAGAAGGAACCCGAAGGTGGCAAGCACATCAAAGTCCCCCTCGCCCCGAGCGCGGACGGCGAATGGTTTGACTACAACATCAAGGTTGAAGGCAAGCACATCACCCTCTCCGTCAACGGCAAGACCACCGTCGATTTCATCGAACCCGAAGGCTGGGATCCCGCCAAGGAACTGAAAAACATGCCCGGCCGCAAACTCAGCGAAGGCACCATCGCCATCCAGGGCCACGACCCCAAGAGCACCACCTTCTACAAGGACATCTTCATCAAACCGATTCCTTAACGACGCGGATAGCAGAATTTGCAACGGAGCGGACGTCTTGATCAGACGCCCGCTTTTTTGTACTCGGCGGGCCTGGCGCAGGTTCTCGATCTCTAAGCGAACGCCATTCCTAGCCGCCATGGAATAAGCTGTCCTTTGGGTCATTTCCGTCCTTTTTGTCCTTCAGAAAGTTCACTGCGCTTTCGTTGACCGCTTCATGCGAAAGCCCTGTCTCCAGCCAACTACCCCGACGATTCATTTGACGCGGGGCTCCGTTCTGAGCACCTACCATCATGCTCCTCAACCACGGCATCCATCTCGGCTACTGCACCAATATCCATCGCGGCGAAACCTGGGAGGAAACTTGGAGCGGCCTCAAAAACTACACCCTGCTCGTCAAAGACCGCGTCAGCGGCGGTGCCCCCTACGGCATCGGCCTCCGCCTCAGCCACCAGGCCGCACTGGAACTCAGCGCCCCCGGCAAAATCGCCGAATTCAAATCCTGGCTCGACGCCAACAATTGCTACGTCTTTACCATCAACGGCTTCCCCTACGGCTCCTTCCACGGCACCCGTGTCAAAGAGCAGGTCTTCAAGCCAGACTGGAGCACCACGGAGCGCCTCACCTACACCAACCTCCTCTTCGACATCCTCGCCCAGCTGCTGCCCCCCGGAGTGAGCGGCAGCGTCAGCACCCTGCCCGGCTCCCACAAGACCTTCGGCGTCGGCGCCGACGAATTGCAGGCCATCTTCACCAACCTCCGCCTCTGCCGCGAGCACATCGAAAAAGTCGCCACCCAATCCGGCCACGACCTCCATCTCGGCCTCGAACCCGAGCCCCTCGGCCTGTTTGAAACCAGCGGCGAAACCCTCAAATTCTTCGGCCTCTACCTCGATCGCAATCCCCGCGACCGCGACTTCTTCAAATTCGTCGGCCTCAACTACGACACCTGCCACCTCGCCATCGAATTCGAAGAGGCGCAAAAAGCCCTCGATCGCATCACCGGCGCCGGCATCCGTCTCAGCAAGCTCCACTTCAGTTCCGCCCTCAAGCTCAAGCCCACGCCGGAAAACATCGCCCAGTTGCCAGCCTTCGACGAGCCCGTCTACTTCCATCAAGTCATCGCCAGCTACGGCAAGGACGAACCCCTTCGTCGCTTCAAGGACCTGCCCGATGCCCTGCAATTCGCCCAGTCAAATCCCACCGCACTCGGCGAAGAATGGCGCGTCCACTTCCACATCCCCATCCACGCCCAGCCCGGCGGCGGTTTTGACAGCACCCGGGATCACCTGATCGGTGCCATGGACTGGCTCGCCCAAAACCCCTCCAAATGCCAGCACATCGAAATGGAAACCTACACCTGGGAAGTCCTGCCGCTGGAAATGCGCAGCGGAGATGTGGTGGATCAGCTCGTGCGGGAATACGAATGGACACTGGGCGAGATGAGAAACCGTGCTCTGGCACCCGTTTGAGAGGGAAAATCCCCTTGCACCGGGGCGCATCCATCGGAAGTCTGGCATTCCCCATTTCCCCACATGCAATCCCTCTGGAACGACCAAGAAGCCGCCACTTTCGGCACCGATCTGCTCGGACAACGCGTTTACACCTCCCGCCTGCTCGGCCGCAATCCCGCCCTCGTCCTCCACGGCGGCGGCAACACCTCGGTCAAGGTCACTGAAAAAGACTTTTTCGGCGATGCCGTCGATCTCTGCTACGTCAAAGGCAGCGGCTGGGACCTCGCCACCATCGAGCGCGCCGGCTTCTCCCCCGTGCGCATGGACGCCCTCCTCAAAATGTCCAAACTCGCCACCATGAGCGATGAGGACATGGTCCTGCAGCAGCGCGCCGCGATGACCAACCCCAATGCGCCAGCCGCCAGCATCGAGGCGATCCTCCACGCAATCCTTCCCTTTAAATTTGTCGATCACAGCCACGCCAACGCCATCTCCGCCCTCACCTGCAACGCCGACGGCGAAGCCCGCGTGAAGGAGATCTACGGCAACCGCGTCATCATCGTCCCCTACGTGATGCCCGGCTTCATTCTGGCCAAGACCATCGCCGACCTCATCGCAGGCCGCGATCTCCGCCAAGAAGGCATCCAGGGCATGGTCCTTCTCAAGCACGGCCTCTTCACCTTCGATGACGACGCCCGCAAAAGCTACGAGCTCCACATCGAGATGGTCACCATGGCGGAAGACTACCTCGCCAAAAAAGGTGCCAAAGCCGCCACCGCCGCAGCCACCGAAGACCTCATGGCCCTCGCCAAACTGCGCCAGGCCGTCTCCAAGCGCCGTGGCTTCCCGCAAATCGCCCGCCTCAATGCCTCCCCCGAAGCCGTCGGCTACGCAAATCTCGCCAACGTCTCCACCTTCGGTACCCGTGGTCCCCTGACCCCGGACCACAGCATCCGCACCAAGCGCGCCCCCGCCTTCATCGGTGAAGAACTCGACGCCAGCGTGCAGCAGTACGCAGATGAATACGCCACTTACTTCACTCGTCACGCCAGCGGCCAGACCATGCTCGATCCCGCCCCCCGTTTCGCCATCTGGCCGAACCATGGCGTCGTCAGCTTTGGCGACACCCTGAAGGACGCCAAAATCGTCGCTGACATCGCTGAATCCACCGCCGCCACCGTTCAGCTCGGCGAATCCGTCGGCGGCTGGCAGCCGCTGCCCGAGAAAGACATCTTCGAAATCGAATACTGGGACCTGGAGCAGGCCAAACTGCGCAAAGGCCCGGCACGCAAGGTTCACCAGGGCAAAGTCGCCCTCGTCACCGGTTGCGCCGCTGGCATCGGCTTCGCCATCGCTGAATCCCTCGCCGAACAAGGCGCTCAGGTCGTCGGACTCGACATCGACAAAGACATCCCCGACATCATGAAGAAGATCGGCGGCATCGGCATCGTGGTGAACCTCACCGAAGACAAGCCCGTTCAGGACGCCATCGACTTCACCGTCCGCGAGTTCGGCGGCATCGACATCGTCGTCAGCAACGCCGGCATCTTCCCCAAGAACGACCACCTCGACGCCATGGCCCAGGGCGACTGGGATCGCACCATCATGATCAATCTCACCAGCCATCAGAAGCTGATGAACAAGGTCATCCCGTTTGTGAAGCAGGGCATCGACGCCAGCATCATCTTCGTCGGCAGCCGCAATTTCAAGGCCCCCGGCCCCGGCGCCAGCGCCTACTCCTGCTCCAAGGCCGCCCTCACCCAGCTCTGCCGCGTCGCTGCCCTTGAGCTGGCCCCTCACAAAATCCGCGTCAACATCGTCCACCCTGACGCCGTCTTCGACACCAAGCTCTGGACCCCCGAAGCCCTGCAAAAGAGCGCCACACGCTACGGCATGACCATCGAGGAGTACAAGACCAAAAACCTCATGAAGGTCGAGATCAAGTCCAAGGACATCGGCAACATGGTCTCCGCCATAGCATCCCCCCTCTTCGCCAAAGTCACCGGTGCCCAGATCCCCGTGGACGGCGGGAACGACCGGGTGATTTAATCTTGGAAAGGGGCGAGCTATGACACTGCCAGAACTCCCCCTCTCCACCCCATCCCTCCTCTTTCCGGCCATCTCACTGCTGATGCTGGCCTTCACCAACCGCTTCCTCGGACTGGCTGCGGTGGTACGTGGCCTGCATGCAAACTGGCAGACCACCAAGGAGCCCATGCTGCTGGCACAGATCCAAAGCCTGCGGAAACGCATTCAGATCATCAAGCACATGCAGACCGCAGGCGTGCTCAGCCTGATGTTTTGCGTGGCCAGCACCACGCTGCTGTTCTTCAAACAGCAGACGGAAGGACAAATCACCTTCGGCGTGAGCCTGATCTTGATGCTGCTGTCTTTGACCCTCTCACTGGTGGAAATCCAGATGTCCGGCACAGCGCTGGACCTGCAACTGCGAGACGTGAAGTGCCGGGAGAAGTGAGTGGGCGAAGCGGCTGCTTTCAACTCACACTCTCAACTCCGAAATGCGGTGCATGACCTCATCGGCCAGGGCCTGATACAGCTCCTTGCCAGATTCCGCGTAGCTTTTCAAATCAGGCTGCCACAGGTCGCCGACAACAAGCGTGATCTTCGCAGGACGCAGCGTCTTGGCACCTCGTGGATAAGCCTCATGCGTGCCAAAGAGACGAACGGGCAGCACCGGTGCCTTGCTCTTGGCGATAAAAAGCCCCACTCCAGCTTCGGCAGATTGTGGCACTCCGTCATAACTGCGGGTGCCCTCGGGAAACATGATCACTTTGTTCCCCTCACGCAGCAGTCGAATGATGTTCTTGAGCGAAGCAGTATCCGGTTTGTCACGGTCTACCGCCAGCACCTGCCAGCTTCTCAAAATCTTTGCAGCAAGCGGATGATTGAACAGCGTCTTGCGCGCAAAGGAGTAAACCATCTCATCAAACGCGATTCCCACCAGCGGCGGATCAAGAAAGCTGACGTGGTTGCACGCAATGATCGCAGGCCCCGTGAACTGCAGTTTTTCCGCACCGACCACGCGATAATCAAACAACCCATGCGCGAGTTCGCGGAAGATGTGATGACCGAACCAGTAGGAGAAGTTCATTTCCGTTCTCGGTTAAGAAAGCTGAAGCACCGCGATCACCTGATCAACCGCCTGGTCGAGTGTGATGTGGGAATTATCGATGACGATGGCTCCTGCGGGTATGACAAGCGGGCTGTTCTTGCGCTGTTTGTCAATCCGATCCCGTTCGGCAATCTGATCCGAAAGCCCCTGCGCACCACGCCGGCTCGCACGGACCTCCTCGCTGGCATCAACGTAAATTTTGTGCGGACTGTCGGGAAAAACCACCGAGCCAATGTCACGCCCTTCCATGACCAGCGGACCAGCGGAGGCGAGCGCTCGCTGATAGGCCACGAGCCGGTCACGCACCTCATCAACGCGGGCAATGAATGACACCGCGCGGTTGACGGGATCACTGTTGAGCTCGGCATCCGTCAGCGTCCGCCCGGAAATGCACACCTGCGTCTTGCCATCCACCACGGGCGATTCGATCACAATGCCAGCCGCTGCCGCACGCACGGCGTCAGCATCCTGCGGGTCCACCCCGCTTTGCAGCACGGCCCACGTCATGGCACGGTACATGTTGCCCGTGTTGACGTAAGTGCGGCCCAGGCGCTGGGCGACAAGGCGCGCAATGCTGCTTTTGCCGGAGGCCGCAGGCCCGTCAATCGTGATCACGGAATGCGCCACGCTCATGATTTGTCACGATTCATTTTATCCACCAGCGGTTGAGGAATGGCGGACATGACCGGAATCGGCCGCTCACCATCGTCCCCATTCAGAAAGAGATCGAGGTGGCGCTCAAACCCCGGATAGGAGGTCGAAATGCACTCTGCCCCTTCAAGCGTGGTGGTGCCCTCTGCAAACATGCCCGCAACCAAAAAGGCCATGGCAATGCGGTGGTCTCCATAGCAAGGCAGCGTGGCCCCCTGCAGCTGGGCTCCCCCTTCGATCTCCATCCCATCCGGATGCTCGGTGACAGTGACTCCCATCAGGCGCAAATTCGAAGCCACGGCAGCGATGCGGTCCGTCTCCTTCACCCGCAGTTCGGAAGCGTCACGGATCAGCGTCTTGCCACGGGCCAGCGCAGCCGCCACTGCCAGAATGGGCAGTTCGTCGATGACATTGGGAATCTCCGCCCCACCGATGACCGTGGCGTTCAAATCACCACCGCGCACCGTGATGTTTCCGCGCGGCTCGCCGTCGGAGTGCGTTTCCGAACTGGTGACCAGAGCCCCCATGCGCAAAAGAACATTGATGACGCCCGTGCGCGTCGGATTCAGCCCCACATTGTTAAGCGTGATCTGCGCCCCCGGCGTGGCCGCAGCGGCGACCATCCAAAACGCTGCACTGGAAATGTCGCCTGGCACCACGATGTCCTTGGCCTGCGGTTCCTGGCCTCCATAGACACTCACACAATCGTCTTCACGCAGCCATTTGATGCCAAAGTGCGTGAACAGTCGCTCGGTGTGGTTGCGCGTTGCCACCGGCTCCACCACCGTCGTCTTGCCCGCAGCAAAGAGCCCAGCCAGCAGGATGGCGCTTTTCACCTGGGCGCTCGCCACAGGCAGCTTGTAGTAGATGGATTTCAAGGGAGCGCCCTGAATGGTCAGCGGAGCACAGATTTTCTCCCCCTGCCCCGTGATCATCGCGCCCATCTGGCCAAGAGGGTCTGCGACACGCTTCATCGGCCGCTTCGAGAGCGAGGCATCGCCAAACAGCTCAGTTTTAAAGTCCTGCCCCGCAAGGATGCCGGAGAGCAGGCGAATCGTGGTGCCTGAGTTCCCGCAATCGACCGGCTTTTCCGGTGCCTTCAGTTTCATGCCGTTGCCAGTGATCGCCAGTTTGACGAGACCCACACCTTCCACTTCCTCCAGGGGCTCCATGGTGGCGCCCAGCGCCTGCATGGCATGCACGGTGCACAGACAGTCCTCGCTGGGCAGGAAGCCTTCAATGATGGTGGTGCCCTTCGCGAGTCCGGCAAACATCGCGGAACGGTGGGAGATGCTTTTGTCACCAGGGACGGTGATTTCGGCGGGAATGCTTTTGAGTTTCTTCGACTTGAGGCTGGCCATGATCTTCAGACCGCCGGAAGGAGGTCGCGCAGGGCTTTGGCCTGCGCGAGAAATCGGCGGAGGGCTACTTCGTCCATGCTCTGCAGCATTTCAAGAAGCTCTCTCATCACAGACGAAGCATCTTGCAGGGCGGCCATCACCTCCGTGCGGTTTTGCATCAGAATCCCCGCCCACATGTCCGGGTCACCTCCGGCCACACGCGTGGTGTCACGAAATCCTCCGGCGGAACTGTCCAGCACCCGGGTATCCTGGCTGAGGGCCGCCAGCGTCGTCAGCACTGCCATGCTGTGCGGCAGGTGCGAAATGCGCGCCACACAGTGATCATGCTGCTGCGGCGTCATTTCCTGGATGCGACAGCCCAGCTTGACCCAAAAAGTGCGCAATCTGCCCAGATGTTCAGGCTTCGTGTGTGCGGTCGGCGTCAGAATGCAGGCCGCTTGGTGAAACAGATCCCCCCGTGCGTTCACCAGGCCGGTGCGCTGGGAGCCTGCCATGGGATGGCTGCCCAGAAAGGCTGCCTTGGTAGGCATGAAAAGGGCCTCCAATTCTCCGACCACTCCGCCTTTCACGCTGCCCACGTCCGTGACGATCAAATCATCCGGCAATTCGCATCCGGCGATCTGCCGCGCAATGCCCGGCATATACTGGATCGGCATGCACAGCACTGCGATGGATGCACCCCGTATCACCTCCTGAATGTCCTGGCTGGCGATCACCCCGGGAAGCACCTGCCGGACCTCCTCCACCGCCTCGTCGCGTCTCGCCCAGATACGAACCTCCAGGCCAGGCATGCGCTGCTGGATCGTTTTGGCCAGTGATCCGCCTAGCAGACCGGGACTGAAGATGGCGATGGAACGTTCGACGGACACAAAAGGGTGGGAAACCGGACAAATCCAAAAAAGCCGCAGACACGGCTCAGTAAAACCTCGGCAAAAATCGACGCCCCCCTAAGTCAGGAGAAGAAGCGGGCGGCTCAAAAATCAGGGCACACGGAAAATTTTGCCCGTGTAAGGGCAGCGTGCCTTTTGACCGGACTGGAAGTCACGCACGTCAATGGCCTGGCCATTCGGATCAAACGGGCTTTTCACAAAGCCCGGCTTGCCGGTGATTCGGGTGGCGTAGGGGATCTCCGCAGGCGCAGCAGGGGGCGGCGTGCTGCCGGGAGGCGTCACAGACACGGGTGGCGGGGCCGACGTGTTTTCGTTCGTCGGAGGAGGGGTCACATTGTCACCCGTTACAGGCGCGTTGGGCGCAGGAGTCTGAACCGCCGCTGCACTCGGATTGGCCAGATCGACCCCGTCAAAATACTGCGTCTGCTCCTGCGGCACTCCATAGCGGGGAGGGACATCCAAGGAACGACCACGTCCTCCACGCCCACCAGGGGGCGGAGGCGGATTCGGGCCATCGCATGCGGTGAAGCTGGTGGCGGTCACGATCAGCAAAAAGGCCTGCAGAGTTCGTTTCATGGCGTGTGGGATGGAAGAAAAGACAGGATCAGGCATTCACGCGCATGGGCATCAGCACATACAGGAAATTCGTGCCGCTGCGCAGCACCCCCGGACTGATTTCATCAATGAGGTGCAGATGCACTTCATCAGCGCTCAGATTCCGCAGCGGGGCCATCGCAAATTCTGGATTGAACGCAATCGTGATCGAGGCCCCCTTGTAGTTGATGGCCACCGTTTCACGCGCTTCCCCGACATCCGGAGACGTCGCTACGATTTCCACGCTGCCGGGCGTGAAGATGAATTTGATCGAGTTCGATTTTTCGGTGACCAGCAGGGACACGCGTGAGATAGCCCGGAGAAAGGCTTCCCTCTCCAGCGGAATGCGCTCCTTGGACTCACCAGGAATGACCTGGCGGTAGTTTGGGTAATTCCCGTCGATGAGTTTGCTCACCAGCAGGCTCTCGCCCAGATCAAAACCAACCTGTGAACCAGTGACACGAATGGCCACTTCGCCAGAATCTCCCAGCAGCCGCGAAAGCTCGTTCACAGCCTTCGTAGGCACAATGATGTCGATCTCCTGGCTTTGCGGAAACTCCAGTTCCTGCTCCACCATCGCCAGGCGGCGGCCGTCCGTAGCCACCATCGTCAGCGCGTTGTCCTTGAAGGCAAAGAGAATGCCATTGAGCACGTAGCGCGTTTCATCCGTGGAGATCGCGTAGCTGGTCTTGCGCAGGCAGTCACGCAGCACCTGCTGCTCGATGCGGAACTCACGCGCATCATCGAAACGCGGCAGCGCCGGAAATTCCTCGCTCGTCAGACCCAGCACTTTGAAATAACTCGGACCACTGCGGATCGAGGCGACGTTTTTCTCATCGACCTTGACCTCAATTTCCTCCGAAGGCAGCTCCCGCACGATCGTGGCCAGACGGCGTGCCGGAAGGGTGGTGGCTCCAGGCTCATCCACTTCGGCGGGCACTGAACAAGTCACGCCGACATCAAGGTCGGTGGTCGTCAGTTCAAGTCTTCCATCCTTCGCTTTGAGCAGCACATTGGAGAGAATGGCGAGTGTGGTACGCGAACTGACCACATGCTGAACCTGGTTGATGGCGTCCAGGAAGGATTCTTTGCTGATGGTAAACTTCATATAAAATGCCTGCTGTGGGTCGATTTGTTAACAAACCCAGATGAAACGGCAAGGATATTGAGCGGAAAAATCCGGGTGTCTAACTGCAATCTGAGTTCCTTCACTTTCGTGGCGCATTTCATTTTCTTCGTGAAGGGGATGTTCAGACCGATTTTACCCTGCCAAACTGCTTGGGGCGGTGCTGCCTGAACTACGAGTCGCTTTGAAAGCTCGTCAATCCTCTGTTTGCATCACATGCGAATCTCAGCCTTCAATCGTTGGCTTTGCCTGAAGGCAGTTAAATGATCACCCGCAGTTCAACTGCACAGGGTTTGGTGGAGCATAGCGGGTTCGAACCGCTGACCTCCTGCATGCCATGCAGGCGCTCTACCAACTGAGCTAACGCCCGGAATTGTAAAACCGGCTCCCCTGATTTGGGAGCCGGAGACTAGCAAAGAGCTCTGCTTTGACAAGTGCTTTATTTATTTCTTCTTCTTCGCATCACCAGCTTTGGTGGGGGCGGCGTCCTGCACGGTTGGGGCCGCCGCAGCTGCACCCGCCTGGGGCTTCGGCAGCTTTTCAAAGATCTTTTTCGCTTCGGTGACTTCTTCAGGCTTCATCTTGCCTTCCAGCTGCTTGATCACGTTGGCGGTGACATCCATGTCAGCTTTGTTACCGCTCTTCTTGGCGGCTTCATCAGCCTGATTGGCATAAGCCCAGGCACGGGGAAGCTCTGGAGTGCCGGGAACCACACCGACGGCATACAGGTTGGCCAGGCGAAGCATGGCCAAGGCCACGCCCTGCTGGGCAGCATCAGCATAGAGGCCTGCGGCCACCATGCGGCTCTGACGCACGCCTGCACCCTGTTCATAGAGGATGCCAAGAGCGATCTGCGCAGGGGCAAAGCCCATGTCTGCGGCGCGCTGATACCAGCCTGCGGCTGCCACCACGTCCTGAGCGACTCCGGTCCCGTTGGCATAGAGGCCGGCAAGACGGTTCATGGCCTGGGCGATGCCGGCCGTGGATGCCTTCATCAGGAAGGTGAATGCCTTGGCAGGATCTTTGTCCACCACCGTGCCGGTTTCATAATACACGCCAACGTTGTAGAAGGCTTCGGCCAGGTTGTTCTGGGCGGCCAGACGATAGAGGTCGAGGGCGCTCTTTGGATTTGGCTGGATCAGGATGTTGTCCTTGTCGTCACGCTTGCCTTTAGGGTCCTTGATGATGCCGGTTTCGAAGGCATTGCCGAGGCGGAAAAGTGCCTGGGGGTCGTTGCCGTTGGCGGCCTTGGTGTAGTAATCAAACGCCTTGGTCACGTCCTGCTTCACATCAGCGCCATCGACGCCGACTCCGTTTTCATAGATCTGGCCGAGAATGCGGTTCGCAGCAGCAAGTCCTTTGCCAGCGGCTTCTTCAAACATCTTCAGGGCGGCAGGCACATCCTTCTGCACCAGCTTAGGGCTTTCCTTCGTGTCTGGATCACCATTCAGAAGACGGGCACCATAGGTGCTCAGGGCCACTGCGCTGCCCTGCTTGCCGGCTTCGATGAGGTACTCGAGCGCCTTCTTCTGATCCTGGGGAATTCCTTCCACTCCGGCGGAGTAGATCTGTGCCAGGCCGAGGGTGGCTTCGCCGTCCTGGGCCTTCTCACCTTTTTCCAGAAGCTCCTTGGCTTTCGCTGGGCTCTTCTCCACCACCACAAGACCCTTTTCACCTTCGGTCACGCCTTGCAGGTGCAGCTGGGCCAGCATGCGGCGGGAAACTTTGTTGTCGGCGGCTTCAGCTTCCTTGATCAGCTTGATCGCTTCCTTCACGGCATCCGGATTCTGCGCACCAGCCTGCATCAGCACCTGGGCGAGTTCGGATTTGGCGAGGATCTGTCCTTTGTCGGCGGCCTTGCGGAACAGAGCGGCGACTTCATTGATGTTCGCACCGCTGAGCACTCCCCAATGGGCAAGAGCATAGATGGCGTCCTTGTCATCCTTCTGCGCCAGTTCGCGCACTTTCGCGACGGCGTCATTGAAGGACTTGTTGACGTCCGGGCCAGCGCCGGGATTCGCCTGAACTTTGTCCTGGTCAGCCTTCAGGGCCGTGAGGATGTCCGTGAACTCTTTGGATGCTCCTGGCATTTCGGCAGTGTCGATGCCAGCGACCGCGACCAGAGCCGCGAGTTTAAGTTTGAGTGCTGTAAGTAACATAGGTGGTTGTGATTTTGAAGGGGCGTTTGATCCGGTCGTTCCGGACATGTTCATTTTTCACCAGGAACCACAGACACATCAAGCTTTTGATAAAAGTATATTATTGGGGTGCACAAAATCTCACACACAAATTTCTGAGGGGGTGTCGTTGACGCGGTTTTTCCAAAACGACCGAAATCATCCCAAAACAGACAAAATCCGGCCTCATCGCCATTGAGCGCGTCATTGACGCAAATCCGCAGCCCTCCATCCTGAACGTCCACCATGGCCGAAAATTCCACTCCCACCGCGACATCAGACACACCTCAAAACGGTGGTGCCGAGCCTGCAAAAAAGCGGGAGAATTTCAAAAAGCGCAACGAAGTCCCCTCCGCAGAAGAGCTTCTCGCCTCCTTCAATCGCGCCCTCCCCTTCAGCGACGAGGCCGAAAAAGGCGTCCTCTCCTGCCTGCTGCAGGATCCTCTCGAACGCCTCAGCGACTGCCGCGTCAATCTCCCTGCCCTGGCCTTTTATCACGACGCCAATCGCACCATCTACGAAAAGCTCCTCGAGTTTTACGACAAGAACCTCCCCATCGATCCCGTCACCCTCACCCATGCCCTGCGTGAGCAAAACCTCCTCGACAAAGTCGGTGGCGCAGCCGCCATCTCGGAACTCTTCGCCTTCGTTCCGATCCCCTCGCACTTCCCTTATTATAAGAAGATCGTTCTCGATAAGCACATCCTGCGTGAGCTCATCCACGCCAGCTCGCTGAACATCCATCACTCGTACGAGCATGGAAAAGAGCAGATGGATGAAAACATCGACACGCTCATGGACCGCGCCGAGCAGCGCATCCTCGCAGTGCGTGAATCCGTCGGCGCCAAGGAGGGCATCAAGACCCTCTCCACCCACGTCATGGATGCCATCGACAGCATCCAGTACATGCTCGAGCATCCCGGCCAGCTCCGCGGCCTCTCCACCGGCTACAGCAAGCTCGATCAGATGAGCTCCGGCCTCCAGGGCGGTGAAATGTTCGTCATCGCCGCACGTCCTTCCATGGGTAAAACCTCTTTCGCGATGAACGTCGTCGAGCACATCGCCGTGGACTGCAACACCCCCTGCGCCGTGTTCAGCCTGGAAATGAGCGCCACCATGCTCGTTCGTCGTCTCCTCGTCTCCCGCGCACGCCTCAGCATGCAGGACCTCTCCCGCGGCCTGCTCTCCCGCGCCCAGCAGGACGCCCTCGCCAAAGCCACCCGTGATCTGCAAAAGGCCCAGATCTTCATCGATGAAACCCCCGGTCTCGACATCATGGAGATGCGCGCCAAATCACGCCGCCTCAAAAAGCAGCACGGCATCCAGATGATCATGATCGATTATCTTCAGCTCGTCACCTCCCAGAGCCGCCGCGCCAAGGACAATCGTCAGATCGAAATCGCCGAAATTTCCGCCGGCATCAAGGGCCTCGCCAAGGAGCTGAACGTCCCGGTCATCGTCCTTGCCCAGCTCAACCGCGCCGTCGAATCCCGCAAAGGCCAGCGCCCCGTCCTCTCCGACTTGCGTGAGTCCGGTTCCATCGAACAGGACGCCGACATGGTCGGTCTCCTCACCCGCTCCGACTACGCCGGCGCGAAAATGGAAGTCGAAGACGAAGAAGCCGAGGAAAAGAAAAAAGGCGAGGCCATGCTCATCCTCGCCAAAAACCGCAACGGTCCCACCGACGACGTCCTCCTCCGCTTCATCGACCACGCCATGCGCTTCGTCGAACGCTTCGAAGAACCCGAGTCGCCGTAAAGCTTACTTCTTCAGCAAATCGCGGATCTCCGTCAGCAGCACAATGTCGGCTGCCGGGGGAGGCGGAGGTGCCGCATCCTCAGCCTTTTTCATCCTGGCCAAAAGGGTGTTCACCGGCTTGACGATGACAAAAAAGATGACCGCCGCCGTGATCAGGAAGCCAATGATCGCATTGATGATCATGCCGATGTCGAGCATGTTCGGGATCACCTCTCCTTTTTCATTGGTAAACTGACCGATCTTGATGCCCAGCGAGACATTCGGATTGCCGCCAATGGCTTTCAGAATGGGCTCGATGATGCCTTTGGTGAAAGCAGTGACAATGGTGCCAAAAGCAGCGCCAATGATGACACCGGTGGAGAGATCGACGACGTTGCCCTTGAGGATAAACGCTTTGAATTCTTTGAGCATGGCGTGGGAAGGGTGAAGTGAATGTGACCGGTTCTAAGAACCGGTCACGTTCTAACCCCATCACCGGGTGCGAGGCCAGCACAAAATGCATTCACACTTCCTGCGCGACCCTCCAGCTCTCGGCATCAAGGTTCTCCTTGAGGTGCCGGTAGCTGCTGGCGATGCGCTCACGCGTCATCTTGCCGAAAAAGCGCACCAGCCTCACCAGCTTGTCGATTTCCACCTCGGTCATGGATGAATCGTTCACTTTGCTCTGGGCATGCGCCAGCGTGCAGCCCCACACAAACAACTCGGCCCCCACATCGACAAAATGGCCCAGCAGGACCTGCCGCTTTTCAAGCTTCGGGCCGTTCAGCGCCATCGCCAGGAACAGCCGCCGCGCCAGCACCCGGCTCTGCCGGGCAATGGCATCAAGCTCGAGCTGCAGGGATGGATGCAGCAAATCCCTCGCGTCTCCCGCCCCCAGCGGCAGCCATTTCAGCGGGTACCAGGTGGCATAAAATCCAGCGGCACGCACGGCGGCCTTCGCACGCACCTTCCACGGCAGCGTCGGATTCACCGCATCTGCTCCAAGGTTGAGATGCGGTTCCAGCGCCTCACGCGCAATAAACAGCCGCATGATCTCGCTGCTGCCTTCAAAGATCGTGTTGATGCGTGAGTCGCGGAACAGTCGTTCCACGGGTTCGGGCACGTCCCCGCGCGCTTTCAGCGAAGCGGCGGTTTCAAATCCACGACCACCACGCATCTGCATCGTGTCGTCCATGATGCGCCAGGACTTTTCGCTGCCCCACAGCTTGCCGATCGCGGCCTCCAGGCGGACATCGGCATGCTTGTCACGATCCACCATCGCCGAGACATAGCGCACAATGCTTTCCATCGCGAAAGTATCCGCAGCCATGCGGCTGAGTTTGTCCGCGATCGCGGCGTGGCGGCCAATCGGCTGCCCCCACTGCTCACGCGAGCGTGCCCACCGTTTGCTGATGTCGAGGCAGCGCTGCGCCAAGCCGGTGCATGCGGCGGGCAGCGTGATGCGCCCCGTGTTCAGCGTTGTCAGCGCCACCTTGAGGCCGCGGCCGACACCACCCAAAACATTCGCCACCGGCACTCTCACGTTGTCGAAATGAATGACCCCGTTGTAGAGCGCCTTGAGGCCCATGAACCGGCAACGGTGCAGGATCTCCACACCAGGCCAGGTTGTTTCGACGATGAATGCCGTGGTGGCATTCGGCTTCTCTGCCGTCGGTGTTTTGGCCATCACCACAATCAAGCCGGCCTTCGTGCCATTGGTGCACCACAGTTTCTCCCCGTTGAGGATGTAGCTCTCGCCATCCGCGTCGAGTCTGGCGATCGTTTTCATCCGCGCCGGATCGGACCCCACTTCATTTTCCGTCAGTGCAAAGGCGCTGATCTCACCTTTGGCACAGCGCGGCAGGTATTTGGCCTTCTGCTCCTCGGTGCCAAACAAAATCAGCGGCTGCGGCGCACCAATGGACTGATGCGCAGACAGCAGCGCCGCGAGATTGCCACAACGACTGCCCAGCAGCATGGCCGCCCGCGAATAATTCGTCTGCGAAAGACCCAAGCCGCCATATCTCACAGGGATCTTGATGCCAAAGGCGCCAATCCGCGCCAGCTCGCTCAGCAGCATGTCAGGAATCTCACCCTTCGCATCAATCTCATCGGGGTCCGCATAGAGATCCAGCACCCGCTCAAGCCGGTGCAGAAACGCATCTCCCTGATCGTGATCTTCCCCGCTTTGTTTTGGAAAGGGCAGCAGTTTGCCAAAATCAGGCTCGCCAAAAAAGAGGCCGGCGGCGATTCCGGTGTTGCGTCGTTCATCACGCGCGGCTTCCGCCATTTCAAGTGCGGCTCGCTGCCCCGCATTCATGCGGGAGGTGTCGATCTGCGTCCTGGCTTCGGACTTGGTTTCTTCCAGAGTAGTTTTCATGGCTTGGTTCTCCAGTTGAGGGTTTCAATAATCAATGATGCCCGTATCCCGGGCGAAAGTGATGGGGCCGCCACGGAATGGCGGGTAGCCGGTGCCCAGCACCATGGCCAGATCAATGTCATCCGCATTGCGGGCGATGCCCTCCTTGAGACAGCGCATCGCCTCCTGGCTGATGAGCAGCGCAAGATTGGTCTGGATGCTCTCATGTCTCGGCAGATCGAAATGAGTCGCAGGCAAGATCTCCTTGCCGTTCTCATAGCGGTAGAAGCCCTGCCCCGTTTTCTTGCCGAGGTGACCCGCAGCCACCATCTTGTCGAGGGCGTCGGTATGCGGAAACCGGTCCGGGAAAGCATTGGAAAGTGTCTTGGCCACATGCGAGGCCACGTCGAGACCAATTTCATCCAGCAGGCGCATCGGCCCCATCGGCATGCCAAACTCCAGCATCGCCTCGTCGAGGTCCTTCACCGGAATACCGTTTTCATGCAATCTCACCGCCTCCATCAGATAAGGCACCAAAATGCGGTTCACCAGGAATCCCGGGCTGTCTTTGACGACCACAGGCGTCTTGCCCAGCTTCTGCACAAAACTAACCGCCGTGGCCAGCACGTCCGGCGAAGTTTCCGGCAGCGTGATGATCTCCACCAGCGGCATGCGATGCACCGGATTGAAGAAATGCAGGCCGATCACACGCTCCGGATTGGGCACCGTTTTTGCGAGATCCGACACAGACAACGCGCTCGTGTTCGTGGCCAGAATGGTGTCCGCCGAGACACGTGCGGCCAGGTCCGCGAAGATCTTCTTTTTCAATTCCATGCTCTCCGTTGCAGCCTCGATCACAAGATGGTGCCTGTTCAGCGGTACCGGCACATGCGTCGTGCTGATGCGGTCCAGCGTGTCCCGCGCCTGAACCTTGGTCACCAGCCTTCGGCGCGTGGCATCTGAAACGAGGCCATGAATCCGTTCCAGTCCACGCGCGAGGCTGTCGTTGGTGACGTCCGTCATTAGCACACGGATGCCACGCGAAGCTAAGATATGCGCAATTCCAGCCCCCATCACGCCCGCACCGATGACGTTGGCATCGTGGATGGGCAGCGCCGTGCCACCGCTGGCAGGATGCTTGCTGGCTTCTTCACGCTTGAAAAAAAGATCGATCAACCGGGCCGAATCGATCAGTTCGGCCACCGCGTTGCGCTCAAGTTGCAAACCTTTCTCAATCTCGCCATGAACTGCATGCGTCACGACCTCGACGGCCTTGGTGACCGAAGGATAAAGCCCGCGTGTCTTTTCGAGCACCTTGCGTTTCGCCAGGTAGCCGATGATCGGAGAGAACACATTTTCAAACCGGAACCGCAGCCCCGGGCGTTTTTCACGTGCAAGGCGACGTGCCAGTGTCTCAAGACGCTCCGCTGGCACCACGTGGCTGACAAGTCCTGCACGTTTCGCGGCAGTGGCGTTGAGCAACTTGCCGGTAGTGATGAGATCGAGAGCTTTGCGAACGCCAACAAGACGTGACAGCCGCGTGGAACCGCCCCAGGCAGGCAGGATGCCGAGCTGGGTTTCTGGCAGGCCGATCTTGGTGCTGTCGCTATCGCTGGCGATCCGCCAGTCGCAGGCGAGAGTCACTTCAAATCCGCCGCCCATGCAGGCGCCGTGAATCGCGGCGATCTTTGGCACCTTCAATCGGGCCAGGCGGTCGAACACGGCCTGTCCGAGCCAGATGAGATCATTCACCCGGACATGCTGCATGCTGCGAATGGCCTTGATGTCGGCACCTGCGATAAAGATGCGCTCTTTCGCGCTGCGCAAAACCAAGGCTTTGACACGGGTGTCATGCTCAATGGTTTCAAGCAGATGATTGAACTCTCGGAGAGTCTCTTCATTCCAGACATTCACGGAGGATTTGGGGGAGTCAAAAGTGACCCAGCCGATTCCGTCAAAATCGACGTCGAACCGGAAATGCTTCGGCGGCATTGGGTGACCATGGATGATGTCCTCCAGCACGTGTGGTGGATCGTGGATGATTGAGGGGGAGTTGAGGAAAGTTTTCATGGCTTTGAGTTGGATGAGAATGTTCTGCTTTAAATTCATAATGCTTCGAGGCAGGCCGTCATCCCCTGCCCCCCTCCCACGCAAAGGCTGACCACGGCGCGTTTGCCATCGCTGGCATGCAGTTGATTGAGCGCCGTCTGAACGAGGCGCGCACCGGTGGCTCCAACGGGATGGCCCAGAGCGATGGCACCGCCGCAGGCATTGATCTTCGCGGGATCGACTTCACCCAGCGGAGCTTCCAATCCGGCGCGGCGGGCGCTGGCAGGGTCGGCAAGGCATTTCATGACGGCGAGCACTTGGGCGGCAAAGGCCTCGTTGATTTCAAAGACGTCAGTTTCATCCAGTTTCCAGCCGCTGCGATGAAGTGCGGCATCCAGCGCGCGCACCGGGCCCAGGCCCATGCGTGCAGGATCACAACCGGTTGCCGCATAGCTGACGAGGCGCCCCAGCGGCTTCCAGTTGTGTGCAGCAGCCGCTTCCTCCGTGGCAACGAGCAGGGCCACAGCACCATCGGTGATCTGGCTGGAGTTACCTGCTGTCACTGTGCCGGTGACCGTATCGAAGAGCGGCTTGAGTTTGCCGAGCTTTTCGAGGCTGGAGTCGGCACGGATGCCGTTGTCAGTCGCGACGAGGTTGTGACCGAAGACGGGCGCGATTTCCTGGTTGAGCAGGTGATTCGCCCGCGTGGCGCAAAGGTGGCTGCGCATGGCAAAAGCATCCTGCATGTCGCGGGTGATGCCAAACTCACGCGAGAGCACCTCCGCAGTCTGCCCCATGTTCAAGCTCGAAACGGGGTCCGTCAGGCCGAGCTTCAGACCGATGACGGGGGCAAAGTCAGACGGGCGGAAATGCAGCGCGGCTTTGGCGCGACCGGTGAAATCCCGTGCACGGTTCATGGCGGTGAATTTTTCAACGGCAGGCCTTGAGAAATAGAACGGCATGTTGCTCATGCTTTCGGTGCCACCGACCACGAAGACCTCGCCCTGGCCTGCGCACATCTTTGCGTGCGCGAGGGTGAGCGCCTCCAGGCCGGAGGCGCAGTTGCGATGCACGGTCATGGCGGGCTTCGACTCCGGCAATCCTGCGCGCAATGCGATGACGCGGGCGATGTTCATCGCCTCTGGCGGCTGGCCGACACAGCCGAGGATGGTTTCATCCACCAGCATCGGATCAATACCCGTGCGGGTGAGCAGTGCTGCAACCGCGTGACGGCCCAGTTCGACTGCATCGAGATGCGCAAGATCGGTGCCGGCGCGGGAGAAGGGCGTGCGGGCGGCGCCAACTATGACGAGTGAGGGAGTTTTCATGGCGTTAGGAGCTGAGTGCCACATGGTTTGCGGCGGGTTGGGCTTTGGGGCGGTGATCGACAATTTTTTCCTCCTTCAGGAGGCGTCCGATGCCGAGCTGATCGCGAAGTTCGGCCATGGGATGGAAATGAAGTCCATTGGGTGTGATCTCCGTGGCTTCATGAAAGCGCCGGGACACGGCGAGTTCGAGTTCGGATTCGCGCACACCGGGTTCAGCCGTGAGGTGCAGATGCACCTCATCCATTTCGAGGGGATCGTCATAGCGCTTGCGCAGTTCGATCTGCCAGGCGGCGATGCCTTTTTGATCATCCAGCAGATGCTCGAGCAGGTTGAAGTTCACCAGCGTGCCTTTCAGCTTGTCCACATGCAGCTCGCGCACTTCGCTGACGCGTGAGATGGGACCGAGCAGGCGCGGGCAGGTGCGTCCGCAGTTGGGGCATTTTTCCCAGGTCATGCCGCCTTCGGCGATGTCACCCGTACGATAGCGCAGCACAACGGTGCCACGTGCATTGAGCGGCGTGAAAACGATCTCACCGGGCTGGCCATCGGGGACGACCTTTCCCGTTTCAGGATTGATCAGTTCGACGAGTCCAAGATCCGGACTCAGGTGGTAGCCGCTGGCCTCATGGGATTGACCGACGCATTCAGGGAAGGCCATTTTGGCTTCGGTGAAGCCATAGGTGGCCATGACGTGCGCATCGGGGCTGCCTAGCTGGGTGGCAAGATCGCGCAGGCGGGCACGCAGGCCATCGGCGACTTTTTCACCGCCGAGGACGAGGCGCTTCAAATCAGGCCACTGCCTGCCGGTTTCATAGGCCTCACGCAGCACATGATAAATGAAGGTGGGCATGCCGATGAGGATATCGGGCTGGATCTTGTCGATCAGCCTGATGTTGCCATCGGTGCCGAGGGTCTTGCCGCCACCGGTGCTCAGCATAAAAGTGCCAAACCCCAGCCCCGCATGATGCGCCAGCCAGAAGGCCAGATGTGGCGCATAGGGAAAGAGATTGATGTGCTTGAAATCCCGCTGCGAGCGCCCTGCGAGCATCAAGCGGCTGCCGCTGATGTCGAGATTGTGCAGATCCTGCTTGGTGTAGAGAAACGGCACGGGGTCCGACGAACGGCCCGTGGTGCTGGTGAGCAGAATGGGGCGAAATTCGGCCTCGGCGCGCGCTTTTGCCGCAGCACGCCCCTGCAGCAGCGCGGTGCAAATCATCCCGGGTTCACGGCGGAGAACTGCCTCATCCGGAACCAGCACAAAGTCACGTGGGTTGGCGAGATCCTTCTTCGAAGTGAATGGCACATGGCTCCAGTCGTCGAATGATTTGATGTCGAGCGGCTGGATGTCGTGCTCTTCAAAAACGCGGTGGTAATGCGCGCTGAAGGGAATCACGCGGCGCTGCAGGTACTCACGCAGCTGCTTGAGCTGCCAGTCCCGCCATTCTTCATGCGGCGTGGAGTTCCATTCGGGTGTGTGATGGAGCAATTTCATGGCTGATTGTCTCCCGGTTGAGGTTGGTTTCGGTCCGAAGCAAAGCACGGATGGCAGGCAAAGCGGCGGTTGCAGCGTCGCGGCCTGCCTGCAGATACTGCTCAAAATTCTCGTAATCATGCCACGTCGAGGTGGCAAAATGCGGGTGGATGACCACATCAGCAGCGGCTTCCTCTTTTTTGATGAGATGGAGCTGCGCA
>NZ_JBGANL010000090.1:0-12202 GCF_044222345.1 Prosthecobacter sp.
GGAAGTGAGTGTTGGGTGGGTGTTGGGAGTGTGCAGCGGAGCTCGTTGCAAACGCTGCTGGTGATCGCGGTTTGTGGCGGAGTTCTGGGTTTGCTTTCCGAGTCGGGATGGCGATACCCAGGGAAGCACTCGCTAAAGCTCGGCATCCCTGGGCTATATTACGGAAGGCCGTTGGCCTTCAAGGCATCGTTCACCGTGCTTTCTAGCGATGGTTGGAGGGCAGGGTTCAGCGCTTCAATCATTGGAAGAAATAAATTTTGGTTGCGAGTGTAACAGATGTGTTGTTACAGTAGGAACACCTCGCGGATATGCTGCCTTTTTCGATCCAGCTTCAGGATGGGAGTCCGGTCTCTGACCAGATTCTGGGGGCTGTACGGAAAGCGCTTTTAACCGGGCAGATGAGGGCGGGAGATGCGTTTCCAAGTGTGCGGACGCTGAGCCAGGAACTGCGCATCAGCCCGACGACGGCGCACAAGGTGGTGCTGCTGCTGAAGGATGCGGGGTGGCTGAATTCGCGACCGGGGATCGGGATGGTGGTGACGGTGCCGGATCAGCCGGACCTGAAGGAGCGGCTGGAGCAGATCACGCCGGAATGCCGGGCGCTGCTCAAGGAGGCGGCAGAACTCAATCTCACGCTGGAACAAGTCATCAAACATCTGAAAAGCCTATGATCACGATCACCGATCTGCATAAACGTTTCCGCAAAACTGAGGCCGTGGCCGGTTTGAGCCTGGAGGTGCCGGAGGGGCAGGTGACGGCGTTTCTGGGCCCGAATGGGGCGGGGAAGAGCACGACGATCAAGTGTCTGCTGAATCTGCACCGGCCTGATCGTGGGAGGATTGAGGTGCTGGGCGGGGATTCACGGAAGCTGGGGCCGGCGCAGTTCACGCAGATTGGTTATGTGTCTGAGAACATGGAGCTGCCGCTGTGGATGACGGTGGGTCAGTTTCTGGACTACTGCCGGCCGCTGTATCCGAACTGGGACGGGGCGTTTGAGAAGCAGCTCATGGGGCAGTTTGACCTGCCGACGGGGACGAAGCTGAAGGATCTTTCGCGGGGGATGCGGATGAAGGCGGCGCTGCTGAGCAGTCTGGCGTACCGGCCTAAGCTGGTGGTGCTGGATGAACCCTTCAGCGGGCTGGATCCGCTGGTGCGGGATGAGTTTATCCGCGGGCTGCTGGAGCTGACGGAGCAGGAGGGATGGACGGTGTTTGTGTCATCGCATGACATCGAGGAGGTGCAGCGGCTGGCGGACCGGGTGGCGATCATCAACCGGGGGAAGCTGGCGCTGGATGAAACGAGCGACAGTCTGCAGGCACGGTTCCGTTCGGTGGAGGTGGTGCTACCAGATGATGGTAGAGCGCCGGTGAATCTGCCGGGGGACTGGCTGCATGCGGAGCAGGCGGGGCGGACGCTGAGATTTACGGCGAGCCGGTTTGCGAATGAGGCGGCGTTTGCGGCGGCGCTGTGTGAGGCGATGCCGGGGGCGGCGCAGCATGAGGTGAGGCCGATGAGCCTGCGGGAGATCTTTGTGGCGCTGGCGCGTGCATACCGACTGGAGGGGAAATGAAATATGAACCTGACACTTCATCACTTCCTGAAAGAGTTTCGTTACCTGCGGGTGCGCTGGCTGGCGTTTCTGGTGCTGCTGGGGTTTGACCTGGCGGTGAATTTGGAATGGGTGCTGCCGATGCGGGCAGGGGTGGCGACGGCGGGATGGGTGAGCTATCTGCCGGTGGTGATTTTGCTGGCGGGGCTGTCGCTGCTGCTATCGTGTCCGGAGGACAAGCCGGGGAGTGACCGGAGCTTCATCAGCACGCGGCCGGTGCCCGCGCAGGCGTACTGGATGGCGCGGGTGCTGATGTGGCTGCTGCTGATTGTGCTGCCGGTGGTGGCGCAGAATGGGCTGTATCTCATCATGTCCGGCCGACCTGCGGCGGATGTGATGCGGGGGATGTGGGAGCGGCTGTGCTTTGCGGCAGGCTTCTCCGCGTGGCTGCTGCCGACGCTGGTGCTGTGGAGGCGAAGTGAGCTGTGGAAGATGGTGCTCACGGTGGCGCTGACGCTGGGGCTGGTGTCCAAGGTGCTGGACGTCGCGGCGTCAACCTGGTGGGAGTATCACCCGAGCTACTACCAGACATGGCCGGGCCGGGCCGCAGGATGGGCTGTTTTTGCGGTGCTGAGCGGTGTGCTGGCGTGGAGGCATCTGAGTCGGGGTTTCTCTTTCAAGCGACGGCTGATGATGACGCTGCTGACGGGATTCGTGGCTTTGCTCACGGCGCGGTTCTGGGCTTGGGAAGATTCTCCGCCCGAAGCCCAGAATGTGGCTCTGGTGGCAAAGCTTGAGCCTGGGCTTCAATTCAATGTGGTTCTGTCCCGGGCACACTTCTCGGGAACCGAGACAAGCTATCGTCCGAATCTGACTGCGGAGGTGGATCAAAACACGCACATGCAGGGGGTGCATGTGGCATCCCGGCCCCGGCGAAGCGACTTTGCGCAAGGGGGAAGCACGCGACGTAGCGAAAGCAACGAACGGAATGCCTACCGCCGCTCGCCGTTTGACACTCCGCAGATGGAGGTGTTTCGCGGAGACAGGAATCTGCGCGACTTTTTCCCGAAGGGCACGCTGCTGATTTCCAATGACGAATATTTCCCCAAATGGACGCGGCTGGAGCAGCCGAACACGGCACTGGCCACTTTCTCCAAGCCGTATCCCAAATTCGACGAACCGCTGAGCATCGACACGGAATTTCTGGTGGAATGGTATCAGCGTGATCTGGCGCTGGATGTGCCGGTGAAGGCGGGAGCAGGGGGCCGCTGCGAAGACGTGAGCTGGGAAATCCTGCGGGTCACGCCTGCGGCTGGACCTCAGCCAGGGGCGCTCACGATTTCGCTGCGCATGGAGTCGCGGGCGCACTGGGATGCTGAAAACGGCCATGCGATCCTGCTGTATCTGCCGCAGCAGCGGTGTGTGCGGCTGGAGCCGACCAAGCAGGTGGTGGTGGGCGAACGCGGGGAGCACACGGGCTGGCGTCACCGGCAGATCGAACTCACGTGGAATCATATTTTCAATCATGCGGATGGCGAGTCAACGGGAGTCGAAATCTCCAAGGCACGGCTCATTCTGCTGCGCAGCCGTTTTTTGGGGCAAAGTCAGAGGCATTGGAAGTCGCCGGAGATGCGGCTGGCCGACCTGCCCTCCCACTGGAGCAAAAGCCTGCAGTGGTTTGAGTCGAAGGCGCTGTATGCCGGGCGTGAGGTGAAAGCCTTCCAAGAGCGCATGGCCACCCTCACGCCACCGACGGCGGCGAGCACGGAGAAGGAGGCACGCCGGTATGCGTATGACCTGTTTTCCGCGGCCTCCGTCACGCAGGCGGTGTATAGCTATGCGGCGCATCCACTGATCGCCGAGGCGTTTGAGCCGCTGGGACGACACCAGCTGCCGCTGATGCTGGACCTGCGCTCGCAAACGTGGCCTGGCTGGTCGAACAAGCCACCGAACAACCAGCTGGAACGGTATGTGACCGAGGAGCAGCGGGAGGTGGTGATCGACCGTGCGCCGAGTCAGGCCATGCTGGCCGATCTGGTGGTGCGCAAAGGCTGGGCAGAGGCGGCCAAAAGGCTGAAGCCGCAGATATTGTCCAGCCCGGTGCTGCCACCCGGTGCGGACGAACTGCTGACCGCCTGGAAGGATGATCCTGACGCCGTGGCACGGATGCTGACAGAAATCCGCAATGATTTGAACGGTGTGTTTATTCATGCGCTGGACAAGCTGCCAGAGACCCGGCCGGCGATTGAGGCACGAGTGAGCGAGCAGTTTGAAGATGCGGTGCCGCTGATCCCATCGAACCAGACCGACGCCGCCCTGCGCCGCGCTGCGAATTTTGGTTCGGCGGAGGCTTTCGACATCTGCCTGCGGTGGCTGTCCATCGGGGGCGATCTGCCATCGCGAATGCGTTCCTACCCTGCCCCGAACCTGCTCAACCCCGATGGCAGTGACTTCTGGCGGAAGCGCATGCCGGAGCATGAACGGTGGCCGTTTTTCCGCCACCTGAAGGTGAGCGACTTTGAATATGTGCCTGACAAACGATCCTGGAAATTTCGCCAACCATGAACGCGACCTCCTTTTCTTCCCGAATGTTTCACCAATGCCGTGCTGAGTGGCGGCACCAGTATGGGATGGTGCTGCTGTGGCTGGCCGTGCTCGTGACGAGGCAGTGGCATCGTGCGCATGAGGTGAAGGCTGTGTTTTCAAAGCTGTCCATCGCAGGGTTTGACCTGTGGCTGGAAGTCGGTGCGCTGCTGATGGCGGCGGCACTGGCATGGCGCAGCGTGAGCGCCGACACGCCCTCGAACACGGACACCTTCAGTCTCACGCGGCCTGTGGGGCAGGCGGCGCTGTGGTGCGGGAAGCTGCTGTTTCTGCTGAGCGCGGTGATCCTGCCGACTGCACTCGTGGTGAGCAGGAGCTGGCAAGGATTTGGTCTTGGCATGGGACAGTGGACGGCCATGACCGGAGCGGTGCTGCTCACTGGCGGGCTGGTGTGCGGGATTGCCGGGACGCTGACCGCGCTGACATCGACCACACGACAGGTGTTTGCTCTGGCGGTGCTGGCAGTCATTGGCGCAGGGATTGAACTGGTGATACCGGGGAGAGCGGGGAATCAGGAAGTGATCACGCTGGAGCAGCATCATGTGGAGCTGTGCGGAAGTTTCGTCGCTGCTGTGAGTGCGCTGGCCGGGCTGCTGGGGGCGTGGTGGCTGGCGACGGTGCCGAGGATGCGGTGGGTGGCTGCATGCTGCATGAGCGGGACGCTGGTGGCTGCGCCTTTGATTGCCGATGCGTGGCGGAGCGACTGGATCACACCGCCTGCGCCGAAGCATGCGAACGCCGAGAAGCTCAGCCTGAAGGTCGGGAAGGCGGACCCTGCGGACAAAGCGCCCGGGCGTGGTCTGTGGCCCACCTTGCGGATCACGGGGCTGGGCAAAGATGAGGTGGCGAGCATCGCTGAATTTGCCCCCATGGATGACAAAGCCACCTGGCCGCCCGAGGGAAGCTACAGCGACCTGAAGGTGAATGACGGCGGTTTTGACTCGTGGCTGCATCACGAGCACACGCGCGCTCTTTTTAAACACTCCCCGGCCACGACGCTGTGGCGGCAGCAGATTGGGAACAACGGGATGCACAACAGCCGGCCATCGCTCAATGAGGTGATGCAGGGGCTGCGGCTGAAACGTGAGGACGCGATCACAAGGCGCTGGCGGCTGCGGCTGGTGGTGCACGAGATGAAGCGCGTGGCGACGCTGCCGTTCCGGCAGTTTTGGACGCAGGAGAACGAGTTTCTGATCCGCCCTGGACTGCGGCTGGAGTTCAACGCCTTCGACTGGCTGCGTGAGGCGTGGGAGATGCATGGACGGGCGCACCGCCTGCACTCCAGTGTGCTGTCCGCCGATGCGCACCGTTTTGCGAATGTGCGCGGGCGTGAACTGAGCGATGATTTTTTTCTGGTGCTCGAAGACCTGGAGCTGAAGGAGAACAAGGCGCTCTCCCTGGGCCTCGTGCAGCGGGAGAAGCAGTGGTCGAGCTACCGGGACCGCAGCTACCAGTGGCAGACGGATGAAAACCAGGGATTCACTATTCGGATGTGGACGCCGAGAGAGCAGGAGGTGATTCTCAAACGAACGAGAGATGAGTGGATCGACGCGCAGAAGGCCAGCGTGTGGCACGCGGAGGAGCGTGGTGTGGTGGAGTTTGAACTGACGGCGGCGCAGATGGCGGAGGTGTTGCCGGAGCCTGTGAAGAAGGACGAGAAGAAGCCGTGAGGTGACGAGGGCAAAGTTGGCGTGAGGAATGACCGCTTTGCATCGTTAGGGTTTGCCATGAAACGACGCGCTTTTCTTCTCGCCTGTGGGTCCACCGCTTTTGCTGCCAGTGGCAGTGCCAGATTGCGCATCGGGCAGATCGGGACGGAGCATGCGCATGCGGCGGGGAAGATGGCGGCGATGCGGGCTTTGCCGGAGCTTTGGGAGGTAGTGGGTGTGGTGGCGAAGGAGAAGGGGTATGAGGGGGTGCCGACGGTGACGGAAGAGAAGCTGCTGGGGACGCCGGATTTGAAGGCGGTGGCGGTGGAGACGCGGATGGAGGAGTCGTGCGCGACGGCGCTGCGGTGCATCGAGGCGGGGAAGCATGTGCATCTGGACAAGCCGGGGGCGCTGAAGCATGACGAATTTAAGACGATGCGGCTAGAAGCGGAGAAGCGGGGGCTGACGGTGCAGATGGGGTATATGCTGCGATACAATCCGGCGTTTGAGCTGCTGTTTCAGGCGGTGCGAGAGGGGTGGCTGGGAGAGATCACGGAGATCGATGCAGCGATGGGGAAGCTGGGGGATGCGAAGCAGCGTGGGATCATGGCGGCGCTGCCGGGTGGGGGACTTTTTGAGCTGGGCTGCCATGTGATCGATGCGGTGGTGACGATCTTGGGCAAGCCGCAAGGGGTGACGGCTTTTTCAACGCCGACGCAGTCCGATGGTGTGAAGGACAACCAGATGGCGGTGCTGCAGTATGCGAAGGCGACGGCGGTGGTGCGTGTCAATCATGTGGACCCGTTTGGCGGGCCGCGGCGGAGATTTAATGTGACGGGGACGGAGGGGACGCTGGAGATTTTGCCGATGGAGAGCGGGAAGGTGAATCTGTCGCTGACGAAGGCGCGGGGGAGCTACAAGAAGGGGACGCAGTCGTTTCAGCTCAGTGTGCCGAAGGACCGGTATGCGGGGGAGTTTACGGACCTGGCGGCGGTGGTGCGCGGGGAGAAGAAGCTGGCGTGGGATGCGGCGCATGACATCAGCGTGCATGAGACGGTGATGCGGGCGGCGGGGGCGTGGAAGTAGAGGCAGGAACCTTGTACACACACTCTCTCGGATTCTCAGGTTCTCTCAGAATCCTCGCTCTGCTCAACCCACAACCCTGCGTATTGATAGCCCATGTCGAATGTCTGCAAATGATTCACCGAATACTTGGTCCGAAGATACTCGATCACACTATGTGAATCTTTTCTGTCGCACTTTCCGTCCATAAAAAACACCTCTAACCCATCTTCTATCTGCTCGACATCCAGCAGTGCATTACTGAGTGCTGTATAGATTTCAGAATCACGAAACTCAGATTTCTTTGAATAATGAGGGTTGATGCAAAGTTTGACGCTCAAATTCCCTTCAGATTCCCATTCGCTAACAAATGCAGCCGCCAGTGTTTTTCGGTATCTCCAAAACTCGGAGTCATGAAAAAAGTAACACTGGATCATTCTGCCACTGTCCAAGCTAACAAGTCTTTGAGAGCCATATAAAGTGGAGATCAGTTGTTCCCAGTGAGCTCTCGCATCATAGCCACTTGCGTGCAACCACAGGAGATGATGGCAGAAATTCTGAGGGTCATGCTCGATCATCTGCTTGGCTCCGTCAGAAATCACTCTGCTTACCGTATTGGTGGGACCTAGAGTCTTGGAGCGACTGCCAATGTCCCCTGATGCCATGACGGCGTGCGATGTTTCAATCTGATCAGGATTGTCGCTCTTGATTTTCAGCTCTAAAAGGGAGTTTTTCTTGGGTAATGAAATCAAATAGTCAGGAGTGCGCCTTTTGCTCTCAGGAATTCGATCGCCGGGAATGTTTAGAGATGCCAAGACATTCTCCACAATGGGAGCGAATTGAGACTCTACGTCTGTCATATTTAGAGCAGAGAAAGGTCAGGGGGCCGATGGACTTTTACTGCGTGGCGAACTTGGTGAGGAGGCCGCGTTTGCGGGTGAGGTTGAGGACCCAGACGAAGAGCCATCCGGCGAGGGTGAGGTAGATGAGGTTGAGGCCGGCGGAGAGCCAGAGGTGGTTCCAGCTCATGGTGCCGGTTTTCATGACGGAGCGCATGCCTTCGAAGATGTAGGTGGGAGGGAAGCACCAGGCGATGGGCTGTGACCAGGCGGGCATGTTTTCCACGGGGTAGAAAACGGCGACGACGGGCTGGAAGAAGAAGGGGATGGCCCAGGCGAGAGATTCGACGGCGAGCCCCCAACGCAGGATCAGTGCGGTGGAGATCATGCCGAGCGCCCAGCCGAAGAGCATGAGGTTGGCGAAAAATGGGATGAGCCACCAGCTGAGCTGGAAGACATTGAAGGCGTAACCAAGCCAGGAAATGAGGCTGAGCACGACGGCTGTGATGAGAATGCGCAGGACGCCGACAATGAAGGTGGCGCTGATGTATTCCGAGGAACGAACCGGGGCGACGAAGACATTGAGCAGGTTGCGGGTCCAGACGTCCTCCAGAAAGGAGATGGCGACGCCCTGCTGGGCACGGAACATGATGTCCCAGAGGATCATGCCGCCGAGGAAGAAGAGCACGTAGCTGCCGAATTCGGGATTGGTGTTCTTCTGGATGAAGACGGTCACGTTTCCCCACACGACGAGGTCAACGACGGGCCAGAAGGCGAGCTCGACGAGGCGCATGGGACTGCGGGCGTAAAGGAACAGGTAGCGCATTACGAGGGCGCTGATGATGCGGAAATTCATAGGGCTGACTCTTCTTTCTTGGGTTCGTCGAGAAGCTCGCCGTCACGGGCGATTTTGATGAAGACATCCTCAAGGTTGTCGCTGCTGGACTGGGCGACGATGTCTGCGGGAGTGCCTTCGCAGACGATCTTGCCTTTGTGGAGGAAGATGACGCGGTCGCAGACTTCCTCGATGTCGCGCATGTTGTGGGAGGTGTAGAGGATGGCGATGTTGCGCTCGCGCTGGACCTTGCGGACGACTTTGCGCACCTTGTCGGCGATGTCGGGGTCGAGGCTGGCGGTGGGCTCGTCGAGCATGAGGAGCTCGGGGTCGTTGAGGAAGGCTTTGACGAGATTGACGCGGGTGGATTCGCCGGCGGAGAGCTGGCCGGTGACGCGTTTGCTGAGGTGGGAGATTTCGAGGAGCTCCATGAGCTCGGCGATTTTCTTCTTGGGATTGGGGACGCCGTAGATGCGAGCGAAGACGCTGAGGTTTTGCCAGACGAGGAGATTGCCGGGGAGGGCGGTGTAGGCGGAGGAGAAATTGGAGCGCTGGAGGATCTCGATGCGGTGCTTCTGCAGGGGGAGGCCGAAGGCGTTGAGCTCGCCTGAAGTCGGCAGGGTGAGGCCGAGGAGGCAGTTCATGGCGGTGGTCTTGCCGGCGCCATTGGCACCGAGGAGGCCGAGGACCTCGCCGCGATGGAGCTGGAAGCTGAAGCGGTCGAGCGCCTTCACGCCGTCGAACTCACGGGTGAGATCGCGGGCTTCGAGGATGACTTCGCGGGTGTCGGAGGAGGGGGGCATGCGCGGTGTTAAAGGGGACGGCGGCGGTCAAATGGCGAATGACGAATGGGCCGGGCGGACTTGAGAGGGGGCCTTGTTGCACAGCAACAAGGCTACTTTGCTGCGCCGGATCGCGTGAGCTAGAGATACTCCTCGATGGGAAGCTTGCCGTTGGAGGCGCAGATGAACATGGTGCCGGGCTTGGTGGTGCTGGGCTTGAGCATGACTTTCCCGCCGCCCATTTCGACCATGAGCTGGCCGGCGGCGATGTCCCAGAGGCTGATCTGTTCTTCGACGTAGGCATCGAGGCGGCCGGTGGCGATGTAGGCCATGGCGAGGGCGGCGCTGCCGAGCATGCGGGTTTTGCGGACTTCGTAGGCGATGCGCTTGTAGCGCTCGAAGCCGAGATCGAGGGCTTCTTTGCTCTTGGAGAAACCGACGGTGACGACGGCTTCGGCCATTTCAGCGCGGTTGCTGACGGCGATGGGCTTGCCGTTGAGGTGGGTTTTTTCGCCGCGGATGACGGTCCAGGTTTCTCTCTGCATGGGGTCGAAGATGACGCCGATGAGGAGCTCTTTGGATTCGCGTTTGCGGGCGGCGATGGAGACGCAGAAGTGGGGGATGCCGAAGAAATAATTTACGGTGCCGTCGATGGGATCGACGATCCATTCGATGTCGCCATTGCCGCCGGTTTCGCCGCCTTCCTCGCCGAGGATGGCGTGGTCGGGGAAGCGGGCGAGGATCATGTCGGTGATGAGCTGCTGGGAGCGGACATCGAGTTCAAGCTTGATGTCGTGGCGCTGCATTTCATTGACGGTGAGTTCGGAGCCGAAGTTTTCGGTGATGAGTTTTCCGGCGGCGTGGGCGGCTTCGGTGGCGGTGGCGAGGAGTTCTTTCACTAGATGCTGGATGCTGGGGACTGGATTCTCGATGAAATGATGCGGATCAGTTCATGCGCGAGGACGGTTTTTGACTGCCGGGGGAGGGCAGTTGTTTTGCCGAGGGGGAAGCAGAGGGTGACTTCGTTTTCGGTGCTGTCAAACCCGATGCCGGATTGGGAGACGTCGTTGGCGATGATGAGGTCGCAGCCTTTGCGCTGGAGCTTGTCCTGGGCGTGGGCGATGAGGTTTTCGGTTTCGGCGGCGAAGCCGACGAGGAAGCCGGTGAAGCCGAACTGGGAGCGGACGGAGCCGAGGATGTCCTCGGTGCGCTCGAGCTCGAGGGTGAGGGTGGTGGCGGACTTTTTGATTTTTTGAGAGGCGGCCTGGGTGGGGCGGTAGTCGGCGACGGCGGCGCTGAAGATGGCGGCATCGCAGTCGGGGAGGTGGGTGCGGACGGCGTCGTACATTTCGCGCGCGGTTTCGACGCGGATGAGCTGGACGCCGGATGGGGCGGGGAGGGTGACGGGGCCGGAGATGAGGAGGACTTCGTGTCCGGCGGCGTGGGCGGCTGCGGCGAGGGCGTAGCCCATGCGGCCGGAGGAGCGGTTCGAGAGGAAGCGCACGGGGTCGATGGGCTCGCGGGTGGGGCCGGCGGTGATGAGGAGGCGCATGGGAGGAGGGCTGGAGGGACCGGGGGGCAGGGAGTCAGGAGGGCAACGGTCTAGTGGGGCTAGGGATTCCAGACTTGGGGGAGGAGGAGTAAGAGGAAGAGAAGGAGGAAGATTAGTTGCCGGGGACGGTGAGGGGTTTGCCGTTGTCTTTAGGGCCGAGTTTGATGAAGTAAGGGACGGCGCGGCGGGCCCAGGCTTCGGCGTCGGGGAAATCGCCGGCACCGGAACCGAAGGTGCTGCGGAGCATGTCGGTGTCGATGATGCCGGGGTTCATGGGGATGACGGCAACCTTGCCGCCGGTGTCCTGGGCGGTAGCCATGGAGAGGCCCTCAATGGCGTACTTGGTGGCGCAGTAGGGGGCGACGTCTGAGGCGGTGCAGCGGCCCCAGCCGGAGGAGAAATTGACGATGACGCCGGTGCCGCGTTTGAGCATGGCGGGCAGGAGGTGGCGCATCATGGCGGCGGGGCCTTTGATGTTGATGTCCACGATGCGGCTGAAGTCTGCGGCGCTGGTTTCCCAGAGGGGAGCGTTGGGGGTGATGATGGCGGCGTTGTTCAGGACGAGGTCGGGTGCGCCGGAGTGTTTGAGGATGGCGGCGCAGAAGGCGGCGATGTCGGATTCGCGGGAGACGTCGCAGATTTGGAAGAGGTGGGGCGCGGGGAACGCGCGGGAGAGGTCGGTGATCTGGGCGGAGTTGCGGCCGCAGCCGATGACGTTCCAGCCGGCTTTGATGAAGAGGGGGACCATGGCGCGGCCGAGTCCGCGGGTGCAGCCGGTGATGACGACGGTTTTGGGGTTCATGGCGGGGGCGTTGGGTTACGCGGTGCTGTTTTGACAGGATTTACAGGATTGGAGGATTCACAAGATTTGGGGGGCGTGGTTTGAGAGTGCCGTTTCGGAAATGAGCTCTTTTGTTCAGGGTGAGCCGTGCTGCGTCATCCTGAAATCTTGTTAATCTTGTCTAAAAACGTAGCCGGATTTTTTTCCACCTCGTGACATGGGATGGATAGAGAGGTGGAGTATGGATTGGCCATGGCCGCCGCCGGTGATTTCGTTTCATTCCCCAACCGTTACTTCTCGTCGGCGGAAGGATCAAAGGGCTTGTTGAAGGGCTCTATGGTGTCGAATAGGAGGCGCGGTCGTCATGAGCCTTGGCGCAGTCGGCAAGGAAGGTGGAAGTAAGAGTGGTGTCTCATCGCTGGGCTGGTGCGGCGGAGCTTATTGCAGACGCTGCTGGTGTGCGATGGATGTGGCGGAGTGCTGGCTTTGCTTTCCAGATTGTGGATCGTAACCCAGGGTAGCCTCGCCAAGGCTCGGCAACCCTGGGCT
>NZ_JBGANL010000091.1:0-12174 GCF_044222345.1 Prosthecobacter sp.
GCAGGCTGCAAACAGCATGGCATGCTGGATCTGCGATATTGGAAGAAAGTAAGGAGGTATTGGGTGAACTCGGAGTGCTGCGGACTAAAGTCCGCGCTCCTAGGGCGCTGGGGGGGGGCTCGGAGAGCCCGCTCTCCCAACTTGGGCCTTACTTAAAAAGCTTCGATCCTGCCGCCAGATGGTCGGCATGCTCCTGCAGGCGCAGTTCCACGCGTTCGCGGATGGTGCGCTCACCGATGCCGTCGTGCTTGGTTGCGACGAGAGCTTTGAGGAGGTCGATCAGCGACTTCAAATCGTCCATCATCACATACTCCGGAGCGATCTGACGGGAGTCGTTCAGGTTGTGGTAGTTGCCCAGCGGGATGGAGATGCCCGCGCTGCGAATGCCTGAGGCCTGGGTGGCGGTGGCTTCGCAGGCACCAGCATCCAGCAGGCAGCGTTGCACACGTATCCCCTGCTCTTTGGCGGTGGTTACCAGCACGGCCACAGCCTCGCTGTCGAAAATGGAAACACGATCTCCCACACGCAGGATCGGACCACCGCCCATGACGGCACCGTTAACGGGACGGCTGGTTTCGAGGGAAAGGAAAACGCTGTCGGCACCAAAGGGCCATTTCTGCGCGAGATGCCAGGCTCCGAGCCAGCCCACTTCTTCCGCACGGGTGAAGGCCGCATGCACGGTGGTCTGGATGTTCAGGCGGGCCAGTTCGAGAAAGGTCATCACGATGGCCGCGCAGCCGATGATGTCATCACAGGCGGTGGCTTCAATACGGGTGTTGGTGATGTTCACCGGAAAGTTCCAGGTGGCGATCTGCCCCTTGGCCTTGCGCAGGCCGCGCTTCACACCGGCCTCGACTTCGAGCTTGCCGACGCCGCCGAGGAAATCCCATTCGTCACGCTTGGTGCTGCCGGGTGGCTTGATGAAGGCGGGGTGGTCCATGTGCGCACCGAGCACCCAGGTGGGCTTGCTCTTGGACTTGCCGTTCTTGTAGGTGGCCAGCAGGTTGCCAAACTTGTCATGCTTCAACTTCACATGCGGACAGTCTTTGAGCAGCGCCTCGATCTCCGCACGGACATGGTATTCATGAAACGGGGCCGTCGGCTGCTTGAGGAGTCGCTTGAGAATGTTGTTGAGATTGGTGGCTGGCATGCGCCATCCTAAAGCGAATTTATGCAAACACCAAACGCCACGTGAAGCAGCTTCGAATTTTCTTCGAGGCGGCCGCCTGGATGTACGCGGCCTGTGGCTGCTGTCATGACAAGGCTTTGTGGTTGATCGCAGGCATGCGCCGTCGTAACACGAATCGTCCCCCTTATACCCTTTGTGAAGAAGCTCCGATATTCCCTTGAGATCATGCTGCTGGATCTGGCCGTGTGGCTGCTGCCACGACTGCCGCGCCACCTGCTCATGGTGTTGTCACGTGTGCTCGGCAGGCTGGCCTACTGGCTGGACGCCCGCGGACGCGCCACGGCGCTGGACAATCTGCGCTGCGCTTTTGGCGATCAATACTCCCCCGCAGAGAGGCGGCAGATTGCCTGCAAATCCTATCAGGTGTTTGCGCGCACCTTCGTGGATCTGTTCTGGTCCCCCCAGCTCAATGCGGAGAACTGGAAGCCGCATTTCGACATCATCACTGACGCAGCCGCTGAAGAAAAAGCCCGTGAAAATGGCGCGGTGTGGGTGACGCCGCATTACGGTAATTTTGAACTCATCAGCCAGATCTGGGGCTTTCGCGGCTTTCCCTTCACGGTGGTGGCGCAGGATTTTAAGAACCCGGCCATCACGCATCTTTTCAGGAGGCTGCGGGAGCAGTCAGGCCACACCTTCATCTCGCAGGACAATGCGATGATCAAGCTGATGAAGGCGCTCAAGCGCAAAGGACACGCGGGACTGCTGACGGACCTGAGCATCGCCCCCGGCAGGGCCGCGACGGCGATCCAGTGCTACGGCCTGTGGACGTCCGTGCCGACCCTGCATGTGGAGCTGGCGAAGCGGCTCGGTCTTGCCGTCATCACCGGCGTGTGCCGCCCGCTGCCGGATGGCCGCTATGAGGCCCATCTCTTTGAGGCCATCGAACCCAAGCCGGAGGACGACACGCGTGAAGTGACGCAGCGCATCTGGGACCTATTTGAGGCCGAGATCCGCAAGCACCCCGAATGCTGGCTCTGGATGTACAAGCAGTGGCGCTACCGCCCGGTGGGCGAACTGAGCGTGCCGCACCCGGACTACCCATATTATTCCAATCTCAGCGAAGCCCTCATCCAGATGATTCCCGAAGCCCTGCGTCCGCAGCCGCAGGCGGAGTAAAGGTCGCTGAAAGAGATCGCCGTATGCGCCTGTTTTTCCATTGCCCAGTGTGATCGGCGCTCGTAACCCTCACACCTTCCAAAAACCAACCCGCCAATGTCCATTCCCCATCTTCCAGCTCTCCGCAAAGGCCGCCCCTATGAGTCGCTCGACAAGGCTCAGGTCAAAGACAAAACCGGCGAGGTGTGCGCCGAACACAGAACGCTTGCAGACGCGCAAGGATCTCGCGAAGATCAGTGAAGCACGCGCCGCGCTGAAGAAATTCACGGTGGAGCAGCTCATCGAAATCACCGCCAAGGCAGGCGAACTCTTCCTCAATGGCACCCTGCCGCTGGGAGACAAAGGCCACACGCAGACGCCGGAAGAATACATCGCCACCCTTTCCCGCACCAGCGGCCTGCCTCACGTCATGGTGAAGCGCAACATGGCCAAGCTGCACTTTGCGCTGACGAACATGAAGATGATCCTCAACGGCCTCACTCGCGGCCTGGATCTGAGCGTCATTGACCGTGGCTTTGGCACGCAGTCCGGCTGCCCTGTCTCCTATTTCCCCACCACCAAGTCCCTTGGTCTGGTGATGCCGAGCAATTCGCCTGCGGTGAATTCCCTCTGGCTGCCCGCCATCGCGCTCAAAATTCCGGTGGTCATCAAGCCGGGCCGCGAAGAGCCGTGGACACCGTATCGTCTCATCCAGGCTTTCATCGCTGCAGGTGCACCGCCTGAAGCCTTCGGCTTCTACCCGACCGACCACGAAGGCAGCGGCGAAGTGGTGAAGCTCAGCGGGCGCAACCTTGTCTTTGGTGACGTGGCCATGGCGAAGATGTATGAGGGCAACCCAGCCGTGCAGGTGCATGGCCCGGGCTGGAGCAAGATCATCATCGGTGAAGACAAGATCGAAAACTGGAAGGACTACCTGGATGTCATGGTGGCCTCCATCAGCGACAACGGCGGCCGCTCCTGCATCAATGCCTCCGCCATCATCGTGCCTAAGTACGGCAAGGAAATCGCCACTGCTCTCGCTGAACGCCTGGGCCCTGTGGGACCCACCACGCCTGAGGACGAAAATGCACGCCTCGCAGGCTTTGCGAACGTGAAGATGGCCGACTACATCGACAGCGCCATCGACAACGACCTGCAGACTCCCGGCGCCGAAGACGTCACTGCGCAGTTCCGCAATGGGCCACGCAAGGTGGAATTCCAGGGCGGCACCTTCCTGCGCCCCACCATCATCTGGTGCTCCGACAACAAGCACCCGCTGGCCAACCGCGAATTCCTCTGCCCTTACGCCAGCGTGCTGGAAGTGCCGCAGGGCGAAGTGCTGGGCCGCATCGGCTACTCTCTCATCGTCACCGCCATCACCCAGGATCCCGCCTTCATCAACGACCTCCTCGAGTGCGGCGACATCGACCGCCTCAACATCGGGCCGATCAGCACGATGAAGATCAGCTGGGACCAGCCGCACGAAGGCAACATGTTCGAGTTCCTTTACAAGCGCCGCTCGATCGACTGCGCTTGAGTTCGTCATCCTGTCAGAAGGCGGTTCGATCCATCGTTCCGCCTTCTGGTGTCATACTCCAATCACGAACTGCATGTCCCTCGCACCCTTCGACCACCAGCCACGCACACGGCTCATCTATGGCAACGGCACGCTCGCGCGAGTGGGCGAGCTGGCGAGCGGCCTCGGCGGCACACGCGCACTGGTGGTGAGCGATCCAGGCATTGTGAAAGCGGGCTACGTGACTCGCGCCGTCTCCTTCCTCATTGATGCGTCAGCCGTGCAGCACGGTGTTTGCCAGCGTGAAAATCCCAGCACGGAAGATGTCGCCGCCTGCGTGGCCGTGGCGCGTGAGTTCAAGGCGGACATCATCATCGGTCTCGGCGGTGGCAGCAGCATGGACACCGCGAAGGGCTGCAATTTCATCCTGACCAACGGCGGCCGCATTCAAGACTACTGGGGCGTGGGCAAGGCCACCAAGCCAATGCTGCCGATCATCGCCATCCCGACCACCTCCGGCACGGGCAGCGAGTGCCAGAGTTTTGCGCTGATCTCCGATGCAGTGACGCACGTGAAAATGGCCTGCGGTGATCCCAAAGCCGCCGCGAAGGTGGCCATCCTCGATTCCGAACTCACCGTTTCCCAGCCGCACCGAGTGACCGTTTGCACCGGCATGGATGCGCTGACGCACGCACTGGAAACCGCCGTGACGAACAAGCGGAATGCGTTTTCATCCCTCTACTCCCGTGAAGGCTTCCGCCTCTGCCACAGCGGCTTCAGCCAGCAAAACATGATCCGAAAGACCCGGGAAGCACGCGGCATGATGCAACCTCGGTGCCGCGCATGGTGACATCCGCCCATTGAGAACAGCATGCTCGGTGCCGCCCACTCCTGCGCCAATCCGCTCACCGCCCAGTTTCACGTCGTCCATGGCAGCCGTGGGCGTGATGATGCCGCACGTGATCCGCTTCAATTCGCAGGACCCCGAGATTGCCGCCATCTACAAAAGTTACTTCGACGGCGACCTGGCCGACCGCGTGAGCGAACTCCTCTGGGAAGCCCGCATGCCCCGCAACATTGCCGAATACGGGGTGAAGGAAGAGCACCTGCATGACCTCGCCGAACTGGACGCCAAGCAGTGGACTGCGCAGTTCAATCCGCGCCTGCCAAACGGCCGCGATTTTGTGGAGCTATACCGCTCGGCGTTGTAACGCACTCGCGATCTAAAGCTCGTGACTCCTTTCGACATCCGTGTTTAAGAGACGGTTGTGAATCCCACCGAACATCTGGATGCCCTGCTGGCACGGTCTGAGCCTCTCCTGGCGCTGGCACCGATGCAGGATGTCACGGACCTGGAGTTCTGGCGGCTCATGGCGCGCTACGGCGGGGCGGATGTGTATTACGAGACTTTGGCGTGGACTGCGGACTCGCATCTGAGACAAACCGATCCTCGCCTCGCTGATTCACAATCCCACGGGCAAACCCGCCATCGCGCAGATGATCGGGAATGACATCCCATCCCTCGTTCGCAATGCCAAGGAACTGCAGCACTACAACATCGCGGCAGTGGATTTGAATCTCGGCTGCCCGGCACCCATCGTGTACAAGAAATGCGCGGGCGGCGGTCTGCTGCGCGATGTGCCGCGCATCGAGGGTATTCTGGGTGCGCTGCGCGAGGCCATCTCCATCAAGTTCACGGTCAAGACACGCCTTGGCTTCGACGACACCGAGACCATCGACGCCCTGGTGCCGCTGTTTGCGAAGCATGGTGTGGACCTCGTCACCATTCATGGTCGCACGGTGCTGCAGATGTATCGCGAAGGCGTGCGCTACGACCTCATCGGTCAGGCCACCTCCAGCCTCCCCTGCCCCGTGCTGGCAAACGGCAACATCAGCTCCCACGTGGATGCCGCCGAGGTGACGCAGCAGACCGGCGTGCGCGGCCTCATGCTGGGGCGCGGAGCCATCCGTAATCCGTGGATGTTTGACCAGATCCGCCAGCATGTGCATGGCCAGCCCGTCTTCCAACCCACCCCCGCCGACCGCCTGCGCTACGTGGAAGAGCTTTACGAGTGTGTGACGCTGCCGAACACCCGCGAGCTGGACATGGTGAACCGTATCAAAAACACCAGTTTCTTCGCCTGTAAATTGGGCCGATGCCGAGGGCTTCCTCAGCGCCATGCGCCCCTTCACCACGCGTGCCATGTCATGGAGGTGTGCCAGCGGGCGTTTGAGGCCTGATCCCGGCGTAATTTCCAATGGTTTTCCTCGCATTGGACATCCGCCCAAGCCTATGCTATCGCCCGCACCCATGTTTTCTCCCCGAACACTCCTTCCACTCCTGGCCCTGGCTCCCGCGTTTCTTGGCGCTGCGGAGAAGATTGATTTCAACAAGCAGATCAAGCCTCTGCTCGAAGGCGCCTGCACCCACTGCCACGGCGAGAAAGAGGACAAAGGTGACTTCCGCATGCACACGCTGGAAGACATCAAGAAGGGCAATGAAAACGGCCCGGCCTCACGCCTCCGGCGATTTGAAGAAGAGCGCCATCTACACCACGCTGCTGCTCGGTGCCGATGAAGACATGGCCATGCCCTTGAGAAGAAGGCGCTGGAAGTCGCAGATCGAAGTGATCAAGACCTGGATCGAGCAGGGCGCTGAGTGGCCCGAGGGCGTGGTGCTGGAGCAGACCCCGCGCATCAAATTTGAAAAGCACATCCAGCCGATCCTGGAGCAGAATTGCGTCTCCTGTCACAATGCCGACAAGGCCAAGGGCGACTGGATCATCACCACGAAGAAGGAAGCCTTCAGCACCGGTGAAAACGCCCCAACATGATCCTGCCCTTTGACCTCAAGCGCGATCTATCATGTGACCACGCTGGCCGCTGATGACGACGATTTGATGCCGCCGAAGAGCGGTGGTCCTCTGAGCAAGGAAGACATCAATTTCCTCCGCCTCTGGGTCCTGCAAGGCGCGCCATGGCCTGAAGACCTCAAGCTGACCGCGAAGGAAAAGAAGGGCCCGGCTTCGGCCAACCCGGACAACCTGGAACTGGTGAAGAAAATTCACGCCTTCATCGTGCAGACCTCCAAGGAGAAGAAAGAGGCGGAGATGAAGCCCTATGACTCCAAGATTCCCAAGACCGGCATCCCCTTCAGCATGGTGGTGATCAAGAGCGGTGAATTCACCATGGGCAGCCCCGACAGCGAAAAGTTGCATCCGCAGGCGATGCCAGGCCCGGGTGAAGAAGACCATGAAGCCCTTCTGGATGGGCAAATACGAAGTGACCTGGGACGAGTACGAGCCCTTCCAGCTCACCAGCATCGGTCCCGCCAAAGACGGCTCCCGCCAGGTGTGGAAGCCAACCGACAAGCCGGAAGATCTGATCTCCCAGCCAACTCCTCCGTATCAGCCCATGGACTTCGGCATGGGCCGTGACCGCTATCCGGCCATCTGCATGACGCAGCACGCCGCCAACAAGTACTGCCAGTGGCTCAGCGCCCAGACCGGCCAGTTCTACCGCCTGCCGACTGAGGCCGAGTGGGAATATGCCGCCCGTGCCGGCACCAAGACCGCTTATTTCTTCGGCGACGACAAGGCGCAGCTCAAAGACTACGCTTGGTACTTCGACAACGCCCCGAACTTCCAGTATGCGAAGATCGGCCTGAAGAAGCCCAATCCCTGGGGCCTCTACGACATCTACGGCAACGTCTGCGAGTGGTGCCTCGATCAATACACCCCGACGACACCTGCCACCTCGATTCTCGGCAACGACTGGGTGCGTTCCAAGACCCCTTACCCGCATGTCGCTCGTGGCGGCACTTATGACGACGATCCGGAACTTCTCCGCAGCTCCGCCCGCAAGGCCTCCGACCCGCTGTGGAAGCAGCAGGACCCCCAGCTGCCGAAGAGCATCTGGTACCTCACAGACGCCACCTGGCTCGGCTTCCGCATCGTGCGCCCTCTGGAAATCCCCACGGTGGAAGAGATGTTCGCCGCCTGGAACAACGGTGTCGCCAAAGAATAACGACATGTTTTTCCTCTGATCTCAAACAGGCCGCTGCTCCCCAGCGGCCTGTTTTTTGATCACCCACGACTCCCCGATACGTTCAAGCCTGCCACTCTCACCTCAAAACTCCCCACTGACACACTCATGACCCAGCCCAAATCCTCCAACAATGGTGCCATGGCCGCACTGATCGCCGCATTCCTCGGCTGGCTCTTTGACGGCTTTGAAATTGGTTTGTTTCCGCTGATCGGCAAGCCGGCGTTGCAGGATCTGCTGCCGCAGGCGAGCGCCATTGTGCAGACCCAGTGGTTCACGGTGATCATCGCCGTCTTCCTTGTGGGGGCGGCCACCGGCGGCGTGCTCTTCGGCTGGCTGGGAGACAAGCTCGGACGCGTGAAGGCCATGACCTTGGCCATCTTCACCTACGCCATCTTCAGCGGGCTCTGCGCCTTCGTGACCGAGGCATGGCACTTCGCCGGTCTGCGCTTCGTGCCTCCCTCGGCATGGGTGGTGAGTGGGCGCTGGGGGTTGCCTTGGTCAATGAAATCTGGGGGAACAAGAACCGCGCCTGGATCGCCGGCATGATCGGTGCGGCTTCAAACATTGGCTTCCTCCTCACCGGCCTCATCAGTTGGCAGCTGAACGCCAGCCTGGACGTCGTCACCGGCTGGATTCATGCCATGGGTCTGTCTCCTGAGAACACCGAGTACCTTCTGCACAACCGTGCGTGGCGCTTCATTGCCGTCAGCAGCGCCCTTCCCGCCATCGTAATTTCTTCATCCTCGTCTTTGTCCCTGAATCCCACAAATGGGAGGAGGAAAAGAAGGCCGGCAGCACCTCCACTGGGCCACGATGGATCGTGGGCGTGCTGATCGCCTGCGTGGCGGCCCTGGTCATCACCTTTATGTGGTCGCCCTGGCGCCCTCGGGGATCTCGAGCTGGCTGGTGGCATGACGCTGGGTGGTCTTGCCATTGCTCTTTGGGGCTACCTGCACCCCGTACGCGAGTATATGCACCGCGCACATGCCGCCGGCAGCACGCTGACGGCTGACCGCAGCGTCATCATGAGGAACCTGTTGATCGGTGCCGCTCTGGCTGCTGTGGCCTTGCTCGGCACCTGGGGCTCCGCGCAGCAGGCCGCCCGCTGGGCGTCCGATCTTGCGCCTAAAGGCAGCACCCTGCCAGTGATTGATTTTGTGGTCATCTCCACCGCCCTCGGTGCCATTCTCGCCACCCTGATCACGCCCCATCGCCGACAAACTGGGGCGTCGCGTCACCTATACCCTGCTCTGCGCCGCCGCGCTCGCCTCTTCCTGGGATTCTTCCGTTTCAACAAGCCCTTTGTTGGTGATGCCATGCCGATGTCCTGATCACCACCGCGTTCCTGCTGGGCGGCATCACGGCCTCCTTCTACGGCTTCTTCCCGCTCTACTTCCCGGAGCTCTTCCCCACCAGTGTGCGCGCCACCGGGCAGGGCTTCTGCTTCAACTTCGGCCGTCTCATTGCCGCCATTGGTGCGCTGCAGCTCGGAAATCTGACGGCCATGTTTAAGACAGATGCCGTCACCGTGGTGCAGTCCGCCGCCAATGCCTACTCAGTACTCTCCTGCATCTACCTAGTGGGGATGGTGCTGGTGTGGTTCGCACCCGAGACGAAAGGGCGCTCACTCCAGTGAGCCCCCAAGAGGGACATTGACCGGACTCTTTTTGAACTGAGCATTCTGTTCTTGCCTGAAATCTCTTTCCATGGATAATAATTCACCCACATTAACCTCTCACGAATAAGAAATTTCACTGGACCGGTAAAACTTTATGGATTCTATGATTTCATCTTGATCCTATCATTGGAATTCGTTATAATACCCATAATTCGAGATTGTTTCGATACCTACTAGCTCCCGGAGCCATTCCCTCCCATGATTAACGGAACCAAAAACCCCGCCAAAGACCACGCCAAGCTGGCAGATTTCATCCTGTTCAGTCAGCGCGAGTTCTTGCTGAACCTTTCTCGTGAGCTGAACCAGGACAATATCTCCTTCGCGCAGTTCTTCCTGCTCGGCTACCTCGCTACGTCGAAGGAGCTGACCATGACAGACATCGCCCGCAAGATGGGGCATTCCACCGCAGCCGCCACCGGCCTCGTGGACCGTCTTGAAAAGCTCGGCCTCATGGAACGCACCCACGCTGTGGATGACCGCCGCAAGGTGCTCGTTCGCATCACCTCCCGTGGCCTGGAGCTCGTCAGCCGCCTGCGTGATGAACTGCAGAATCAAATCGCTGACGCCATGAGCGAAACCTCGTCCTCAGATGCCGACAGTTTCATGAACTCCTATCGTGCGCTGGACACAGCGGCGGTTCGCTGAGCTGACTGACAATCCTGGGTTCCTGCATTTTTTGCAAAGGCGCACGAGTCTCGTGCGCCGTGCGCCTTTGTTTGTGAGTAATAGGAAGGATGGGAGATATGCTCTGGCCGCGCCTTGACGGCCTGCGGTGATGAATCACAATCAACCTTGGATGACTTTCCCTGCCCTGGCGGCTTTGCCTGGATTTGCGCATCGCTTTACCCTGCGCCATCCTGATATTGATGTGAATGCGACGAGCGCGCTGTCGTGGTGGAGCGGTTTGTGGGACTGGCACCGCTCCAGGCAGAGGAACTCGGCTTTTCAAGCACACCTCCCTGTGCATTGCAGAACAGGTGCATGGGCGGGAGGTTGCGGTGCTGACGACACCCACAGGTGAAATCATTTCAGGAACAGACGGTCTTATATCCAACACACGCGGCTTGGTCATCGGCATCTACGTCGCCGACTGCTGCGCGGTTTATTTGGCGGATGCGCGTACCGGTGCCTTTGGCGTGGTGCACTCGGGCAAAAAAGGGTCTGAACTGGGCATCACCGCCAATGCCATCGCCAAGATGCGGCAGCATTACGGCACCGAGCCTGCCGACCTGCAGGTGCAGCTCAGCCCCTGCATCCGCCCGCCTGCGTATGAGATCGACTTCGCCGCACAGGTTCGTCAGCAAGCCCTGGACGCCAGCGCATTGCCCGCCGCGCAGGTGCATGGCACCGACTTGTCTATACCTCCAGGACCTGAGGCGGTTTTACTCCTGCGCGATGGAAAAAGGGCGGACAGGGAGAATGCTGGCGGCGATGCTGGGCCGGCCTTGAGCGGGCTCCGCAGCAAATTCGTGCTTTTCAGACGAAATGCGGAGTTCTAAGCACTCCCCCACCGCTTCAGCCCGTTCCAAGATGACCTATCATTCCCCCGCCAAAATCAATCTCTGGCTGCGCATTCTCGGCAAACGGCCGGACGGTTTTCATGAATACACGCGCCTGTGTCGGTTGGCCTTGGGCGACACGGTCGAAATCGAGCACCTGGGCAAAGGCACGGATGTGACCCTGACCTGCTCAGACCCCACGGTTCCGCTGGATGAAAGCAATCTGGCCATGCGCGCCCTGCGTGCCTTTGAAAACCGCACCGGCAGGCAGTCTTCCTGGCGCATGCATCTGGAGAAAAAGATCCCGGCGGGCGCAGGTCTCGGCGGGGGCAGCAGCAATGCAGCCACGGTGCTGATGGGGGCCAATGAACTCGCGGGCTTGCCGCTGACGCAGGCGCAGCTGATCGAACTGGGTGCACAGATCGGCTCTGACATCCCCTGTTTCATTCTCGACAGCCCCGCGGCTGACGGAGCAGGACGCGGAGAACAGGTCACCGAAGTGGATTTTCCCTGGCAGCTGCCGCTGGTCCTGATCAAGCCGCCCTTCCCCATCCCCACCCCCTGGGCCTACAAGAACTGGGCCGATTCCAAGGAGATCCCCAGCATTCTTTACGCACCGCAGCTCTGCCCCTGGGGTGCCATGTCAAACGATCTGGAGCGGCCCGTTTTCCAAAAGCACCTGCTCCTGCCCACGCTGAAAACCTGGCTGCTGGAGCAGAGCGAAGTGCACGCCGCCCTGATGTCCGGCTCCGGCAGCACCATGTTTGCCATCACTGAAACACCGGCTCAGGCAGCCGAACTGGCCGTCAAAGCCCGTGAGTGGTGCGGCGAGACGTCCTGGGTGCAATCCACCATAACGGCGGCGGCATTGCCGGCTTGAAAAGATTGAGGCCGGGCGGCTCCCGATTCCGCCCGACCTCTGGTTTGTTCAACCTCAACTTGGCCCTGCGGTGAAGCAGGGTTTTGAGTCAACAACCAATCACTCTCAAGACTCAGTCTATGGAGGGCTGAAATCCCCGCATTTACTGTACCGGGGTTAGTGAGGGGGAGTTGGCAGAGTGTTGAAAAATGATGAAAATATTTTTACCGAAGACTGTTCTCCTTATCCGCCCATGCCCGAACTCCCTCCACTGACCGACCTCGAACG
>NZ_JBGANL010000036.1:0-65776 GCF_044222345.1 Prosthecobacter sp.
ATATAACCACCCGGAGGGCAACGCTACGCGGATAACGCGGATAACGCGGATAACGCGGATAACGCGGATAACGCGGATAACGCGGATAACGCGGATAACGCGGATAACGTGCCTTCCCAATCCTCCGGTTGACCGATCTACCCAGGTCAAGTTGGATCTCTCTGCTGCCACACGTGAAATTTAAGTAACTTCACAACCAATGATGGTCTCCCAGGTCCCGAGGATTTGAGGTTTAGAATAATAAAATGTTGCGGAAAACGATCGACAATTGCTTTGATTTCTCCATCTGAGAAACAATTATTGTCCCGGAGGGATCGGAATGTAAGGTAGTCGTCTTCTGCATGCATGAGAAGGTCATGAAGTTTGCTTGCGCGGGTTTCCATTTTCTTATGCCGTTCTGCAGAAATGATTTTTAATTGTTGAGTTGCAAACCACTTCATCAGATAGATCCCACGTTCTGCGTTCAGAATGGTCAAGGGAAACTGGTGGGCCTTTGCTCCAAATTGGCCTACATGAATAATCAGTGCCAGCCGCCATGCATTCTCATTCCAACGTGCTGCAAAAGAGCTGACATCAAAAAGAGAGCCGTCTGACCTTCGTTCTTTGATTATACTGTTGTGATATTCGCGAAACCGTCGCCGCACTTCTGGTGAGGGCTCAATACGAAATGGTGTTGAGGTTTCGTGAAAACTTTCCGCAACCTGACAGACCAATTGTGACCATCTATCGAGCGTCCCCGGGTTTATTGAACAAAGTGTTTCGGGCTCGAAGAGAGGCTCGGCATTTGAGATGAACAACAAAAAGCGAGCTATAAATCCACTTTCTGAAAAGGATGAATTACTCAGCAGTTCCCGAAGTTTATCTGGTTGGAACAACCACATGACTGTGAGGCAGGGTCGAACGATATTCACCCCAAGGCGACTGACCCGATCAGTCTTGACGCTGTCACCTGAAAACCCTGCCAGATAGATGGCTTCGTCGGTCTTTTTATTGTATCGGCCAGCTAACACATCAACACACCCACGCGCTTCACCACTCATTGAAGCCAGGGATTCATTTTTGGAATGGCTCAGGGCGTCTGCTAACTTTTCCTTGGTGACATCTGCGACATGATAGACGGGTTCAAACCGCATTGACTCCGCTTCCTTCAAATCTTTTCGAGCCATAGTCAGGTCGCTAAATATTTTATCGCCATCCACTGGGTTGGCAGCTTTATCGTGCAATTTTTCGAGTCGTTCGATTTTCCTCTTCGATAATGAAATTTTTGTATCCAGACTGGGCAGAACCTGGTTGGTCCATTCTTCCACCTTCCTTCTTGAAAATTCGAAGAACGGTTTTGCAATAGCATCAAACGCCCGGCCTTTGCCAGTTCCGCTTGCGGCAACCGGGGCGATAAAAATGTTTCCACGAAGGAATCCGCTGCCTGTGTTGATTTCGATCCCGGCACCTAAAGCAGCTGAGAGTGTCCCCAGTGTGCATGCGGCGGAGATCGAGAGTGGTGCGAGGGTTGAACAGGAAACTCCTAACGCAATCTCTCGCATCGCATTGGGGAGCCAATCGATGGGGAATTCGTCTTCACGAGCTTCACTATTTATATAATCCGCGAAATCTGCATTATTCGCGAGACTTGAATCAGGAAGACTTGGAAGGGCACCCGGGGCTTGGATCGCATCAACGGGAGCTGGCGGAAATTGAGGTGCACCCGGGGCTTGGACCGCATTAAACGGAGGTGGCGGGATTTTAGAGGGATTCGAGTCCTCTGGAAAAGATTGTGGATTCATATGCGCAAATAAGATTTTGCGCCGCTGAGCCTTTGTGAGATATTTACGCGTCAAGCTTCACCGAGCCGCGTTGCCTCCCAAAAGGCGCGCGGCTTCGTTATGCCTCCGCTTCGCGTTCAAACCGTTCGACTTCGGTCATTGCGAATCGAACCCCCCGGCCGATGAAGGCAGCCTTGAGTCTTCCCGCCTTTCGCATGCGACGAATCGTCATTGGAGTGACTTGCCAGCGCGCACTTAAGTCGCGTGTTGTTAAATACGGGGGTGAAGGTGTGTCGTTTTGTTTCATAACGACGATATAAATATTCCCAAGTTGCCCCTTGTCGCGAGGTGTTTGCTTCAGGACGTTGGAAGTGGTGCGGTGAATCAGATTGATTTTGCCGCACCTCTCATCTGTTACGTGGATGGGTGAACGGCTTCGCTGTGAGAAGGCCTGTCAGTCCGGCTTCTCTGAAGATGTCGCGAAACGTGCTTGTGCTTACCCTTTTGAGCTCGGGAAAGTCCTGTTCAAGTGCGAGGCGGGTTTCGAGTTTCGTCGGCAAACGTGCATTCTTTTCGATTAGCCTGCGAACGTACTCGATGACGACGCATGCGGTCGGCGCTTCAATAAGCGTCCTGTCAATTTCGTGTTCGTGCATCAACGAATCCAAGTCAGCGTGATTTTTAACGCCGTAGTACTTTTCAACAAACAAGCCATCCAACTTGCGCGGTCTTAGTTGTGATGACCACACCAACTCAAATGGAAACGTATTCGCAGGCACTTTTAGGAGATTGCGGCTTCCATGGCTCTTTGCGTTCTCTGCTGTCGTTGCGCACTCGACAGCGCTTTTCAAAATGGTGCTCAGAGTATTAATTTTCTTCCTGCGTTCTGCTCCGTTTGCTTGTGAAGCCGCATGTAACCTCTCTCCAATAGCGCCTATGAGGCGATCGGCTAAGCGGAAGGCTTCATTTCGAACACTGCTCGACCGATGCCATGAAGTGACTGAATGCGCTTTGTCTCGCTCAACCCATAATTCGCTGATCCGTTTTAAACAGACTGCCATTGACCAGACTCCCGGCGGTGTCGGGTTTAGCAATTTTCGGAAGCGAAGATATATTTCAGTCTGCGGGAACGCAGTCGGCGAACCGTCGACTGTTCGCAATCGGAAGAGGTCTTTAAGCACATATTTGTCTCTCCACTGTTCGTCGAGCTCTTGTTCGCCGCTCAAGGGAATAGCCGGCTGAGGGACTGCGCATTGTTTGAGGGAAGATTTTTTGCTCATTTGAGACGGTGAAAATGCTCGTCAAGTATTGGCTGCACAGCTCGCTGATGTTGCTTGTTCCTCCATCTCATTTTGTCGTCTCTTGGTGATGAACACCCCGCGTTTCGGTGCTCTCTGGTTGCTGTTTCACTGGGAGAATGCCTTCTTTGAATTCAGCCTCAACGACGTTGTCCGAGTGGGCACTAAGAAGTGCACCAAGGCCGGCAGAAACCGGTGTCTTCGTGTCAGCGTAAAGTCGACTTGTGATCCGAATATCGGAATGTCTCAGGTAGCGACTGGCTTTAAAAATGCCGTCACGACTGGCAATAATGCTGCCGATTTCTTTGCGGAGCGTGTGAATGGGACGTAGTCCGCGCACGCCGTTTGCCCGAAGCCAGTCAAGCAGCACCCGGTGAGTTGATCCGCAGCGGTAGCCCCTGCTTTTGCGTTTGGTGAAGGCAATCCGATTCAGCTTAGGGGTCTCAAGAACGAATTTCCCAGCGGAACGGGCATGGTAACCTCGTAGCATGGCGACAAGTTCTGCATCCAGCCCAATGACGCCTGCAGAGTCCTTCGATTTGAGACGCCGGAACTCGTTATCCTCCACGGAGAGCGTGCCCATTTCAAAATCAACCTGACTCCATTGCAGTGCGTCAGCTTCGCTTCGCCGCAGGCCGCAAATGAGAGTAAGCAGAAGCATCTTGAAAGCCTCGGGTTGTGATTCGGCTAGTTCATCCCGGGCTGAAGCAATGAGGGCTGCAGCGTCTAGTTTGCTTTTGTAACGCAAGCTGGATTCCGTCTCGCTAGTGATTCCCTGAAACCAGAGTTGGGAGGGCAGGGGAATTTCCTGGCTGATGAAGGGGAGAATTTTTTTGGACAGTAGTGCCTTGGAATTGCGAATGAGGCTGTTGACCGTCACTGCGGCGTGATTGCGATCCTCCGGCCTATTAGCCATTTTTAATACTTCATTCTTCCAGGCAAGAACACGAGCTGGAGTGAGATCATCAAGGGTGACGGCGTCAACTTTCTCCCGCCAGACCCGGCTGCCATTCTTGAAATCATATTTACCACCGCTGTCCATCCCCATGACAGCGGACGTGATGCGACGCAGAGCCTTTGCATAGGCATCCAGGCTTTCGCGCCGTGCAGATGAAAGGCGACTTGCGGCTTCAATAAGGGCGCCAACGGTGGCTGGCTTGAGCGCTTTTTTTGCTTGGGGTTTGTGTTTTGCGATCGCTGCCTCCCAGCCGAGCACAGAAATATCCGCGTAGATTTTTGCAGCCTTGCTCGCAGCGGCGCTTTTGTTCGTCGTGAGAAGCGGGAACGACTCGCGTCTGCCGTGAACCTGGATCTTGCAAAACAAAGCGGTTTGATTCGGACATTTTTCGGACACTTTTTGAGTTCATCCCTGATTCCGTAAGCTCGCTCATGTTTGCACCAAGTGGAGCTGAATGCCTTGAATTACAAGGGATTTGGCCGAACAAGTGTTATCATGAGGAAACTTGGCGAAACATGCTAAGCTGAGACTGTAAATCTGCTGGATTACGCCTACGCTGGTTCGAATCCAGCCCTGCCCACCACCTTCATTCTGAGTGAGTTAAAGACCAAAGCCCCGCCCCAAAGGCGGGGCTTCTTTTTTGAGTGTGCTCAAAATGTGCTCACTTTTTCGGTCCTAGTTGGGGGCGTCACTTTATCGATCATTGGAACAACAGAAAAATCCACTGTCATGCAGTCACATTGGGGGATCATCCTGTTGTGAGAGCTGCAATTCCCTCCTCTTTCGCGTTATAAGAATTTGAGAGACCGAGCTTTATCCCGGCCTCTTTCACCCACCCACCATGCCACGGCGAACCCATTATTCGCCCTGCATCGACCGGGTCATCGTCTGCGCGTTGTATCATGAAGGCCGGCGGCTACGCCGTCCCATGACGCGGCTGGTCAACGATCTGCTCACCTCGTCTCTGCAACACACGCAGGGCTGGAGCATCGCAGCCACGCAGATGAGCGTCCCGGCGCAGGGCCGCACCCAAGAGGCTGGCAACATCCGCTAGCCGCACCGCGTCGCCACACCATCCCACTCCGTTCACCCGGCTCTCTCGCAAGAGGGGCCGGGTGTTTTGTTGTCGGGCCTGTGGCGGCTTCTTCACCCACCCACCCCACATCAGGAGACACACACCATGGCCATCAAACTCAGCGCCAACTACAGCAAAAAACTCGGGCTGCCCCAGTACAGCAACCACAGCTTCAGCGCCTCGGTTGAAGTCGAACTCAACGACATCACCCAGGTCGAAGCCGAAGTGCAGAAGCTTTACTAGCTCCTGCAGCAGTCGGTCGATCTGGACATCCAGCAGCCGGGCTACATTCTGACGGCTAAAACCAATGGCGGCAACAGCCGACCTGCTTCTCAGCCCAAGGGACGTACCCATTCGGTCAACGGCAACGGTCGCCCCCCAGCACATGCCAGCGCAGACCGCTGGAACTGCACCGATGGCCAGCGCGGGTTCATCCTGCTTATCGTCAACGAAAACCCCGGCATCACCAAGCAGGTGGCGGAGGATCTGTCCCAGCAGCTCTTCGGCATCGGCGTCAAGCAGCTCAACAAGATGCAGGCTTCGCAGTTGATTGAGGACCTGCTCGTCATGACAGGCAAGCCCGCAACACGGCAAACCCGCTGGCAGCCCCAACCCACCAACGCCCTGGCCGCATGAACACGCCCGCTGCCTCACCACCAGAGCGCAGCGAGCAGGACGTCATCACCGCGTTGCAGGCAACGGTGTCAGCTTCCCGGCTGTCGCTGTTCCTGCAATGCCGGCTGAAGTTCTACTTCCGCTACGTGCTCAAGCTCAATAAGCCCAAAATAGCCTCGCTCCATCTCGGCAATGCGGTTCACGCCGTGTTGAAGGCCTGGAACAAGGCGCGATGGGTACAGCAGCCGCTCTCGCTCAAGGTGGTCCACGAGCAGATCGAACGCATCGAATTGCTGGTCCTTGATGAGCTTGGCTACGTGCCGTTCTCCAATGCCGGTGCGGAACTGCTCTTCGATGTCATCAGCCGTGCGTATGAGCGCACCTGTGTGATCATCACCACAAACCTGCCGTTTGAAAACTGGACGGAGGTGCTGGGCAGTGAACGGCTCACCGGAGCGATGCTCGACCGGCTCACGCACCGGGTGCACATCTTGGAGGCCAATGGCGAGAGTTACCGGCTCAAGGATGCCAAAGCACGACTCAAACGCAGGTGACAGTAATCGGGATGGGGCGGCGGTTGATCCTGCTCGTCGGCTTTAGCTACGCTCCACCCGCCTCTCAGGATCGAGACAGGCACGAAGATCAGCGCGGCCTTGACGAACATGCCCAATACCTGTTCAATCTCCCAGAGGTGACTCACTTTTGATCCGCGATCCGCTGCACTTTTGATCCGCGTTTTATAAGCCTTAACTCAAGCAGTTTGCGGTGCTTGGTGACTCTACCGCTGACGCGTCTCCGCCAGCAGCGGAAACTGGCGGGTTTGAGTTCACGACGCATGAGGTCGATGACCTGACTTTCAACCAAGCCTGTACGCTCTCGGATCTCTTCAAAGCTCGTGCGGTCTTCCCAGGCAAGGCGCACGACGAGAGAGGCTTGTTCGCTGCTGATCTTGGGTTTCATGGACGATTGACGATGGTTTTGATTTGAGAGCAGAGGCGTGTGGCATCGTCGATGCCATCGACATATCTTTGAGGTAGATGGGAAGCGCCAACAGCCCCGCCGATCAAAGCGCCGATCACGGCTCCACGATGGCAGTTGTCACCACCGACATTCGCATTGGCGGTGACGCCGTTTTCAAAGTTATCCGCATATTTCCATGCCAGATATAAGGATGCGGGAAAGGCTTCGGCAATGTAGCAGGCTGGGCTGACGTGCCTGCCGATCACGACCTCGTCGGGATCTTTAGACCATTCCATGGCTTTCCGTTGGGAGAACCAGTTGCTGCCGTGGGCGAGGATGGTTTCACGCAGGGAAGAGCCCTTGAGCAGGTCACAAGCCATCCTCGCCATGGCGTCTGCTGCGGTGAGCACCTCGGGAGACCGGTGGGTGAGCCTGACGTGCTCACGCACGGCCTCCCGTGTGGCATCCAGGTCTCCCCGGAAATAGGCGCATAACACACCCACGTGGGCCAGGCCGCCAATGTGGATGTCTGTCCCGGCGCACTTTGCCGGAGCGGTGCCACGCGCGTAGGCGGTGAAGAACTTGCGATGACACTCCTCGATGTAGGTGTCCCGATGATTCCCTGGCGTGCGCATGAAGTGGATGTAGCGACTGAGATAGTCATCTGCACTGTAGCGGCCGCAGGTGATCAGGGAGTCCATCAAGACCTTGGCGAGCTGAAGGTTCAGCGTGTTCTCACCGGCTCTTAGAAACTGGTGATAATGGATGCCGCGCTGCCCCCAGTAGCGTGCTTGATCATGCAAAATGTCCCCGCGCTCGTTGATCGCGGTGTATTCAGAACGCCAGAGAATGCTGCCGGGATGAGGAGACTTCGGCGCCATGTAGTCACGGACGATGCCGTAGTCCTGGCGCAGAGCTGAACGATCGTAATACCAATGCACAGGCATGGCGATGGCATCGCCGATGAAGGCGCCCATGGCGAGGCCTGTGAGAGAGTCCGCGGTCTTCTCCATGAAGCTCAAGGCGTAATGGGTGCGCTCGGCCTGGCGGCCTTGCGAGTCCATTGGACGAGTTTTAGATCACGAGTGCTCAGGCCACGATTGCTGTCCAGACCACGCAGATTCCAATGATGAGCATGGAGCTTGAACGGGCTGCGGATTCGCTCATCAAAGTCTGTCGGCCAAAGCACGCCGTCTATTTTCTTGAAATCACGGAAGGTCACGTCCACCTCGGCTCCACGGGTGCTGTCGAGGCCGTTGAGTGTGAGGCGCACTCTGCGCAGCAGCTTGCTGCTACGGTCGATGTGGAGGACCACCCGGTCCTCTTCTGCCATGCCCAAACCCGGGCGTAGAACGGCCAGCACCTCATCACACAGAGCCTGATCCACAAAGGACTCACCATTCAGGGCGAAGACCGTGCCGCTTTGCCGGAAATAGAATGGGCCAAGCAGAAAGAGCCTGTAGGCATCCGCAACCAGAGCCGCGGCCTGCTCAGTTTCATCGTCATCACTGGTCCTGCCATTGTAGGTGATGGCGATTTGACCAGGCGAGCGCAGCACTTTCTTCACGCCTCCTGGTCCGGTGTGAGATTGTGCGATGATGCTGGGGGAGAAGATCATCCTCTCCTCTGAGGCGCCACGGAACTTTGAGTCCACCAGCACAGGCTGAAAGCGTGGCCCGATGGATGCCCACTTGCCCTCATAGCGTACGCTTAGATCGCTGATGCGATCAAAGGCGATGCCTCCATGAGCTTTTTGTGAGGCCTCGACGAGGGCCTGTGCTTCAGGCTCGGAGGTGGTGATGGATCTGGTACAGATCTGTGTAGAAGCGCAGGAGCTGAGGAAACCCATCATCAAGATGAGCAACAGAGGTGTTTGTTTCATGCGGCAAAGTGGGTGTGCAGAAATCGCCCTGGTCTTTACGGATGGCGTAAGCGCTGTGGATGAAGTTTCGCGCAACTTATCCAAACGGCGGGTGAGCTGGGTGCTCTCCCCGCATGCTACGATGATTGCTGGCGCGGCAAGAGAGTGTCCCAAGGAGACCTGAACTCCTCAACGATGGATGTGGGCGAGCAGCGTCTCGGCTGCGGCCATTCCTGAGAGCGCAGCGCCTTCGACTCGCGGCCCCGCAAAGGCGTCGCCTGCCATCACGAGGGGCGGAGATGCCTGCAGAAGGGCGCATGGATGTTCATCGACTTGAACGGGTTTGCTGTAGCGCCAACCGTGGACCTGATAGCGCAGCACTTCGGCCCCCAGCCACGGCAGGGAGGCATCAAGCAGCCGCCGCCCGCTCTCCATGCGATCTTCATCCCAGTGCGCGAGGCTGAATTCATGAGTGGCATGAATGGTGACCGCAGGTTCCATGGAGATGCCTTTGCGCTGATTGTCGGCGATCCATGCGGCCGGGCCGCTGGTCGGCGCGAGTCCACCCGGAGGAGGAATCAAGGACGGGCCTTTCAGCACGGCCATGACAGCCAGGCAGCGTTCGTATTGAATGCCGTCGAGCCGTCTCTGCATCGCAGGATCCAGTGTGATTTCCCCCGCTGCCAGCAGCGCTAGTGATTGCGGCACCGGAGGTGTGAGCAGCACTGCCGACGCAAAGTGAAGATCTCCTGTGCTGGTCTCGACCGAGTAGCGATCACCGGCACGCCTGATGGCCACGATTTGCTTTTCTGTTCGTATTTCCAAGCCCTGCGCCAGATACTTGGCGACGGCCGTCATGGCTGGCTGGCCACGCCAGCGCGTGTGACCATCCGATGTGGGGGCAAAGCCCTGACACCATTCCGTCATCATGCCAGCCTCCGCGCCCTGGTTGAGGATCGCTTCAAAACGGGCATCCCGGGTGGTGATGAACTGCGCTCCATAGTCAAAGGTAGCCGCACCGACACGACGACTGGCCAGCCTGCCGCCGAGACCGCGCCCCTTGTCCAGCAAAAGCACGCTGCGACCAGAGCCCTGAATCTCACGCGCCGCGATGAGACCTGAGACCCCCGCTCCGATTATCAGCACATCAAAACTAGGTTCGTGAATTGGCATGGAGCTGTTCAAGGAATGGAGGCTGAGTTGTTTATTGGGTTGTGGAATGTTTTTCGGTGCGTGCTTTCTCGTTGATGGCGCAAAAGCATGCTCCCGAGAGGGAATCCCAGGATTGTGAACCTTTCTTGAAGATGTGAGCTGAAGACTAGAAGAGGGGACATCTGCGAATTACGCTTGAGGTTTGCCAACAGATTGCAGCGCCAGCGCGAAATCGCCTGCCAGTTGGACATCAACCTCAAGCAACAGGGATTTGGGTTGGCGAGAAAAGGGCCAAGCCGTCATGCTGGTGTTTAACAGCTCTTCGTTTGAATCTATTGTCTGAGTAAACGCTGCTGCGAGGGCGGTGTTTCTATGAGATGGTTCCACACTATTGGTTGTATTGAGTCCGTGAAAGATGGACATCATCAAGGGAATGAGTACGTCAGGAACTTGGCGAAAAAGCGTGAGGTGGTTATTGGTACGGCCCCAGCCGCTGCCTGTCGTTATGACTGAAACCAAGTCGCCAGATGCGGTGGAAGTGGGCGGCTAGGGTTACTGGACTGAGAACTCTGTATCGTTGCTGGCGCTGTTTCGCGGTCAGGCGCGAGCGGGTTGTCGCTGGCACCTTCGCGACGGAGGGAGTGGGCGCGATGACGGCTTTAGCGCTTGCCCGGAAGGTGGCATAACAACAGTCCGCTGCGGCCATCGGGCACCAAATAGCCGTGCTGAGTTGCGACGACTCTGCCGGGGTTGCCGGGTGTTTCGATTGAATCGAGCAGCTTCGGTTGATCAGGGTCGGTGAGATCGATGAGGGAGATCGTGCCGTAAACCCGGTCGGCCACATAGAGGTGTTTTTTAAACAGGGCCGGCTTGCCCACGAGTCTGATTTTTGGAACCTGCTGAACGGATAATTCTGTGAACTCCCGGCTTTCCTCAAAACCAAAGCGGACGTAGCCACCGGCCCGTGTTGCCAGCAAGCCATCACCGAATGGAACCAGCCCTTCGGTCATGCCGAAGCGTCCGGTCGGATGATTGCCCTGATAACTCGGTGGATCAGTGGAAAGATCATACCAATGCAGGCCGGTTACATGCCAGTAGACTCCAGCGTATCTCCCCGCGACGAGCTGATCGAGGAGTTGGTAACCGTAGTGAAGACCGAGCTGCACATCCTTCAGCGCGAGGCGGGGTTCACTCGGATCTGCGACGTTGACGATCTGGAGCTGCGCGGAGCCGACTTCCAGCAGTGCGTATTTGCCAGGCGCAGGCACGGCGACGTATCGCACCCTCTGACCACCCGCTTTGTAAACGCCTTTGCGGGTGAGCCTGCCTTCGGCAGAAAGATCCCAGATGGAAAGCCCTCCCGTCCCTTCTGCAGCGAACAATGTGCTGCCAAACAAGCTGACGCCGGTGGTAAAGTCTTGGGTGGGGACGACTGAGACAGGCTCGATGGAATCTTTGCCCACTCTTACGACATGGATGCCGGCACTGCCACAAGCGGTGATGGCGAGGGACAGCTCTTCCGAATAAGCGACTCCGGAAACCTGGCCTGCCGGCTGGTAGCTGGCGATGACCCGCTCATGCTTCCATTCGACTTTGGGTCCGATGATGGGAATCGCGCCGGTTTCCCTGACAATGGGATTGGCGGTATCCGGAGCGTCAATGAGGTGGAGGTCTGTCGCGCCTCCGGCGGCATAGACCACTCCTTTGCCCACAGCCAGCCCACCGACAAAGCCGGGAGACGCTCCTCCTGAAGAATCTTTTCGCAGCGGCAGCACGGTCCGGCTGATCATTTTAGGTTGCTTCTCATTTCGAACATCGACGATAAACATTCCATTGTGAGTGTCGGCAACGAATGCGTGGCCGTTCACTACCGACACGTCCCACATGTCGTTCCCTATGTGATAGAGTTTCGGAAATTTGACGCGACTGACGAAAACTGGTTTCACAGGATCAGACAGTTCAAAAATCTCCAGTCCATGGCCGCGACCAAAACCAGGATCTCCTTCCTTCCGGTGCGGTGCCCGTGAATGGTGCCCGGTCGCCGCATAAAGATGACCGTCGTGAACACACAAGCCGTCGCCATATCCATCAAGCGGCGTCTTCGACACGACCTTCGGAGAACGGGCATCGTGCATATCCACGATGACAACTTCGGAAGTCGCCCAAACTCCGACGTAGAGATAACCATCGTAGTAGTCCACAGACTGCGCCTCTCCCGTGCGAATCGTGCTGAGGAAACGTGGGTTCTTCGGATCGGAGATGTCCACCTGCTCCACTCCATAATGGCGCTGGGCGATGAAAAGCACGTCGCCCGCGATGGCGAGACCGGTGGCCAGCTCAACCGTGTCGTAGTGATTGAGCAGTGCCGGTTTGGCAGGGTCGTTTACATCGACAATGAAAAGCCCGTCTTCCCGCGAGGACACGTAAGCCACGCCAGCATTCACGACCATCTGGCGGGTGTTTCCCAATCCTGACAATTCTCCCAGTTTCTTCGGATTCGAAGCGTCGGTGATGTCGGCGGTGTAGAGCTTGCCTTTACCGATCGCATAGAGTCGATCCCCCATCACGACGACATCCATGCAAGGCCCCCAGCCGAGGGATTTTGAAATGGGCAAGTCAGGGATGGCGGAATCCTCGGCAGCGTGCGTCCTGACGAGAGCTAGAAACGCAGCAAGCAGAAGGTTTGCAATCCAGTGCGAGCCAAGTGGCTTTATCATTTTGGTTGGCATTTCTCCAGCAGTGGATCAGCCAAACAGTGCGGCGATAGGTTTGCCGCCGTCGGTGATGGGGATGGGACGGCCCGAATCGTGCAGTTCCTTGTTTGGGTTGATTCCGAGCGCAGCGAAAATTGTGGCGTGAAAGTCAGGAACGGAAACGGGATTTTCGACGACGTCCTTGCCGAGGTGATCATCGCTGACGCCGTAGGCCCCACAGTGCTTGAGACCACCGCCGGCGAGGACGAGGCTGAAGGCGCTGCCCTGATGACCGCGACCGCCGCGGTTGTCGAATGTGGCAGGCCGTCCGAACTCGGTCCCGGTGGCGATGAGTGTTTTGTCGAGCAGGCCTTTCTTTTCCAAATCGCGAATCAACGCGGCAAGGGCAATGTCGAGTTCCTGGATGAGCACATGCTGCTTGAGCTGGCCCTCGAAATGGGTGTCCCAGCCGGTGCCGTTGATGAAATTGAGGTTGTGTGAGACCTCCACGAAACGCACCCCGGATTGAGTGAGACGACGCGCAAGAAGACAGCGCTGGCCGAACTCGCCTCCGTATTCTTCGCGCAGCGTGGCGGGTTCTTCGTCGAGCTTGAAGTTGCGCATGAAGTCCGGTCCGGCCCAGCGACGGGCCTGCGCCTGAATCTCCGCGTAATGGGCGAGTCCCAGATCTAGTGGCGGGCCTCCCCGGGCCATGGCAACGAGACGCTGGCGGCGCTCACTCTGCGCGGCGGACAGGCCCTCGGGCTGGGTAAATCCGGCGGGGCCGCTCTCGGTGTCGGTGAGGTACACATTGTTGTAGCTGGGGCCTAGATAGCCGGGGCCACGGCTTACGTTGGGATAACCAATGAGCATGTAGGCGGGTACGTCCTCCGACGCTGCGCCGCGCTGGTGCGCGATCAGGGAGCCGATCGACGGATAGGTGATCGTGCCGCTGATCATGCGGCCGGTGTGGACGATGTTCGTGGCGAAGGCGTGGTCGTCGATGACGCTGTGGTTCACGGATCGGATTGCGGTGAGCCGATCGGCGACTTTGGCGGTGCGCGAGAGGTGCTCGGTGAATTTTACTCCGGGCACCACGGTGTCGATGCTGGCGTAGTCGCTGCCGGCGACCTTGGGTGCGGAGCGCGGGTTGCCACGCCGTTTCGGATCGAAGGTGTCGAGCTGGCACATGCCGCCGCCAAGCCAGATGAAGATGCAGTGTTCGGCCTTGCCCTTGGGGATGTGGACGGGCGTGGGAGTGGCGAGCAGGGGAGATCCGGCACCGATCACGGCCCCGGAGGCGAGTGCGGAGCTGCGGGTGAGAAAGTCACGACGTTTCATCATGGAATGGGGAGGGAGCGATGGAGGAGTGGGAAATCCCTTTTAGCGGATGTAGATCCATTCCGGTTGGTTCAGGGTGTACCAGAGGAAATCCTCAAGCCGCTCGCGCCATTCGGCGGTGAGCTTCCAGGTCGGCGGATCGCCACGGCGGGCATTGGCCTCCAGCTCTTGGGCCAGCGCGTTGGCTGGGCCGTCGAGATGAATGGACCAGGCGGTGAATTTTGGGCGGGTGCGTTTCACACCGGAGAGATCCGGCGCTTTCGTGACACGTCGCTCCCCGTAGCCGGGGCCGAGAAGCTCACGGGCGAATTTGATTTCGGCGACGGTTGGTTTGCGGGTCAGTAAACGCAGATAGAGCGAGTCGATCAGCGCATCGAGCGGCTGTTCTTTCACTGCGAGGCCGGTGGTTCCGTGGTCGTCGCTGAGGCGCGTGATCCAGCTGCTCATGGTACCGTTGGAAACGACAGCGGGTTGCAGCACGTTTGAATCGCCTTCCCGCACGGTGACGGGGGACTGCCGTGATCCCCGCCAGCCGAATGACTCCAGCACGGTGGTGACGGCCTGGACGCGGGGCAGGGAGAGGCTGGGCCGGTCGCGTTCGTTGGCGGTGGAGGTCAGCATCCAGGCGCGGTGTGCGTGGCCGAGAGATTTTTGGCCGGAGATGCCATCGACGTCGAAGGTGAGTTCTTCGACCTTGAATGGTTTGCCGGTGGTGGCGAACAGGGAGTCAACAATCTGCTCGGCGGTCATCCGGCGTGGTGCGGGGCCGACGTAGAGCGCCTCGGTCTGGAGCAGGCCGGGCAGGCTGGCGCGCTGGTAGGCGTGGGAGGTGAAGATAAGCCGGGACACCGCCTTGAGGCTGTAGCCGGAACGGACAAATTCGCGTCCCAGCCAGCTTAGCAGTTTGGGATGGGTGGATGCCGATTTCTCCCAGTCGGCAGGATTTTCGACGAGTCCGCGGCCCATGACTCGCTGCCAGATGCGGTTCGCCATCACTTGAGCGAATCGTTCGTTTTCCGGCGCGGTGATGAGTGCCGCCAGTTGATCGCGAGAATCCTTTGGATTCTCCGCCAGCTCCTGCGATTTTTTTTCACTGCAAAATTGCTTGAACGGCCAGACGGGTTGCACCGCTGTGCCGGGTTTCAGAGTGACCTGGATCAGCGGCGTGCGTCCGCCAGCACTGAGCTTTTCGGTCGAGACGCTGCTGGTGGCAGGCACCTTGACCGGTGCTTTGGTCAGCATGGCGGCCAGTTGGAAAAGCTCTTCCTGCTTGGAGACGTGGGCCGGGGCATCGTGGCAGCGGGCGCATTTCATTTCCACACCGAGAAAGGCCGAGGCGATGATGGCACCCTTTTCCGCCATGGGGGCATCATTCTGCCCGGCCACGGCAAAGCCCGCCGGTCCACCGTCGTTTTTGTTGCCCTCCATGCGGATGAGCTGGGTCACGAAGGCGTCCATGGGAAGGTCGTCACGCAGCGCGTCGTAGATCCACCAACGGAACGCGCCGGTGTTGTTGAGGCTGCCGGAAATGATGGCGGGGTTTTCTGCTAGGACATCAAGCCAATAGCCCATCCAGTGATCGGCCCAGCGCGAGTCGGCCAGCAAACGGTCAATGACCTTGAGGCGACGATCGCTGGAGGCGTCGTCGAGAAACGCGCGGACCTCTGCTTCCGAGGGGGGAACGCCAACGGTATCGAGAGTGACGCGGCGCAGGAAGGTCAGGTCATCGGTGAGGGGCGGCAGTTCGAGGGTGGTGACGTTAAACTCCGGCCAGTTTGCGCCTTGTTCGATCCATTGTTTCAGCAGCGCGACCTCCTTCGGGCTCATCCGGTCGCCCTTGGGTGGCATCATTTCATCCGCGTCATCGGTGGTGATGCGATGAATCAGCGCGCTCTGGTTCGGGAGACCGGGAACGACGGCGGGAAGCCCCGATTCGCCGCCCTTTCTCGCGCCGATGAAATTGTCCAGGCGCAGATCGCCCTTGGTCTTGCCGCCCTTGTGGCAGTCGTAGCAGCGGGACTCCAGCAGCGGCTTGATGTCCTTGAAATACGCCGGGCCTTGGCTGGGTGCGTGGTGGTAAGCGGGCGCCACTTCGGCGATGCGGGCACCGATGAAATGATCAACGGCATTGTGCGCGGGCATGTTCCCGTGCAAAGCCGGAACCTTGATCTCCGGTGTCGCGGCGAGCCAGGTTTTAACCGCTTCGCGACGTTTCTCCCAGTAGGGAGCCTGCACGGCCCGCATGGCGAGGCGCTTCCGAGTGTTGATGCGTTCGAGATGGGCCCGGCGTTCCTGTTCGTAGGCGGCCCAGCCTGCATCGGTGTAGGGAACGTGACGCTCCGACGGCGAGAGGAGCTGCCAGTTTTTTTCGCCTTCCCGTGACCATGCGGCCACGGTCTCGCCGAGACCGGGACGGACAGTTCCGATGATCGTCTCCAACACCACGAGATGCGGTTTCTCTCCTGTGGACTCGAACTCGCACCAGGCCTCGCGGTTTCCCGGAGGGGCGAAACGGAAGTCGGGACCGAGATCGAGATAGGTGTCCTGCTCGCTGGTCAGGTGATGACCATTGAGGCTGGAAGGCATCAGCGGCGTATCGAGCACGGTCTTGCCGTCCACGATGAGCCGCGAAATACCGCGCGCACGCAACAGCAGGCGATGTTTTCCCTTTGGCAAAGTGACCAGGGCGGAGGCACGGAGAAAGGTGTTTTCCGGAGGATTGCCGAGGATGCCGCCGCTTTCATACTGTTTCGGCAGTTCAAAAAAACCGAAGGCCTCCTCGGTGAGAATCTCGGAGCTGGTGGGAAGCGTGTCCGGCCATTCGCGGCGGCCCGGGACTCCAGTGGTGCAAAGTTCGACCCGCACCTCGCCGGCTTTTAACTCCTTGCGAGTGATTTGTGTCGGCGGTGGCACGATGGCATAGCGCTCCTGGATCGCCTCGTTCTTCAGCACCCCGCGATGCAAAATGAATGAGTCGATGCGTCCGCGGTAGAAGGCTTTGTCCTTGCCGCTGGCTCCGCCGAGCCGCAGGTCGCCGGGGCTTTGCACCGGTCCGCGTTCCGTCGATTTCTCCCATTTGCCGGAGAACAACTGCATCCGCCCGTTCACAAAGAGCATCACGCTGGTGGGGTCGCCGAAGGTGTAAGGGATGGCGATGTGATGCCAGTCGAGACCGGTCAGGCTGATGCCGCCACTCCACCACTGGTGACGGACGGGAATGTCGCTGGCCTTCTTCGGCTCCGCCGCGAAACAGATGCCGACCCGCATCGAACTGGAACTCAAACGCTCCACCGTCAGAGCGTAGTTGAGGTTGTCGTTGGCTTGACCGGCCCGGTCGGGATCGCCCTTGGCGAGCAGAAAGACGGGTTGCTTCTCTTTCAGTTCTCCGGGGGAGATCCAGAAATCAAAGGTCAGGGCTTCGCCGCGTTTGAAAGTCGGAGCCTCTTTTCCGGGAATGATGAGCGGTTTTTCGGAGGCGAAGTTCGCGGCCAGATTGGTCGCAACGAACAAGGGATGAAGCGGAGGTCGAGGTCCCGGAACAGTGTCGGGCCAGGTGCCGAGCGCGTCCTTGCCGTCAAACAGCCAAGTGGCCTCCGCCTTCGCTGGAGGCAGGGCGTCTTGGTTGGGTGGAGCGACGGCGTACAGCAGCGGTGAGACTCCGAGGAGCAGCGCGAGAAAAGGACAAAAGCGAAGACGATTCATTTACGATTCGGAGAAAGTTTGCGTCCGGCGAATCTTGGTCCCGAAAAATTTCACAGCCTCACGTTCTTCGCCCGCAAGAGCGAGCGAAGGGGCGACAAGAAACAAGAGGGTGCTTGGAATTTGCATGGGATTTTCAGCCTGGAATCTACCCACCCCCTTGGAAGGGGCAGTTGAGACTTGTATCACTTTCGTGGGGGGCGATTCATTGCCTCCTGAGCCGGCATTCCTGTAGATTCGGTCCGACTGCGTTCGGTTTTCCGACAGGTGACGAGCGCCGTGGCGGCTCACGTCACCCGTCCGAGCCGAGCTTGAGTTCAGGTTTGCGCGGGGCTGCAAGTCATGGTTGGGGCTTGGAGAGCTCGGTTTGAGATGTGAGTGGGTGCAGCGTGATCACGCTCCCAGCAGCTTAGTGAAGGGGTGCCCTTCGTTTTGGTCGATGCGCTCTGGCCGACCCATGTGAGGGTAGATGAGCCGCGTGTGATCAATGCCCAGCAGATGCAGGATCGTGGAGTGGATGTCGTGCACGTGCAGGCGGTCTTCCACGGCATAGAGACCCAGATCGTCCGTGCTGCCGTAGGCCTGGCCACCTTGCACACCACCGCCGGCCATCCACATGGTGAAGCCCGTGGGATTGTGGTCGCGGCCGTCGCCTTTTTCACTCATGGGCGTGCGGCCAAATTCGCCGCCCCAGATGACAAGAGTCTCCTCCAGCAGGCCGCGAGACTTGAGATCGGTGAGCAGCCCGGCAATGGGTTTGTCCACGGAGTTGCAGAGCTGTGAATGCTTGGCCTCGATGCCATTGTGGCTGTCCCACTTGCTGCCAGCGCCGCTGTAGAGCTGCACGAAGCGCACACCACTTTCGACGAGGCGGCGGGCGAGGAGGCAGTTCCGCCCAAAGGTGGCGGTGGCCGCATGGTCCATGCCATAGAGCTTTTTTGTGAGTTCGGTTTCTCCGCTCAAATCGACCGCACCGGGTGCTTCAGCCTGCATCTGGTAGGCGAGCTCGAAGCCCTGGATGCGGGCGTCCAGTTCGGTATTGCTGGCACGGTTTGCGTTGAAATCGCGGTCGAGCGCACCGAGGAGGTCGAGCTTGTCGCGCTGCTCACGGCGATCCACGCCTTTGGGGTTGTCCAGGTATTTGATCGGCGTGCCGTCGGAGTGAAATTCGACGCCCTGATACACGGCTGGCATGAAGCCAGTGCCCCAGTTGCGCACACCGTTCACAACGGATGCCTCGCTGTCCTTGATGACGACAAAGGCGGGCAGGTTCTGGTTCTCCGTGCCGAGCCCGTAAGACGCCCATGCGCCGAGCGACGGACGACCGCCAAAGAGTGAGCCAGTGTTCATTGAACATACACCGCCCGCGTGATTGATCCCGCTGGAGGCGCAGGAGCGAATCACGGCGAGATCGTCCGCATGACCGGCGACCTGGGGAAACCAGTCGGAGATCCACAAGCCGCCCTGGCCGTGTTGCTTCCAGGTGCGTTTGCATTCGAGCAGGGGCGACTTCGCCTCGCCTGCCGCCGTGAGCGGAGTTTTGAAACTCGCGGGCAGGGATTGCCCGGCGAGCTTGTTCAGCAACGGCTTGTAGTCGAAGGTGTCGAGGTGGCTGGGACCACCTTCCATGAAGAGGAAAATGACGCTCTTGGCCTTGGCAGCGCGTTGGGGCAGACGAGTCGACGCGGCCTGGGCCTTGTCGCCCATGAGTGCAGCCAGCGCGACGGCACCGAAGCCGCCCCCGGCAGTTTGCAGGAAGCCGCGGCGCGAGGTGGGAAGATCGTAGCGGTGGCAGGACATGGCGTTGGAATTAATGAAGGTAGAAGAACTGATTCGAGGTCAGCAGCACCTGGCAGAGGCCGGTCATGGCTTTGAGCAACGGATCATTCTCCTGAGGCCCCCCGGTGTCGGCACCACTCCAGGTGAATTGCGAGTTCGGCGGATCAGCGGCACGCCAGATGAAAAGACCGGCATTCCATTTTTCGGCATCGGTGTTGAGCGCTCTGTCATCAGCGTGACCGGCCACGATGCGCAGCGCCTCGATCTGGCCGTCCCATTGCCGCGTCGGCGTGCGCTTGTTCAGGCCGCCGAGGATGATCGGCGAAGCACCCCGGCTGAGATTTGAAAGGCGCTCCAGCGGCACTGTGGCGGATTGCACCGCAGCACCGGGAGTATCGAGATCGCGCACGGTGAAAGTGACGCTATGACGAGCGCTGGAAACACGCACCGCCAGGTGATGGCGGCGGCCCACCTCGAGGTGAATGTCGGACGCCACCACCTGATAACCGATGTTCGAGTTCTCGTCCTCGCCAACCAATTGCATGAGGATGTTGCGCGGCTTGTAACGCGACTTTTGACCGGTGACGTCGATGCTCCAGCCAAAGGATTCCAGGCTGGCCTTGCCGCCGTCCCAATGCGAGACCAGGGTGCGCAGCTCGGCATTCACATCGACGCTGTCGAGTTTTACGATGGCTTCGACGGTGAATTCATCGCCCTCCTTCTCGTTGGAGCGCACGAGTAAACGCTCATGCGGGCTGTTGAAGTGAAAGCCCCTGGCGGTGGCATTATTTTCAGCGGCTTCTGTGGCGGGAAACGCCGCGGCGGCCATGTCAGTACGTTTCTTGAGAAAGGCATCCGCCGCAGCCCTCTCTTTGTCTGTGGGGCGGCGGCCCAGAACAGCCAGCCAGACATCGTCGACACCCTTCACCTGCGCAGCCAGTTTGCGGGCACGGGCGAGCAACCAGTCGCCATTGAGCAACTGCAACGCCTGGGTCGGTGTCGTCGTACTCTGCCGCTCGGCGGTGCTCGTAAAACCCGCCGGCATGTCGAGAGCCAGCAGCAGATCGTTTGGGCTGTTGCGCTTCTTCCTGGTGTAAACGGAGCGGCGTGTGCCATTGCCATCGCCGGCAGGACCTCCGGCTGTGAGGTCAAGTTCGCCGCTGACCGCCAGCATGGCGTCGCGGACCTGCTCCGCATCCAGACGGCGGGGATTGAAGCGCCAGAGATAAACATTCGATGGATCGACCTTTGCCGCCGTCGCATCCGGCTCGCGACGCGCGGTTTGACGATAGGTGGCGGAAAGCATGATCTCGCGGTGCAGTGCTTTCAAATGCCAGCCTCCGGCCACAAATTTTGTCGTGAGATAATCGAGCAGCCCGGCATGCGACGGCTTCTCGCCGAGCGTGCCAAACTCACTGGCTGACGCGACAATGCCGCGTCCGAAGTGATACTGCCACACGCGGTTCACGATGACCCGGGTGGAGAGCTGGTTGTCCGCCCGTGTGATCCACTCAGCGAGGGCTCTGCGTCGCCCTGTAGAGGTCTTCGTCGGCGTGATTTTGGGTGGTGTCGGGTCCACGATGGCAGGAAAGCCCGGTGCGATCTCCTGACCGCCTTTGCGTGTGTTCAACAGGTTGGCAGGTGCTACGGGTCCCGCATCTGTGGCAACGAATGCTTCGGGCAGTGGTTTGGGCTTCAGGTGTTGGAATTTATGGAGTTCCTCCTTGAGAGACTTGTATTCCGCCTTGGCCGCGTCGGTCTTGAGGTTTTTCGTTGGGTCAAATGACGCACGCGCGAAATCCAGCTGGCGCTCACAAAGTCCGCCGAGCTGTTTCTCCAGGGCATCGCGCTGGTCCGCTGGCTTGAAGGTCATCGCCTGCAAGTCTTCGCTGAAACTGACACGCCACGTTTCAACCGCCCGGTCGATGTCTGGCTTCGTGAGCGCGTCCATTTTGGCACGGATCGCAGCAGTGGCGGCTTCCCACTTCGCCTCCTGCTCATCAAAGGCCTCCTTTTCTGCCGGAGTGGCGAGTTTCAAATCGTCGCGCCAATGAACCGGCGTGAAAAACGCGCGGAGGCGATAGTAGTCCTTTTGTAGAATGGGATCGAACTTGTGGTTGTGGCAGCGCGCACAGCCCATGCTCAGTCCTAGAAAAAGCTCACCGGCGGTGTCCGTCAGGTCGGTGAGAATCAGGTCCCACTGACCGCGCACATCGCGCAGATTATACTCATACACCGGATGACGCAGGAAGGCGGTGGCGATCATCACCTCCGGGTCATCCGGCGCGATTTCGTCGCCCGCGAGCTGCTCGCGCACGAACTGGTCGTAGGGCTTGTCGTCGTTGAACGATTTGATGACGTAATCACGATACGGCCAGACGAACGAGCGATAAGCGTCCTGGTTGTATCCATCGCTCTCCGCGTAGCGAACGAGGTCGAGCCAGTGCTGCGCCCAGCGTTCGCCATAGCGCGGGCTCGCCAGCAGTTCGTCCACGAGCTTTTCATAGGCCAGCGGATTCTTGTCGCTCACAAAGGTGTCGATCTGCTCCTGCGTCGGCGGCAGTCCGTGAAGGTCAAAATACACACGGCGCACCAGTTCATGGCGGTCCGCCTCTGCGGCGGGTGTGAGCTTCAGCGCAGCACGCTTCTGCTCGATGAAGCGGTCGATGTTATTGCGCACCCATTTGCCGCTCACTTGCGGCGGAGGCACCTTAACCACCGGCTGAAAGAACCAGTAATTTCGCTGCTCTTCCGTGAATCCGCCCTCAGTCACCACGACCTGCTTCGAGGCATCTTCGGGCCACGGCGCCCCCATCTTGATCCACTGCTCCAGAATCGCGATCTCGGCGTCCGGCAACTTCTGCTTGGGTGGCATCTGGAAGTCTGCGTTCGCATAGTGCACCGCCTCGATGAGCGCAGACGCTTCCGGCTTGCCCGGCACCAATGCCGGGCCAGTGTCGCCCCCGGTTTTCAAGTAGCCGATGTGGTCCACCCGCAGGCCGCCCTTCTGCTTCGTGTTGCTATGACATTCATAGCATCGCTTCACCAGGACGGGGCGCACTTCATTCTCAAAGAAGATCGTCGCCGCACGCTGCGCGTCATCAGCCGCCAACGCGGCAGTCGCGGCAGCAGCGATCGAGAAGAGCAGGGGAGTAAAACGAGGCGGGTTCACCTGGAAGAAATTGACCGTTTGCCAGAGGGTGTGGCTTTCGAGGCGGGAGGTGGTTCCGAGATTTCGGGGGTGTACCACTCAATGGAGACTTTGATATGCTGGGCCATCACTTTGGCGGCAGTCTCCGGCTGGCGGCCGGCCAGCGGCTTCAGCACATTCCTATGCCCCATCACGCTGAAGCAGCGGAGATCAAGGGCCCTCTTTTTCTGGAGTCTGTGGATGTGGGTCAGAGCCATCTCGAACTGCCAGCGGACGTATTGCCAGAGCGTGACCAGCCGTTCATTGCCGCCGCGTTGCATGATGTATTCATGCATGGCGATGTCCAATTTGCTGAACTTCACTCCAGTCGTCGCCTTCTCCTGTGCCGCGATGCTGTTCTCAATCCAGCGGGTATCTTCCGCAGTCCAACGGATGGCCGCCAGCCGCGCGCCCATCGCTTCCAAAGCAATGCGAGCTTCGACAATTTCGGTAATATCCTTTTCCTCCAGCGTCCGCACGCGCGTCCTTCCTGTCGTCTCAAACTGAACGAGGCCCGCGCGTTCCAATTCAATCATCGCTTCACGCACAGGCGCACGGCTGACACCAAAACGTTCGGCCAGCACTGGTTCCGCGAGAGCCTCACCCGGCTTACAAGTGCCGGAAATGATGTCGCGCCGCAACTGCGAGGCGACTTCATGGGGAAGATTGCGGCGGGGCTGCGGGCGATGCTTCGTCATTTGAGGGGGCTGCGGGATATAAGCACGACGAAACTGTCGACAGTTTTCTTTCGTTGAAAACTAACGGTTCTTAAAGCCGTAAGGTTGAAAATGATGATGCCCTTCCACTGCACCCCGTGGACTGCGGCACTTTCGATCCGGCTTTTTGAAAGATCGAAGCTTCCACTTCAAACTATAAAACGCGGTTAAAAAGTGCGCCGGGTGCGTGGTGGTTTAAAAGTGCGGAACCTCTGGTTTAAACAGGAGGATGTTCACCGATATAGATCAATGGAACAAGAAACGGTAATGGTGAAGCGTGGAGATCGCGCAGTAGGTGCGCCAGTCAACCTGCGGAAAGGTGGCCGTCTCCTGGCTCAATGCGCAGCCAGAATCTCACGCGGTCTCAGGCATGAAGGTCGGGAAGACGATGCCTTTCGCACCCGCGACCAGAGCGGTGGATTGCGCGACGTGCAGCTCCACGTTGCGTGCTCCCCAGGAGTAAGCGGTGCGCACGAGTTCGGAGGCGGCACAGGGGGCGAGGAAGACGAGCGTCTGACCACGCAGGCTGTCGAGAGCGCGCCAGAGCAAGGCGAGGGCCGAGACCTCATCGCTGGCGACACCCGGACCGATCATGGTGAATGAGGGGTGTACGCTCATGGCGAGAAAGCCGTTCACGGAGCCATCCGCAGCCTCGGAAACGAGCACCCGCCACGCGCCGACCTCGTTGCGGATGAAGAACGCGAAGTCCTTTTCGCGACGGATGCCCTGCTGGGCGTGCTCGAAGTCGGCGATGCGCGGTGCATCGGCCAAGACGGCGTCACGCACACGCTCGGTGCCCGCAGGCGCGGTGGCTGCCAGGCCAGTTTCGGGCACGGTGATGAGCAAATCTTGATACATGGCTCCCGGGACGAATCCGAGCCGCGTGTAGAGCGAGAATGAGTCGAGGTTCAGCAGGCTTGAAACAAGCCGTGCGGGTTTGCCAAGGCGTTTCGCCTTGTCCAAAACGAGCGACATCATCCTCTTCGCGATCCCACGCCCGCCTGCATCCGGCGAGGTGGCGACGATGCCGACCGAGACATGCGTTTCACGCTCATGCGAGAAGCACACGCCCACGATCTCTCCGCTGTCCGTGCGGGCCGTGACGCATTGGCCGGGATCAAGCGCTTCATACACTTCCGGGAAAAGCATGAAGGGCTCATGACTGTCGCCAAAGCGGGAGCCCTGGCCGAGGCGGCTCTCATACCAGTGCACCAGCGCCCGGTGCAGCAGGCGGGCGATGGGTTCGCGATCAGATGCGGTGAGGGCCGTGAAGGCAATGTGTTCGCTCATGGCTTAGACGATCTCCCAGCCTTTGCGGTACTGTTCTTTGATGAAGGCGTCTGCGGCAGGCAGGCCTTTGGCCTTCATCGCTGCAGCGTCCCACTCGATGGGCTTTTGCGCACGGAGCGAGAGCAGGCCCAGCAGCGCGATCTCCGTGAGGTGGGCCGCGTAGGCAAAGGGGCTCGTCGCGGGTTCGCCGCCTTTGCAGGCATCGATCCAGTCGCGATGATGGCCGTTGGAGCGTTTCAGCCGTGGCGCGGGTTTCTGGTATTCCACGCGGCGTTTTTCGGGGAAGAGACGGGGAGGCCCGCCGCCGCCATCGCACTGGATCACACCCTTTTCGCCGATGAAAAGGCAGCCGCGTTTTGGCAGCGGGAAAGCTCCCAGCGCCTCCGGCGTGGGCGGCATCATGCCGCCGTCATACCAGGTCATGCGGATCTCGGGCCGCGAGCCCGCAGCGGGGAATGTGTAATAAATAAGCGCGCCATGCCCAGCGATGTCGCTCGTCATCACACCGGCTGCGTGTGCCTCGATGCGTGATGGCACCGGCAGATCAAAGGCGCGCACGGCGGTATTCATGTCGTGGCAGGCGAAGTCGCCGATGCCCGTGCAGCCAAAGTCCCAGAAGTCACGCCACGCCACGGGAAAGTATGCCGGGTGAAACGGCCGCTCCTGACGCGGGCCGAGCCACAGGTCCCAGTTCAGGCCCGCAGGCACTGGCGGTGTGTCGGTGGGCTTTCCGGTGAGCGTGGGATTCCAGCGCTTTGCGCCCACCCAGACATGGATCTCCTTCACCGCGCCGATGGCACCGTCCTGGATGTACTCAATCGTCTCGCGCGTGCCGAGAGAGGAATGCCCCTGGCTGCCAAGCTGCGTGGCCACGCCTGTTTCGGCCGCCACTTTGGCGACGTGACGCGCCTCCCAGATGTTGTGCGTGAGCGGCTTCTCACAATAAACGTGCTTCCCTGCCCGCATGGCGATCACAGAGGCATAGGCATGCAGATGATCCGGCGTTGCAATGAGCACGGCGTCGATGGATTTCTCCTTCTCCAGCATCTCGCGGAAGTCCACATAGTCCGCGCAGCGGAAGTTGGGCGTCTTTTGCGCATAATGCTTCTCGATCTCCGCCTTCACCGGCAGGCGTCCGCCCATGCCTTTGAAGTAGAAGTTTTCGAGGCTGAATGACTCGGCCGGATCTGCCACGGCGATGATCTGGCAATCATCAAGCGGGAGGAGATTGCGCACATTGGAGCGGCCTTGCCCGCCCGTGCCGATGATGGCCACGTTCACCTTTTCGCTCGGCGGCACAAAGCGCGGCCCGCCCAGAACGTGCCGGGGGACGATGTTGAAAGCAGTCACCGCAGCGGCGGTGGTTTTGAGGAAATGTCGGCGGGAGGCGCTCGGAGCGGGATTCATGCAGTGATGCAATACGCCGCCGTGAGTTGCATTCTTCATGCGTGTTGGCGTCGATGACAGATGAAAGGATTGCAGCGCCGACGCCGACTTGCTTGGATGAACCGCCGCAAGCTTCTCGCCACTCTCGCCGCCATGCCCGCCACCTCGTGGAGTGCGGGAGCGGGTCGTGAGCTGGAAAATCCGTACGCGGCGGTGGATTGGGACTCCTGGGAGTACGTACATTCGATGTCACATCAGCACCAGGGGCAGAATGATGCCTCGCGCGATGGCTTCCTTGGCATGGGCTACGGCCATTTTGCCTTCAGCAACTACTACCCCTCCGCGCCGACCTATCCGCTGCCTGCGGAGTATGCCGCGAAGCATCCGCAACTCATCGCCGCTCCCAATGCGGAGCATCATTCCTACACAGACATGGGCCTGCATGCCAATGCGCTGGGGAGCCTGCTCGCCACGGGTTACGGCGGTTCGGTGAGCGCTGCAAAATGTGCGGCAGCGCCTGTGTTGCACCGCTTTGAAAACCTGAGCGTGTTCGATGCACAAAAGCCGTGGCTGGGTGTTTACCGGCTGGACCTGCGGCTCGCTGCCAAAGATGTCAAAGCAATAGCCACGCTCAGTCTCGAAGGAGCGAATGAGTGCGATTTTCGCAATGGCTTCGCGGACAAAGGGCCGGTGCAGGAGCGCCAACTCCCGTCCGGCAGCCACACAATCTATCTGCGTGCCACGAGGGAAAGCATTGATGCCAGGCTCGATTTTGATGCCGCCGCCATGTCCGTGACGCAGTACCGCCTCATGCAGGGCACGAACCGGCCGTGGCGGGATGTCTTCCGTGAAGCCTTCAACAAGCTGCAATACGCCGATGGCGGAGGCATGACGCTGAATCATCCCACCGGAAAGCTGGCGGACTATCTGCCGATGCTGGACTTTGATCCCCGGGTGCTCGGCATTGAGGTGTGGAACCAGCTGACCTCCGGCTTTGGCTCCAGCCGTGGCTTCTATGACGACAGCGGCGAGCCCAATCTGCACTTCTACCAGCTCTGGGATGAGATCCTGCGCACAGGGCGGCGCTGCTGGGGCTTCTTTATCAAAGATCACAACACGTACGGCCGTGGCCGGAATGTGCTGCTTGTGCCAAAGCTCGACGCCATGCCGGCTGCCAAACGCGAATCCGCCGCGCTGCGTGCGTATCGGCAGGGCACGTTCTTTGGCTCCGTGGCCTCACTCGCAGCCAGCGAGGCGGGTGAAGTGGTGGCGCCGTATGACCGCAGCGGTTTTTGCTTCAGCCGTATCGTGGTGCAAAACGACACCCTGCACGTGGCCGTGGCTGGCAACGACGCCAAACGCCCCAAGCTCCAGATCCGCTTCATCACGGATCAAGGCCTCGCCAGCATCGTGGATGGCGCGCAAGCGGAGTTTCCGCTCAAACGAGACGCCAGCGGCCGGCTCGAAGCGGCTTTTGTACGTGTGGAGGCCTTCGCTTATCCCGAGACCCATCAGCGCGGCCAGCCGCTCACCGAGGACCTGCTGCGCGGCATGAGCGTGCATGACATCTCGCTGCTCCATGACCAGAAGGCCCTGCGCGGCCCCGCCTTCGCCAATACAGCGCCCGCCATGCGTACGCCCATCCCGATTGTGGACATGATCTTTTCCCAGGCGCTGCGCCGGGTGTAAGTTCTTTCTGGAAGCAACGAGATGGCTTACTGGGCTGAGGCGCGTTCGACGATCCTCGCCACGTCTTCCTCCAGCAAAAAGCCCTCTTCGTGAAGCTTCTTTGCCGCTTTCTCGATTCGGGAAAGGTAGGCTTCTCGTGTCGGGTAGCGTTCTTCGAGCGAGGGACGCGGATCGCCGTTCTTTTCGCGTTCGGCTTTGGTTTTAGCGAAGGGAATGAACATGCCATCGAGCGGCGAGAGCATCGTTTCAGCGCCCGCCTGTGGCGAGCGGAGATTCCAGCCGGTGTAGGTGCCGCGCGGCACGGCGACCTCCGGAAGCACGATGCCGCTCGTTTCGTTGCCATCGGCATTCACGGCGGGCAGCAGTGTGCGAAACGGTTTCCCGGCTTTGGGCGGGATGATGTCGGCGATGCCTTCGCTGTGAAAACGCGGCCCGAAATCAAGCCGCGGAGGCTGGTAGGCCTGCGTGGGCAGTTGGCATCCCGGGATTTTTGGGAACTGCGACTTCCATGCATCAAAGCTCACCAGTGTGTGATCGTCCATGCGCGGATGACGGCTTGGCGGCGGTGTTTTGCCATGCTTCACCCAATCGACGAGGTGCAGCAGCATCGCCCGCAGGACGGGGCCACGATCATCAAGCGTGTTGCGCGGCTGCTGGCAGATGCCTGGGGTGCCGTCGCTCTTGCCGAGGTGCTGCGCTCCGGCCACGAGATACACGCGCACATCGTCGGGCAGCGTGAGATCACTTTTCCCCTCCACATCGGTGTGCAGCAGCGAGGCGGCGCGGCTCCAGTACTCGGTGGAGGTTTGCGTGAAAAGCAGACGCGGCGTGTGGCCGGACTTTCGGGAGCGGGCCAGCGAGTCGCCTGATGCGCCCGTGATGGGATCCGTCTGCGGCAGCGGGGCGAGCGGGAAGAATTCGCTGCCGGAAAGATGCCCTTCATGCTGCGTGCCGAACTCCGTGCTCATTCGAAAGCGATGGTTGAACATGCCCTTTCCCGAGCCTGCGACATGGATCATCGCACCGTCGAAGACCGCGCGGCCCTGCTCGTCGGTGTTCAGCCCCTCATGCAGGAAGTGATGAATGACGCGGCCCGACTGGGAGATGCCGAACACGCAGGCTTTTTGCACCGCGCCCGCCAGCGGATTTTCCTGCGCCGCTCCGTGACGGAAAAACGCCACGCAGTCTCGCAGGGCCGTGAGGCCGAGCCCGGTCACGCGAGGCTCCTTCGCTGTGTAAACGAGATCGTAGAGCCAGCCGGGGCGCAGACCGGATTTCACATACACATGCGTGGCATCCGGGATGAGTTTTCCCTCCTCCATGCGACCAAATGCCCACTCGCCATGAGGAATCTCGATGCCTTCAGCATCGCGCTGCGGGCGCATCGTGAGCGTGGCTTCCGTGTTGTCGAGGCTCACGGACGGAAACGCCGCGCCGATGCCCCACGGGCTCCATGAAAAGGCCCGGCTGAAGACTTTTTCCGTGGTGCTGATCTCCAGATGCGCCCGCCCGGTGATTGTCCGCCCGTCCTCGGTGGCCACCGGCAGTCCGCAGAGCAGACGCCGTGTGTCATCGGCCTGCACCTCGCCGTTCCAGCCACACCAAAGCACGGAAAAGCCGTGCTTCATGAGGAAGCCATGGCCCGCATGCGACTCGGACTTCGGATCATTCGTGCGCTCGCCATCATTGAAGGTCCAGAGGGCGAGCATGTTGCCGCGATTGTTCACGTCATAGAGCAGCACGCCGTTGCCCTTCGATGCGTCGGTCGGTTTCAGCAGGAAGAAGTCCGCCCAGCTCTCCACGCGCCCATCGGCGTTGCGCGGCGCCCGCTGAAGGTCGCTGATGCGTTCGTTGGCCGCATTGCGCGGGTCCGTTTCAAAATACATCCGCCCTTCAATGCGCTCGTAGGCGCCCACGGCGCCAAAGACCTTGCCCGCTGCAAATGGCGAACGTCCGGTGATCTCGATGCGGGTGACTTCCGCATGAGCCAGGCCGATGAAGAAAGCGGCGGCGATGATTCGGGAGAGAAAGAAGCTCATCAGAAGGGCAGGGGAGTGTTGGGGGCTACGGAGTCTTTCGGCCAGGGGTTGGCGGCATTGAAGACGAGCATCTCTTCCTCGGTCTCCACCTTGGCAAAGGTCTCGTTGATCTGCTCCTCCTTGGCCCAGGCGCGCAGGCTGTTGAGTCCGAGGTGACGGATGAAAAACGGATAGGCGGCAAGCCGCTTGCTCGGCCCATAGTCGTGCCCCTCCAGCGGGAAATGAGCGTTCACGACCTTGTCCTCGGCTCCGTAAAGACTGTAGATGTGCTGGATGTAGCGGAACTCCACCTCCGGCGTGTGCTGGGTGTAGTCTGCGCCATTCGAAATGACGAGCTGAGGCCGCGGCGCGGTCATCGCGGCGATCTCGGCGTTGTTTGTCTTGTGGTTCGGCCCCCAATGAATCGGCATGCCGCTTTCACACGGGCAGCCGCCAAAGAAATGCGCGGACACCTGGCAGCTCGGCACCGCCACGGCGATGCGCTCATCCAGGGCGGAGGTAATGAACGTCTGCGTGGCGCCGCCGGAGTTGCCGGTCATGCCGATGCGCTTGGGATCGACCCCTTCGATGGACGAGACGAAATCCAGGGCGCGAATGCAGTTCCACATGATCAGACGCTGAATCTCCGGCACTTTGCCATGATCCCAGCCGGCCTTTTTTGAGTCGCCATAACCTACCATGTCATAATGAAACACCACAGCTCCCATGCGGGCCAGCACCGCACAGCGGGTCTGGCGTGATGGGAGGAAGCGGCCACCGTGCCCGTGTGCGGACACGATGCCTGCATACGGCGGCTTCATGTCGAGAGGTCGATACAGCGTGCCGGTGATGTAGAAGCCGGGCCAGCTGCGGATGTAAACGCTCTCAGCCGTGTAGCCCTCGTAGGTGCGCTTGTTGGAGTACACAGGGTCCAGCGGCGGTTTCTCCGGTGGATTCGCCAGCCGTGCTCCTTCAAGGATGCCGCGACGAATGGCGGCCTTGCGCTTCTCCCAGCTCGCCAGATCGGGCGTGGCTTTTTTAAAGGCCTCCAGCTCGGCGATGGCTTCCGCCGGCGTCTGGGCCTGACCCATCCGCAGATGCCACCCCTCGGGCAGCGGCTTCTGCTCCTCCGCGCTTAAGAGGGACGGCCCGTACAAGCCGGACAGCAGCGCCGCTCCAGACTTGGTGAGCATAGAACGACGTGTGAGTGGAGTCGATGCAGGGGCTTGATTCATGATGGGCGATGATTTTTTGAGCAGCGAGCAGACAAGATCGTGACGGCTGGTCTGAGGAGACATGTTTCTACGCACCGTTTTGGTGATGCTTATCGTGTCTATTAGAGACGTTGCAGATTGTGGTATTGACCTCGGAGCAAAAACGATGACAAAAATCTAGTGGATGCGGGGTATTAACCCAATGCGCCTTTTCCTGCTCAACCTGTTCATCGCAACCTCTGCCGCCGTTGCCTCCGCCTCAGACCTTCATGTGGGCGCGGCCACCGTTGACATCACGCCAGACCGCCCCGTGGCGCTGGATGGGCAGATGCACGTGCGCATCTCTGAAAAACCCGAGACGCACATCTTTGCCACTGCACTGGGATTGGAATCGCGCGAGGGAGACCGGGTGCTCGATCAGGCCATCATGGTTTCCTGCGACATCGTGGCCATCCGCGAGGGAATCATGGAGCTGGTGCGCGAGAAGGCCAAGGACAAGCTGCCTGGATTTGATCTCAACAAGCTCGTCCTTAATGCCACGCACACGCACACCGCGCCGGTGACGATGAAGGGGGACCGCTACAGCCTGCTCGGCAAAAATGTGATGCTGCCCATGGAGTACACCGAATTCCTGGTGGAGCGCATCGTGGCGGCTGCGGCGCAAAGCTGGGAGCAGCGCAAGCCCGCCAAAGCAGGCTGGGGGCAGGGGCAGGCGGTGATCGCTCAGAACCGTCGTGCGACCTACGCGGACGGAACCGCGAAAATGTATGGCCCCACCAACGTGCCGGAGTTTCGCGGCATCGAAGGATATGAGGATCACAATCTCGAAGTCCTGTTCTTCTGGGATCTCAATGACACGCTCATTGCCACGGCGGTGAACGTCCCATGCCCCTCCCAGGAAGTCGAGGGGCTCAAAGTGATCCATGCCGACTTCTGGGATCCGGTGCGCCGCCAGTTGCGCGAGCGTCATGGCAAGGATCTCCACATCCTCGCCTGGACCGGAGCCGGAGGAGACCAGGTGCCGCGCCCGATGTATGGCAAGGCGGCGGATGAGCGCATGCGCCGTCTGCGCGGCCTCACTCGGCTGGAAGAAGTCGCCCGGCGTGTCGTGCGTGGCTGGGAGGAGGCGTATGAAGCTGCGAAGCTGGAGCCGGTAACGGGCGCGGTGCTGCAGCACCAGACGAAGAAGATCGACCTGCCTTGGCGCAAGGTGACGGAGAAGGAGCTGGCCGATGCACAGAAGGCCGTCGAGCAATACAAAGACGACCCCAAGGAGCAATGGAAGTATCTTTGGAATCAGGGCGTGGTGGATCGCTACGAAGTAGAGAAATCCGGGAAGGCAGGTGTCTTCCAGATGGAGCTGCATGCCCTGCGCCTCGGAGATGTGGCCATCGCCACCAATGAGTTTGAACTCTTCACCGACTACGGCGTGCAGATGAAGGCCCGCAGTCCGGCGGTGCAGACCTTTCTCATTCAGCTGACCGGCTCAGGCGGTTACCTGCCGACACCCCGCGCCGTGGCCGGAGGCAGCTACAGCGCCATCATTCAAAGCAGCCGTGTCGGCCCCGAAGGCGGCCAGGCGCTGGTGGATGAAACCGTGAAGGCCTTTAACGATCTGTGGCCCGCGCCAGAAACCACCAAGGCCGGCAAATGAGAGAACTCGACTCCATGCAGCGGATATCGAGCAGCGAGTGCGCGGGCTATTTCCGATTCGCCCTTCGCCCTTCGCAACAACCGGAGCGATACACCACCCAATGACCATGCACCTGAGGCTTCTCCTTTTCGTTTCCGTTCTTTTCGGCCTGCACGGCCTTCGTGCCGCTGATGACTTTCATGCCACCGCCTGCGAGGGCTCCTACCCGCGCCATCTCCAGGGCATCTGCACCGATGGCAAGGGCAGCATCTACTGGTGCTGGACCGATGCGCTGGTGAAGACTGACGCCAACGGCCATGTGCTCAAGAAAGTGCCTGTGGCCAATCATCACGGAGATCTCTGCTACCACGATGGCCGCGTCTATGTGGCGACGAACCTCGGAAAGTTCAACCAGCCAGCTGGTACGGCGGACTCGTGGGTTTATGTCTATGATGCCGACACCCTCGCCGAGCTGGCGAAGCATCGCCTGCCGGAACTGGTGCACGGCGCGGGCGGCATGGAGTACCACGACGGGAAGTTCATCGTCATCGGTGGTCTGCCTCCCGGCGTGAACGAAAACTACCTTTACGAATACGATGAAAATTTCCGCTTTCAGAAACGCCACGTGCTCGCCAGCGGCTACACGCTCATGGGCATCCAGACGGTGGCTTATGCCAATGGCGCGTGGTGGTTTGGCTGCTATGGCAAGCCCGCGGTGCTGCTGCGGGCGGATGAAAAATTCCAGTTCACCGGCAAATGGGATTTCAACGCCTCCGTCGGCATCGCACCCATCAGCGGCGGCCGCTTCCTCTTGGCTCAAAACACGGCCATCAAAGGCGCCGATGGCAAAACCAAGTCCAACCAGGCCCGTGTCGTTATCGCCCGTCCCGACGAAAAGGCCGGGCTGGTCATCGACAAACCATGAACGCATTAACTCAACCATGAAAACCACGCTACTCTTCTGCCTCGCCCTTCTGCCCATCGTCACCTCGGCGCAGGACAAAGTCTTCAAAGCCGGTGCCGCCACCAGCAACATCACACCGCCGATCGGCATGACGATCGTGGGCAACTTTGCTCCGCAGCCCATCTCAAAGCACGTGCACGACGAACTGCATGTGCGCTGTCTGGCGCTTGATGACGGCAAGACAAAGCTCGTCTTTGCCGTGGTGGACAATCTTCATCTGGCACGCGATGTCTGGGACGAAGCCAAGAAGAAGCTGGAGGCCGACACGGGGATCCCGGCCTCTCACATGATGTTCTCCGCCACCCACACGCACTCCAGTGTGTCGGCCATCAACAACAAAGAGGCAGGGTTCGACTACCGCAGCCTCGTCATCTCCCGCGTGGTGGATGGCGTGAAGCGTGCGCTGAACAACCTTGAGCCTGCCCGCATCGCCTGGGGCACGGGCAAACTGCCGCAGTGGATCGGCAACCGCCGCTGGATTCTGAAAGAAGGCGTCACCAATCCCAATCCGTTTGGCGGACAAGACCGCGCTGTGATGAACCCTAGCAGCATGCTCATTCCGCGTCTGGAAGGCCCCGCCGGCCCTACGAACCCCGAGGTCTACTGCCTCTCACTGCAGGCCACTGATGGCCGCCAGATCGCGCTGCTGGCCAACTACTGGCTGCACTATGTCGGCGGCGTGCCACGCGAGGACTTGTCCGCAGATTATTTCGGCGAGTTCTGCCGCCGCATCGAGCAGTCCCTCGGTGCGCCGTGTGTCGGCCTCCTTGCAAACGGTCCCTGCGGCGACGTGAACAGCAACGACTACAGCGGCAAGACGCCCGCCGTGAATTACAAGCCGTATGAGAAGATCAAAGCCGTCGCGGGCGACCTTGCGCAGGAGGTGCTGCGTGTGCGCCAGACACTCAAGCATCAAGACTGGGTGCCGCTGCAAGCCGCCGCCAGCGATCTGGAACTCGCCGTGCGCCGCCCGACTCCGGAGATGGTCAAGTGGGCCGAAGGTGTGCTCGCCAAGCCGAAAGACGCCACGCCTGTGCACCGCCTCGAACAGCCCTACGCCCAGCGCGTGATGGATGTGAAGAGAGCCAAGCCCGACACGATACAGGCCTACCTTCAGGCTTTCCGCATCGGCGATCTCGGCATCACTTCCATTCCCTTCGAGGTCTTCACCGAAACCGGGCTGGAGATCAAAGCGAAGAGCCCCTTCAAAGACACCTTCACCATCGAACTTGCCTCAGGTGCGAACGGTTATCTCCCCACGCCACGTCAGCACGACCTCGGCGGCTATGAGACCTGGCTCGGCACCAATCGCGTCGAGCGCGAGGCGTCCGTCAAGATCACCGCAAAAGCCTTGGAGCTGCTGCAGAGCGTTCATGCCGCACCATGAGCCCCGGATGACGCATGCTGTGCTTGCTCAAAGCCGCCGTTTGTCACGAACACGGCAGCCATGAGGGCCAGCATGACATCCGATTTGCCATGACTAACGCTGGCGCAGAATGAACAAATCGTCAGATTGCGCACAGCGCTTGGGTTGGTTGCTTCGACCTCTCCCAAAGCCTGATTTCTGCACCCATACGAGATCGAGTTGATGGTGTCGGGAAACGGATGGAGGGAATTTTCGGCAATAGAGCCATTGACATTGCAGAAGCATGTGTGCATATACACACAGTGAAACAAAAACCAAGAGACATGACCTCGCTTGAGAACTGTGTGTGCTTCAATCTGCGCTGGGTGACGCGGACCGTGACACAGTTTTTTGACGCGGAGATGCGGAGACATGGGATCAGACCAACCCAATGCTCGATACTGGCAGCTGTAATCTCCAAGGAGAGTTGGAGCATGGCCGATTTGAGCGACGTTCTGGGCATGGATCGTACAACGCTCGTGCGAAATCTTCGTCCCCTCCAACGCGATGGCCTCGTGCTAACGGAGGCTGTTGGCCCAGGCGCTCGCGTGGAGGTGTCTATCACTTCTGCGGGGCGGAAAAAGGTTCAGGAAACACGTCCTGCCTGGTTGTCGGCCCAAAAATCTGTTGTTGAGACCCTTGGGGAGGAACGCTGGACTGCCATTCTCTCGGATCTGGAAAAGGCCGCGCTGGCCCTCGGAAAGTAGGATCATAAACCAAAATACAAAACGACTTGGAAAATCATACTCTTAACTGTGTATATGCACACTTTATCAAACAATAAAACATGGGCACTGATAACAGGTGCATCCAGCGGCTTCGGAGAGGAGTTCGCGCGACAATATGCGGCACAAGGTCATTCACTGATCCTTGTAGCCAGGAGAAAGGACCGTCTGGAGAAGCTTGCCGAGTCCTTGCGCCCAAGGCACCCAGTGGAGGTTCTTGTCGAAGCTGTGGACCTTTCGGACCTGGAGAGCGTGCGACAATTGCACAGGAGGGTTCAAGACAGGGGCATCACGATCGATGTGATGATCAACAATGCAGGCTACGGGCTGCAACAGGGCTTTCAAGACACAAACCTGCCGGAAGCACTGGGCATGGTGCAGCTGGACATAACGAGCCTTACGGCCGTTACCCACTTGTTTGCCGCTGACATGAGGAATCGAGGACGTGGCAAAATCCTTCTGGTGGCGAGCCTTCTTGCCTATGTGAGCGTGGAGGGATTTGCGGTTTATTCGGCAGCCAAGGCCTACGTTTTACGCCTTGGCGAGGCACTCCACCGTGAGATGAGGCGGGACGGAATAACGGTCACCACACTTTGCCCAGGGATCTCGGACACCGGATTTGCGGAGGCAGCGCGAATGCAGGTTTCACCTGAGTTGAAGCTCCTCATGATGAAGCCGGAACCGGTGGTGAGAGCGGGTATTCGCGCTCTGAACCACGGTCGCATGAGCGTGGTGCCGGGACTGGCAAACAAAATCATGGCTCTCTTCATAAGAGCGACGCCACGCAGCCTGCATCAGGCCGTGTTCGCAAAGGTCATGAATCCCATTCTTCCAAATACTAAAAAATCATGAAATCACCGGACCACCATTCCCATCCGCACCTGGTTGCGGGCTGTGTTGCTGTCACTCTGCTGGTCATCGGGTGCTCGAAGCCACCACATCAAGACCCGAGGCTGCAGCCTCCGAGCGTGGCTGTCTGCGATGCCAAACCCGCCCAGCCAAGACAAAGAACTTTCACCGGAGTAGTGGATGCACGGGTGGTGAGCGCGCTAGGCTTCCGAGTTGGCGGCAAAGTGCTGGAGCGCTCCGTCAATGTTGGCCAGCATGTCAGAAAAGGACAGCTTCTCATGAAGCTTGATGCCGAGGATCTTTATCTCACTGTCGCTGCGCAGCGGGCAAACGTGGAGGCCGCCCGAGCCAGGCACACTCAATCCAAAGCCGATGAAGCGAGGGCTGCCGGGCTCGTAAAAACAGGTGCCGTTTCACGTCAGGAATATGACCAGGCTCGCGCGGCACTGGACAGCTCGAAGGCGCTCCTTGAGGCTGCCGAGGCGCAGGCAAAAGTCACGGACAACTCCAGCGGTTATGCAGAGCTGCATGCTGACGCAGATGGCGTGATTTTGAGGACCTCGGGCGAGCCCGGACAAGTGGTGTCTTCCGGTCAAATGGTGATTCAGCTGGCACAGGATGGCCCGAGGGAGGCGTTGATTCACCTTCCCGAAGGTCTGCGCCCCGTCTTAAACAGCGGGGCCACGGCACAATTGTATGGGCGGGACACCGATGTCTATGGTGCAAAACTGAGGGAACTCTCCGATACGGCGGACCTGGCAAGCCGGACTTTTGAAGCGCGATATGTGCTGGAGGGGGACGCCGCCAAAGCACCATTAGGTTCAACGGTAATGGTGACGATCCCAATGAATTCCCACCCCGCAAACCTCGCCGTATCGGTGCCGCTCGGCGCAATCCATGATGGCGGTGAAGGGGCGGGCGTCTGGGTCGTGAACAGCAATGCGACCGTCAAATTCCGCCTGGTGAAGCTTGAGCACATAGGCAGGGAAGAGGTGATTCTCTTCGGCGGACTGCAAACCGGAGAAACCGTCGTGGCTCTTGGCGCGCACCTGCTGCACGAGGGGCAAAGCATCCGAATTCAAACCGAGCAAAACCTGTCCGATGCAAGGCTTTAACTTTTCCGCACTGGCGGTCAGGGAACGCGCCATCACCCTCTTCCTCATCATTGCGTCAGCGTGTGCAGGCATCCATGCCTACTTTCATCTGGGACGTGCCGAGGATCCGTCGTTCACGATCAAGGTGCTCACGGTGTCCGCCATATGGCCGGGAGCCACCGCTCAGGAGATGCAAGATCTCGTGGCAGAGCCTCTGGAGAAGCGGCTCCAGGAGTTGAGCTGGTATGACCGCGTCGAGACCATCACGCGGCCTGGCCTGGCATTGATGACGCTGCAACTCAGCGACAAAACGCCCCCGAAAGATGTGGCGGACCAGTTTTACCAGGCACGGAAAAAACTCGGAGATGAGGCGGGCAAACTGCCGCAGGGCGCGATGGGCCCCTTCGTAAACGATGAGTATTCCGATGTCTCCTTCGCACTCTATTCGGTGGAGGCGCCAGGGCTGCCAATGAGCAAACTCACACGCACTGCCGAGACTCTACGGCAGCGATTCCTGCATGTGCCGGGCGTCAAGAAAGTAGACATCGTTGGCGAGCAGCAGGAGCGGATCTTCATCGAGTTTTCCAACGCGCGTTTGTCCACTTTAAACATCTCGCCATCCGAGATCTTCCACGCACTGGCACGCCAGAACGCGGTCACTCCGGCAGGTTCGATAGACACCCGCGGAAATCAAGTGCTCGTCCGGCTGGACGGATCTTACACCACGATTGACAAAATCCGTGATACTCCGATCGCGGCCGGACAGCGGAGTTTCAAGCTGTCCGACATCGCTGAAGTCAAACGCGGCTACGAGGACCCAGCCACCTTCCTTGTCCGCCACAACGGGCAGGCGTCACTGCTCTTGAGCGTTGTGATGAAGGAAGGCTGGAACGGACTGAATCTTGGAGCGGCGCTTCAATCGGAAAGCTCTAAAATCTCATCAGGCCTGCCGCTGGGGGTCAGTCTGAAAAAGATCACCGACCAGGCCGTCAACATCAGCTCCGCCGTGGATGAATTCATGATCAAGTTCGCGATGGCTGTCGGCGTGGTGATGCTGGTCAGCCTCATGAGCCTCGGGTGGCGGGTGGGCATCGTCGTGGTGGCGGCCATTCCGCTGACTCTCGGAGTGGTGTTTGTGATCATGCTGATCACCGAACGGATGTTTGATCGCATCACTCTCGGAGCGCTCATCATTTCACTCGGTCTGCTCGTGGATGACGCCATCATCGCCATCGAATCCATGGTGGTGAAGATGGAGGAGGGCATGGATCGCATCCAGGCCGCAGCCTACGCGTGGAGTCATACCGCCGGCCCCATGCTCACGGGCACACTGGTCACGGTGGTCGGATTCCTGCCGGTCGGCTTTGCCCGGTCCACGGCAGGCGAGTATGCGGGCAACATCTTCTGGATTGTTGGATTTTCCCTGATCGTCTCATGGATCGTGGCCGTGACTTTTACCCCATATCTCGGGGTGAAGCTCCTTCCGGAACTCAAGCCATCCGCAGGGGGGCATGCGGGAATCTACTCCGCTCCCGGCTACCAGCGGCTGCGCCTCTTTATCACTTGGTGCGTGCGGAGGAAATACACGGTGACTGCGCTGGTCGTTGCGGCGTTTGCCACAGCCGGCGCTGGCATGGTGGCTGTGAAGAAGCAGTTCTTCCCGCAGTCAGACCGTCCTGAACTATTGGTCGAAGTTCAGATGCCTCTGGGCACCAGCATTGAGACGACAAGTGCAGCGGTCAAGAAGATCGAAAGCTGGCTGACGAGGCAGGCTGAGGCCAAAACAATCACTTCCTATATCGGAGCTGGGGCGCCACGCTTTTTCTTCTCCTACAATCCCGAGCTTCCGGACCCATCATTCGCAAAAATCATTGTCCTGACACCGAACGCCGGAGCCAGAGACGCGCTCAAGATACGTATTCGGCAGGCTGTCGTCGATGGTTTGGCAGTCGAAGCACGCATACGCGCCACACAACTGGTGTTCGGTCCTTATTCGCCATTTCCTGTCGCTTTTCGTGTCACTGGGCCCGATCCCTCCAAGCTTCATGAAATCGCCAGCTCCGTGGCCGAAGTCATGCGTGGCGACCCAAACATGCGCACCGTAAATGTGGACTGGGGAGAACGTGTCCCGAGGCTGCAGATCGTCTTGAATCAAGAGCGTTTGCAGCTTATCGGCCTGTCACGTCTGGAAGCATCGCAACAGCTTCAGTTCCTGCTCAACGGCCAAACGATCACTCAGGTCCGCGAAGACATTCGCGCCGTGAACCTCATGGTCCGCAGTTCAGGGGCCGACCGGCTCGACCCGGCCATGCTGGAAAACTTCACGCTGATGAACAAAAGTGGAAAGCCCATTCCACTGAGTCAGCTCGGGCGGATCGAAGTTCAATCCGAAGAACCTCTTATCAAACGGCGCGACCGAGAGCCGACAGTGACCGTCCGAGGAGACAACACAGAAGAGACACAGCCCCCTGATGTATCCGACGCCATCTGGAAGAGGCTGGCACCACTGCGGTCATCGCTTCCTGAGAATTACCGCATTGAAATCGCGGGATCGAGCGAGGAGTCATCCAAAGCCAACGCGGCGCTCGCTCCGCTCTTCCCGCTGATGTTTCTTCTCATGCTGGCGATCATCATCATCCAGGTGCGCTCCTTTTCGGCCATGTGGATGGTAATCCTGACTGGTCCGCTCGGGCTCATCGGAGCTGTCCCCGCATTGCTGTTGTTCCAGCAGCCCTTTGGATTCAATGCCATTCTCGGCTTGATCGGCCTGTCTGGCATTCTCATGAGGAACACGCTCATATTGATAGGCCAGATACACAGCAATCAATCAGAGGGTCACAGCCCCTACCAAGCCATCATCGAAGCCACCGTCCAAAGGTCACGTCCCGTCATCCTCACTGCGCTGGCCGCTGTGCTGGCCTTCATCCCTCTCACTCATTCTGTCTTTTGGGGCTCCATGGCCTATGTCCTCATCGGGGGGACCGCCGTGGGAACAGTGCTCACACTGGCATTCCTGCCCGCACTCTACGCCATCTGGTTCCGGGTCGGGCAAGGAGAACACCCATCTACGCCGATAGGATGAAGCGCGCGCAGGCCAGGTTGGTAAAGGCACACACCCGAAGATCGTCTTGTCCCCTGGCGTTCACCCTGGATGTCATAGGAGACAGGTGGACCATGCTTATCATCCGCGACCTAGCCTCCGGCAGCGCACGATTCAAAGATCTGGCAGCCTCACCAAAGCGAATCCCAACCAATATTCTCAGCAACAGGCTTAAACGCCTCATGCGGGAGCAGATTATCATCCAAGTTCCCAGTAAAGCAGGCTCAAAGAGGGCGGCCTACCAACTCACGCCAAAAGGAGACACCCTGTTGCCCGTTCTCAACGCTCTGGATGAATGGGGGGTAAGATGGGGAGGCGGAGACAACCAGCCTGCTATGGTTTTGACTCGCTAACACCACTGGCTGGGCCACCACATCCCGGCGTGCGAGTTTGGGCGGCAGATTGCCGAGGGGGCTGCCGCGACTTGCCCAGAGCAGGTCAACATTCTGCATCACCCAGCGGGGCTATGCCTGCTTGTTTCCAACAATCTTTTACCAAGACGCAGAGTGATTCAGGGAAGATGCGCGTATTTCATTCCTCGAATGAAGTCCTTCCTCTATGCTCTCCTCGTGCTCGTGACCGGTGCTCTCCCCACCTTCGCGGCACCACCCATCACTTGCCAGGGCGAGGCAAGCGGGCATCTCCAGGGGTTCGATTCCGACGGCTCCTTCATCTACTGGTCCATGTTCACGAATCTCGTGAAGACGGATTTTACCGGGCGCGTCATTGCGGAGCGGCCGGTCGATCCGCATCATGGCGATTGCTGCGTTCATGATGGCAAGGTCTACGTCGCCACGCAGAACCGGACGAAAGAAAGGCGCGGCGTCTTCATCAACGTCTATGCGTGTGATGACCTTCGGCCTGCGGGAGAGTTCCCGATCAACTTTTCCTTCGAAGGTGGAATCGACGGCATCACCTTTGCGAACGGCTTCTTCTATGTCGGAGAGGGCAAGCCGAAGGACAGCGTGCAGCCTTTCAACTGGGTCCACAAGTTCACGCCCGAATTCGTGGCCGTAGATAAGATCAAGGTTCCCGGTCAAACGACGTATGGCATTCAGACCATCACCTTTGCCCACGGATTCTTCTGGCTGGGCACCTACAGCAAGGAGCGGACCTACCAGTGCGCTCCTGACTTCAAGCTCGTCACGCACCACGAAGTTGACATCTCTGTCGGCGCTTTTGCCCTGCCGAAAGGTCCCGGAGGTGAACCCCGGCTGATGGTGGCCAGAAACATCAAGAAGGACAACGGCCTTTGGACGGCCTCGGCTGCTCCGGCGATCCTGAAAGACGGACGGCTCGTGATGGAAAAGTAGGGCCGGCAAGAACCTTGGTGCCGCCGCGAAGTGCGCATGCCGCACCAACGGTTGTTGAATTGTCCCCTCAACATTACCCCCTTGCAATCTTCTTCGCAAAACACTCCCCATTGTATGAATCGACAGTTCAACAACTCTCCGATATCAGTCACGCGGAGCCTTTCGATTGCCATCATGCTGGCTGTCACCCATGGCTTCGCGGGTGACTGGCCCGGCTGGCTCGGCCCTGCACGCGATGGCCATGCTGCTGCCGGAAGTGTGGTTCCCAAATCTCTGCCGCTCGATCCGCAGCGTGTCTGGTCACTCAAAATCGGTGATGGGCATGCTCCGCCTGTGATAGCGGGGGACAAGGTTTTTTACCTCGATACTCAGGAGGGCAAGGAGGTCGCTCACGCGATCGACAAAAACACGGGCCGCGAAATCTGGCGGGCACCACTGGATGATGGCTTCAAAAACGGGCAGACCAAACCTGGGCCGCGTGCCGCTCCGCTGGTGGATGGCGACCGTGTTTATGTGCAGTCTTGCCTGGGTGAGTTGCGCTGTCTGGCAGTGGCCGACGGCCAGTTGAAATGGCGCGTGAACTTCACCAAGGAGTTTCACGCAGAGGTGCCTGCGGAGAAGGGATTGGCAAAAGGGGCGCAGCGTCACGGTTTCACGGCCGCCCCCTGGGTGGATGGAGATCGCCTCATCGCGCTGGTGGGGGATACCAACGGGGCTGGCATGGTGTGCTTTGACAAGTTCACCGGCAAGGTGCTCTGGCAGTCCCTGAACGACCGCGCTGCCAACGCGGCTCCCATCACCGCGCTGATCGCCGGGAGCGAGCCCAAACAGGTCGTGGCCTTCACCGTGGAAGGGTTGATCGGTGTGAATCTCCAGACGGGGGAGCTGCTCTGGCGCATTCCGCTAACCACGACTCACGGACGTCATGTGACCACTCCGATCATCGATGGCAGCATCGTCATGGTAGCGTCCAAGGAGAACAGCCTGATGGGCGTCGAGCTTGCTCCCGAACCAGTCGTCACGAAACCCGGCTCTCCGAAATGGAAGGCATCCATCAAGTGGCAGACCAAGAATCATTTGGTGAACTTTTCCAGCCTCGTCGCGGTGGGCGGGTATGTTTACGGCCTCGGCCCAAACAAGAACCTGTTTTGCGTCGAAACGAAAACCGGCAAGCCCATGTGGTCGCAGGAAGGCTTCACCCTGAAGCCGGCGGAAAATGCGCATCTCGCCATCATTGTGCTCGGCGAAAATTTGCTGATTCTGACCGAGACCGGTGAGCTGGTGCTCGTCGCCGCCGAGCCCAAGGAATTCAAAGAACTGGGCCGGGCGCAAGTATGCCGAGCCAACTGGTGCAATCCCGCCTACGCGGACGGTAAACTTTTTTTCCGCGATGACCGCGAACTCATCTGTGTGGACTTACTCCCCTGAGCCGTAATAAGAGCGCCTCGAAACCCATCATGCCGCGCCCAGCATCCAACTCCCTTTCTCATGCAAACTGAAGCACGCAGCTCTGACCTCCAGCTCGGCTCCTGGCTGCAGACCGGTTCTCCCATCGTCGCCGAGCTCGCTGATTTGAGCGGCTTCGATTGGTTGCTCATCGACCTTGAACATGGCTGCGGCACGGAGACGGCGGTGCTTTCACAGATCCAGGTGATTCGCCATGCCGCCGCCATCGTCAGGGTCGGCGCACCGCATCCTGAACTCATCGCGCGTTCGTTGGACTGGGGTGCGGCTGGCATCATGGTGCCGATGGTGTCCACCGCAGAGAAGGCGGCCGCCTGTGTGCGTGCCATGCGCTATCCACCGCGTGGCGACCGCGGCCTGGCTGGCATGGTGAGAGCCTATGACTACGGCCTCCATCGCGAAATGCCGCAGCCTGTTTTCTATGCACAGATCGAGACCATCGAAGGCGTGGAAAACGCGCGGGCCATTGCCGCCGTGGATGGGGTGGATGTGCTCTTCATCGGACCAATGGATTTGAAGCTCCAGCTTCAATCCTACCCGGAGCGCGCTCGTCTCGACTTTGCCGCGTGTCTGCGCGAGGTCGCGTCCGCAGCCCGGGAGGCTGGCAAGGCCTGTGGTCTGCTCTGCCGGCAGACGGATGATTTTGCCGAACTGCAAGCACTCGGCTTCACCCACCTCGCCATCGAGACGGACATCACGCTCCTGCGTGAGAGCTACCGCAACGTCATTCAACCCCTTCGCGCAAAGAAAGCATGAATCTGAGAGCCCTGATGGTGTTATCCGCCCTGTTTCACGCCTCAGGCATGGGGCTGCACGCGAATGATGGCAGGCCAGTGCTGCAACTGGACTTTGGGCAGGAGGAGTCGGCTCCGTTGATCGCGGTGGGCGGGGTGGTGCGGGATCAGGCGGGGCCGCGGCCGCCGGAGTTTCCGGACTTTGAGGCGGACAACACGGCCATTCAGCTGCAGGGCAGGGGCTCGCGCTATGAGATCAAGGACACGGGAGCGCAGAGCCCGTTCGATTTCACGAATGGCGATGCCATCACGCTGGAGACGTGGGTGAAGCTGGACAAGATCAGCCCCGGGCAGCCGGTGTATCTGATCGGCAAGGGACGCACCAACTCGCCGCATTTCGCGCGCAACAATCAGAACTGGTCGCTGCGGGTCATCGGCGGTAGTGAGGGGTTGGCGCACCTGAGTTTTCTTTTTGCCAGCGCTCCTGCACCCGGTGGTGGCAACACCTGGCACCTTTGGAACTCAGCGGCGTCCTTTCAGGTCAAGACGGGCTGGCATCATGTGGCGATGGCCTACGAGTTTGGCAGGCCGGAAACGATGCGCGGATGGATCGACGGAGTGGTGACTGACGGAGTCTGGAGCGTGGACGGAGCCACCACGAAAGCGCCCGTGGTGGATGATGACGATGTCTGGATCGGCTCATCGCTGGGCGGTAGCGCGGGGAACAGCCTTCAGGGCTTTCTGGATGATCTGGTCATCCATCGCCGCGCTCTGAGCGATGCGGAGATCTCGAAACACTGCCGGCGCACGGGCGGCCCGCTGGTGGTGCTCCCGGAGAAACCGGCGATGCCAAAGCTGGGGCCAATTGCTGATGGAAAGGTGCTCGTGCAGTTCAGCGAGGGGCTCTCCGCCTTTAACCGCTGGCCTGCCAAGGCGGAGCTGCCAGCGGAGACGGACCGCTGGATGAGCGATACGTTCCTGCTGCCGCGTGTGCCGCTGCGCTACGATGACTGGGGCATCCGCTCAGAGTGGAAATCGCCGCTGCTGCTGCGCATGGCCGCGGATGTGGCGCTGCCAGAGGGGTCGCGGCGGTTTCTGCTGCGGGCCCGTGCGCTGGCCCGTCTGTGGGTGGATGGCGTGATGATCGCCGAGACGAAGCCGGCCGATGGGAGCACGCCAAACGGACACGATGACGTCACGCCACTGGCGACTCCACCACTGCCTGGCCTGCGTGTGAAGGACTATCATCATCAAGAAGTGTTTGGAACGGCGCAGCTTCGCGGAGGCAAAGGGCGCATTGTCCTCGAAGTGGTGGTCGGTGGCAAAAACCAGCGCACTGAAACCGGCGAGCTGTGCGTGGCCATCGAGACCGAGGACGGCAGGTCGTTTTCCATTCTCCACGCTGGCAGCAAGCCCGGCCTGCCATTGACCGATGCAGCCGTGGAGCCTGTACTGGCTCAGATGGAGAAAGCCTTGTCTGATCTGGATGACACACATCGGCGGACTGCGGCACGCTCGCGAGATGCATTCTGGCAAAAGCGACACGACCTCGCCCGCGAATGGGTGACGCAAAATCCCGCGCCTGCTCCACCCAAAGGCGGGCACCCCATTGATGCCTTCATCGATGCGAAGATCGCAGTCGCAGTCGCATCAAACGCCGCATCAACTGGCGACTCGGGCGCTTTTCAAAAAGACATCCTGCCCATCCTCCAGGAGAAGTGCTTCCGCTGCCACGGCGAAAAAGACAAAGGCGGGCTGAAGCTGACCTCGCGTGCAGCGGCCGTGCGCGGAGGCGATTCGGAGATTCCCTCGATCGTGCCGGGCAAACCGGAGGCCAGCGAGATGATCGTGCGCCTGCGCTCTGAAGACGATTCGCTCGTCATGCCGCCGTCGGGCGAACCGCTTGCTAAGGCGCAGATCGAGAAGCTGGAGACGTGGATTCGCGATGGAGCTGTCTGGCCCGCCACGCCGGTCGCGCCCGAAAAGCTCGCCAAGTCAGCGCTCGCCAGCGACGAGGCCTTTCTCCGCCGTCTCAGCCTCGATCTCATCGGCCTGCCGCCTACGGCTGCGGAAGCGCGTGCCTTTCTCGCTGACTCCGCGCCTGACAAGCGTGCGCGCCTGATCGAGCGCCTGCTCTCAGACGCACGCGGCGCGGAGCACCAGATGGCCGACTGGCTCGATGTGCTTGCGGAAAATCCGACGCTCATCAATGCCTCACTCAACAGCACCGGACCGTTTCGGTGGTTCCTGCTCGATGCATTGCGCGACGGCAAAAGCCTCGACCGCATGGTCACGGAACTGATGATGATGCGCGGCGATGTCGGGCGCGGCGGCAGCGCGGGATTCGCTCTCGCCGGGGAAAATGACGCACCCTTTGCCGCGAAGGGCCACATCATCGCCTCCGCGTTTCTGGGCATCGAGCTGCAGTGCGCGCGCTGCCATGATTCGCCCTACCACAGCACCACGCAGCGCGATCTTTATTCGCTCGCGGCGATGCTCTCGCGCAAGACGGTGACGGTACCCGCCACGAGCCGAGTGCCCGCCGGTTTCTTCGAGAAAAAAGGCCGCGAGTCTCTCATCAAAGTCACGCTCAAGCCCGACGAACCTGTCACGCCCGAGTGGCCCTTTGCCGCCGCCACAGGCACGGCGGATGGCCGCCGCATCGACCGCTTGATGGACGATCCGAAAGACACGCGGGAGCGTTTTGCAGCGCTCGTCACCGCGCCGGAGAACCAGCGCTTTGCGCGTGTCTATGTGAACCGTATCTGGAAGCGGCTCATGGGCGCAGGCTTTGTCGAGCCTGCCCACGACTGGGAAGGTCGCGATGCCAGCCACCCTGAGCTGCTCGACTGGCTGGCCGCTGATTTTATCGCCCACGATTATGATCTCCGGCATCTGCTGCGACTCATGGTGACCTCTGCCGCCTATCAGCGCGAGCCCACGACGGACAACCTCGCCGCGCTGTCTGCAAACGAGCGCTTTTTCAGCGCGCCGGGACGGCGGCGGCTCACGGCGGAAGAGATTGTGGATTCGCTGCACTCCGCCGCAGGAAAGGCCATCGACTCCGAGGAGATCACCTTCGTCCATGATGGCCGTCATGCGCTGGACCGCAGGCAGACGCTCGGCGTGCCGCATCGCGCGTGGATGTTCGCCAGTCTGAACAACGAACGCGACCGTCCCAGCCTGGCCCTGCCTCACGCGCAAACAACGGTGGACGTGCTGGAGGCCTTTGGCTGGAACGGCTCGCGGCAGATGCCCATCTTTGATCGTCCCACGGACCCAAATCTTCTCCAGCCTGGCATCCTCGCGAATGGCACGCTGGTGCAAGCACTCTCCCGCGCCTCATGGCGCAGCGAGCTGGCCGATCTCGCGGTGCAGGCGAAGTCGCCCGAAGCGCTCATCGAGGAAGTCTTCCTGCGCTTCCTCAGCCGCAAGCCGCGCACTGCGGAGCGCGATGCCTTGCTGCCCGCGCTGCGCGAGGGCTTCGCCACGCGGCTCGTCCCTGCCGCCGAGCAATCCACGCCCAAAGCCGTCGAACCGCTGCCGCAGGTGACGTGGCTGAATCACGTGAGCCCCGAAGCCAACTCCATCCAGATCGAAGTCGAAAAGCGCGTCCGCCAAGGCCCGCCACCTGACCCACGACTGCGCAGCGCCTGGCGGGAGATTTATGAAGACCTCGTCTGGAGTCTGATCAATGACCGCGAGTTCGTGTGGAAACCTTGAACTTACTTTTTTGATGAACCGCCGACACTTTCTCAGCTCCACCGCCTCGCTCGCAGGCACAGCCGCGTTTTCCCGCCCGCTCATTGCCGCACCGGCGCCTCCGCTCATCCAGGGCAAGGCCGAGCACGTCATCTCCATCTGGCTCGGGGGTGGCATGGCGCAGACGGACACTTTTGATCCCAAACGGCGCGGCGATCCACAGGTGAAAAAAGCGGGCTCCTACTACGACTCCATCGACACGGCGGTGCGCGGCGTTCGTGTGTGCGAGCATCTTCGCAGGCTCGCGCCGCTCATGGATCGCGTGACGGCGGTGCGCACCGTGCATCACGATGTCATTGATGAACACGCCGCGGCCACCAACCGCATGCACACCGGCCGTCCGATCAGCGGCACGATCAGCTACCCCTCCATCGGCTCGATCATTACCCACCAGCGCGGCCCCGCTTCAGACAAAGCGCCGCCGTATGTGCTCATCGGCTATCCGAACGTCACTCGCGGTCCCGGCTTCCTCGGCGCGCAGTCCGGGTATCTTTATCTCACGGACACCAGTCGCGGTCCGGCAGGTCTCTCCCGTCCGCTTGATGTCAGCACCGCGCGTCAGCAGCGCCGGGGCCAGTTTCTCTCCGCGCTGCAAGCCAGCGCACCTCCGACCAGCGACCCGAGGCTGAAGAGCTACGATGCCGCCATCGAGCAAAGCCTGAGGTTCAGCGGCCCGGCGTTCAACCGCGTCTTCCAGCTCGATGAGGAGCCCGGTGCGCTGCGCCAGAGCTACGGCGGTGAGTTTGGCCAGCGCTGCCTGCTCAGCCGCAGACTGGTCGAGCAGGGGGTGCGCTTCGTCGAAGTCTCGCACAACCTGAACTTCCTCAACGGCACCGGCTGGGACGCGCACAATCAGGGCATCTTGAAACAGCACGAGCTGATCAAGGAACTCGACAGCGCCGTCGCCGCGCTCATCACCGATCTCGAAAGCCGCCGGCTGCTCGACAAGACACTCATCGTCATCACCACCGAGTTCGGTCGTCCGCCCGAGTTTGACGGCGGAGGTGGGCGCGGCCATCAGGGCAGCGCCTTCAGCTGCGTGCTGGCCGGAGGCGGCCTGCGCCACTGCGGAGCCTGGGGCGATACCGATGACCTCGCCAAAAAGATCGTCACGAATCCCGTCAGCGTGCCCGACTTCTTTGCCACCCTCTGCGCCGCTGTCGGCGTGGATTACACCGCCAGCCTTCACGACGGGGACCGCCCGGTGCCGATCACGGATCAGGGCCGTCCGATTGCATCGCTGTTCGCTTAGCAGGCAGAATTAACACGCACAATTGACCCCGCTGGGCACGTAGATGGCACTCGTCATGTGTTCGGAGATTCCAACCTCAACATGCATTTGCTACGCAGGTCCGCAGACCTCCCGGCGTAGCTGCATGCAGATTAGACCGCGTGGACCGAGCGGCATGGCAATGACCTTATGACACCCGACAATCCAACCCCATCCGATTTCTCCCGCCGTGCCTTTTTGAAAACCTCCGCCACCAGCGCGCTTGGTGGCGGCCTGCTCGCTGGAGCCCCCGGGGCCACGCGTGCTGCCCAGTCCGCGCGGAGCAATGTCATCGCCATGGAGAATGCCAGGGAAGGCACGCTCGACTGGCAGCTCTCCCGGGTGCGGCTGGACAAGTCGGATGGCTTTCGCTCGCCGTGGATCGAGGGCTACTGCTCGCGGCAAAGCGTGAAGGCGGGCGAGACGATCGACATCATGGTCTCGACAGCGCCCGCAGCGAAGTTCACGATCGAGATCTTCCGCACGGGTTACTACGGCGGCAAAGGGGCGCGACTGATGAAAGTGCTCGGGCCCTTCGATGGCAAGGCGCAGCCGATGCCAAAGCCTGGCGAAAAGGACCTCCACGAATGCCGGTGGGAGCCCACCACGACACTCGCCATTCCCGAGGACTGGGTGAGTGGAGTCTATCTTGGCCGGCTCACCACGCTGCCGGAGCAGCCTGACAAGCCATACTGGCAGAGCTACGTCATCTTCATCGTCCGCGATGAGCGGCCTGCGGACATTCTGTTTCAGTGCTCGGACAACACCTGGCAGGCTTACAACCGCTGGCCCACTCACTATTCAGTCTACACGCATCCAAAGGGCAACCAGGGACCGTGGGCCGATGTGAGCTTCGACCGGCCTTACGGACGGCAGTCGCAATACACCGGCATCGTTAATGACCCGCTTTCGGTCGGCTCCGGCGAGTTTACCTCCTTCGAGCAGCCGCTCTCCTACTGGCTGGAACAGCACGGCTACGATGTGAGCTATTGCTCCAACAGCGACATGCTCACACCAGATCGTGGCCTGAAGTGCCGGACATTCATCAGCGTCGGCCACGATGAGTATTGGGACATCCGCCAGTTCCGCAGCGTCGAAAAGATGCGCGATGCTGGGGTGAACCTGATGTTCCTCTCCGGCAACGCGGTATGCTGGGTGACGCCCATGCGCGCGGGCTTCGACGGGCGTGAAAACCGCATCATGTTTCGCGGCGGCCCCTACGGCGGCCAGCAGGACTATGTGAAGGACCGTCTTGAAAAGAACGGCCCATTCCCGGAGCATGGTCCCGACGAGGGCCTGCTGATAGGCGCACGCAACGGAAGGCCCATCAACGGCGGTGGCGACTGGATCGTGACCAATCCCGGTCACTGGATTTTCGAAGGCACGGGCATGAAAAAAGGCGATCGTATTCCCGGCCTCGTCGGCTGGGAGTACCACAACCTCGCCGCGACCGAGATACCCGGCCTGGAAATCATTGCCGAGGGGCCTGTGTGGGTCGGCGGCGAAACACTTTCTCACTACACCGCCACCGTTTATCCCGGGCCGAAAGGCAACATCATCTTCAATGCCGCGACCATCTTCTGGTGCCAGGGACTCAGCCATCCGCCCGGCCACACGTTGCCGTGGTCACACTGGTCCCGCCCGTTTGGCCCCGATGAGCGCGTGCAGCAAATCACCCGGAACTTTTTGAACAAGGTCCTGGCATAAAAAAACGCAGCGTTCCCTCCTTTCTCTGCTGTCTTCATCTCATAGCCCCCGGCTGTCGCAAAATAGCTCGTCGGCTCGGCACTGTGGACCTAACGCTGGAACCGTCCTTGGCGCTGTCGAGCAATGGGACACTCATCATTGTGTCTCACGACAGGCATCATTCACTGTCCCTCACTTTCACCGCTAGCAGATGCCCCAGGGGGGGCACCGCTGCTGCCCTTGCGCCCAGCGCTTTTCAAAGCTCATAACAGGCTCTAAAGCCAATGATCGTGATGCTAACTTTGCTGGTGTGTCATTGTTATCCAAGGGGCAAAAATCGTCAGCAGTGGAGCCTTCCAAAGGTCACCATCGATCAGCTGCCACCAATGAGGATGATCAATAAGCAAGAGCAAGGCACAGGTAATCGTGAAGTAATTTCGACCAACTAGCCCGCCGCCTTCTCCGCCTCCACATAAATGCTGTTCTCCGGCCGGTTATCAATCCGCTCCAAGTCTGCGCATTTCCCTTCGCGATACTTGCACGCCCGTGCGTTTACAAAGCCATGCTTCGTCAGCAGCTTGCACAGAGACGACTCTGTGTACATCCACTGGTGCCGGTTTTTTACCCCTGTGCCATCGTATTCCAGGATGCCCAGCAGCATCGCCGTCGGGTCCTCCGGATCATACAGCTTCACGTAGTGGTCCAGGCTCGGGATCACAAACCGCACCACCCCGCCCGGAGCCAGCACGCGCAAAATTTCACTCAGCAGCCGCGGCACATCCCACACAAAAATATGTTCAAACATGTGCGAGCTGAAGACGCACGCGCAGCTGTTGTCCGCCAGCGGAAATCGCTTCGTCACATCCAGGTAATGCAGCTTCTTAAACACCCCCTGCTCATGCTCCTCCAGCCGCGCCTGCGTGATGCGCCCCACCTTCCGCAGCAGCCACGGCAGCCCCGGAACCCTCGTCACCCAGATATGCGGCGTGATGTCCGTGTTGTACCACCCCTCCTGCGGACAGTTGAACGCCCCGAGATGAAGTTTGAGCAAAGGTGAAGTCATGTGCCAAAACCTAGTCCCCGCCCCATCAACCGTCAACGCACACCCCAATCCATTGTTTACCAACCAAGAACCAGCATCCAGCCTACACCCGCTGCACGATTACAAACACATGCTTTTCCGGCAGTTGATCATACTCCAGGTGCCGGCACACGCAGCCAGTCGCCGCCAAAGTTTGCAGCGTCAGTGAGACCCCCAGCGTGCTGTAATTCACCGGCACCCCCATGCTCGCATCCAGCCGCTCCTCCGGCGCATCCAGCCCGCCGAAAGTGAAGATGAAAACCCCGCCCGGAGCCAGCGCCCCGCACAGCTTTGTCAGCACCTCCGCGCAGCGCGCCAGCGGCAGATGCCACAGGCAGTCCCACGCCGAGATCAAATCATAGCGCCCCTCCGGCTCCCACACGCACACATCCGCATGGTGAAACGTGATGTGCGGCAGCCGCTCACGCGCCAGGGCGATCATCCGTGCCGACACATCCAGCCCCTCCACCGCATAGCCCCGCAGCTCCAGCAGCCGGAGGAAGCGCCCATGGCACCCGCACCCCACATCCAGCGCCCGGCCTCCCATCATAACTCCGGCCAATATCCCCAGGCTGCATGGCCGCAAGATGGCACCGCGCATACCCGCAGGCAAATCAAAGCCCCCGCAGACCGTCAAGGCCCACCCCACGGAAAACCATCTGCGTCACTCAACGCAAAGCCTCCATCCCACCACCACCACAGGGCAGGGGAGCCCCCCCTCAGCAGCCGCCATCACTCCCCGGTCCGGCCGCCCAGAGTGCAAGCGGCTCTGCGGTGGCATTCCTCCCCGGAAGCCTCAATCAAGTCTTCGACGCCTCGATAAACACAAACCCGCTCAGCGGTCGTGAGCAATCGGGCCATTCAGCCACCTCCACACATTCATCCATCACGAGCACCGGCGCGTTCCCTGGCTCATTCCTCACCATCTCCCTGGCCTTCAGCAGCTCTCTCACCAGCTCCAGCGCCTTGCCCTCGGCCTCCTTCGCAGTGTCAGCCTCCGGATACGCATGGATGTAAAACTCCCTCAGGCCCGGAAACTTGTCGTCCTTGTCCTGAATCAGAAAGTTTTGACCATGAACGATGACAGCAAATTTTTTCATGAGGAGATCAGGCGCAGTTAAACCCAACCCATCCAAGATGGCGCATGGCCGCACCTGGTTCAAGCCCGCTTGCACATTCATTCAGCAGGGTGAGCCCCCCCCCCGCAGACCCTCGCTGCATGGTGTCTCTTGCGCTCCACTGTGCCATGCTTGATCCCAATCCCGCCTGCCGGACGAATCCCCCTTGCTGCCAGACTCTGGCACACGGATCAAATCCATGCACCCCGCCCGACCATTCAAAAACAGAAAGAACCAGTCATGAAAAAACTGAGCCTGTTCGCACTCGCCCTCAGCAGCCTTCTCCTCGTCAGCTGCGCCGCTGTTCCCTTGGCTTCTTCATCCGCCGATGCCGAGGCCAAGCAGTTCCCACCTCAGTCCGGCAGAGCCAGCATCTACGTCACCCGCGGCTTTGGCGTTGGCTCGGCGCTCGTCTTTCAGACCATTCTCGATGGCCGCATCACCGGTGCACTCGCCCCCAATACCTACCAGCTTCTCAGCGTCCCGCCCGGCCAGCACACCCTCATCGTCACCGCCACTGAGAACATCCAGCAGACCACCCTGACCGTGCAGCCCGGCAGAAACTACTTTGTCGAAGTCAGCGTCAGCATGGGCTGGATCAAAGGCCGCGCCAATATCCAATCCATCGCAGATGCCGACGGCCGCCGTCAGGTCCTCAGCTCAAAACGCGCTGCTGCCACCACCTACCAGTAAGTTTTTCCCCGCCACTCTTCTCTGCAAATTCCCCCATGGTCAGGCTGCTTCTCAGTGCGCATGCCCGGGTCCGTATACCAGCCCATGCCATCCGGCCCAGGCCATGTAGCCCGCCAGCAGCGTCAGCAGTACGCATGACACATACGGCGCCTTCCGCATCCACTCGCCAAAGCCGCTGAATCTCTTCTGCGCATGCTGCACGCTCCACGCCGCCGCCGCGCCCACTGTCACCATCGTCAGCGCCAGCCCAAAGCTGAACGCCCCCACGATCGCAAAGCCCAGCGCCACCTTCTTCAGCTGCAGGCACACCAGCAGGATCGTAAACGCCGCAGGGCAGGGCATCAGCCCGCCCGTGATCCCAAACATCACGATTTGCGGCGTCGTCACATGCTTGCTGCCAAACCTCCGCGCGATGTCCTCCGCGTGCGCCCGCTCATGTGCATCCTGGTACACATCCCCCTCCGGCCGCACCTCCTCCGCAACCACCGGCGCATGGCTGTGGCCATGCCCGGGCTTATGCCCCTGCGCCGCCTCCGCAAACTTCAGCCGGTAAGTGTGCGCATGGTCCGCATGGCCCAGCGTCAGCGTCGCCATGAACTCATGCGACTCCGGCAGCATCGCCGTCGCCTCCCAGAAGCCCGCCCCCGGCTCAAACTGAAACACCTGCGTGCTCCCATCCAGCCGCGCCGTCTCCAGCGTTAACAAATTGCCCTTCGGCAGCGGCACCGCAGCACCGCTCGCCGTGCACGGGTAGATCCGAAAGCGCGGCGGCACCCCGTCCTCATGCACCGCGATCTCCAGCCACCCATGCCCAGTGTCCAGCAGCATCCCCCCATGCGACCCATGCGTGCGCTTGCCGCCCGCCCTCAGACTCGGCGCCTTGAATCCCGCTGGCATCACCACCTCATGCTCAAACATCCCCGCAGCTCCATCGCCATGCTCATGAGAATGCCCATGCTCGTGCGAATGCGAGTGCCCGTTCCCATGCCCCATCCCATGCGCCGCAGCCTCCGCCACCTCACGGCGCGTCCTGATAAACATCCACACCGCCAGCCCCAGGATCAGCGCCGCAGAGCCCAGTTGCAGGTACGGCTCCACCGTCTCCGCATTCCAGTGCCCGCCGTACTGCAGCGCCACCGCCGCCAGCACCCAGATCAGCAGCGAGTGAGACATCGCCGCAGAGAGACCCAGCAGCACCGCCTGCCACACCGTCCCGCGGATCGCGATGATAAACGCCGCCATCATCGTCTTCGAGTGGCCCGGCTCCAGCCCATGCAGCGCCCCCAGCAAAATCGCCACAGGCACATACAGCCACGCATGGCCGCTGCTCAGGTAATGGGAAAAAGAATTCATATCAATAAAAGTCGTGAGGTTCACTTCGCGGCCTCGCAGCAGCTCGCTCAGGCAATGCAGCGCACGTTCCACCACCAGCCAAAGTCACAAAGGAACTTCGAGCCGCAGAGAATACGTTCCTCAAGCTCCCCACTCTGCACCTACTTCACCAACCTGCCGGACCCATTTTCAAAATTGCCCATCAAACTCAAAGCCCGCGCATCTCCCCCTTAAAAAGAATCAAGAGGGCGCCAACATCCAAAGAGTCAGCCCTTCAATCTCCGCCCCTCTGCGGCAAATCCGAACGTCCCCCCCAGATCCCGCTCCACCCAGAGCCCTTCGTCACCATGGTATAAGATGGTATCCGGAACCGTGTCACTTTCCCGGAATCCTTCTGCCGATTCGTCGAACCAAGAACCTCTCTCTCAAAATTTCATTTGCATTTCCCCCGCCCTTTTTCGCCGCCTCATCATCGCAGCCCATCCCGCTTGCTTATCACCTCCACACCATGCCTTGTACCCGCAGGTGCACCCGCCCGCGCATGAAGAACCGCGCAGACACCGCCGGAGATCATTCCGTCGCCCAAACCACGAGTCTTAGCCCCTCGTGTCCTGCTCTCAGACAACCTCACCACCCCCGCACCGCACCCACCCCTGACCATGACCCCCACCATCGCCACCGAAACGCTCCTCACAGACCTCGCCCAGCTCAGCGACATCGACCTCGCCAAAAAACGCCTCGAGCCCAAGAGCGCCCGCAGCATCGAGCTCACCCAGGAGGCCAAAGGCCTGCGCACCCGCATCCCCGCCTCCGTCCTCCTTCACTACGACGCCCGCCTCTCCCGTGGCAAGCGCGGCGCCGCCCGCATGCGCAACAACACCTGCGGCGGCTGCCATCTCGCCCTCCCCAGCGGCCAGCTCGCCGACATGCGCCACGCAGACGCCGCGCTCGTCCTCTGCTGCAACTGCAGCATCTACCTTCTCCCCTCCCTCCCGGACGAGTCAGCCCCAGCAGTCGCCGCAGAAGTCACCAAGCCCGCCGCCAAGAAAGTAGCCGTCAAAAAGCCGCGCAAACCCAAAGCCGCCAAAGCCACCGCCACAGACGAGGCAGCCGCCTCCTCCGAAGAGGAAGAACTCGAAACCGAAGTCACCGCCGCCTATCAGGCCCTCCCAGCCGAAGCACAAAGCGAATCCGAAGCCGAGATCGCCCTGCCAGCCTAAAGACCGGGACCCCGCTCAGCCCGGATAGGATAGCATTAAATACCAGCCCATGGAATCTCCCATGGCTGGTATTTTTTGTGATTGAGGTGGCAGGTAGTGCAAGCAGCCCTGATCAGGGCTGACCGGGACCGACTTGGCCGATGAAACAATTTCGTCCATCGCGCCAATGACAATAGAATGTGGCATCCAGCGTCCGAAGTCGGGCAGGGGAGTCCAGCGCCCCTGAAGCGTCTGCCGGGTGCCGATCTCGACCAAAGTGGCCCCACTGCTGCCAATCCTCCAGCGCCCCGCGTTCACTTCCCCCCCGGAGGACCGGCGTCCCGCCTGTCAACGGATCGAGGCGTCCCGCCTCCGATTTCCCACCGAGCGCCGCCCCATCCCCGCTCCCCCGCCGAAGAAAACCTTGGCATCGCCCACGGCAAAGCTAGCATCACGCCCCTTTCGAAAACCTCCATGCCCGCCGTTCCCTCCGTCACAGCGCCCCACCGGCCCCTCACCCTCGTCCCCGCCTTTTGAGAATGGAACCCCTCATGTCCTCCGTCCACGAAGTCGGCATCCACGCCTCGCAGGAGCGCCTCGAAAAACTCCTCGCCGAGCGACTCACCCCCGGCGCAGACCGCGCCGCCATCGACGCCCGCATCTGGAATCTCTTTGGCGAGACCTGGGCCGTCATGTTCACCGATCTCTCCGGCTTCTCCCGCCACGTCGCCGAATTCGGCATCGTCCACTTCCTGCAGATCATCTATGAGGCCCAGCGCATTTTCACCCCCTGCGTGGACAGAAACGACGGCATCCTCTTGAAGGTCGAAGGAGACAGCATGCTCATCATCTTCCGCACCGTCGCCGGCGCCCTCCAGTGCGCCATCGACATGCAGCGCACCGCCAAAGCATACAACACCGGCAGGCCCCAGGAAGAGCACATCCTGCAGTGCATCGGCATCGGCTACGGCCATGTCCTCCGCATCGGCGACTCCGATGTCTTTGGCCGCGAAGTCAACGCCGCCAGCAAGCTCGGCGAAGACACCGCCGAGCCCTGGGTAATCCTCGTCACCGATTCCGTCCAAACCGCCGCCGAAACCGCCGAAATCCCCGACCTCCGCTTCCAGTCCATCCCTGAGATCCCCCCCGGCGCCAGCAGCGCCGCCCGGCTGCTCTACGATCTCTGAGAATAGAAAGCCGCCGCTGCTGCTCCACTCACACTCATCGCCAGCTCTACCACCTGGAAACGGCATTTCTGGAGTTCCGGACATTTGAATTAGCGTCACGTCAGCGTCTCATCAGCGGTTAAAAATCCAATCGTTTTCACCCACGGCCCACCGTTCGTCACGCAGCTGATCTGAAATCTCCAACCGCTGACATGACGCTGATAAACGGTGTTTCCGGCCGGTGTTCTAGCCTTTTAAACTCAGCTGTGAATCCCGCCCGCGATCACGTACTCCTCTCTTCATTCTCCCAGTCCCCATGCCCCTTCGCACTCTCTCCGCCCTGCTGCTCCTCACCCTCCTCACCACCCACGTCCCCGCCGCAGAGCCCACCTTCAGCTTCACCGTTCTTGAGATCCCGGACATCCAGCGCGGCGCGGGGCTGGCCATCGTCATGCGCACGCCTTCCGGCAGGACCTGGCTCTACGACACCGGCACCGCGCACCCTGAAAAACTCTCCTCAGACGGCTGGCTCGCCAACTTCAATGCCGGGCGCGATCTCATCGCCCCGCACCTCGCCAAGGCGGGCGTCACCAGCATCGACGGCATCTTCATGAGCCACGCTCACTACGATCACTTCGGCGGCCTCCTCTGGCTCAAGGATCATTTCCAAATCAAGCGCCTCATCGACTGCGGCTACCTCTTCCACAGCGACGCCGAAGCCGACTACCTCGGCACCAACAAAGCCGAGCTCGACCACTACACCCGCGTCCGCGAAGAATTCCGCGCACGCGGAGCCTGCCTCAGCGCCACCGCTGGCGAAACCCTCGCGCTCGATCCCGATCTCAAGATCGAAGTCATCGCCCCGCCCAAGGCCTTCTTCAAAGATCCCAAGCTCCCCGGCCGCCCCAAGAACGACAGCCCCTCCCACTTCCTCGTCAACGCCAACTCCCTCGCCCTCCGCATCCAGTTTGGGGAAATCGTCTTCCTCCTTCCCGGCGACATCCAGACCGAAGACATCGAAGCCAGCCTCATGCCCTTCGTTGATCAATCCAAGCTCAAATGCCACATTCTGGTAGCCCCGGGTCACGGCATCCATCCCATCCCCAAAGAATTCGGCGCAGCCACCCACCCCGAAGTCTCCATCGCCAGCGTCTTCCCCCGCTATGCCAGAGGCATCCGCAGCACCAAAGACCTCCAGGCCCTCGGCACCCAAACCTACGTCACCGGCCTCCACGGCAACGTGAATGTCACCACCAACGGCAAAGCCTACCAAGTCACCACCCAGCGCGACGACACCTCGAAGCCCGCACCCGCTCCTGCAAAGTAAGCGGCTTGCCACAAGCTGAATCCAAATTTCAGGTCCTCTGAATTAGCGTCTTATCAGCGGTTAAAATCCCGCCGTTTCACCCACGGCAATCGATCCAGACAAATTCATGATTCCTCGATTTAGAACAGAGCTTCTCTTCAATCCCACGTACTCTTCTCGTTCCTCCTCCTAATCACTTTGTCCCCATGCGCCCTTTTACTCTCTACTGCCTGCTCTTAATCGCATTCTGCCTCACTTCGCACACCCCCGCCGCTGAAGTCCCCGCAAAGCCCGTCACCGCAGCCACCACCACACCCGCGCCCCGGCTCACACCCACCGAGCGCATCGCCCTCTGGCCCGGCAAAGCCCCCGTGGGCGATGGCACCTTCGAAGCCAGCACGCACGAGCTGCAAGTCTTCCTCCCGCCCGCCGCCAAAGCCAGCGGCATGGCCATCGTGCTCTGCCCCGGCGGCGGCTACATCCGCCACGTCACCGACCGCGAAGGCTACCCCATCGCCCAGTGGCTCAATGACCACGGCATCGCCTGCATCATCCTCGAATACCGCCTGCCAAAGCTCCGCCATGCGGTCCCCCTCCTCGATGCCCAGCGCGCCCTCCGCCTCACCCGCGCCAATGCCAAACGCTGGCACATCGATCCCCAGCGCACCGGCATCCTCGGCTTCTCCGCCGGCGGCCACGTCGCCTCCACCGCCACCACCCATTTCGATGCCGGACAGCCCGACGCCACCGATCCCATCGAGCGCCTTAGCTCACGCCCCAGCTTCGCCTGGCTCATCTACCCCGTCGTCACCATGGGCGAGTACACCCACACCGGCTCCCGCAAAGAACTCCTCGGCGAAAACCCGCCCGCCGATCTCCAGCGCCTATACTCCAACGAACTCCAGGTCACTGCAGACACCCCGCCCGTCTTCTTCGCCCACGCCATCGATGACAAGCCCGTCCCCATCGAAAACAGCCGCCAGTTCGTCGCTGCTATGAAATACCACCACCTCCCCGTCGAACTCCTCGAACTCCCCGCCGGCGGACACGGCTTCAACGGCTGCAAAGGCCCCCTCTGGGAGCAGTGGAAAGCCGCCGCCCTGGAGTGGTCCGTCAAGCAGGGCATCATTCCCGTCCATCAAATCGACTAGCCCAGCATCGAAAATCCTGCCAAAAATCAGGGCGCCACTCCATGATGGTTCAATGTTGAGCGTTCAGCGTTCTCTCCGGCCCGCACCCCACAGTTTCGCTTGCGCACTCCCGTTCACCCGCAGCTCCTCCAGCGCCACCTTGCCCGCGCAGAAGTCCCAGCCCAGCCCCAGCGCCGCGATCTCACTCGGTGTGATGCACGCCCTCCGCAGCTCCTCCGTGCGGTTCACATCAAAGCACCCCGCATGCACATACGCCGCCGCATCCCCCGGCAAAAAACCCGCCTGCAGCCACTGCCGTGCGGCCACTTCCGTACCTTGGATTGCAGCGGCCATTTCAGCTAGATTACGGGGACTCGGGTTCATGCCTCACCCCATGGCACAAACTTAGAAACTGTTCGAATAAACAGTCATTTAAAGATCACGCTCCACTCGCAGGCAGGCCCTCCAACCACAAAAAAATGCCCGGCAGGATCTCCCGCCGGGCATTTTTACAACACCTCAAACAAACAACCTCGCATCAGCAGCATTCGCACCCGCCATGGCACTCTTCCGCTGGCGGCGCTTCCTGCGCAGGCGCAGTGTTCGTGGACCCCGCGCTGTTTGTGCCGATGAAGGTCGAGTTCACATTGTCCGGGTCATCCTGGCGGTGGCGGTCCTTCAGCGACTTGTCTCCGCCGAAGTAGATGCGCAGCCCGCCCAGCAGATGCGCGTAGCCGTTCTCACCCACACCGCCGTCCGCGTAGATCGCCACACCCTTCATCGGCGTCTGCCACTCCACGTGCGCCATGCAGAAGCTGTGGTTAAAGCGGTTCTGGTACTCCAGCCGCACCATCAGATCATCCACCGGATACACCGCCGCGTAGAGTCGTGCCGCCACAAAGCTCTCGTGTGTCGCCAGCCCCGGAAACGTTGTTGGCACGTGCGAGTCGTAGTTGTCATACCCCGCCACCGCGCCCAGCGTCGCCTGCTTGAAGTAATACTCACCCTCCGCGCCTACGATCACATCCGTGAACTTCTGGCTCGTCATCCCGCTGAACACCAAGCCGATCAGCCCCTTGCCCGGATCACGCGCAAAGAAGTGCGATCCCACGCCAAAGATGTTCGTCGAAAAGCCATGCTGATACAGCCCGTCAAACTGAGCACCAAAGCGCTGACCCAGCGGCACCGAGAGTGATCCCGCCAAACCCCGCGTGGAGGCGCGGTTGATCGCGCCGTAGTTCGCATCCAGTTTGCCATTGATGGCCGAGACCGCAGGCTCCGCAGCCGCCGCTACGATCCCTGGTACAGGTTCGCCCGCATGGAGTTCAGAGACTGAGGTGGCTGCCAGTGTCGCAAACAGTGAGAGAGTAAGTAGGAGTTTCATCATAGAAAGTTGATTGAAACGTCCACTCCAATCCTTCACGAATCAACAAGACTCAGACTTAACTGGTCTAAAAAAAACTTTACCTTTTCCCATCTGCACATAAAACGCCCGGCAGGGGGGGGCGCTGGGCGTTTTTCAAATCATGCAGCCAAGGTCAGCAGGCCCGTCGCATCGGCTCAGTCGTCCATGCGTGGGGGCGCCCAGCAGGTGCGGGGCTTGCAGTATCGCTGGAGCCCGCGCTGTTCGTGCCGTTGAAGTTTGATCCCATGTTAGACAGGTCGTCCTTGCGGTGGCGATCCTTCAGCGGCTTGCTGCCACCGAAGTACACGCGCACACCACCCATCACCATGGCGAAGTTGTTGTCACCCACGCCCGCATCCGCAAAAACGGCTACACCACTCATCGGCGTCTGCCATTCCACATGCGCCAGATAGAAGTTGTGGTTGAAGCGGCTCTTGTACTCCAGGCGCACCATCAGGTCATCCATCGGGTAGACCGCCCCATACACGCGCGCCGCCACAAAGTTTTGATGCGTCGCCAGTCCCGGAAATGCGGTGGCCACATGCGAGTCGTAGTTGTTCCACCCGACCACGGTGACCAGCGTCACCTTGTCGAAGTAATACTCGCCTTCCATCCCCACGATCACATCCATGAACTTCTGGCTCGTCGTCCAGCTTGAGGCCAGACCGATCAGTCCCTTGCTTGGATCACGCGCAAAAAAGTGTGTGCCCAAGCCATACATGTTCGTCGAAAAACCATGCTGATACAGCCCGTCAAACTGCGCGCCAAAACGGTGGCCCAGCGGCACCGAGAGCGATCCCGCCACACCTCGTGTGGAGGCACGATTGACCGCGCCATAGTTGGCGTCCAGTTTGCCACTGATGGCAGACACAGCGGGTTCGGAAGCCGCCGCGATGCCCTGAGGGGGGCGGCGGGCCAGCGTGGATTTGCGTCACCGAAGTGACTGCAAGAACAGCAAGTAGGGTGTTTAGGGACTACATTCTCAGTGATTTGTTGATCAGTGCTGCGCCGGCAGTATGGACGCCCAGAGCGGCAGAGTCCCGCCATTTAATAATAAAGAAAACCTTAATGCCGGAGAGGTTTGAGTCGGCCGCCGCCAAGGCAGGGGAAGCCCGTCCAATAACACCGCTTCCATCGAATGCCTCCGCCGTCACTCCGCCAGCATCATCCCCACGGCCCCCACCAGCCATTCAAGCGCCTTCGCCTCATCCACGAAAACATCCGCCTCCAGCCCTGCATTCGTCGCCACCGTCACACAAAATCGGCCGGGGTCGATCATCTCTGCCGTGGTCACCACGGCCACTCGCACCCTCCCTTCCGAAGCCTTCGCCCACTCACGCACAAACTGATACCGTGCGGTCAGCTTTGGCGATGGGATCCCCGTCACCTCTGTCAGCACCACCATCAGCCGGCCCACACCCGTTTCATGCGCAAACGAGATCGCCTCTGCGACCATCCCCACCACCTCCGCCAGCGTCAGCTCGCCAGCAGGTCGAAAAACCGCATGAGCTTCCTCCTGATGAAAGTATTTAGGAGCGTCCATCTGTCATAGTTAAACGTTCCCACTCGAAAGAAAATGGCAGCGAAAGTCGCGAATGCCATCCCCCCGAACCTCCCCATGGCCTGGGCCCCAAATGGAGCATGATAGAAACCCTGCCTCAGCTTCAGGTCTCCGGCAGGGTGGTTGCTCCGGCGGCGTCAGGGGGGCATCCTCTTGATCCCGCTCATTCCTCATCGTGTTGTCCGCATCTTTCGCTCCTCCCAGCCAGACCACAGCTACCGCTTTCGCCATCCTCGCTGACCACGCCTACCAGCAAATACCCGAAAGCGGCAGCCGGTAATCTCTCTTGGCTCAGTCCCCCACGCCCCATCACGCGCCGCTCGAAAGCGGCAGCTGCACCCTTTCAAGATTGCGCTTGCCCCCCCCCAAGATCGAGCCTCCTCACGCCTCCCTCTCCCCATCCTCCACTTCCTCCCGCTCCGCCTCATCCTCCGGCACCACACGGTACCCTGACTCACCCGCAGCCGCGTCCCACGTCTCCAGTTCCGCCAGCCGAGGCGACGCAATTTTCAGCGCCAGCGGCAGATTCCCCAGCGCATCCTCCGCCGTCGCCTTGGTCTTGGGCAAATCCTGAGTTTTCATGGTGAATCGCTTCCTTCCTTCGGGGCATCGCACCCCAGCGCTTCGTTGCGTTTATGATTCTGCACCCGCACACCCCATGCAGGCAGGGCAGGGGAGTGAACCGCTATTGCAGTTCCTCAAATCAGATCCTCCTTCCGTGTATCCCTTGGTTCAAGTTTCCGGTCCTCTCTCCGTTCTCCCCATGTGCGTCCATTCCTTTGCCAAAAAAGACCGCCACCGCAGCCATCCCCTTAAAAAAGTGAACTCCCTCACGCCCGGCGCGTCCAAACCACCCTCACACACGATTATTAGCAGACGCCAGTTTTGTTGGCGGTCTGCCCTGCTGCGCGGTATCTTTTTCCACATTTCCTGCCTGTGATCCCCCCCTCGCCGTCCGCCCCCCGGGCCGCGCTCAGTCATGACACATGGCTCGCCGCGCCCACCGCCCCCACCACCCTCAGGCAGTTCCACCAGGCGCTTCGGCACCTCTCTCCGCGCTCACCGCCGCCTGCACACTCACCCTGGCCACTGCTCAAGTTCACAGCGCAGAACCCGCCGCCGCCCTACTCCGCACTCATGCCCCCCCGCTGTCACGGTAACAGGACATGATCTCGCCCCGTCCCAGGGAGTCCCCGAGGCTTGTCCCAGGCAACTGCTCACGCTCCGACGTCAAGCCCTTCTACTTCGTCATCCCCGCGCCCCGTGGGCAGATCCTCGACCGCAAAGGCCGCCTTCGCGTAAAACAACACCACCGTCCGCCGCCTCCAGTTCACCGTCCCCGCAGACAAGCGCAGCACCCTGGAGGACCTACACCGCCTGGCTTCAGCAGGAAATCGACGCTACCAAGGCCGATCTTCCGCACGCCTGCCCGAGCGCGAAACCTCAAGCGTCACTACGAATCCTGCCACAGCTCTCGTCGTCACCGTCAGCGATGCCTTCCCCCAGGACCTCACCATCGACCCCCAGAAGCACCCCCGCGCCACTCTCCGCACCGAGTACCTCCGCCACTACCCGCACAAAGGCATGGCCGCCTCGGCTACGTCTCCTCAGACGGCGCACCGCCCGCCGGCGCCATCCTCCGCAATGAACCCCTCTGGCAGCGCACCAAAGGTGCCACAGGCCTGGAGGCCGCATACAACAAGCAGCTCACCGGCACCGATGGCACACTCTGCCTCATGATGGCAGATGCTGGTAGCGTCGTCTACCAGCAGGTCTTTGCCCCGCCTGCCGCCGGGCGCGATGTCGTCACCACCCTCAATCTCGAAACCCAGCGCCTCGCGGAGAGCGCCCTCGCCCAGTCCAAGCACCGCTGCGCCATGGTCATCGTCGATGCCTTCACCGGAGACATCCGCGCCATGGCCAGCCTCCCGCAATACGATCCCAATGCCTTCGCCGGCGGCATCTCCTCCGCCGATTTCACCGCCCTCACGCAGGACATTGACGGCCCCCTCTTCGACCGCGCCCTCCTCGGCACCTACCCGCCCGGCTCCATCTTCAAGCCCATCGTCGTCATGGCCGGACTCCGCGCCGGCACAGTCGGCGCCCAGATGGAGTTCGAATGCGGCCCCTCCCTCATGATCGACGGCCGCGAATTCGACAACTGGTCCAAAGACGATCACGGCTTCTTCAATGCCCGCGCCGCCCTCATCCGCTCTTGCAACACCTACTTCTACCAGTCCGCCATGGTCACCCGGGACCGCCCCATCCTCTACATGGCGCACGAGTTTGGCCTCGGCACCGCCCCGGTGCTCCCGCTCAAGACCGCCACCGGAAACCTTCCCCAGAGCGCCCCGTCCAATCACGACCTCGCCAATCTCTCCATCGGTCAGGGCGTCACCGAGGCCTCCCCCCTGCAGATGGCCATGGTCATGGCCACCCTCGCCAATGGCACCTGCCGTCCGCGCCCCCGCCTCGTCTCCCATACCCAGTCCCAGAGCGGCCGCCTCGGAGACGTCAGCATCCCCTGTCGTGAGGCCCTCATGCCCGTCAGTCAGATGGACCTCGAAACCGTCCGCAGCGGCATGTTCGGCGTCGTCAATCACGCCCGCGGCACCGGCAAAGCCGCACGCCTGAAAAAAGTCGCCGTCTTCGGCAAGACCGGCACCGCCCAGTGGGTGCTGCGCGGAGCCAAGGCCAACGTCGTTTGGTTCGCCGGATTCGTGGATACCAATCCGCCCCTCGCTTTCGCCGTCATGGTGGAGGGCAATGCAGGGCAGGGCGGCCTCTCCGGCGGCGGCACCGCAGCCCCCATCATCGCCAAAATCCTCCACGACATCGAAGACCGCCCCACCGCCCATGACGTCAAGTTCACCCCCGACAACGTCCCCGAAGAAAACGATCCCCTCACCCCCGAATTCATCCCGCCTCCCCCCGGCTACTATGGCGGCCCCCCACAATACCGCGAAGACCCCGGCATCGGCGGCTTCTTCCAGCGCCTCTTCCGCTAACAAAATCTTCCTCCGACTCCGCCGCCGCCGTCACCACCCCAGCGCCCAAACAGGTTCAATAGGTCTAAAGACCTATCCCCCACC
>NZ_JBGANL010000036.1:65785-69216 GCF_044222345.1 Prosthecobacter sp.
GCCCCGCATGCCCACCCTCTCCGCAATTCTCCCCACCCACCGCGCACGCAACCACAGCCTCCCCCGCTGGTTCCGTTTCATCGGTGGCACCTGCGCCGTGTTCTTGCTCATCGGCCTCATCGCCTTCGCCCTCGTCTGGCACCACTACTCCGCCCTCGCCGCCACCTATGACATGGCCGCCCTCACGCGCGGCCAGAATGAAACCCTCATCAAAGGCGCCCAAGGCGAGCCCATCGGCAGCGCCAGCGAAATCGAACGCGAGATCGTCACCCTCGATGATGTCCCCATCACCCTCGTCCAGGCCATCATCGCCACGGAGGACGCCCGCTTCTTCTCCCATCCCGGGTTCGACTTCATCGGCCTCACCCGTGCCGCCGTGAAAAACTTCACCTCACGCGGCATCCGCCAGGGCGGCAGCACCATCACCCAGCAGCTCGCCCGCAATGCCTTCGGCCTCCAGGGCCGCAGCTATGAGCGCAAGATCACCGAGATCTTCCTCGCCATGCGCATCGAGCGTGAATACACCAAGGAGCAGATCCTCACCCATTACATCAATCGCATCTACCTCGGCACCGGCTGCAGCGGCGTCGGCGCCGCCGCCCGCTGTTACTTCGGCAAAGACGTCCACGACATCTCCCTCGTCGAGTCCGCCACCCTGGCCGGCATCATCAAGGCCCCCGTCGCCTTCTCCCCCATCACCCAGCCCGCCCTCGCCAAACAGAAGCGCGATCTCACCCTCCAGCGCATGGCAGAGACCGGCAGCATCACCGCAGCCGAAGCCGCCGTCGCACGCGACCAGCCCCTCACCATCAGCCACGATAAAAACCGCGTCCGCACCGGTTACATGCTCGCCGCCGCACGCGCCGAATTCCAGCGCCTCGGCCTCAAGCCTGGCACCCCGCCTGAGATGACCATGACCCTCCGGCTCGACTGGCAGCACACATTGGACACCCTCGTCCGCAAGCACCTCGACACCCTCGCCCCCAAGGACAAAACCCTCCAGGGCGCCGTCATCGTCCTCGACAACACCACCGGAGCCATCCTCGCCATGCAGGGCGGGCGCGACTTCACCACCAGCCCCTTCAATCGCGCCCTCGATGGCATCCGCCCCCCCGGCACCGCCTTCCTCCCCCTCGTTTACGCCGCCGCCCTCACCGCCCAGCCAGACATCACCGATGCCCCCCAGCTCGATGGCCCCCTCGACAACAAGCAGGCCATGATCGGCGGCCTCACCGGTACCCTCGGCGAATGGGGCGCGGAGGGCGAGCCCGTCGCCTACACCGGCGGCACCATCACCCCCGTCCAGGCCCTCCTGGAAAACCGCACCGCCGCTACCGTCCGCCTCGGTTATCAGGTCGGGCTGGAGCCTCTGCGCACCGCCCTCGGCCGCTGTCACTTCAGCACCCCGCTGCGCACGGAGGCCGCCTTCACCCTCGGCCAGAGCCCCCTCCGCCTCATCGAAGTCGCCCACGCCTTCACCGCCATCGCCAATGACGGCCGCACCTGCTCCACTCCCCACCTCCTCGCCGGCCCCACCGTGCGCAGCAGCGAGATCTTCACCCCCGCCGCCGTCGCCCATGTGCGCGATACCCTCATCACTGGCATGGAGCGCCCCGAATACCGCAAGCCCCTCCTCGCCCATGGCCTCGCCCGCAAAAGCATCGCCGGCTACGGCGGCATCACCTACGACCGCACCGACGCTTGGTTCATCGGCTCCGACCGCCAGCGTACTTGCCTCGTCTGGATCGGGCATGACAAAGACGCCCCCATCAGCGCCACCACCACCGCCTCCACCGCCGCGCTCCCCCTGTGGGCCGCCGTCTTCGCCATGGTTACCGAAGGCAAACCCAAAGGCTGGGACGCCAAAGATCCCGCCTCCCAGCTCCTCGCCACGCCCCCCCGCGCCCTCTTTGTGGAAGGAGAGGCCCGCGTCATCCCCGTCACCCCCGTTTCCACCGTCGTCCTCGGCCAAGACCCCTACCAAAGCACCACCGCCCCCGGCGCCGTCCCCAGAGCCATCCCCGTCCCCGAGGACGACTACATCCCCAAAGCCATCCCCGTGCGCCAGTAGCCCCCACGAATCGTCCTCGTTCTCGATTCTCCCAGTCAAGCACAAGCGCAGTACTCCGGGCCGTAGGTCGGCCGTGTTTGGCGTCGAAGATCTTCAGATCTTCCATCACCTCCTCCGCCAAACCGCCCGACTGCGAGGACGTCTGACGCCATGGCGTTCCCAGCCCGCCCGTCCATGAGCGTGCTGCAAACTCCCCGACAAGCAAGACCCTCGGCGTCAAGCCTCGTCCAGCGCAACACAGCATGCTCTGCACCTCCGATGCCAAAAACACCCTCAGACGCCCATGCTCGTCACGGCCCGCCAGTTTGACTCCATGTCTGCGGCGATGGGAAGGCACACTCTCCCAACTGGTAATCAGCCTCCCAACCCTCTATAAACGCCCCTGCACAGAACCACCACCACCGCCCCACGCCACACCCTCCCATGATGTCCAACGAGCTCGCAGGCATATTCATGTGCTTCATCTTCGGCCTCATCGGCACCTACCTCTCCTGGCGGGCATGGACTCAGAAGCAGGTCAACTATCGCAGCCAGTGCTATCGCCGCGAAGACAGCCCCTTCGCATTTTGGTTCATCCTCAGCTTTCAGATCCTCTGGACCGTCTTGCTCATCCTCTTCGGCATCTACCTCAGCATTCATCTCCTCCGCTCCTCCTGGCGCACCGTGGACACCTCTACCCACACGCCTCGCATCGCCGCCCACGAAAATGCCGCACCCTCCGCCCACCGCCACCACGCAAGGCTCCCTTGCTGGGTCCATCATGCTGAGCCTCTTCGGCCTGTTTCTTTTCTTCAACAGCGGGCGGTCCCTGAGTCAGAAACACATCACTTATAAAAACATCCGGTACACTCGGGACCACGAACCTCTTTTCTACTGGCTCCTCACAGCACTGTCCTTGAGCATCGGCTTGATGTGCACCGTGCTCGGCGTGCTCTTCACCCTCAAGACGATTCACTCCCCGGACCATCCATGAAATCGTCCTCAGTCAGCAGAGAAACCGCGCCGTCTCCCCACCCTCACTCAGATCCCGCCCCCGGCGCTGCGGCAGGTGCCGCACCATTTCCACGCCGCGCAAAAATCCCCGGTTTGAACGTCGTCACCCACATCGGCGCACCCCAGGACGAAGGATAGCGCGACGTATACCGCACCGTCTTCTCCTTCAGCGGCGTCCCCGGCGCCGGATGCGGCACCTCCAGATCATGGTAGATGTACTCATAGGAACCGTGCGGCGAAGCCACCCGGTCATAGTACCCCATGCCACCCGGGCGTGATTCACTGTACGGGTAGAACCCGCTCCGCTCATACGGCCTGCCATACGGGCGCAGGCCGCTCACATACGCTGGCGATCCAAACGCAGGCG
>NZ_JBGANL010000092.1:0-11721 GCF_044222345.1 Prosthecobacter sp.
CTGAGAAAACGTACTTTGCGCTCACCTGGGGCCTGGGCATCGAAGACGATCTCGCCAAGGTCAGTCACGAGTTCCTCGACCAGACGACCCGCTACTGGCGCATGTGGGTGAAACATTGCTCGATTCCCGTGCTGCATCAAGAAGAAGTCATTCGGTCCGCGCTCGCGCTCAAACTCCATTGTTATGAAGACACGGGCGCCATCCTGGCCGCCTTGACCACCAGCCTCCCGGAAGAGCCGGGCGGCCCGCGCAATTGGGACTATCGATATTGCTGGCTGCGTGACGCCTATTTTTCCCTGACCGCCTTCCACAATCTCGGGCACTTCGAGGAGATGGAAGGGTTTCTCAAGTTCCTGCTCAACATCGCTTATACGCATGAACATTCGCGGGAGCGACTCGCGCCCGTGTATACGCTCAGCCAGGATCTCCCGCTGCCGGAAACCGAACACCGGAACTGGGCCGGCTTCTGCGGCAGCGCGCCCGTGCGCAATCACAATCAGGCCGCCGAACATATTCAAAACGATGTCTACGGCGAACTGGTCCTCGCGTTGACCCCGATCTTCTCCGACAATCGTTTCTACGATCTGCGAACCAAAGATCAGGAACAACTCGTCGCCAACCTCGCCCGACTCTGCGACCGCACTATCGCCCAGCCGGATGCGGGGCTGTGGGAAATTCGCAACGGCTGGCAGGAGCATTCGTTTTCGAATCTGATGTGCTGGGCGGGGCTCGACCGGGCCCATCGCATGCACAAGGCGGGCTGTCTTCCTTCGTTGACGCTCGACCTCGATGCGGCGCGCACGCGCGCCGCACAGGCGCTCTTGAACGCGACCAAAGACGGGTCCCTCCGCAACGGGCCCAAGGACGACACCTACGATGCCTCGCTGGCGCAGGCCGCGATCCTTGGCTTTCCCAACCGCGACGTGTGCGAAGCCACGATGCAGAGCATCGCGCGCGCGCTGGCCGTGCAAGCCGGCGGGAAGGAAACCGGCTTCTACTTCCGCTACCTGCGCACCGACGATTTCGGCCGGCCGCAATCCAGCTTTGTCATCTGTTCCTTCTGGGTCGTCCAGGGACTCGCGCGGCTCGGACGAATGGCTGAAGCGCAGCAGATCATGGCGCAGGTGCTCACGGGCGCAAACCATCTGGGGCTCTTCTCAGAACATTTCGTCCCCGAAACCCGCACCCAGCTCGGAAACTTTCCTCAAGCCTATTCCCATGTCGGCCTGATCAATGCCGCCTTCGCCGTCAGTCCCTCCTGGACCACGGTACTCTGATCCGTCCAATCGGCACCAGCCCATCGCTGCAAAGAGATCCCCACCACACGACGGGAACCCGGCAGGCATCGACGATCTTCGCGCACCGACGCGGATCGTCCCGCGTACCGGATATCTGCCACTCTGTGAGGAACGATTGATCGGGAGGGGTGGCTCACCCCGGAGCCCATGACGCGACTCCGGGGCGAAAGCCGCAGCGGATCGCTATTGAGCGGGAGCCACGACGCGAATCGTGCCCGGCTCGATCTGCATGCCGCCCGGTGCGGCCGAGCGCATACGCGCGTTGTAGCTAATGACAATGGGTCGGTCGAAACAGAGACTGGCGCTCTCATTCGGATCCAGCTCCGTGAGTTCCCGCGGACTTCCGAACAGATTAGTGAAACCCCGTTGGCAGGACAACATCTCCGACTTCAGGCCGGGAATATCGATCAGGGCCGCCAACGTACGATGGTTGGCCCACCGCACCTCATCGCCCACATGCACCGTCAGCTCGGCTGGCGCCAGATGGGTCTCCAGCTTGATCTCGTGAATCACCGCCGTCCTGGTGGTCGGCGGCAGCCCCGCGCAACCGGTCGCTAAGACGATTCCTGCTAGTGCAACCCCTGATCTCCACATCCTGCACCTCCTTATGCAATGTGTGTCTGCCGATCGCTCCCGCCTGCGGCAGGCCGACACACAACGTGACCATGAACGTACTACGTAGCGTAGCCTCAGGTCACTATACCAGGGCGTGTGGAGTAGAAGCCAACCAGGTTGCGACGACAGAATTATCTGACGCGCGTTACTCGATTCGTGTCGGTGTGGTGGAAGAGATCGCTCCGGCCCTTCATCTTCAGCTGCGTGTCTTCGTGATAACTGAAGCTGTCGGGGCCGTGCAGGGTCACCGTGAGTTCATACCGGACGGTCTTGAACTCGCGATCCAGAAACTTGTTCGAGCAGATGCCATACGTATCCGATCCGGCATCCGCCGAAATCTGAAACGACGTGGCATCTGGTTCCACAGTACCACCGGCCAGCACCGTGACTCCCCGCGGCACAATGAAACAACGGAGCACCTGCTTCGCCGCCGCATCCCACAGCCAGTAGCCGGTTTCTTCATGAAACGGCGCCCCATCGCTCAACCGCCAGGCCACGGTCGCATAACGAAGGCCATAGAGCTGTTGTTCATGATTGTTGACCGGACCGAACGGCTCGAAGGTCAACCGTTCACGATAGGCATTCTGTTCCGTGCCTCGATCATCGGAAGGCGCCACATCGGCGCCCTTATCGCCTTCCCACACACCGGCCAGCGCCGCCAACGGACCGAGATACTTCAACAGATCGTCACCCATGTCATCGTTCCTCCCTGTCGTTGAATATCGCCGCCAGGAGAGTGCCTGACGGACCAGACCGGAGGCTCTTGTACCAGAAGTCGGGAGAGCGACTCAAATTGAAACAAACCGAAGGCTGTCGAGGGGAACGATTGGCGCGCGAAGGCAGCGGAACGTGGACTTCACTCTACTTTCTCTGCAGTCCGGTGGCAACATCCCTGAACGACGCCAAGGCTGCCTCCAGATGCTCAATAATCTCCTGCTGCAACACATCTGGGGGCGGGAGGTCATCGAGATTGTCCAGACTATCATCCTTGAGCCAGAAGATATCCAATGAATATCGTAGGTGCAGATCCCACGCGATTTATGGAACCATCTTGTGATGCCAATGCGTTTGAGTCCGATCCGTCATACACAAATAGATATTGCGTCCGAAAAATCGTCACTGTTAATACTCAAAGTGCGTTGTGACTACCTGGACGGACTGCTCACGGGTGTCCTCGTTTACTCCTGTTCCAGAGGAAGTTCGGCGGTCATGAGCGCGCGCAGTCGGCCCAGCGCTTGCGCCACGATGCGGCCCTGCTCCTCGATGTTGACGATGATCTCGTCCGGCGTGCGCTGATCCACCATGGTGACTGCGTTCGGATTGACGGCCTTCAGATCGAACACGGCCGCATCAATGGCGGCGGCTTGTGACTCCAGGTCGCGGGCAGCCTTGTCTTTCTCACGGATCTGCGCGTCGAGCCCGTTCAGAACCTCGTCGGCCGCCTTGTCCTTTTTGAAGCGCTTCAGCCGCTCCTTCAGGTCCACCACCTCGGCCTTGAGCTTACCTGCACCGTCGAGCAAGGGCTGCATCTCATCGCGGGCCTTGGCGCGGCGCGCGGCGAAGTCCACCGTCCACGAATAGCGGCTGGCGGCCTCGATGGTGCCACGCCCTGCAAGATGTCCGCCTCGTTCATACTCATTTACGCGCTCACGACTCTGGATCGCGAATACCTAACCACTCTAGCCTCACTCCTCTCGCTCTCTACCTGCTGCCGTGGATCGCGCGTTTTCATGTCCCACCAGCGTTTTGGCTCAGCCTCTTGGCTCAAGCCTCGACGCTGAGCCAAACAGAGAATGTTGTATTGACAATGGTTTAGGCGAAACAATCTGACCGTTTGGCACATTGGCTTGGCTCAAATATTATCGATAGGCCTCGTTTTGAGCCAAGTTACGGCAGACGGTACCGAGTGCCGCTTCGCACCCCTTCCGGATGAAGCCTGCCTTCGAGTTGCTCAAAGCGACGGCGAATGCGTGAGCGCGACCGTCCACTCTGGGAGAACCGGACCTCCGCAATGGACCCCAGGGGGGAACCTCCCCACATGCGAGAGAATTGGACAGCTGCATCAACGGTGGGAATGTCGGGCAAGAAAAAGCGCCCGGAGATGAATCCGGGCCCTCGGGATTGGTGGCGGATGGTTAACCGAATGCTGACTGGCTTCCCGAGCTGATGAGCACTGCTGTGGTTTACTCCGGGAGTTCTCACAGAACGCCGATCTGCTGGCAGGCCTCGAGAAACGGCTTTCTGAGGAAATTGCAGTCAGCGTACGGTCGGCTATGCGCTTGTTGGGCTTGCATAGTCAGAATGTCGACTGGCTGCTTGTCATAAGCCTGGCATTCCTCTAGAACTTGCGTCAGCCAGTACTTGCCGTCGTTCTCACCGCAGAGTTTGGCTGTGTAGCGCTCTTCAATGCCGTACACGTCCTTCCAGGTGTCGAGTTCTTCAGCCAGCGCCGCAGGACCGAATTGCATCGTGATGTCAGCAGGCATCAACTTATCGATGTCCGCGTGCTGCAAGGTAACCTGTATTTGAATGGTATGGCCCGCTGCGGCGTACGGATTGAATGCCTTGCGCCGCCCAGCCGGATTGTGAGCTGGGTCCTTGCTGAGCTTATAGGTGCTGTTGCACTCGTGGCAGGCGGGCGCCAAATTGCGAAAATTGATCGAGTTGAATGGGTACAGCGCCTTGGGCAGGTAATGATCGTAGGCCTCCCGTTTGCTGTGATGCGTACCCTTGATATCGCCGATGCCGCAAAACGGGCATTTTCCCGCCTTGTTGGTGGATACAAAGGTCTGATAGTGATCATCGATGTCACCGATCTTGGTTCGCAGGGCAGCAAGGCCCAGCAGCGACTGTGAGTACAAGCCTTTGAAGAAGACGGCAAGTTGCTCGCCAAGGTCTTTATAGACAGCGGCGATGTCGGTGTACCGGACGAGATGTGCACTAGGGTCATTGGCGCATACCTTCTCCAGATCGTTATTGCCCTGATACCACTGCTGAAACTGGTTGATCTGAGTGGCAGTCAGTGCCGAAAACGAACCGTAGATTCGCTCCACATGACCATAAAAGAAATATGCACCTTGCGTGTCGGAGTAATAGAAAGCTTCCATCACTTCGCGCAACTCCACGTTGGCGTCGAATAGGTGTAGATCAAACGGTCCGCTTGCCGGCGCCTTACACCATACCTCATGAAAGATGAAATCGATGAATCCCTGCATCTTTTCCATCTGGTGCGGCACGTAGGTGTACGGAAACAGCATCAGCCCCGCGCCTCCCCATTGCTTGGCTGATCGCCGTCAAGGATGGCCCTGATCAGCAGCACTTTTTCCACCGAGTCGCCGAGTTGCTGGTGGATTTCCGTGATCAATGCTTCCTTGTCTTCGGCGCCCTGTTCGAAGCGCGCCCGCAATGCCTCCAACAGGGCCTGCGCATAACCGCCGATGGTTTCGCGCTTGCCGAAGGTGTTCATGGTGATCTTGTTGATCGAAGCGCCCAGCGTGTTGTAGTCCGGGTGGCTGATGCTGACAGCGCCGGTGGTATTGTCCTTGGCAAACACCAGCACCTTGCCTGGCTTGCTGTCCGAGATCAGGAAAGGCGTGTGGGTGGTGATCAGCATTTCCTGCGCGAACTCACCATTACCCGGCAGGCACTGGCGCAAGCGGGTGATGAAGTTGGCGCGCCAGTCCGGGTTGAAGTGCGTCTCGGGCTCGTCGAGCAGGAACAGGCTGTTGGTGTTGCGGAACAACAGGAACAAACCGAGGCTGTGCAGCAATTGATGCTCGCCGTCCGACAACTCCTTGAGCATCATCGGCGTGGCCACGCCCTGCTTGGAAAAGCGCACAAACTTGAAACGCATGATGCGCTGATCGGATGCCAGGGTCGGCACTGTCTCGCTGACATAGTGGCTGGTCGAGGTGTATAGATCAGCCTTGAGCGCATCGCTGACCGAATATAGATTCAGTGTCAGCAGGACTTGCAGTGCCTGGAACAGGGATAACGCGGAACCGTCGAAATTGTCGCGAAAGGCATCTTTCGTCCGTTCATTGACCCAATAGTCCAGGATCAGCGTATCGGTGGCCTCGTCATGGAAATGCAGGGTGGCGCAACGCTTGAGCTTTTCGATGATGGACGTGCGCTCATCGCCTTCCAGCCCATGCAGCAACTTGAGGCGGTAGTCGCCAGTCTCCGGGTCAAGGCCTATGGCGGCGTTGTCTGCAAAGTAGCCCTCCTGCGTATAACCGGGCAGGACGTAATCGCCGGAAGAAAAAGCCTCTGCTTGTTGACGTGTCAGCGGGATGCTTCGGCGGATAAGGATGCGAAATTCCTTGAGTTCCTCGATGCCGACATCTTCCCGAAAGGGTTGAAGGGTTGCCTCATCCTGAAACAGCAGGTTGCACAGCAGAATGGCTTGGCTGAACCCGCCATCCAGGTAGGCCAGTCGAGCGTCGGGGCGACCGGGATAAGGAAGCTGTTTGGCCAGTGCTGTCCAGTATTCGTCGAACTGCACAAAACGCAGCTTGAAGAAGGGCAAGCTGAGTATTTCGTTCTCGCCCGACGAATAGCCCAGCACGTATTGAGGCAGCAGGATATCGGCGTGACCGCCATTGAACACCTCATACACATCGGTGTCGAAGTCGCTCTGGTTTTCCCACAGAAAGCGCACGGATTCGCCGGGATTTTTCCACACGCCTACTTTCGTCCACTCCGGGCTGTCGGGGCCACGGTACTCAGCGGGTATGCGAATCAGGTAATCCAGCTCAAACGCAACCGGCGAAAAATCCTGACCAGTGTTTTGCAACACCTCGGGCAGAAAGCTGCGGCGCACGCGTAGGATCTCCAGCTGAAAGAAGATCGCCGCCAGTGCTTCGAGCAGATTGGACTTGCCGCTGCCATTCGGCCCGGCGCAGACGAAGGGCGCAAAGCCGTCGGGCTGAGCCAGTTCATCCTGCAGGCTCCATTCAGTGCGGAAGTGATGCTCAAAACCACAGGGCAGGCTGCGAAAGCCTGCCGGGTCGGTGATCTTGAGGCGCAGCAGTTTCATGCCTGCTCAGCCTTGAGTTCGATGCGGTTGCCAGCGTCGTCAAACGCCTGCGCAAGTCGGCCAGCGGCCAGTGCCTCGAACACCCAGGCTTTGATATGTTCGTAGTCGTTCGCGCCCAGTTCGAAATCGTTGTCCGGGTGCAGTTCCGCCAGCCGCGTTTGCGCCGCTGCCATGAAATGCTGCACCGAAAATGGCGTGCTGCCCAGTTGACCGCGATAGGCATCCAGCCATTGGACGAGTACATCCATGCGCGTCTCAGTACTTTCCAGTGCTGCCAGCAAGTTGGCGGTGTCAGGCAAATGGATTACTAGGCTTTGTTCGGCGGGTGTGTGCAAAGGTTCTACTGCCACGGTTTCTTCTTCCTCAGCTTGTATGCCCGGCATGGGCACGCGCGACAAATCCAGTTCACCTTTGAAGGCCTGCTGGCTCAACGCACCATATAAGGATTCAAAATCAGTAAGGCTCTGTTGGTAGCGGGATTTAATGCCTTCTATTTTTTCTACGACGACAGCGAATTGATTCTGGAGCTCAAAGGGCGGCTTGATCATCGTGATCTTCTCGAAATCACCTTTCGTCAGAATCTTCTTCATTCCCTTCGTGGCGTGGCTCTGTATGTAGGCCCGAGACAACTTAAACAAACCATACAAATACAGGGGGTTCACATCTTTGCCGGGCTGGATGGCATTGATCTGCTGATTGAAGGACACCGTCCTGTTCGTCAGCGCTGCACGCCCAATCGATTCGACGCTGCCTGCGATACAGGCCACGAGCAAGGCACCGGCAGTAACTGTTCTCGCCTTTCTCGCACCAACCTCCGAAAGGTGCTCGGTGGCAGGCGTGACGAAAACAGCATCACCCGTGATGTTGTCCGTCTTGATCCACTCGATGAAATCGCCATCGTAATTTGCAGGCTCATTTCTGGGTGGCGTATTGCCGGTCGAAATCTTGCCGAAGGCTTTCAGCTCAGGTTTGTCCCACCCCTTCTCATTCCGCACCGGGTCGCCAAACATCTCCAGAAACACGCTCTTGAGCAGGTCATCGAGTTGTTGCAGATGGTGTTTGCGCTGGGCGATCAGCCCTTCCACTTTACCGAGCAGATTGGCAATGCGGATTTGGTCGTCGAGAGGCGGGAGCGGCATTTCGTGTGCCCAGAATGATTTCATCTTCATTCGTGGCATCTTTGCCCCATCTACTTGCGCACTTGCCCAGGAGACGAACTCAGGGGATCGCAGATAGAAGCACAAAAACTCGCGATTCAGTTCTCCGGGAATTGGCCTAAGCGGGACCAGCTCCGTTGTTGCAATGCCACTACTGTCAGGGCAGATAACTTTATTCAGATATGGGCGTAGTTTTGAGTAGAGAACATTTCCAGTATCAAATACGAACGTAGATGTGCCCGCATCCGAAGCCCGTCCATAACTGCGGCGCCCGATCTTTCCTGATCCAGACTCAATCTGGTCCAGCGTAAGATGCCAGACAGTTTCGTCCGGTGCCGGCTTGGCGGGTGATGCACCGGAAGGTGCGATTTCAGACAGCTTTCGAAATCTCATCCCACCATCCCCTTCAACTCCAGCAACTCGCGCACGATGCCGCTTTGCACCTTGGCGAGTTCCGCTTCATCTACATCACCCACCTCGGCCTGAATCAACCGATCCAGAATCACGCCCGGCGCGTCGTAGTGCACTTCTTCGAAGACATCCTGCTTGTAGCGGGAGAGCGAGAGGTCGTAGTTGTTCTTCTCGTCGGCAATCTCGGCGCGCGGCACCATGAAACATTTCGCTGTGCGGTCGGTATCGGTGGCTGGATTGCGGCCGTGGTACTTGGCGATGATGTCTTGCAGATCGCCGTTGCCGTCCTGCTTGCTGCGTTTGTCGTCCAGTGAATAGCCGTCGGCGGCCATTTCGTAGAACCAGACGTGTTCGGTAGCAGGCTGGGTGACTTTGTCTTTCGGGCCCCAGACCTTGGTAAACAACAGGATGGCGGTGCTGACCCCTGCATAGGGTTTGAACACGCCGCTGGGCATCGTGATCACGGCCTTTAGGTCGCAACGCTCCACCAGCAACTGGCGCAGCGTTCTGAACGCGCCGCCGGAGCCGAACAGCACGCCTTGCGGCACGATCACACAGGCGGTGCCGCCCTTCTTGAGCAGGCGGTAGATGTTCTCGACAAACAGCAGCTCGGTCTTGGTGGTGGCCAGTTGCAGGTGCTCGTTGATGTCGCCCTTGTCGATGCTGCCGGTGAAGGGCGGGTTGGCCATCACGATGTCGTATTCGGCTTCCTCGGTGTAGCTCTTGCTGAGGGTATCCTTGTAGTCGATGTGCGGCTCGTCGATGCCGTGCATCATCAGGTTCATGAGCCCCAGCCGCACCATGGTCTGGTCGATGTCGTAACCCCACAGCGAGCTGGCCAGAATGGCCTGCGCCTTTTCGGTGAGCGCAGCGGCCACCGAGGTGCGGGTGAAGCCGTCTTCATCGGACCTGAGGTCTTGGGCGCCCGCTTTTTTCGCCAGTTCGGTGACGATGTACTGATACGCGCCGAGCAGAAAGCCGCCGGAACCGCAGGCCGGGTCGGCGATCTTGTGGCCCAGTTGCGGCTGCACCAGATCGGCCATCAGCTTGATGATGTGGCGCGGAGTGCGGAACTGGCCGTTCTTGCCGGCGGTGGCGATCTCCGACAGCAGGAACTCGTAGACATCGCCCTGGATGTCCTGAAAGGCCTGACCCTTTTCTTTCGAGTCCCTCTCCATCACTTCGAAGATGTCGTCGATGGTCTTTACCGCCTCCACCAGTAGGGCTGGCTTGGGGATGATGAACACCGCGTTCTTCATGTGGTGGGTGAAGTTGGATTCGGCGCCGTTCAGGTCTTTGAGGAAGGGGAACACCTTGCCCTGCACGTGCTGCAGCATCTCTTCTGCCTGCATGCGCTTGAATTCGCTCCAGCGCAGCGTGCGCTTTTCAATCTGATAGCGCTTTTCAGTTTCTAGCTTCTGAGCCCACTCAGCATCAGTATCCTTTTCTTCTCGCCGTGCTCGATATTCGAGGGGAATCCAGCTGCCGACGAATTTGGAGGTGTAGGCCTCACCCGTCCATTCGGCATCGGCTTGGCGTTTCTGGTCCAGCTCATCAAGTCGCTTCATGAACAGCAGATAGGTAATCTGCTCAATGGCGGTGAGCGGATTGCTGATGCCACCGCTCCAGAATTTATTCCAGAGCTGGTCGATCTTGCTTTTGAGTTCGGGGTTGTTCTGTAGCATGGATTACCTTGACCTTTAGGCGGCCAACCGTTCGGTCAGCTGCAGGATTTCATTGATTTCAAGTGGGCTGAACACGCCACGAATGCCTTGCGGGTGGATGACCGTGAAAGGGGCGTTGATCAGGTCTTTCCTTTCCACCTTTTCGCGCTCGATGATGAAGCCCTTCAACAGATTGAGGAACTCCATCTGCCGACTGCTGAGCGTGGTGTGGGCACGGATGAACCGGTCAAAGGCGGCGCTGACTTCATCCGGGAAGCTTTTGATCACTTCAATGCCCAAGATGTGGCGGATGAACTGGATAAAGCGCGCCTTGCGGTTTTTGTAGACCTGACGCAGCAGGTCTTCGGTGATGTGCGGGTGTTCTTCGTGAAGCAGCTCGGCCAGTTCGTTGGCCTCTTCGACGCTGACCGGGTGTCCGTTCTTGATCTTCTGCAGCACTGGGTTGTGCTCGGTGAGTTCGGTTATCAGGCTCTCCACCATTTCGCGATAGCGCGTGATGCTGACGGCTTCGTGCTGGGGACCGAACTCCACCCACTCTTTCTTGTGCAGATCATCGGCCAGATCGAGGTGGGTTTGTTCCTGGCCAGTGCTTCGTTCGCGGAATTTCATCAGCGGGCCAAGTTTGGCGACCAGTTCGTCGAAGGCATCTTCGTCCGCCTTGGCCCAGTAGTGGTTGGTTTGCGCGGCGCGGATCAGGGCTTCTTCTTGCTTCACGAAGCTGACCGACAGCGGCAACCCGCTGATCTGTTCGACGATCCCTTCCTTGATCGTCTCAGCTTGCTCTTTGTCCTCGCTCAGAACAGCCAGCGAAAACTCCAGCACGTCGCGTTCGAAGCGCATGGCTTTGAAGTCGGCCTCGGACACGGTGCGGAAGAGTGGCTTGATTTCTGCGCGCAGGAACTCAAGGCGCTCATGGTTGAGGCTGATCCAGAAGTTGTCGTCGTTCAGCCGCGCCAATCGGGCAGCGGCTTCCTTGATGACCACCGACTCCTTCGGTAACGCGGCAATCTGAACGCGGAGTTTGGTGATTTCACGTACAGCGATGTCGGCATGGCCGATGCCGTTCGCCTTCTCGATCTTGTCGAGGCGCATGCCTACCAGTCGCACGGGCAGCGGCAACTGGGCTTTCAGCTCCTTACCCTTGGGGTTGAGCTTGAAGTATTCGAAATTGTCCCAGCAGTCGAGGATCAGGAATACATCCTTTTCAATGCACCATGGCTTGGGCTTGCTGGTTTCCAGCAGACGTGTGCCGCGCCCGACCATCTGCCAAAACTTTGTGTACGAATAGACCGGCTTCACGAAGACGAGGTTGACGATCTCTCGCACGTCGATGCCGGTGTCGAGCATGTCCACGCTGATGGCGATGCGAGGCATGTCGTTGTTGGTGAATTGATCGAGCAGCCCACCTTTGCCGTAGACGCGCGGGTCATCCGACACCAGCATCTTTGCAAGTTCACCGTGGTACTGCGGGTAGAGCTTGTCGAAGATTTCTTCCATGCGCCGGGCATGGGACTTGG
>NZ_JBGANL010000002.1:0-262154 GCF_044222345.1 Prosthecobacter sp.
GGCGGCGGCGGTGACGCGGATTTGATGGGTGTGGCGGAGCGCCGCACAGGGGACTGTGCGGACCACTTTGCTGTCGCCCTCGCGATAGCTTTGGATTTTTCAACCCAGATGAGGCCACATTTTTATTTAAAATGCTCTAGGCTGGGGCGTGTTTGAGGTGCTGGAAGGTGCCGAGCTACACAGCTTCTCCACACGCTCATGGACGGGCGGGCTGTCGCCACGCCCATCCTACAAGCATGCGTGATCTTTGACCGATGGGAGGAATCAGGCGGCGCCTTCTTCCTTGGCAGGCTCTTCCACCGAGGATTCTGCCAGGGCGGCTTCAGCCTGCTCTGCCAGCTCTGCTTCCGCCATGGACTCTTCGACCGGGGCTTCTGTCAGTTCTGGTTCAGCCGGTTTGGGGGTTTCCTGGGCTGGAGATTCTACAGCCGGTGCTGCCTCTGGAGCGCCAGCCAGGGCAGCTTCAGCCTGCTCTGCGAGTTCGGCTTCCGCCATGGACTCTTCCACGGGGGCTTCCGTCAGCTCAGGTTCAGACGCTTCATGCTCTGCTTCAGCAGTCGTTTCTGCGGCAGCTTCTGCGGCAGGAGCAGCGGCTTTGGCAGATGCCTTGGCAGCGGGAGCTTCTTTCTTTGCAGCGGCCGGTTCACCCTGCACACCAAGGAAGACCATGCCGTCGCTGTATTCGATGACGTAACCTTCGTTCGCGAGCCAGCGGATGTCCTTGATGACGGCAACCTGCTCCTCCGTAGGATGCTTTGGCGCATCCGGGGCGGTGCCTGCGGGGGCTTCCGGGGAGGGTACGATCGACTCCACCAGCTTCTGCATGGGCAGGCCGTTGCTGGCCTTGAGCTTTTCCACGACCTGAGCGAGGCGGTCTGAGAAGACCATGCCGGGCTCGATGGCGCGGGGCTTCACGCGGCAGACGAACTGCTTGCCCGCACGACGCTTGAACAATTTCAAGCCGCGGCGTTCGAGGCCAGCGCCGAGCTTTTGCGAGATTTCAAAGAGGTGCTTGCGCGCCGCATCCACAGACTGGCGCATCATGATGAAGAAAATATGAGCCAGCTTCTGCTTGTCGATGTTGCCCGGCACGGTGGCGTCACGGACTTCGATGACGGCGTCGTTGCCAAAGGTGCGGCGGAAATGCGCCTCCATGTCGGCACGGGAGCTGAGTGAGAGCGGCTCTCCGCCCTCGGGCACTTCGCCCTTGAGGCAGACCCAGCGGCGGCCCTTGCTCATGTTTTCCTTCCACTTCGCCACGAGCTCCGGATTGGACTCCACGCGGATGCGGCGCTTGAAATCTTCGAGCGGCATGTTCGAGAAGCGCTCACGGTGCAGCCTGATGACACCGGTTTGATAGCTGTGATGGCTCGGCGGGGCGATTAGCTCGCCGCTCATGCCGCAGACGGCCACGGAGGCAAACTCGCCCTTTGGCGCTTCGAGTTCGATCTCTTCCACACGGTAAAACTCATCCAGTGCGGCGCTGCGCAGCACATGATTGAGCGCTTCATCACGGGAGAGGAAGAGGCTGCCGTCCGCAGGCACATGGTAGAAGCCTGTGGGACGCTCTTCGGCGCAGCGGAAGCGCACCATGAAGCGGTCGCCGCCTGCGAGCACGAGGCGTGCGGCATCAAACATGCTGAATGCGTGACCCGTCTGGCGCACGTGTGCGGCGAGTGCATCCACCGCCTTGTCTTCTGGAAAGATGATGACCTGCACATCCTTCGGGATCTCGACCCACTCACGCTGTGGCGGGCCTGCGCGATCACGATCGCCAAAACGACGAGGAGGACCACGGCGATCATCACCGTCACGACGCGGCGGGCCGCCTTCGCCACGGGGGCGGAATCCGCCACCTGCACCGGCTGGACGGGGGCCAGCGCCGCCAGGACCATCACGACGCGGAGGAGGGCCACGGCGATCATCACGACCGCCAAATCCACCACCGCCACGGCGGTCGTCACGACCCCCGCGCTGCGGACGGTCTTCCGCATCGGCATAGCGTTGTTTGATTTTGTCTTCTTTGCCGAATTCGCCGACCCACGCGGGCATCAGTTTCAAATCGGAAAGGTCAACCAGGCCGCTTGGTTTAGAGGGCTGATTGTCGGTGCTGGCTTCGGGTTCGGTCATACTTTTCAGGCTGGAAGGGGCCGCGACTATGCCTCGAATCGTGTTTGTCGCCAGTTTTGTTCGTGTGGCGTTTTCTTGGCATGGCATTATGTGAACAAGTCCCATGCCAGCCGAACCCATCATTTTTTACAATCGCCTCTCCGGCCAACTCGAAACGGAGGCCGTGTATGGGGAGGGTTTTCTGCGCTTCACCTACGAAAGCCCACTGGGCGCCCTGCCGCTGCATGCGCTGGTGAAACGGGCGGCTTTTTCCCGCTGGTACGGCAGCCGCATGGACGCCCCGGCCAGCCGGGCAAAAATCGCCCCTTTCCTGGCCACCTACGGATTGGACGTTGGCGAATTCGCCGATGCCCCGGAGTCCTTCCGCACCTTCAACGAATTTTTTTACCGCAAGCTCAAGCCGCAGGCACGGCCCATCGCCCCGGGTGACGATGTCATCACCTTCCCTGCGGACGGACGCCATTTCGTGCTGCCCGACATCGCGAATGGCACTGATTTTTTTGTCAAAGGCACCCGCTTTGACCTCCCTGCCCTGCTGCGGGATGCCGCGCTCTCCGAGCGTTTCGCGCACGGCAACATGCTGATTTCCCGCCTGTGCCCGGTGGACTACCACCGCTTTCATTTTCCCTGCGCCGGCACTCCCGGAGCCGCCCGACTGATCAATGGCCCGCTGTATTCGGTGAGTCCTATCGCCCTGCGCAGCCGGGCCAGCATCCACTGGGAAAACAAGCGGGAGATCACGGTGCTGCGTACGTCTGGCCTCGGGGACGTGCTGCTGCTGGAAGTCGGCGCCACCTGCGTGGGCTCCATTGTGCAAACTTATGCGCCGGGTGCCCCGATCGAAAAAGGCGCTGAAAAAGGCTACTTCCGCTTTGGCGGCTCCTGCTTCATCACGATTTTTGAGCCGGGTAAAATCCAGTTTTCGGCCGATTTGATCGAGCACAGCCAGGCCGGACGCGAAGTCTATGCCCGCATGGGGGACGTGGCGGCTCACGCCCGCGGGTGAAAGCGCCGGTGCACGTCCTTGAGCCGCGCCTGATCCACATGGGTGTAAATCTGCGTGGTGGAGATGTCGGCATGGCCGAGCATCTCCTGGATCACGCGCAGGTCGGCGCCGTTGTTCAGCAGGTGGGTGGCAAAGCTGTGGCGCAGCAGATGCGGATGCACGCGGGCGGGATCCATGCCGCAGAGGGCGGCGCGTTCCTTCACGATCTGCTGGATGCGTGCGGTGGTCAGTTTTGTGCCGTTGCGAGAGATGAAGATGTGGCTCTGGGATTTGGGGCCCACCAGCTCAGGGCGAGCATGCTCCACGTAGGCTGCGATCGCCTCACGTGCGGCACCGCCCACGGGTGAGAGACGGGTCTTGGAACCCTTCCCCGTGACGCGAATCCAGCCCTCTTCGAGGCTGAGGTTTTCCAGCCGTGCATCGGCCAGCTCCGACAACCGCACGCCGCTGGCGTAGAACAGCTCCAGGATGGCCCGATCACGCCGGTCCAGAGGGGCCGTGCCGTTTACAGACTCGACGAACTTGCGCACGTCCTGCTCGTTCAGGGAGTCCGGTAGGTGCTTTTCCTGGCGGGGAGGCAGAATGGGATCGGCCGGGTCGGCGGAGATGTGTTTGCGCGCGGTGAGCCAGCGGAAGAAGATTTTGACGGCGATGAGTTCGACCCGTGCCGAGGACGCCGCGATGCCGTCTTTTTTTCTCTGGGCCAGAAAACCGCTCACGTGCTCCGTCGTGACGGCAGCCGCGCTGGCGGAGTCGTGCGTGGCCTTGAACCATGAAGCAAACGCCTCCAGCACCCGGCGCACCAGGAGCTGATAATTCGTGGACAGACCCCGCTCGGTCGCCAGGTGGAGGATGAAGCCGTCGATAAGTTCCTGCATCGGCGTCCAGCATGGCACGGGTTTGCGCCCACCGAATGAAAATTGTTGCCCTCGGGCACGGGGAACGGCAAAGATGCCCCATTATGGCCTCCTACAACAAAGTCATGCTCATCGGCAATCTGACCCGCGACCCCGAAGTGCGCTACACGCCCAAAGGCAGCGCGGTGTGCGACATCGGGCTCGCCGTGAACCGCGTGTACACCTCCGACAGTGGTGAGAAGGTGGAGGAAGTCACTTTTGTGGACGTCGTCCTCTGGGCCAAGATGGCCGAGCTGGCCGGCAAGTATTTGAAGAAAGGCCGCCCGGTCTTCATCGAAGGCCGCCTGCAGATGGATTCCTGGGAAGACAAGCAAACCGGGCAGAAGCGCACCCGCATGCGCGTGGTGGGCGAGCAGATGCAATTCCTCGGCAGCCCTGGTGGCGACCGCGCTCCAGCCGGCGGTGGTGGCGATGACGAAGGCGGCTACTCCGGTGGCGGAGGAGGCGGGGGATATTCAGGCGGTGGTGGTGGAGGCGGAGGCGGTTACAATCGCCCTCAGCAATCCCGTCCGGCCCAGCGCCCGGCACCCCAGCAGCAGCAGCGCCCGGCCCAGCGTCCCGCTCCTGCACAGCAGAACGATGACTTCGGTGAAGGCCCGATCACCGATGGTATGGAAGACGACGACATTCCGTTTTGAGAAATGAAGCAGGCGTTTTGCCCTGCTTGATTGGAAGAGAACCTGCTGCTGAGCCGTTATTTGCGGCCCTGTGAATTGCTCCGTCCCCAGCTTGGTTTGTGCGCTCAGCGCCGTCGCTTTGTCGTCGGCGTTTGCCGCCGAAACTGTGTCCTTTCGCAATGACGTGATGGCCGCCATTTCCAAAGCCGGCTGCAACCTGGGCACCTGCCACGGCAATGCGACGGGCAAAGGCGGCTTCAAACTTTCGCTGCGCGGGCAGGATCCTGATCTCGATTTCAAAGCGCTCGCCCGGGACGCCTCCGGCCGCCGTGTGGATGTCTTCGCGCCGGAGCGCAGCCTCATCCTGGTTAAAGGGGCGAATCAGATCGCCCATGAAGGCGGCAAGAAGCTTGATCCGAAGGCCTGGGAATATCAGGTGCTGAGGAACTGGATCGCCGCCGGTCTGCCGCGCGATGACAGCACGGCCCCCAAAGTGACCAAGCTCACCGTCACGCCGACTGAGCTCGTTTTGGACGAGCCGCAGGACAAGGTGCAGATCACCGTGCAGGCGACTTTTGCCGATGGCACGCAGCGCGACATCACTGATCGTGCGATCTATGAACCGCTGCAAAACGGGCTCGTGGATGTGAGCAAGAGCGGGCTGGTGAAGCGCCTGCAGTTTGGCGAACCGGGCGTGCTGGTGCGCTTCCTGAATCAATCGGTGCCTGTGCGGCTGACGTTTGTGAAAGCGAACCCGGCGTTTGTGTGGAGCAAGCCGCGCCGCGACAACTACATCGACTCGCACGTCTTCAACAAGCTCAAGACGCTGCGCATGAACCCCAGTGCGGTGTGCAGTGATGAGGTCTTCGTGCGCCGTGCCTGGCTCGATCTCTGCGGCATGATCCCGCCTGCGGATGAAGCGCGCGCCTTTGAGGCCGACACACACCGCGACAAACGTGCGCGCCTGATCGACCGCCTGATGGTGCGGCCTGAGTTTGCCGATTACTGGACGCTGAAATGGTCCGATGTCCTCAAGGTTGAATCCCGCACGCTGGACAAAACCGGTGTGCAGGCCTTTCACGACTGGATTCGTGATGGCATCACGCGAAACCGCCCCATCAATGAAATGGTGCGCGCCATGCTGGCCTCACGCGGCAGCACCTACCACGAGCCCGAGACGAATTTCTACCGCGCCAACCGCACCCCGGAGCTGCGTGCCACCACGGCGGCGCAGGTGTTTCTCGGCACCCGCCTCCAGTGCGCGCAGTGCCACAACCACCCCTTTGACCGCTGGACGCAGGACGACTACTACAACTGGTCGGCCGTCTTCGCGCAGGTGGACTACAAGATCATCGGCGACATCAAACCGCGTGATAAAAACGACAAGCATGAGTTCAACGGGGAGCAGGTGGTCTTTCTCAACTCCAAGCTGAACATCGAAAACCCGCGCACCGGTGACAAGGCCAAGGCCCGGTTCCTCGGTGCGGACATGCCGAAGCTCGCCGAGAAGGAGGACGAACTGCAGGCCGCCGCGAACTGGCTCACCAGCGCGCAGCATCCTCTGTTTGCCAAAGCACAGGCCAACCGCATCTGGTATCACCTCATGGGTCGTGGTCTGGTCGATCCCGTGGATGACATGCGCCTCACCAATCCGGCCAGCCATCCGCAGCTTCTCGAAGAACTTGCGCAGGATTTCATCCGCAGCGGCTTTGATCTGAGGCACCTCATTCGCACCATCATGCTGAGCCGCACCTACCAGCTGGACAGCACGCCGAACGAGACGAACGCCGCCGATCTCATCAACTATTCGCATCACCTGCCCCGCCGCCTCAGCGCCGAGCAGCTGATTGATTCGCTCTACGCTGCGCTGCGCGTCACGCCGGATTTCAATGGCTGGGGCCGCGGCACGCGTGCCAGCCAGATTCCCGGCCCCGACAATGGCCGTGGCAGTCCCAATCCCACGTCTCCCGAGGCCTTCCTCGCCCAGTTTGGCCGCCCTAAACGCGAACTGGCCTGCGAATGCGAACGCGCTGCGGACACCTCCATCGGCCAGATTTTCCAGTTCATCAGCGGCCCCATCGTCAGCAACGTCGTCTCGCAGAAATACAACCGACTTGGCTCGCTGCTCAAGAACCCTGACAACGGCGCCGTCACCCGCGATCTCTACTGGGCCATCCTGACGCGTGCGCCCACCGCCGACGAAGCCAAAGTCATGGAAGCCCTCCTGGCCTCCGCCAAAGACCGGCGACTCGCGCTGGAGGACATCACCTGGAGTCTGGTGAACGCGAAGGAGTTTTTGCTCGCCCGATAAGCACGCCGCTTCGTGCTGGATGACGCCTTGAGCTGGACCGTTAGCGCATGACAAAGCGAGGGCTTCGTGGCATAACGCAGCATGTCTTTCATCTCTTCACGCGTCACCCTCTTCCTCGCCAGCCTGCTCATGGCAGCCGCACTGGCCTCATGCACGGGAGGCAATCTCAGCCGTCTTCACCATGTGCGCGCAGGTGCCATCGGCATCGGGCCCACGGGAAGTCATCCGGGCGATCGTCCGCTGACCCAGTTCAAATCTGAAACGCCCGAGGAACTGCGCGTGCATCAGGCGGTGCGTCGCGGAGTGGAGCGTGCGTTGGATGACAGCCGTGCCTTCAGCTATGTGCCCTTTGCCGAGATGAAGCAGACCCCAAAGAGCCTGAACATTGCGAACCAGCGCAGCGAGGTCAAAAAATTTGCCGCCGCCAATCATCTCAAGGCCGTCATCCGCGTCTGGGCCACCCCCGACTTCACGCAGCAGAGCGTGAGCGTCGGTTTCCTGACCCATGCGCGCAGCGGCAAGGCGATCGCCACCAGTCTCGCGATGGCGCCGGGTCCGGTCCCTCCGCTGAAAAACCCCACCGCCCGCGCCTCCCTCCCGGCCTGGGAAAAGACCGCCTACGAGGCCACCAAAAAGGCCCTCGCCAAAGTACGCGGCTGAAACGCCAGGGGCTGAGGCTGCTGGTTCCAAGGAATTGACGTGAGAACGTGCCGCCGCACGACGTACTGATGCGCCTCATGAAACCAGCCATTTTTCTTGCCCTCTTTGTCGGCACTTCGCTGTTCGCCCAAACTGTCGCCCCCAAAGCACCTGCGCCTGCAGTCAAACCCAAAGGCCCCACCGTTCCCGCCGATGCCCAGTGGAAGGATGTCACCACCTGGGGCGTCGAAGGCCGTGGCTGGGGAGATCAGGAGCGGAAGCGCTGGTTTGATCGTCTTCCGGCCAAGGCTGAAAAGACCGTCACCCCTGCTGTTTGGGGGCTCAGCCGCGACAGCGCGGGCATGATGGTGCGCTTCAAGACAGACGCGAAAGCCATTTACTGCCGCTACGATCTCCTCAAGGCAAATCTGGCGTTGCCCGCCATGCCTGCCACCGGCGTGAGCGGACTCGATCTGTATGCACGTGATGAAAAGGGCCAGTGGAAATGGGTCACCTGCACGAAACCAGCCAGTCAGCATGTCGAAGCTGTGATGATCAGCGGTCTGGCACCTGGCGAGCACGAATTCGCCGCCTACCTGCCGCTCTACAACGGCATTGAAAAACTGGAGATTGGCGTGCCTGCGGGCGCGAAGTTTGAAGGATTGAAACCACGTGAGAAGCCCATCGTTTTCTATGGCACCTCCATCACGCATGGCGCGAATGCTTCACGCCCCGGCATGGTGCACACCGCCATCCTGGGCCGCCACCTGGAGCGTCCGGTCATCAACATCGGCTTCTCCGGCAATGGCCGCATGGACGCCGCCGTTGGCGATCTCATCAATGAACTCGATCCTGCCGTGATCGTCATCGACTGCCTGCCCAACATGGGCCCCGCCGACGTCACGGCCAAATGCGTGCCGCTGGTGAAGCAACTGCGATCCAAGCATGCCACCACGCCGATCATCCTCGTCGAAGACCGCCGCTTCACCAATTCCTGGATCACCCCTGAAAAAGCCAAATTCCACGACGACAACCACGCCGCGCTGAAAGCCGCCTACGAGCAACTCAAGAAGGAGAAAGTCGCCAACCTGCACTACATCGGTGGCGATGCCCTCTACGGCACCGATGCTGAAGGCTCCAACGACGCCTCCCACGGCACCGACCTGGGTTTCCTGCGCCAGGCGGAGATTTTCGAGCCCGTGCTGCGTGCTGCGCTGAAGTAACCCGCCTCACTCGGTCCCCGGCGGTTCCAGCAATCGCCGGGGCAGGTCACGCATGCCTTGCAGCACGCGGAAGACAACCAGGGTGTCGTCTTCCACACGGTAGAAGACGAGGTGCTTGTGAAATGAGCCTTGAAGCTGGAAGGACCTCAGCCGCGCCAGACGTCGATTGCGGAATTTGCGGATACGGCCGAGGTCGGGCTGCGCGGCCAGGTCATTGAGTGTTTCAACCAAAGATAACAGATACCTTTCGGAGATGTCTGCACCAGCATGCACGTCATACCAATCCGACTGAAGACGTATATCAAGTGACGCATCTTCAGTGCGTTGAATTGTCAGACCCGGCATGGTGCAGATTCCATGACGGCTTTATTGGAAGGTCTGCCTTTTCGGATTGAATCAAGAAAGGCTTCATCCAGCGGATGGCGTGGGCTGTCCAATGCCTTGAGCATTGCGGCTTCGAGCTCTGGCGACTCATAGCCGTCTTCCTCAAGCACCTCCAACTGGCGTTCATTCATCCAGTCGAACAGTTCTCTGAAACCGGATGCCGGCAGTGCACGGATCGAGTCTTCAATTTCGGCAATCGTCGTCATACGGAAAGCTTATTCATCACCAGCCGCAGCGCAAGCACCGCAATTACGCCTCACTTCCCGATCTTGTAGAGCGCCTTGTCCGTGCGGATGAACAGGGCGCTGCCATCGGCGATGGGGCTGGCCATGATGGGGCCGTCGAGGGTGTTCTGGGCGAGGATTTTGAACTCCTTGGCGGCATTGATGATCGTCACGACACCTTCGCGGCTGCAGAAGTAGAGTTTGCCATCTGCGATCATCGGCGAGGCGCTGAACTTGCCGCCGATGCGCTCGCGATAGAAAGCCTCGCCGGTTTTCGTGTCCACGCAGCTGACGATGCCACCGTCATCGACGTAAAACAGCAGACCGTTGTGCAGTACGGGCGAGCACATTTTGGGAGCGTTCTTGTTATTGCGCCACGCGACCTCCAGCTGTGGCAAGCCGGCGTATTTGAGGGCGATCATCGCCGATTTGCCGAAGGCCGTGCTGAAATAAATCTGCTGGTCATCCGCCACCGGCACGGTGGACATGGAGAAGCCGAGATCGCCATAGTGAATCTTCCACAGCTCTTTGCCGGTCTGAGGATCGTAGCCGTAGATGTTGTTGGCGGCGGAGCTGACCACCTCCGGTCTGCCATTGATCGTCACCACCAGCGGCGTGCCGTAGGCTTTGCGCTGCTGGGGGCGAGGATCCATGTCGCCGCTGCGGGGTGTCTTCCATGCGACTTTGCCGGTTTTCGTGTCAAAGGCGGCGATGAACTGCTGATCGCTGCCGTCGAAGTGCGCAATCAACCGGTCCCCATGCAGGACGGCGGTGGAGCCCGGGCCGTTTTCGTGCATGACGTGCAGTTCTTCGTTTTTCCACAGCACCTTCAAGGTTTGGGTGTCGAGGGCAACGGTGCCAAAGGAACCGAAGTGCGCATAGAGCCGGCCCTCTGCCAAAACGGGCGACGGTGAGGCATAGCTGTTGAGCTGATGGGCCCACTGGGGGTCCTTGACGCTGAGCAGTTCGATGTCGTGAAGGAGTTTGCCGCTGCTGCGGTCCACACAGAGGGCGTGCAGGCTTACGGAACCGAGGACGGTGAGGGGCTGGTCGCCGGTGTTGGATTCGAGACGGCGCTTGGCTTCCTCGGGGGTGGCCGCTTTTTCGAGGGCGGTGGTGAGCCAGATCTGATCGCCTGACATGACTGGTGTGGAATGACCACGACCCGGAAGCTCGGTCTTCCAGGCGATGTTGCTCGTCTCACTCCAGGTTTCCGGCAGGCCGGAGGCATTGGCGTGACCTTGGGCCGAAGGGCCGCGCCATTCGGGCCAGTTGCCGGCATGGGAGGCGGAAGCGAGAACCAGGAGCGGGAGTAGAATGCGGTGAATCATGAGCGAGAAAAAACGTGGCAGGCAGCAGGGAACTGTCTTTCACTGAGAATGATCATGCGCATTCCGTTTTTTCTATTTGTTTTCGCCGCCGCATTGCAGGCCCAAGCTACGGAACTCGAAACCTACATCGAGGTGCGATCCGGCACGCTGCCCATCATTCTGACAGTGCCACACGGCGGCACCTTGAAGCCGGACAACGTGCTGGCGCGGCGCTATGGAGTCACGGGCACCGATTCCAACACGATCCCGCTGGCCGAGATGATCATTCAAGAACTGCAGACGCGTTATGGCGGCAAACCTCACGCCATCATCTCCCGCCTGCACCGCACCAAGCTGGACCCGAACCGCGAGCTTGAAGAGGCCGCGCAGGGTGATCCAACCGCCATCGCCGCGTGGCACCGCTTTCATGACAGCGCCCAAAAGGCCTGTAATACGGTGATGAAAAAGAGCGGCATGGGTCTGCTGCTGGACATTCACGGACACCGCCATCTGGATCAACGAGTCGAACTGGGTTATCTGGTGAAAGGAGACATCCTCAAGCACTCGGATGCGGAACTGAATGCGGATGCGGCGCTGATCGCCGCCACCAGCATCCGTGATCTGGACAAGCGCTCGCCGCAGAGCTTTGCAGAACTGCTGCGTGGACCACAGAGTTTGGGTGGTTTGCTGGAGTTTAATGGCTTTCGCTGCCTGCCGAGTCCGTCCAAAGCGAATCCGGCCTTCATGGCGGGCTACTTCAGCGGGGTGTACGACGTCGCCGCCCATGGCTCACGCTCAGGCGGCACGGTGAGCGCCATCCAGATCGAGTGCCCATGGAACAATGTGCGTGACGTGCCGGAAAATCAGCGCCGGTTTGCCCAGGCGCTGGCAGATTCACTCGGCGTTTACTTTGAGGTCCACTTTGGCCGGAAGCTGAAGTGAGCGCTCCGTCTGCACCTGCGGCTGCTCAGGATCTGCTTTCCTGAGCTTGTCCCAGCAGGCGTCGGCGACTTCTTTTTGCGCGGTGAAAACGCGTATCTGAGCAGGCGTGCAGGAGGCCCAGTCGATGGGGATGCGCTCATCACGCAGACCTCGGCGATGCAGCCAGCCAAAGAAAGCGATGCTGCCGAGAAGGGCGGCGTTGAAAGGCAGGCAGAGCGGCAGCAATGCGAGACGCAGCAGAGCTTCTGAAAGCGGGTCCCACAGCAGGGCGACCACGAGCGTGACGAACAGCATCCACGCAACGGTCTTCACATTCAGCCGCAGGTAATGGCCTCCGAGAGCCAGGGCCAGGACGACGACATTCATGGCGAAGGCAGGATCCCCAAAGACCGGTTTCCAAAACGAGCCCCCGACGCAGATGAGGACTGCCGACAGAGCCACGAGAGCGCTGGTGCGTGAATGCCAGAGAATGCCGATGAAGAACCAGAGCCAGCAGAGCAGCACACGAGTCGAGGTGAACTGCGTCGACAGGCTCAAATGACTGCCGAGGAATCTACCCCATGACTTCGCGTACTCCTGAGCCGTGCCTCCGGACAGGGTTGCAGCAACTCCGGTGTAGGCATCCGCAAACAAAGGAGCGCACAGTGCAGCCGTGGTGAAGTGGTGGCGCGCCTCATCCGGATGACCGGTCTGCAAGGCACACCAGCCGAGGCCGTCCCATGAGTCGGCAAAAAAAGAATCCAGCGCGACCGCACGCCGAAACGCCAGCGCGGCATCGTCATAGCGTGCCTGACGGAAGCGGCTCCAGCCAAGACCGTCATAGGCGTCTGCGACACCGATTTTGAGCGAGAGCACGCGTGAGAAGGCCGTTTGCGCGCCGGCTTGATCACCGCGGCGGTACAAACTCCAGCCAAGACCCGCGCAGCGGTAGGCCTCGGCCATGTCGGTGCTGACTTCTGTGTTGAGGAAATGTTTCTCGGCTTTTTCAAAGCGGCTGGTGAGCAGAGCACGCCAGCCGCGCGTGAGTTCGGCATCATGCACGCCAAAGAAAATCAGCGCGGTCAGCGCAGCCCACGCCACGGCAACATACGGCAGGCTGAAGAGGACATACGGCGACTTCTTCTCATGCATACGCTCTGCGACGGGCACGAAGAAAAAAGCCATGCCTGCACAACCGAACGCAGTGGCGAGCGCCTGCACCCACAGCGGCACCTGCGGAAAAAGATACCACAAGGCACCGAGCAACGCGCCATTCACGCTGAAGAGTCCGGTTTTGAGCACGGTGTCATCCTGCGCACGCCACTGCGCGAGTGCGGAGATGAGCAGCGCGCCGCCCAGGCTCATGAGTGCGGCTTCGATCGAAAGCACGAACAAGCCGATGAGCACACACACCCCGGTGATGCGGCTGTTCGCCACGAGCATCTGCCCGTAACCACGCAGGGTGTGGTCGATCAGGCGTTTCATGCGAAGGCGGGGAGTTCTGAAATCACGAGGGGGACTTTATGCGATCCTGGAGGGGCGGCAATCCTGGAGACGAAAGTGATTTGCAAATCAGCGGAGCCAGCCAAAGCAGCTTCCAGCGCATTTTGCACACTTTTTTCGACGCGATTGCGCGATGCATCGGCATCAACCACCACGCGAACTTCGAGCATGCCGGGCTGCTTTTGCACGATCTGATACTGAGCCAAGCCGGGCACATCCTCGATGGCATTGATGACGACATAAGGCGAAATCAAGGTGCCTGCATGTGAACGGAGCATGGTGGCACTGCGGCCTTCCAGATGGCGGATACTGCGCGCCGCGCTGCCACAGGGACAGGGCTCCGGCTCCCAGCGAGCCAGATCACCGAGGCCGCGATAGCGCAGGATCGGAGTGGCGGTATTGGTGAGATCCGTGATGACGATGTGGCCAAGGCCGGTGGTGGGCAGTCCGTGTTCATCGACGATTTCACAGAGGACGTTGGTCTCAGCGATGTGCCAGCGCGAGCTGTGCGTGCACTGCCAGGCGACGAGGCCGCCTTCGGTGCTGGTGTAGGTCTCGATGAGGCGTGCGTTCGGGAAGATCTGGCCCAGAAGATGCCGCGTGTGGGCATCCAACATTTCGGAGGTGAGATGGATGAGACGTGTTTTGCGAATGACGCGCTTTTGCGCACGCAGATCAAGTGCGATGGCGCGGAGCGTGGATGGGTAGGAGGAAATGAATTCAGGCGAGATGCCGAGGAGTTCGTGCGTGAGTTTGGCCACGGGATCCTGAGCAGAGAGGATGCGTGAATGCGGCACGGTGGTGCGCAGGAGACCGGCGGTGGCGAAGTCGATGCTGTCCGGGGACATGTCGACGAGATAGAGACCATTGGTGAGCGGCGCGCCCTGGCACCATTCATAGTACAAGGCCGTGTTGCAGGCCATGTAATGCCACAGCGATTCCTCCGTGCGTGCCATGCACGCGGGGATGCCGGTGGAGCCGGAGGATGCCAGCCAGCGGATGGCACTCTGGTTGTCCTGGGCGATCAATTCCGACCGAGCGGCGGTGCGCAGGTCTGGCTTGGTGAGAATGGGGAGCTTGGAGAGATCCTCCCAGTCATCGAGCATCGCCGGGGTGAACCCTGCTGCTGCAAACAGCCGCTGATAGAGCGGGATGTGGGCGTGGGCATGCTGCACGAGGGAGCGCAGTGTGCGCCACTGGTGCGCCCGGCGCTTCGGCGTGCTCCAGCCACGTTGTTCGATCACTTGATCAAGAGCGGCATGAAGATGCCGCCCACGGGCGCGAATCTGGGAAGGCGTGTGCATGCCGGTCCTCCTCCATCAACGCTGGCCGGGAGGAGGCCCTGGAGGTCCCGAACGCGTGATGGCAAATCCGTCATGCACCAAGTAGCCATCCGGATTGATCTGCATGAGCTTTTCAAACAAGGGTGCAGCAAGCCGGGCATGCCCCTGATTGATCTGCGACCAGCCAAACCAGCTCATGGCGATGGGGTCTTCGGGCATCAGCTTGTAGGCGCGCTCAAAATAGACTTCTGCTTTGCGGTAGTCCTGCTGATTGAAGAGAATCTCGCCAGCGATGAGCAGCGTCGGACGATGGAACTGGTCGATTTTGAGGACTTCCCGGGCTGCGCGGAGGACGTTCTCGGGCAGGGTTTGTGCCTGATACACATTCATCATGCCGAGGTGCGGTGTGATAGCGCGTGGTTCCTGTTTGGCGGCGGTGGTGTAATACTGGACGGCCTTGGTGTAGTCCTTGTTGAGGCAGGAGAGCCAGCCGGCGCGCACCGCCGCCAGATAAGTCTCACCGCCGGCGCTTTTGAAGGCGAGGACGCTTTCGAGAGCCGCGGCATAATCGTTGTTGGATTCCTCGGTGAGAGATTTCTGCCAGGCTTCAGCGATGGCGGGGAGCTTGTCGGCAGCGTTTGCAGCAGTGACGCAGGCGAAGGCGAAGATGAGGAGGTGTGTTTTCATGGGTGAGAGGAGAGTGACTTATTCGGCGTCGCCGTTGGGCAGGGTGGGAGTGAAGCTGGTTTGTGTGAAGGTGATGTCGTGGGTTTTGAAATGCGCGGTGAGGTGAGTGAGCGCGCGAATGGGTTCGAGGGTGAAGTCGATCTCCTGTGGGAGATCACCCGTGGGATGTGCGATGGTGGTGGCGAGGTGAAGGCGCTGCGTGGTGGGATGCAGTGAGTGGCGGGTGATGACGCGCCGGGCGGGGTGGTCCACATAAGGCGCGAAAACGCCCGCCAATGCCCGGCCGTGCTGCTTTGACTGCAAAGCGACACTATCCTCCCAGATCATGCCGCTTTGATAAGCGAATGGCACGGTGGGCATGGCGAACGAAAGGAACTGCAGGAGCTGCGAATGACCGCTGAGGCTGCTGTGAGTGATTTGCAGGGCGTGCAAACCAAGCACCGCCGTGAGTGATTCTTTGCCACTGCGGAAAAGGTAGCGGCCGGATTCATCCAGTGTGGTGGTGATCGTTTCGTATGAAACAGATCCACCGTTGCAAACGCGATAGATGGCCACGCCGGGGGCAAAATGGGCCAAAGTGCCCAGCACGGTGGTGGAGACTGACGCGGGTGAGATGCGGTCTCCCACTTGGGGAACACTGGCGAAGTTCCAGCGCACCCCCTCGGTGGTGCGCGTGAAGAAATTCGTGAGACAGAAAGGTGTGGTGGGTGCGCCGGTCTCGTTGGTGGCTTGATTGTGCAGATGAATGTGCGGCACGGGACTGCGGCCGGAATTGCCGCAGTAGCCGAGCAGATCGCCTGCACCGACGCGCTGGCCGGTTTTGACGACGATGCCGTTCTTCATGAAGTGGGCGAGCTTCACGGTGCCGCCGTAATCAAGGCGCAGGATGAGGTGGTTGCCCCAGTTGTTGGCGAAGTTGCAGCCGCCGGGTGCATTGTCGGCCACGCCATCGATGACGCGGATGATTTCGCCAGTGCCGGGAGCGCGCACTTCGAGGCCCTGGGTGTAGTAGCGGCTCAGGTCATCATCGCAGCCGGGAGGGCAGGCGTGGTCGGCGGCGTCATGCACTTCCAAATCGAGCGCGTGTTTCCAGTTACCGCGATGGCTGAGCTTGTCGTCGAAACCCTGGGTGACGGTGACTTCGCGAGCGGTGGGGAGCAGCACATGGGTTTCATTGCGATGCGGAAAGCGAGCGTTTGCGAGAGCCAGTGAAGCAGCGGCGGCTTCAGGATTGTCAAAGATGCCGGTGGCAGGCAGCAGCGAACCCGGTTTCTCACGCAGGCGCAGGCAGCAGAGCATGCTCCAGATGGTGAGGAGATAAGGCAGGGGCAGATATTCCCAGCCGGAACCACGCAGAAAGTGCTGCACTGCGGCGACGTGCAATGCGGCGACGGCACCGGCCACAAAGGCGAGTGCGAGGCTGCTCCATGAAGGCACGAAATAAACCGCGCCGAGCGCCATGCCGGCGAGCAGGTAGTTGTGACCGGCAAACCAGCCGAGCCAGTGCAGGCCGCAGGCTTCGAGCAACTTCACGATGAGGATGCCGCCTGCGTAACCTGCGATGGCATTGATCATGGCGACGCGAGACCAGACGAGGATCGCCAGTGTCACGGCGATGCCGGCCCACACGTTTGGCAGGAACAAGATGGTGCCCATGCTGCGCAGGAACGCGGTGACGATGAAAGGCAGGGCAGGCTCATCAGGCAATCCCATGTCTAGCAGTGTGGTGGCGGCAGCCCAGTGCGGGAAGAAGGTCAGCAGGGTGCCGAAGGCGACGACAAAGGCGACGCTGAGCGGGGGCAGACCGGCACGCAGCGGAAACCAATGCCACAAGGCCGCAGACAGCAGCAGCGTGTAAACTGTGACGACGGCCAGCATGACCCAGGTGGCAGAAAACGAGAGGGCGGAACCGCGAGTGATCCATGCGACGGCGAGAGCGCTCAAGAATACATTGTAAAGAAGCGTGCCGTCCTTTCGCATGGCAGCAGGCAGATGCAGGAGCTGCGCGATAACGCCACCAAACAGACAAGCGCTGACGGCAAAGGCAAAGTAACGCGGCATGAACAGCAGCGCGGCACAGAGCAGCGCACCCGTTTTCCAACTGCCACAGAGGAAGATGGAGCTGGCAGCGCGTGCGACTTCGAGCAGCGGCGCAGTGAAGATTTGAAGATGAAGGAGCAGTGATCCGGCGCAAGATGCCGCTCTTACCATGCTCCTCTTCCACAAAGAAGGCGAATGACCTGGGGCCTCTTCAAGAATGGCCATCGCAGGGAGGGTGGATGGGGCTTCTGGGTTCATGGCCGCGATGGGTTGAGCAGATGTTCTGGAACGCGTTCCAGGCGCTGCACGTAGTCGAGGTCTTCGCGTTCGCGGATGACATCGACACGGCCATCCATTCCGATCATGACCACCGCCGGGCGATAGGTGATGAACTGCATGCTCTGGGTGATGTTGTAGGCGCCTACAGGATGCATGACGAGGTGATCTCCGGTGGTCATCGCCGGGAGGGAGACCTGCTCACGAATGACGTCGATGTTCATGCACAGGCAGCCGTAGAGTTTGACGGGCTGCTGGGCGCTCTCGCGCTGCGCTTTGGCGGGCTTCACGTTGAAGCGATACCAGCTGCCGCTGTAGAGAATGTTGATGCCGGCATCAATGACGTAGGCGGCACCATTCGATTCGGGCATGTAGGCGGGCGCCTTGGCCGCCTTGCCGGCGAGCGTGATCGGTCCGGATGCGCCGATTTGTTTCACGGCGACGATGCTGGTGATGAGATAGCCCGCCTCATCAACGAGAGAACGACCACTTTCCAAATAGAGACGCGGGCGGCGATCACGTGGCAGCGTGTTCAACGCGCTGGCGATGGCTTCGGCGTATTTTTCGATGGGAGGGACCACCTGTTCGGCCGGCTGGTAGGAGTAATGCAGGGTGCTGAGTGAGGGGAAGCCGCCGCCGAGGTTCAGGTAGCGCAAGGACCAGCCGTAGCGCTCCCGGCAGCGTTCCATGAGCGTGATGAGCTTCTCCGCCGCGACCTTGTAGGCGCCGGGTTCGAGGATGTAGGTGCCGATGTGTGTGTGCAGTCCCTGCAGACGAAGGCGGCCTTTGCTTTCCGCAATGCGCCGGATCGCACGCCAGGCTTCGCCGTGTTCGACACCGAAGCCGAACTTGCTCCAGACGGGCTGAATGCCGGCGTCAAGCCAGCAGCGGATGGCGATGTCGACACTGCGATTTTGCTCCTTCGCGATGGAGTCGAGCAGCAGGAGTTCATCCCAGTTATCGACCTGGATCATCGCGCCTTCGCTGATGGCGAGTTCGAGGCCGGCGCGTGTTTTATGCGGCCCGTTGAAAATGATGTCGCTTCCGGCCACGCCATTGCGGCGGGCTTTTTCGTATTCGAACTCGCTCACCACTTCGGCGATGGAGCCTTCGCTGTGGAAGACGCGGCAGATGGCGTTGAGGTAGTTGGTTTTATAGCTCCAGGCGAAGCGTGTGTTTGGATAGCGGCTTTCAAAGGCTTCACGTGCGCGCTGGATTTTCTCACGCAGCGTGCGCTCGGAGAAAACGAAGAGAGGCGAGCCGAAGCGTGCGGCGAGATCCGCCACGGGCACGCCGTCGATGCGTTCGCAGACGTTGCTGTTGAGGCCATGGGCATGACGGTTGCGACTGGCGGCGCTGTTCTGGCCACTGAGATGACGGGTGATCGTCGGCGGGGAATAGGGCTGGAGTGTTTGCATGGGAGGATGCGGTGGAAGGTTGAAATTAATGACTGAGGGAAGAGGCAGGGTGCGGGATGACTTCGCGCGGCTGGCGAAAGAACTGACCGCTGGTGGTGAGGGCGGCGAGATCGCGGATGTCTCCGGTCATGTCGATGGCATGGCGGATGAAGAACTTGCCGGGGCTGGCGTGGCGCAGCGGCTCGCGCGGCTGCCAGCCGAGGGCGAGCTCCAGCGCAGCAGCGGGCAGATTGCAGTTCAGGGTGGAGGGGAAATCACACCAGGCGGGGAAGCGCGGATTGATTTCGATGAGGCAGTATTCGCCTTTGGGGCCTTCGGATTTGACGAACTCGAGTTCAAACGGGCCGTTCCAGCGCAGTTCGGCGATGAGTGACTGCGCAACGGCATCGAGCTGAGGATCACGAACCACCATGCCGCCGAAGCCTTTGCCCATGGCGGTGCGGAGCATCTTGCGGATGGAGCAGGAGCCGAGGATGTGGCCACGGCCATCGCCGAGACCCACGACGTTGTATTCCTCTCCCAGCACATTTTCCTGCACGAGCACCGGGGCACCCCATTGCTCCAGCATGTGCCAGTAGGCGGCTTCGCGTGCGGCAGGCGTGATGGCGTGCCGCGCTTCATAGAAACGGCCTTTGACGAAGACATTGCCGCCGAGTGAGGCCGCAGCCTGATGGAGCGAGTTCACATCACTCACGGCGATGGTCTGCGGTGTGCGGCAGTGTGTCCGCTCGCAGAGCTCGGCCAGCTTGGATTTGTCGCGGCATTTGAAACTCGCGGCGGACGGCAGGCAGACGCGGATACCGCGCTCGCGAAGTTTTTCGGGGGCCTCGACCAGCGGACCCATCTCTGCGTCGAGGCAGGGAATTAAAACATCGAAGCGTTCGATCTCACGGACCGCATCAAGCCGCTGCCAGAAGGCCTCTTCGCCCGCACCGGGGTAGGACATGGTGAAGGCGGCGTCTGGGGCGTCCTCTTCGCTGAAGAGACCGCTCTCGAGTGAATCGTACACAAGGCCGATGATGCGCAGCTCCGGGTAAACGCGGCGCAGGCTGCGAATGACGGCGGAACCGGGCTGGGGATTTTCACCGCGATGAAGCCCGGTGACGGCGATGACGGGGGAAGCATTCATGGGAGGACGATGCGTGGTGGGGTGGAACTCAGTTCGATTCCGGGGTCAGGCCGATGTGGGCGAGCTCCGCGAGGAAGGACTCCAGATCACGCTCCGCCGTGCTGCGGGCGACATCGAAACGCGTGGTGAGACGCTCCAGGATCTGCGGGCGCGCCATGCCCTCGCTCAGCGCCTGCATGACAATGAGCGCCGTCGGACTGGCGGTAAAAAACTCGCCGCTGGTGGCGTCAAAACCAAAACCGTCAGCCTGCCAGGTGACGGTGTGGAAATGGAAGGAAGCCGGTTCGGCGTATGCGGTGACAACGGGTGCCGCGACCATGGAAGGCTCCAGGGCATGCGGCTGGCCGCTGTAGCGAATGAGGGTGGGTGGTGACGCGAGTTTCATGGCAGGGTGTGATTGGATCACACCCCATAGAAACCCGGGGGGTTAACGCCACGGCAGGGGCCAAGATGAATTTGCGTTTATTTTTGGCCGTCGATCCGAAGAGGTTTGGTCACGGCGGGGCTGTCAGGCAGGGGGCGTGACACGTCCAGCGCAGGCAGGCCATGCCTCACCAGCATGAGGTTTGCCCGACGATGCTGATCATGCCAGACGCTGTCCGGATCGGTCTGACCATTCCAAGAGGTGCGCAGGACTTGCACAGGAGCAAATTCGACGGAACTGGAATCCAGCCGCCTGGAGGGCGTTTCGCGCTGTGATTTTGAGCCAACAAACTGCTGCTGCGCATTTTTTTCTGCGGCGAGAGCGCCCGCCACCTGCCTGTGCGCCTGGTAGTAGCGCAAACTCACCCACCATGTGGTGGCGGGGACGAGCAGGGCGGCGATCAACATCACCCCCCTGAATAATTTTGAGGATGTCGTTTTCATGAGGAAAATGAATTCCTTTTTTCGCGCCCTGCAAGCCCTGCTTTGGAAGCGGATTATCCACTGACCGGTTCGGCGGACAACGCGTGCTGTTTTTCAACGGCGAGGATGAGCATCGCCAGATTGCGGCCCTGAACTTGAATGTCGATTTTTTCACCTGCGGTACGGCGCAAGACCGCCCTGCCGAGAGGGGCGTCCTCCGAGATGCGGCCGCTGTCAGCATCGGCCTCGTATCCGGGCACCACCTGGATGGTGATGTCGAACTCATGCAGCGTCGCCAGCTCATTGAGAGGACGCAGGGTGACGTGATCATAGTGATGAATCGAAAGAGTGTTCATGAAGAGAAAAAAGGGGAAAGCATGGATGGGGAAATGCCTGCGACGAAGGCAGGCGGAAGCGGCTCCTGCCCAGAGTGGCAGGAGCCTTTCCAACGATGAATGCGGCTTTAGATGTGCGGTGTCAGACCGTCATTGCCGGGTGGCCTGAAGGGACTCGATGGAGCTTTCGGGATGCGTCCGAAGCACGAAGGAGCGCACAGACTTCCGTGCCTCTTCCTCGGTCCGGGCCGCCACTTCATAACTGGCCTCGGTGGAAACCTTGCCGAAGATTTCCTGGCGATTGAACACACAGGTGACCAGCCATGTGGGCCGCTCATAGCGAAGGGCGCTGCCAACGCGCACGGGTTTGTCATCCTGGTCGATAAGTCGTTCCAATAGTTTCATAAAAAAGAGTGTTTGAGATGTGTCAGAGCTGGGGAAACGCCCGGCTGACGCATGTGCGCGCAGACAGGCAGCACACGACATCGTGGGTGTGCCAGACACCGTGATGCATGCACCGGAGTGATGACCAGAGTGAAGCCTGCACGTCATGCAGACGCGGGCTGGAGATGAATGACGCAGGCTCTGGTACCTGCTGGGTGCGCGGGCAATCCCAAACCAGGGGCTGCCCGCTTAAACTCGGCTTGCCGCCAGTCGGTGGCAAAGCGGATGGATCACACTGCTTTCAGCCAGGATGGCGAAAGAGATTGGATGGCGTGAGTTCGGCTTCACAAGAACATCATACGTCCCAAACATGCAAAAGGCAACCCTAAGTGGCGCGGATCTCCTGAATCCCAGCTTCAGCCAGAAGGGTGAGTTGACGTCATCGCATGGTGAGCGTAGCCATCGCCCCCTATGAGCACCACACGCACGCAGGGCATTTCGCTGATCACAGCCACGGCGGTGGTGGTGGCCAACATGATCGGCACCGGGGTCTTCACGTCGCTGGGATTTCAGGTGGGCTCCCTGCCCTCTGGTTTTGTGCTGCTGATGCTGTGGGTCGTCGGTGGTGTGTGCGCCTTCTGCGGCGCCGTGTGCTATGGAGAGCTGGCGGCGGCACTGCCACGGTCTGGTGGCGAATACCACTTTCTCTCGAAGATTTTTCATCCTGCCGTCGGGTTTCTTTCCGGGTGGCTTTCAGTGACGGTGGGCTTTGCCGCCCCGATCGCGCTGGCGGCCATGGCCTTTGGCAAATACTTCTCCGGCATCTTTCCTCATGCACCCGCGACAACGTGGTCCCTCGTCATGGTGTGGATCGTGACTTTGATTCACGTGGGAGGCATCCACATGGCGGCGAAGTTTCAAAACACGGCCACCTGGCTGAAGGTCACGCTGATCCTCGTCTTCATTGGAGCGGGATTCTGGTTCGGCAAAGCGCAGCCGGTACACTTTCTGCCCGTGTCCGGTGATCTGGGTTTGATGGGCAGCACGCCTTTTGCGGTGAGCCTGGTGTATGTGATGTATGCCTACGCCGGCTGGAATGCCGCGACTTACATTGTCGGAGACATACGCGACCCGCAGAAGAACGTGCCGCTGGCGATCGCGCTGGGCACGCTGCTTGTCGCGGGGTTGTACCTCGCGCTCAATGCGGTGTTTCTGCATGTGGCACCGATGAGCGAGCTGGATGGCAAGCTGGATGTGGGCCACATCGCGGCGGTGCATATTTTTGGCGAGACCGGTGGAAAGATCATGTCTGGGCTGATCTGCCTGGGCCTTGTATCGAGCATCAGCGCGATGACGTGGGTGGGGCCGCGGGTGATGAAGACGATGGGGCAGGATCTGCGGATTCTCGCGCCGCTGGCGGTGAGCGATGAGCGCGGCGTGCCGGTGGCAGGGTTGTTTGTGCAGCTGTCGATCGTCGTGACACTGCTGCTGACCGCGAGTTTTGAAACCGTGCTCACCTGCGTGCAGTTCAGCATTCAGCTCGGCTCGTTTGCGACGGTGGTGGGATTGATCGTGCTGCGCATTCGTCAGCCGGATCTGCCGCGCCCTTATCGGTGCTGGGGGTACCCGGTGACGCCGATCCTGTTTCTCGGCATCAGCCTGTGGATGATGGTGTTCGTGGCGAAGAAACATCCTTATGAAACACTGGCCGGCATGGTGTTAATTTTGCTGGGTTGGATCATTTATTTCATCTCGCCGCGTACTCCACGCACTCCATGAAGAAAACCATCGTTCTACTGCTAGTTCTGGCTCAAACTGCCTTCGCGGAGCCACCCACGCCCAATGAGCAGGCGCGCTTCCTCGCAGGCATGCCGCAGGAAGGCTCATCGCTGGCCGGACTGGCGCAGCGAGGCGAGTTCAACTCCCATGCGAAAGAACTCGACGCGACCTGGGCGGATGCGGAGGAGAGGCAGCTCGGACCGATCCGTGCGTGGGCGCCTCTGGGCCTGCCGGAGGCTGTCAGCGATACCTCGCCGCTGCTCTATGTTTTCAGCGGTCCTGATTTTCTGCATGCGTACACGTTTTTCCCGAATGCCTCCACCTATGTGCTGGCGGCAGTGGAACCCGTGGGGCTGCCACCGGATGTGACGAAACTCAGCGAGGGGGAGCTGGGCTCGTCACTGCGCAATCTGCGCAACACGCTCAATGCCTCGCTGAGCTTCAGCTTCTTCATCACAGCGGACATGAAGAAGGATCTGCAGGCGACCAAGCTGACCGGCACGCTGCCGGTGCTGTACGTCTTCCTGGCGCGCTGTGGCTGCCACATTCAAAAGGTGGAAAACATCTGGCTGGATGCGGCAGGTAAAATCGTGACTGACAAGCAAACCAAAACCTCCGGGGCACGCATCACCTTCCTCGGTGCGCAGGGCAAACAGCAGACGCTCTATTACTTCTCCACGAACATCGCGAGCTGGGCGCTCAAGCAGGACGCCTCTTTCCTGCGCTTTTGTGACGGGCTCGGGGCGATGAACGGTTTCACGAAGTCCGCCTCCTACCTCATGCACATGGATGAGTTTCACACCATCCGCGACTATCTCCTCTCCCACTGCCACACCATGACGCAGGACGATTCCGGCATCATGTGGAAGGACTTTCCGCGTGAATCCTGGGACGTCAAAGCCTACGGCTGGTATCCGGGTCCGATCCCCCTTTTCAAGCAGCACTACCAGCCCGATCTGGCCGAATACTATCGCAGCACCGAAGTCCCCGCGATCCCCTTCGGCATCGGCTACCAGTGGCGGCCCAAGCAGAGCACGCTCATCTATGGGGTATCCAGGATGATGGTGCGGAAGGCGATTCCGGTGGTGGAGGAGAAACCGGCCGCAGCCCCTGGAGCCCTCACTGCACCGCCTTCAGCCCCGGTACCGAAAGCCTTGCCCGTGGCGCAATGAGGCGTTCAACTTTTCGGAGCAAATAACAGCCTCAGCATCTGTGCATCATTTGGTTTCGAATCCTTCGCGAGGCGCACGATGACGAGTTTCATGGATGGAACGATGTAGAGCCGCTGGCCGTAGGAGCCTATGCAGGCGATGAGATCGGCGGGGGCGGAGCGGGAGAGGCAGGCGTTGCGCCAGGACTGCTGCTGCCATTTTTTGTCGAGCATGGCTTCGGCATCCACCTGACGGGCGGCTTTGCTGGCAGCGGCGTGGTTGTTCCAGAAGCCGAAGGCAAAAGCGGCGTTGGCGCTGCTGCCCTGGAGCTTCATGAGGATGTCTTCGTGCTTGAGCATCCAGGTGCCGAGCTCTGACCACTGGCGGGCGGTCTGCATGAAACCGGCGGCGAGCAGCGGGGCGCCATGCTGGTCCGGCAGGTAGCGTTGCGAGCCGAGGCCGAGAGGGCCGAGCACCTTGCGCTCCAGGTAGCGCGTGGGGGTCTGCCGCTGCAGCTTGCGGGCGAGCAGTTCATGAAAGACCTGCAGCGCGGCGGGGCCGTAGATGAACGACCTGCCCGGTGCCGCCACCGCCCCAGCCTTCAGCGCGGCGGCAGTGCGGTCTTTGAACGAGTTTTCGTGCAGTCCAAACATCGGCTCCAGGCCGTGGCTGAAATCCAGCAACTGGCGCACGGTGATGTTTTTTTTGCGCGGATCCTTCTGCCATTCGGTGATGGTGTCGGCCACGTGCTCATCCATGGAAAAGAGCCCGTCCTTCTCCGCCGCGAAGGCGGTGAGGCCCCAGAATGCCTTGGTGCCGCTGTAGATGCGGTGGGGCTCAGATTTCGTGTGGCCGTTGGTGTAGGATTCGTGCAGGATTTTGCCGTTCTGCTTGATCAGCAGCGCATGGCCGCCGTGCGCAGCGGAATACGCCGACGCGGCCTGAATGTTGTGTGCTGGCAGAGTTTCTGCCGCAGATGCAAACGTGAAAAAATGCAGAAATGCCAGCAGAGGCTTCATGGGGGATTAATAACAGAAAAAACGACGAATGACTCAATCCGAATGACAAAACACACCGAATTGAAGCAATCTTCATTCGTTGCCGCAACCCGGCCAGCCCTTTTGGCAACCGGTCTGCGGCCTTCATCTGGCATCCGGACTTAGCCGCCCGTCATTTCCGCAGGTGGCTGTGGACAAGCGGGCAACTCACCGCATCGTCCGGCGCATGCGTATTCTCCTCGTCGAAGACCAGGCCAAACTGCTTTCCTTTGCCAAGAAGGGGCTGGAGGAGCAGGGCATTCAGGTGGACGCCATCAGCGATGGTGATGAGGCGTGGGAAATGGCCACGACGGTGCCGTACGACGCGCTGGTGCTGGACATCATGGTGCCGGGGCGCGACGGCCTGAGCATCCTGCGCGGCCTGCGGGAAAAGCGCAACAACGTGCCGGTCATCCTGCTGACGGCGCGGTCCACGCTGCCGGAAAAAATCGAAGGTTTGAATCTTGGTGCGGATGATTACATGACGAAGCCGTTCTTCGTGGAGGAACTGGCCGCGCGCCTGCACACCGTGGTGCGGCGCAAGGCGGGGGATTCCAGCCATCTGCTGCGGGTGGATGATCTGTGCATCAATCTGCTTGAGCGCAAAGTCAGCCGCGGCGGCGCAGACATTGAGCTGAGCACGCGCGAGTTTGAACTGCTGGAGCACCTGATGCGCAGCCCGGGACGCGTGTTTGGCCGCATGCAGATCTATGAGCATGTGTGGGGCTACAACATGGACCCGGAGACCAATCTGGTGGAGGTGTACATCCAGCGCCTGCGCGCCAAGATCGACAAGGACCATGACAAAAAGCTCATCCGCACGGTGCGAGGCGTGGGTTATGCGCTGGGTGGCGGCTGATGCGCTTGTGGGTCATGATCGGCGCATGAAAATGCCATGCGCCGGGCAGGTCTGAAAACCCATGGGAGGGTTCCAATGAACCACACTCACTGCCCCAGGCTCAGATACTCGCGAACGGTGTGGTTCATGGCCCGGCGTGCAGGCGGGAAGCACTGCGCCACTTTTTCAAAGGTTTCCTCCATGGCAAACTCGTCCGCCAGCACGTGCTTGCGGGCGGCATCGAGGTGGCTTACCACCACCTGCTCATAGTAGTCCACATCTGGTGCGCCACGCCGTGCGGCACGGCGATGCAGGAAGTCTGGATACAGGCAGGTGAGGACGAGAAACTGGTTTGCGCACTGCACGTGCAGGAAGAACTTGTGATGGCGGCTGGCGTTCTCGATGGCTTCCAGATAGTCCACGCTGTAGAGGCTGTCGATGCTGTGATTGATGTCCTCCGGCCCCTTCGTGGGCGAGCAGCCGAAGTCCGCGCACACGACGGCCATGTAGTCTGCCACGGCGATCTCCTTGATGCCAAACTCCTTCAGGGAATGGCGCACCACGATGAAGAAGAAGAGCTCCGGCGAGAGCATGGCGGCCTTGCGGGAAAGGATGGCGGCATCGAAGAGCTTGTCGTTGTCGAGGATGATCGGCACGGCGTCCGGATCTTCCAGCATGGCGGTGAAGCCTTCCTTGCCGCGCTCGGTCAGCGCCAGGGTGTCTCGAATGAAATTCCAATCCGTGGGGGTAAAACGGAACCAACAGCCGGGGCGAGGGAAGCGCGTCATGGAGATTAAGTTTGAACTGTCATCTATCTTTAGCATAACGAATGCCAGTTAAGTTAAAGCTTTGGACGAGGGTCTTCGGCGTTTGTTCAATCAGCTCATGACAACCTTAAAAAGGCTTTGGCGCACCCCTGCTTCGTGCTAAGCAGCACCATGTCCAGAACTGACGGCCGCACCCCAGACCAACTCCGCAAAATCGAATATGTCCTCGACGTCGCCCCGCACGCTGCGGGCTCCGTCCTGATCGCCTTTGGCAACACCCGTGTCATCTGCACCGCCTGCATCAATGAAGAGGTGCCGCGCTGGATGAAGGTGCAAAACGTCAAAGGAGGCTGGCTGACCGCCGAGTACTCCATGCTCCCCTACTCCACGCTGGAGCGTAAAGACCGCGAAAGCTCACGTGGAAGGCCTGATGGCCGCAGCACCGAAATCCAGCGCCTGATCGGCCGCAGTCTGCGTGCCGTTGTTGATCTGGAAAAGCTCGGCCAGCGCACTCTCTGTGTGGACTGTGACGTGCTGCAGGCTGACGGTGGCACCCGCACGGCCGCGATCACAGGAGCCTGCATCGCTGTGGCAATCGCCTTCAACCGCTTGCTGGAAAAAGGCAAGATCACCCGCCAGCCGCTCAAGAAGAAGATCGCGGCAGTGAGCGTGGGCATCGTCAATGGCGAAACGCTGCTCGACCTCTGCTACAAGGAAGATGCCGCCGCCGATGTGGACAGCAACATTGTCCTTACCGAAGACGCCGAGTTCGTCGAGATCCAGGGCAGCGGCGAAGAGGCCACCTTCACCGAAGCGCAGCTGCATTCCATGCTGCAATACGGCCGCAAGGGCATCAAGGAGCTCATTGCCATTCAGGAAGAAGCCATCGCCAGCGCCATGAAGCCGGCTGAAGGCAAGGACCTGCAGAAGCTGGCGGAATTCTTCGGCAAACGCTGATAGCAGAAGTTTGCAGTAGCTTGTGATCGTTTACGGTAGTTTGCGGTTGTTGGCCAAGCCATGGCCAGCGATCGTAAACAACAGTCAACCAGCGTAAACTCTGCATGACGGCTCTGCTTCTTGATCCCATCTACCAGCAGCATGACCCGGGTCCGGGGCATCCGGAGAGCGTGAAGCGCCTTGTGGCGATCACGCAGGCGCTGACGGATGCAGGTCTTGTGGGAAAAACGCAGGTCATTGCACCGCGTGCGGCAACGCTGGATGAGCTCGCCCTGTGTCATGATCGCGGGTACATCGCCACGGCCAAAAAGGATGTCGAATCCGGCCGTGATGATCTCAGCACAGGCGACACCGCCATCTGCGCACGTTCCTATGAGGTGGCGGTGCAGGCTGTGGGTGGTGTTTTGAACGCCGTAGATGCTGTCTTTGCTGGAAAGGCCCAAAACGCCTTCTGTGCCGTGCGACCGCCCGGACACCACGCACGACCTGCCCAGGGCATGGGCTTCTGCCTGTTCAACAACATCGCCATCGCGGCACGTCATGCGCAGCAGAAGCATGGCGCGGGAAAAGTCGCCATCGTGGACTGGGATGTGCATCACGGGAACGGCACGCAGGACATCTTTTATGAAGACGGCAGCGTGCTGTTTTGCAGCACGCATCAGAGCCCGCTCTACCCTTTTACAGGACATGCCAATGAGACTGGCAGGGGCAAAGGGCTGGGAACCACGCTGAATCTCCCCTTCCCCGCACGCACGGGCATGAGCATGATCGGCGCGGCCTTTACTGACCGCGTGCTGCCTGCCCTCGACAAGTTTAAACCGGATCTGATCCTCATCTCGGCCGGTTTTGACTCCCGCATCGACGATCCCCTGGGGCAGTTCCGGCTGACGGATGATGATTTCGTCGCTTTGACGAAGCTCCTGATGGAGTCCGCCCGCACCCACTGTCAGAGCCGCCTTGTCTCCATTCTCGAAGGCGGCTACAACATCCCGGGCCTGGCCAGCGCCGTGACGCATCACGTGCAGACGCTGCTCAGATAAACAAACTCCAAGTTTCGGCGGCGTTGACAGTTTATTTACACAAGCCGCCCTTGTCAGAACGCCCGTTTTCTGGTGGCATGTAGCAGCACTCCTAAAAAATCACCATGTCCAACTCTCCGCTCCCGCAAGACGACGTCGCCGCCATTGACGAGCTTCGAAAAGTTTACGTCCAGCTCTGCGACGAGCTGAAGAAGATCATCGTCGGCCAGGAGAAGGTGGTCGAGCAGCTTGCCATCTGCCTCTTTGCGCGGGGGCATGCGCTGCTCATGGGGGTGCCGGGTCTGGCCAAGACGCTGCTGATCTCGCGGCTGGCGGAGACGATGTCGCTCAGTTTCAGCCGCATTCAGTTCACGCCTGACCTGATGCCGATGGACATCACCGGCACGGATATTTTGCAGGAGCTTCCCGGCGGCAAACGCGCCTTTGAATTCGCCAAGGGGCCGGTGTTTGCCAACATCGTGCTGGCCGATGAAATCAACCGCGCGCCTGCCAAGACGCAGGCGGCGATGCTGGAGGCGATGCAGGAGCACAAAGTCACCGTAGCAGGACGCACCTATACGCTCGACTCGCCGTTCTTCGTGCTCGCCACGCAGAATCCCATCGAGCAGGAGGGCACGTATCCGCTGCCGGAAGCGCAGCTCGACCGTTTCATGTTCATGATCGGTGTGGATTATCCGAGCCGCGATGAGGAGATCGCGATCGCGCGCAGCACGACGGGTGCGAGCCTACCGAAACTCGAACACATTCTCCACGGCCCGAAGGTCATTGCGTTTCAGGAACTCGTCCGACGTGTGCCGGTGCCGGATCACATCTATGAGTTTGCCGTTGATCTTGTGCGCAAGACGCGGCCTGCCAGCAGTGAAGCACCCGCGTGGCTGAAGCCGCTGGTGAGCTGGGGGGCGGGGCCGCGTGCTGTGCAGTATTTGATCCTGGGTGCCAAGGCGCGGGCGGCTTTGTACGGCAGCTACATGGTGAGGATGGAGGACATCATGGAGGTGGCGGAGCCGGTGCTGCGGCACCGTGTGATGACGACGTTTACGGCGGAGAGCGACGGGGTGAGCAGCCGGGATGTGGCGAAGAGGCTGGTGGAGGAACTGGCGAAGGCTGGGTGAGCACCCAATCCTCCTCTTCCTCTTACTCATACTCTTCCTCCCTTTCTGGCCTTCATCAATTTCCACTCCCCCCCACTCCAATGCCCGATACCCGCCAGTTCGATCATGAAAAGCTTCAAGTTTATCAACTTGAACTCGAATTCATCGGCTGGCTCACTGATTTGTTTGCGGAGATTCAAGCAGCGAAGACCCCACGCCTTGCGGAGGTCATTGATCAGCTCGATCGCGCCAGTCTTTCCGCACTCTTGAACACGGCGGAAGGCAACGGTCGCCGCGCCACCCAACAGCGTGTGCGGTTTTTCGACGACGCTCGCGGTTCCGCTACTGAGTGTGCTGCGTGTCTGGACGCGATCGTCGCGAAGCGAGCCTGTAAGAGTGAGAGAATTCTGGAAGGGAAAGACATGCTGTTGAGTGTGGTCTCGATATTGAGTGCACTCATCACCCGCTTTGAAAGCACCACGGTCAAATCGGCGCCACGCAATGCTCCAACAAACGGGATGCGAAGGAAGACTGCGCCCCGATCCCAATCCTTCCGGGAGGAGGAGGAAGAGTAGGAGGAAGAGGAGGATTCACATTCGAGACGTATGGCATCTGATACTCGCTCCTTTCTTGACCCAGCGGTCCTCTCGCGACTGATGGCGCTGCCGCTCAACGCGCGCCACGCGATGCTTGGCGGTGTGTCTGGCAAGCACCGCAGTCCGGTGCGTGGCTCGTCGCTGGAATTTGCTCAATATCGGAAGTACGTCCCAGGGGACGACACACGACGACTCGACTGGCGCACGTGGGGGCGAAGTGACCGCTTTTACATCAAGGAATTTGAGGCTGACACGAACCTGCGTCTCTGCCTGCTGATGGACACCAGCGGCAGCATGAACTACGGCCCGGCAGGCAGCACACGCTTTGACTATGCGCGCAAGCTCGCCGGCACGCTGGGCTACATCGCGGCGCAGCAGGGCGATGCGGTGGGGCTGTGGAGTCTCGCGGAGAAGGCGGTGGAGATTCCGGCCAAGCGCGGTGCTTCGCATCTGGGGCTGGTGCTTGATCAGATGGCGGGCATTCAGCCCGTCGGCGGCACGACGCTTTTGACGGCGCTGCATGATGCCGCTGAAAAGATCCGCCAGAGGGCGCTTGTGGTGATTTTTTCGGACCTCTTCGTGCCGCCGGTGGAACTGAAGTCTGCCATCCAGCATCTGCGCTTTCGCAAGCACGACGTCGCGGTGTTCCATCTGCTCGACCAGCGTGAGCTCGACTTCGATTTCGACCGCCCGGCGCGGTTCATCGACATGGAAGGTGGCGAAGCCGTTCTGGCTGATCCGAGCCTCATCGCCCGGAACTACCGCGAAGCAGTGCGGCAGTACCTGCACGAGATGGACGAACTTGTACGAACCACTGGGATGGACTACCAGCGCGTGAAGCTGCACGAGAAGTATGATGATGTGCTCGCGAAGTTTCTGCTGGCGCGCGTTGAGAAGAAGGGGGGACGGTGATGAGCGAACGCAGAGCGCCTTCCACCTTCAGACGTCAGCCGCACTACAGTTTCATGCGGCCCGGAGAATTTGTGACGTCTACTCTGCTGATCGTCATGACGGCGTTAAGATTTCAGACTGCCTATTCCCTGAAATTGAGCCATCTGAAGGAGATTTCCTGGCTCGGAGGAGCTGTTTTGTCACTTCTTTGCCTCATTTGGTACGTCTGGATTCGTCACAGGCGCAGGCATTTGTGTGATGATTCTGGCGAGGTGTTGATTGCCTTATTCATCCCCATGACATTCACAATCATCTGTGATCAGCTAGCCGACAACATTTTCCATCGTGGCTGGTTGTATGACAGCGGCCTTCTGTTGCTGATCGCCTTTCTTGTTTACCGCGTCTGGAAAGCACCTCAAACGGCCCGTGAACTCGCAGCCAAGGACTTCACCGATCAAGGCGGACTATGACCTTCCTCGCTCCAGCGCTTCTCTTTGCCCTGCCGCTCGCGGCGCTGCCGGTGATCATTCATTTGATTCATCTGTATCGGCGGCGGCAGGTGAAGTGGGCGGCGATGATGTTTTTGCAGATGGCGCAGCGGATGAACAAGGGGCTGTCGAGGCTGCGGCAAATTTTGATCCTGGCGTTTCGGGTGCTGGCGGTGGCGGCGATTTTGTTTGTGATCACGCGGCCGATGGCGGGCGGATTGCTCGGCCTCACGGGGGGTGTACCGGACACGGTGATCGTGCTGCTGGACCGCTCGGCGAGCATGGAGCAGCAGAATCTGGCCACTGGCACGAGCAAGCGGGCGGCGGGGATCGCGAAGCTGGCGCAGGCTTTACGTGACACGGTGGGTGTGCGCTCGAAGCTGGTGCTGATCGAGAACGCGCACCTGCAGCCGCAGTTGCTGGAGAAGCCGGAGTCGCTGATCGATCTGCCGCTTACCGGAGCCACGGACACGACGGCGGATGTGCCCGCGCTGCTGCAGGGCGCGCTGGATTACATCACCACGAATCAAACGGGGCGAACGGATGTGTGGGTGCTGAGTGATCTGCGGCAGAGCGACTGGGATGCGGGCAGCGGACGCTGGCAGGCGCTGCGCAGCGCCTTCGCCACGCTGAAGGGCCTGCGGCTGCATCTGCTGAGCTATGCGCAGCCGGCGGCGCAAAATCTGGCGGTCTCGGTGCAACGTGTGGTGCGCAATGAGACGGCGGGCAAGGCCGAACTGCTGCTGGATCTGCGCGTGACGCGAGATGCGGCCTCACGTGAACCGATGGAGCTGCCGCTGCGGTTTGTGATCAATGATGTGAGCAGCACGATCAAGGTGGAGATGAAGGACTCGCAGCTGGTGCTGCAGGGCCACGCCATCCCCATCGACAAAACGACGAAACGTGGCGCGGGCCGGGTGGAACTGCCCGCCGATGCCTCGCCGGCTGACAATGTGTACCATTTCGTGTTTGATGAACCGGCGGTGCTGCAGTCGGTGATCGTCAGTGATGATGAAGCCGAGGCGGGACCGCTGCAGGCGGCGCTGGAAGCTGCGGCTGATCCGACGCGCAAGTATGCCGCCACGGTGCTGTCTCCGGCGCGTGCGGCGGAGATTGCCTGGGAGGAGGTGGCGCTCATTGTCTGGCATGCGGCACTGCCGAAGGCGGATGACTTGATCGGCAAACAGCTCATGAATCATCTGAACTCGGGTCGCAGCATTCTTTTTCTGCCCACTGAGTCGGCCAATGCGGAGGCCTTCGGCGGTTTGCATTGGGGCGCGTGGAGCAGCGAGAGCAAGCCGGCCAGCGTCGAATGGTGGCGGAATGATGCGGGACTGCTGGCGAACACCCGCAGCGGCACGGCGCTGCCGGTGGGTGATGTGGAAGTGAGCCGCCGCTGCGAGATCCTTGGTGAAGGCACGCCGCTGGCCCGACTCACGGGCAATCAGCCGCTGCTCATGCGTGCCGACATTCCCGGAGATGGGAATGCGTGGTTTCTTGGCACGCTGCCCGGTTCCGGCTCCTCCAGTCTGGCGCGTGATGGGGTGGTGATGTTTGCCATGCTGCACCGCGCGCTGAATGAAGGCGCACGCAGCCTCGGGAAGGCGCAACAGCGCGAGGCTGGTGCTGCTGCTCTAGGCAGCGGAGACTTGAGTGCGTGGAAACGTCAGGGCCAGACGGTGCTGAGTTCTGAACAGCCGCTGCGCGCCGGTGTTGTCGAAAAAGGTGACAAGCTCGTCGCGCTGAATCGACCGCTGCGGGAGGATCATCCCGAAGCTTTGGGCAAGGCGGCTCTCGCGGAGCTCTTCGCTGGTCTAGATTATCACGTCATCGAAGACCAGGTCGAAAATGATGCGAGCCTGGCCAGTGAAATTTGGCGCACGTTCTTGTTCGTGATGGCGCTCGCGCTCCTGGGCGAGGCCCTGCTTTGCATGCCGGCCAAGCGCGACCCACAACCCTCTCCCGCTCGATGACGCCCACCTCTGCACAGCTCGTCTTCAATCCCACGCCGGTCGCTTTCGGTGTGGGTGTGGCGTTTGTTGTGGCGATGGGGGGGCTTGCGTTCATGGCGTGGCAGCGCAGCGGTTATCGGAAGGTCGTGGGGTGGCTGGAGCTGCTGCGTTTTGTCATCGCCATCGGCATTGCGATCACGCTGCTGCAGCCGGAGTGGCTGGAGACTTTCAAGCCGGAGACGAAGCCCACGCTGGCGGTGCTGCACGATGTGTCGGGCAGCATGACGACCAAGGATGTGATCGACAAGGCGCAGCCGAATGCGGAACCGAAGTCGCGTGAAGAGATCGCCAAGCCATTGATCGAGGCGAAGCTGTGGGAGCCGCTGAAGCAGCGCATGGATGTGGTGATCGAGCCGTTTTCATCCGCACAGACTCCCCCAACAGAAGGGACGGACATTCATGCGGCGCTGGCCGGTGTGCTGGAGAAGCAGCCGAACCTCAAGGCGGTGGTGCTGATCAGCGATGGTGACTGGAACACCGGGGCCGCGCCTTCCCAGGCCACCACGCGGCTGCGCATGCGGGAGGTGCCGGTATTTGCGGTGCCCACCGGCGCGGAGACGCGGCTGCCGGATGTCGAGCTGAGCAGCTTTGATGTGCCGACTTTTGCGGTGGCGGGCAAGCCGCTGCGCATTCCGTTCACCATCGAGAGTTCGCTGCCGCGTGATGAAGTCGTGATGCTGGAGATGAAGTCCTCCAGCGGCGAGATCATCACCAAAGAGGTGACGCTGCCCGCCATGAGCCGGTATCGGGACGTCATCGGCTGGAAGCCGGACAAACCCGGCGAGGTGAAGCTGACGCTGACGATCCCGAAGATCCCGAGCGAGCGCTATCCTGAAAACAACTCGCAGGAGGCGCCGCTTTCGATCCGCAAGGAGCAACTCCGTGTGCTGGTGATCGAATCCTTCCCGCGCTGGGAGTACCGGTACCTGCGCAATGCGCTGGAGCGTGATCCGGGCGTGGACGTGAGCTGTCTGCTGCTACATCCGGGGCTGGGCAAAGTGGGGGATGGCCGCGGTTATTTGAAGGCGTTCCCGAAAGATGAAGAGCTGACGAAATACGATGTCGTGTTTCTGGGCGATGTGGGTCTGGCAAAAGGCCAGCTCAGCGCAGCCCAATGCATTTCACTGCAGAAGCTCGTGCGTGATCAGGCAGGCGGACTCGTCTTCATGCCGGGCTTCCATGGCTTTCAAGCGACGCTGCAGGACACACCGCTGGCGGATCTCCTGCCGGTGATCTGGGACGCCGCGCAGCCACGCGGCTGGGGCTCGTCGTCACCGGGCAAGTTTGCCCTCACTGAAGCAGGCACGCGCAGTCTTTTGACCAAGCTGGAAGACAGCGATGAGGCCAGCGCCCGGGTGTGGAGCAATCTGCCAGGCTTTCAATGGTATGCCCCTGCCCTGCGTGCGAAGGCGGGCAGCGAGGTGCTGGCAACGCATGGCACCGAGTCCAATCAGTTTGGCCGTGTGCCGCTGATCGTAACGAAGACCTATGGCGCGGGCAAAATTCTGTTCATGGGGACGGATGGTGCCTGGCGCTGGCGCAAGGGCGTGGAGGACAAGTACCACTACCGCTTCTGGGGCCAGGTGGTGCGCTGGATGGCCTACCAGCGCAACATGAGCAGCGGCGACAAGATGCGCCTGTTTTACTCGCCTGACCGCCCGCGCACCGGGGATGTGCTGACCCTGAACGCGAACGTCATGAGCCTCACCGGGGAGCCGCTGCGCGAAGGGGCGGTGATCGCGCAGATCGCCGCGCCCAGCGGCAAGGTGAGCAGCGTGCGCCTCATGCCTGCCGGTGAAGAAGCCTGGGGTCTGTTCAACGGCGTCTTCAGTCCGGTGGAACCCGGCGAGCACGTGGTGCAGCTGAGTTGCGCGGAGGCCGGTTCTTCGCTGGAGACGAAGATTTCCATTCAAGGCACCAGCCGTGAGAAGCGCGGCCAGCCGGCGCGGCTGGATGTGATGCGTGAGATCTCGCGGTTTACCAAGGGCGAAGTGCTCGATGCCAGCAACCCCGCCGCGATCCTTGCCGCGATCTCCGCGATGCCTGAGCCGGCGGTGCAGGAGCGGCGGCTGCAAATCTGGTCGCATCCCGCGTGGGCGGGGCTGCTGGTGCTGCTGATGAGCCTTTTCTGGGTCGGAAGAAAGGCCGCCGGGACGTTCTAAACACCCAATCAAATGCTCGTCAGAGACGTTTCATCAGGATAACATTCGCCTATTATGAAAACAGCACTGCCTGTCATCCTCGAATCGAAGCTCGCGGATTTTCGCAAGCGCGTCTGGATCGTCAAGCTCACCGAGGGCCTGCTGGCGGCGGCATTCGGGATTGTGTTTTCCTACATTCTGGTCTTCGCCCTCGATCGTGTGATGGAGACGCCGGTGTGGCTGCGCGCCAGTCTGCTGACTGCCGGTGCGGCGGTGCTGGGGCTGGGCCTGCCGCTGAAGTGGCACCGCTGGGTGTGGCGCCAGCGCAGTCTGGAGGACGCGGCACGGCTGCTGAAGCGGACCTTTCCCCGACTGGGAGATCAGCTGCTCGGCATCGTGGAGCTGGCGCATGTGGAAGCGGGTTCCGCAGGACGCAGCGAACGCCTCGTGCAGGCTGCGATGGAGCAGGCGGCGGAGGCGGTGAAGGACAAGGACTTCACGCATGCGGTGCCGGAGGCGAAGCATTTCCAATGGGGCTGGGCGGCGGGTGTGACGGCGCTGCTCGCCGTGGCGGCGCTGAGCCTGGTGCCGGATGCCGCGTGGAATGCCCTAGCACGCTGGGCCACTCCATGGCGTGATGTGGAGCGCTTTACTTTCGCGAAGATCGAGGCGCTGCCAAACCGCCTCGTGGTGCCGTATGCGGAGCCGTTTGATCTGAAGGTGCAGCTCAACAAGGACACGCTCTGGTCCCCTGCCTCTGCCAAGGCGCAGATCAGCGATCAGCCTGCGGTGGTGAGCGGATTGCAGGCAGGCGCCTATCCTCTGGCATTTCCGCCGCAGAAGGAGGATGCAGCACTGTCACTGTCACTCGGCGATGTGCGCAAGACGGTGAACGTGCTGCCGCGCACGCGCCCGGAATTGACCGCACTTTCTGTGCGTACGCGGCTGCCGGAGTATTTGAAGTACCAGACGGAGCCGATGACGGAAGTGCGCGGTGGTGCGGTCAGCGTGCTGAAAGGAGCGCAGGCTTCGCTTGAAGCCACGGCATCGCGGGAGCTTGCCTCGGCGGAAATGGATGGCGAAGCGGAGAAGGTTTCAGGAGCGAAGGTGACAACGCCGTTCCATCCCATCACCGCAGACGCGGAAAAGCATGTGATGTGGAAGGACCGCGACGGACTGACGCCGCGCGAGCCGCTGGTTTTGAAGATCAACGCGATCGAAGACGAAGCACCACGGCTGGCCGCACGGCGCGAGACGCAGGAGCAGGTGGTGCTGGATTCCGAGGTGGTGGTCTTTGATGTGGACGTGCAGGATGACTTTGGCATTCAGCGCACGGGACTTGAATGGCGCAGCGTGAATGATGACAAGACGAAGGGCGACAAGATCGCGGCGGCAGGCGAGCCCGAGAAGAAGACACTGGCAGCCAAGGCCACCTTTTGTGCCGATCGAGACGGTGTGGCACCGCAGACGCTGGAGATCCGCGCCTGGGCCGAAGATTACCTGCCGAAGCGGAAACGGGCCTATTCCACGGCCTTTCTGCTGCATGTGCTGAACAAGTCTGACCATGCGCTGTGGCTGACGGAGCAGTTCGGCAAATGGCTCGAAGCGGCCCGCGAGAGCTATGAGCGCGAGCAGCAGCTGCATGCGACCAACAAGGAACTGCGGGCGCTGACACCGGCGGAGCTGGACCGACCGGAGAACCGCCGCAAGATCGCACAGCAGGCCAGCGCGGAGAATGCCAATGCATCGCGGCTGGGCATGCTGAACCAGAGCGGACGCAGTCTGGTGGAGCAGGCCACGCGGAATGATGAGTTTGATGCGAAGCGGCTGGAATCCTGGGCGACGATGCTGAAGTCATTGCAGGACATCGCGGCCAAACGGATGCCCAGCGTGGCGGATTTGCTGAAGCAGAGCTCGAATGCGCAGAGCGGCAAACCGAGCCCGTCCACGGCAGCCAATCCGCCTTCGAATTCCAGCCAGCAGCCTTCGAATTCCAGCCAGCAGCCTTCGAAGGAAGGCAAGCCGGGTGAAGGCAAAGCCGGCCAGAGCAAACCCAGCGCTCCGCAGATTGCGAACGGGCCCGATCTTCCCAAAGCATCGCAGCCTGGCAAGGCATCCACGGAAGAGCAGAAGAAGGACAACATGCCAAGCATCAGCGACAAGGAGGGCTCGATGAGCAAGGCCGAACCGCAGCCGGCGGACCCCAATGCCAAGCCTTCACCGCCCAAGCCCAGCACGATGAAACTGCCCACGACGCAGATGGCTGCGGCACCGGGCAAGAAGAAGGATGAGAAATCGGAGGAGAAGCCGCAGGAGCCGCCCGCATCCCAGGCACAAAAGAAAATGCAGGATGCTCTCGACGAACAGAAGCTGCTGCTGGCCGAGTTTGCACGTGTCTCAGATGAGCTGGGAACGATCCTGGCCAGCCTGGAGGCCAGCACGTTTGTGAAGCGGCTCAAGGCGGCGTCCCGCCAGCAGCTCGTGGTGGCGAAGGATTTGAACACGAAGACGCTCAGCGCCTTCGGTCTGGAGCGCAAGCCGGTGAAGGATGCCGCGGCGATCGCTGAACACGAGAAGACGCAGAGCGAAACCGTGCGCGTGATCCAGAGCGACCTGGAGGCGTACTTTGCCCGCAAGCCGGACATGCACTTCAAGAACATCATCGGGCAGATGAAAGACACGCAGGTGGTGAAAATGCTCACCTATCTGGGAGATCAAGCGGCGGTGAATCTTAGCGGCAACAGCATGGCCGGGGCTGAGTTCTGGGCCGACACGCTGGACCGCTGGGCGGAGGAAATGGTGGCGGCGAGCGAGTGCAAATCATGCAGCAGCTGCAGCGCCGACAGCCTGCCGCCGGAGATCGTGCTGAAGGTGATGAAATCCCTGCGCGATGAAATGAAGCTGCGCGACGAGACACGCGAGCTGGAAAATTCAAAGGCCGCCCTCAAGGAGGGAGAGCATGGCAAAAAGTCTGCCGTGCTGGCCTCAAAGCAGTTTGGCATCCAAGCCAACACACGCGGTGCGTTTGATGACATCCTGCATCTGCCTCAAGGCAATGAAAAATTTGGCAAGGAGCTGAAGCTGCTCGACGCAGTGATGCATGTGATGGATGAGGCGGCGGGCATTCTCGACAAGCCTGACACGGGAGCGCCGGCGATCGCAGCGGAAACGGAAGCCATCGAACTGCTGCTGCAGGCTAAACGTCAGGGCAAAGGCGGCGGTGGTGGGGGCAGCAATCCCGGGGGTGGTGGCAGCGCTGGCGCGGAAAGCGCGGAAGCTGCGCTGTCGGATCTGGGACCGGGCTCAGATGCAGAAACGAATGTGAACGCACGTCCGGTGGGCCAGGCGACTGGCAAGACGGGACGTGAGCTGCCGGAAGAATTCAAGACCGGACTGGATGCGTATTTCAACAAACTGGAAGCAGGAGGCGGGGTGAAATGATCAAGCTGATGCTGCTGGCAGTTGTTCTCACCAGTTCCGGTGGAACGCAGGCGCAGGCGCCCTCGCGGGCCGACCTGAAGAAGCCGCTTTCAGAAGCAGTCGAGAAGGTGCTGGCTGACTTTGTTCAAGCGTGCATGCCGGAGAAACAGAAGCAGCTCACCGCCCACATGGAGGAGGTGGTCAAAACTATCGACGGAGAGGTCAAACTTTCGCCGGAGGAAAAAACCAAGCTGAAGGAGGGGGCCAAGAAAGCCGTGGAGGCGACGGTGAAATCCTGGGAGCCGCTTGCTGTGATAATGATGCGCACTTATTTGTCACGCACCTCTGACTCGGCGGCGATCCGGCACATCGGCATGTGGAAGCCGGAGGTGGCAGGCCCGAACGAGCCCATCGAAGACTGGACGCCACCGGAGGAAGACGCCGCGTGGCTGGCCGCTTTGAAAACAACACTCGGCGATGCGCGGCATGCCACGTGGCACGAAGCAGATGTGAAGGCCCGAGAGAAGGTGGACAAGGAGATCTCCGCTTATCTTGAACGCTGGGTGCGTGAATCACGCGGACCGATGAATGAAGATCTGCGGGCCAAAATTGAGCTGATGAAGAAGAAGCTCGAACTTTCAGACACACAGACGACGGCCTTGAGCAAGGCGGCGGAAAGCCTGCTGGACCGGCTCAGCAATGCGGAAAGAAAACGGGCCACCGCCATGCTGCGAACACTGCCGCCCGACGCCCGTGAGACCATGATGGGCCGCAACTACTTCTACATCCGCTTTGATCGTCCGCGTGGCGAGGCCTGGGACAAGGCCTGGGAGGCAGCAGCTGCCAGCGTGCTGCCTGCAGAACAGATCGCCCAATGGCACAAGTCCGACAAGGAGGAACGCAGCAAGGCGGAAGCCGAGGTGGCCGACATGATCAAGCCTTCCGAGCAACAGGCGGAGCAGCAGATGGAGATCGCCATGGATGCAGAGATCGACGGCATCGTCATGGCGCTGAATTTGAACAAGGAGCGGCAAAAGGCGCTTGAGCAGCTGTCCAAGGAAGCGATTCAAGAATCGCTGAAACAGGCGCGCAAGGGCTGGCTGCAGCAGGCAAGGAATTATTCGGTCACGGAGCGCAAACGCATCCGCGGCAATCTGTATTTTGGCATCAACGAAGACCTCCAGGCCATCAAGCTGCCCATCTGGAAAGAGGGGATCAAGAAGCTGCTGACTGAAGAAGAGCGCACACGCATGACGACCGAAAACAAGCGGCGTGAGGAGCGCAACAGCCTGGCGATCTCGCGCATCTGCCTGGCGGAAATGGACAAGATGCTCGCGCTTTCCCAGGAGCAGCGCACGCAGTTTGAACCACTGCTGGTCGAGCTGATGCAGCCGCTGATGGACCAGCGCCGGCAGCAGTACTGGAGCTACAATGTCACCCAGCTGTTTCAGAACGCGGGCAAAGTGAAGGAGGAGATGGCGCGCGCCATTCTGGACGATGTGCAGTTGAAACACTGGAAGGAATTGATCGTCCCCACCAACAATTCATCGCGCAACGTCATGCCCGACATGAACGGCACCTTCCCCGAGGCGCCGGACATGGAGGCGGCGATCTCGCAGCACCTTTACAAGATGTTTGTCGCGGAGCGGAGCAAGACCATGGCGGCGATGATGCCGCAGGTCGAGGAAGCCTCACGCCTGCTGTCCCTTTCCGAACCTGCCGTGGCAAGGCTGACCACAGCGGCCAAGGGAGCCGTGGAGACGAGCCTGGAGTCCTGGCGCCAGTTTACCGAGAACTTCGTGCGCCAGAGCGTGCAGACCGCGACACCCAAGAACCTCCTGCAGACGCTGGCAGGCACCGCACGCGCGAACTACAGCCGCAATGATACCAAGCCGCAAAACACGGAACTGTGGAAAACAGCGCTGCAAACCACCCTGACTGAAGACCAGCTGAAAAAACTCAAGCACGTGGCTGATGAGCGGCAGGACTACCGGCTGAAGGCCATGGCGGCGATGTGCACCTCCGAACTGGACCGCCGCCGCAAGCTCTCATCCAATCAAAGCGCCCGACTCGAAAGCGCCGTCCAGCAGGTGCTGGCCGAGTACCTGCCGGACATCGAACGCTACATGTCCGCCCAGTGGTTTTTGCAATACTACTACGCCCTGGTACCGCTGGCGGGCGTGGCGGAAAAAGAGATGCAGGCCATCCTCACTCCGGAGCAGTGGAAGCTGTGCAAGGAACGCGACCTGCCCGACGCGATGCAATACTGGGAGGGCATCAAGAACAATCACGAACAGCGCAAGAAGCAGAGGGGGCAGGCCAACGGCCCCCAGATCCTTTTCAACGGCGGGCTCATGATAGATCAGTGACGAAACCCACATGACGAACCACGAACCATTCATGACGACGACTGCACCGACTGCCGCCTATGGCGCGGATGCCCAACGCGGCCTGCGCGGATTTTGGTCATTCATGCTCTGCTGCCTGCTGATCACCGCCAATGCCTTTTCCCAGGATCCCGCCCTGCGTTTTGGCGGCGCGATCCCGCAGGAAGTCGAAACCGTGTATGAGCGCGGCCTGGGGTGGCTGGCCTCCAAGCAGAGCGATGCGGGAAGCTGGCAGGGCGGCCATGATGGGGCCGGCATCGACGGCATCTGCCTCATGGCTTTTCTCGCGAGCGGGGAGGATCCGAACTTTGGCCGTTATGCACCGAACATCCGCCGGGCGCTGCGTGCGATCATTCGCAGTCAGGATGCGACGAGCGGCTACCTCCCGAACAGCATGTATCATCACGGCTTTGCGATGCTCTCGCTTTCGGAGGCCTATGGCGCGGTGGACGAGTCCCTGCTGTGGGAGGGCGGCAAGCCGGTGCGCACGATCGGGCAGGCGCTGGAACTGGCGATCCGCTGTGCCGGCACCGCACAGAAGGCAAACCGCTGGGGCGGATGGCGGTACATGCCGAACTCAACTGACGCGGACACTTCGGTGACCGGCGCCGTGCTGATGGGACTGCTCGCCGCACGCAACGCCGGCATGGCAGTCTCCGATGAAGTCATCAACACCGCACTGGAGTACATGAGGCGCAGCACCGGCAAGGATGGTAGCGTGGCCTATGCCGGCGGTTTTGGCGGATTTGGCGAGTCGATGAACCGCAGCGCGATCGCCACGCTGGTGGCCGCCGTTTCAAAGCACAAGGACAGCGAGGAGTTCAAGGCCACGCTGAAGCACATCACCGAGCGTCTGGAACACAACGAAGGCAGCTACAAGGAGTACTTCCGCTACTACATGGCGCAGGCGCTGTTTCAGGGGGACTACGCCTCCTGGCAGAAATGGAACACGGCCACCGCACGTGCGCTGAGCGAGAGCCAGGCTGCAGACGGCAGTTTTGGCATCGGTGCGTATGAGACTGGCATGTCGCTGCTGGCGCTGGCTTTGAACTACCGCTTCCTGCCGATCTATGAACGCTAGACACTTCATCATCGGGCTGATGCTGGCGAGCAGCAGCAGTCGTGCTTCCGAGCTGCACTGGCAGAACGGTGAGTGGGTCGGCGGTCACTTTGTGGGCGTCGAAGACGGTCATGTGATCTGGCGCACGCCCATGTTCAGCGAAGATTTCAAAGTCAGAATGGATGTGCTGAAGCGGGTGAACCGGCACAAGACGGATGCCAAAACGGAGGAAGCTTTCAGCATTCGTCTCGCGGACGGCAGCCGCCTGTATGGCACGGTGACCGGGATGGACGCGAAGACCTTGAGCGTGAAATCCGCGCGCTTTGGCAGCATCCAGGTGCTGCGTGAAGCGGTGGTGAGTGTGCAGCGCCTGAAGGCTGAAGGTATGCCACTGCCCGCCCTGGCAAGCAGCAGCGGCTGGATTGAGTCCGGATCGGAGGGCAGCGTGCCCGCCAAAGAAAAGCTCTGGCGCATGGTGCCCGGTGCGGCTTTGCAGCAGGTGGGCTGGAACCACCGCGCCACGCTCCCGCTTGAAGCTCCTGAGCAGGTGGAGATGCAGTTTACCCTGAGTTCGACGGTGAGGCCTGAGTTTAAAATCGAACTCAAAGCATCCGATGACGAGCGCGTGATCGTGGAGACCTGGGCGGATGATGTCGTGCTGCAAGGCCGCGTGTTTGAAAGCGTGCAAAAGCTCAGCGACGAGACGCGGCGCGTGACGCTGACGTTGTTCTGGAATCGTAAAACCGGCCTGTGCTCCATCTATGGTGCCGATGGCAAAAAGCTGGCGCAGACCACCAAACCGCCGGTGGACGCAGCGGAGCCAGCAAAAGACGCGAAGACTGAGGAAAAGAAACCGGCCGCGAGAGCCGGTGGCGGCGGTCTTTTCGGAGCGCTGCTGGGCGTGGTGCAAGGCGCGGTGCAGGTCCGGGCAGAGGCTGTGAAACAGGCGCAGGCGAATGCCGCCGGTGAAATTAAAGAAGCCAGCCCCACCGGCCTGACGCTTCTCAACAAAGGTCCCGATCTGACGCTGGAGGCGCTGCGCATCCGTGAATGGGATGGCGGACTTCCTGCGGACATCCCCCATGTGCGGCCACGCATCGAACTGACAGACGGACGCTACCTCAAAGCGAAAGCGGTGCGCGCCGACGCCACGTCCCTGACGGTACGTGTGCTGGATGGCAGCGAAGCCAGCCTGCCATGGGACAAGGTGCTTGCCGTGGAGATGACGCCCGAGGCCTCACCGTTTTTCCAAGCCGCACCGCCGCTCACGGAGATGTGGTTTACGGATGGTGAATGGGTGAATGGCACTCTGGTGCAGGTGCGCAATGAAACGGCCACGTTCAAAACCACTTTTTCTGAGGCACCGGTGAATTTCAAGATCACCACGCTGCATCACCTGGATTTCAAAGGCTTCGAAACTGCTGAGAAGAAGATCGATCTGGCAACGCTTGACACGCTCTCCATCAAAAACAACGTGCTGCACGGAACGCTCGCTGCCGGCGGCGAGGCCCAGCCACGCTGGAAGCCGGTTGGCGCCCTCAAGGCCGTTGCCATGGCCAGCACCGGCGAGATGGAAATAACCCGTGCGGTGGCAGACCAGCCGGCCGGCATGCGCAGTGAAGCGTTGTTTTACCTTCAGGATGGTGATGTGGTCCCCGGCAGGCTGCGGGCCATTGACGCCAAACGGGTGGATCTGGAATCCGACGTGGCTGAGATGAAGCACCTGCCCGCCGACAAGCTCCAGGCGATTCAGTTTGGAGGCGCCTCCTTGAATCTGGATGGTTTCGAAGATCCAGGCTGGCAGCGTGTGCGTGGCAACGCTGAACAGGTGAAACGCAATGGCAAGGCGGAGATCGCTTTCAACACCGGCGGCTCATGGGGGCATCCGGCCTTCATGCAGGTGAATGAGATTAACTTCACTCTGGTCAACAACGGCTTCTCCGCCCTGCGAATGCGTTTGTTCTGCGATGGCATCAATCCCGCTGCGCCAAGCACGAACCTTCTGTTTGGCCACATAGGCAGCGAGGTGTGCTTCGGCCTCGAAGCCAGCGATGAGCAGATGGACCGGCAGTTCCGCCTGCGCACCAGCGAATCCATGCCTGTGCGCATCGCCATCGCGGAGAACTCCATCGAAGTCTTTTTCAAAGGCGTCTCCGCACGCAAAATTCTGCTCACACCGAAAATGCGCTCCGGCAGCGGGATCATCATCGAGCCGTTCAGCCTGTGGGGGAATGGGGAGCGTGCGGTGAAGATCAATGCCTTCAGCGCACGCATCGCGCCCGGGCGCGTGGCAGTGCCGCTGGTGGATGCACGAGCCAAGGAGAATGCGCTCACGGTGCCGCGCTTTCGCAAAGAGGATCCCCCACGGCACGCGCTGCTGGCTGCGAACGGTGATCTGCTGCGTGGCGTGATCGAGGCGGCCACGGCCAATCATTTTGCCATCCGCTCCGGCATGGAAAACATCCAGGTGCCGCGTGACCGCGTGAAGGCGGCCGTGTGGTTGATCAAACCAGCAGACGCCGTCAGCGCCGCTTTCGAGGCCCAGGACAAAGCAGGCGTGCCGCCCGTCATCACGCACTGGCTGCAACTGAACAACGGCGGACGCCTTGGCTTGAAGGTGGATCGATTTGCCGAAGATGCGGTGTTTGGCACCAGCCCGCTGCTCGGCAGCTGCCGCGTGCCGCTGCCGCAGATCTATGTGATCCGCACCACCACGCCACCGGAGAGCGCCACCATGCTGGCCCTGCGTGAGTGGAAGCTGAAGTTCGCCCCCGAGCCCGTGCTCCCCGAATCCGGCGGGCAAAGCTCACCGCTGCTCAATCAGGATGCGAAGCCGTTCAAGCTGCCGCTGCTCGCCGGTGCGGATTTTGATCTGAGCAAGGAGAAGGGCAAAGTCATCGTGCTCGACTTCTGGGCCACCTGGTGCGGCCCCTGCATCAAATCACTGCCACAGATGATCGATGCAATGGCGGCTTTTGATCCGAACCAGGTGCGATTCATCGGCATCAATCAGGCGGAGGATAAAGAGACCGTGAAAACCTTCCTCGAAACCCGTGGCTGGAAATTCGAAGTCGCCCTGGATGCCAATCAGCGCGTCGGCCAGAACTTTGGTGTCGAAGGCATCCCCCACACCGTCGTCATCGGTCCGGATGGCAAGGTGGCGTATGTGAAGTCCGGGTATGAGCCCAATGGAGCGAAGGAAGTCGCGGAGATGGTGAAGAAGCTGATGAAGAAGTAAATGCCAGACCCGCACAGGCTGATGGCTTGCTCGAGGCAAAGCGGTGGGATTCCGCCCTCCCGCTCATTACTCAATGCACCAAAAAATTAAACAACGTCTGTTCATGAAGAATGGAATGTAATGTAAAAGCACGCAAACCTCATGCCACATCTTCCGGACCTGACACGCCTCGACCAGCAACACCTCTGGCACCCCTTTACACCCATGCGCCAGTGGTGCGCGCCCGAGCACACCCCGCTGATGCTGGTGAGCGGCCATGGCTGCACCCTGCGCGACCAGTTTGGCAATTCATATCTCGACGGCAATGCCTCGATCTGGACGAACGCCCATGGCCACACGCATCCGGCCATCAATGCCGCCATCATCACTCAGCTCGGAAAGGTGGCTCATACTTCCTTCCTCGGCTTCACCCATGAGCCCGCGATCCGGCTCGCCAAGGATCTCGTCGATCTGCTGCCCGGCGGCAAAATCACCCGCGCCTTTTTCACGGACAACGGCTCCACCGCCATCGAGTCCGCCGTGCGCATGGCCTTGCAGTACTGGAAGCAGAACGGCCGGCCGGAGCGTGACACCCTGATCGCCTTTGACCGCGCCTACCATGGCGACACCCTGGGCGCCGCGAGCCTGGGTGGCATTCCGCTGTTCAAGGGCAGTGGCAACGACTTCGGGTACCGCGTCATCACCGTCCCATCACTTGAAGTGCTGGAGTCGCTGCCCGGTGACGAACAGTGCCGCATCGCCGCCGTGGTGATCGAACCGCTCATCCAAGGTGCCGCTGGCATGCGACTCTGGCCGCAGGGGATGCTCAAAAAGCTGGATGTCTGGTGCTCCGAGCAGGACGTGTTTTTGATCCTCGACGAAGTGATGACCGGCTTTGGCCGCACCGGGAAGATGTTTGCCTGTGAGCATGAAGGCGTGGTGCCAGATTTTCTGTGCCTCGCCAAGGGGCTCAGCGGTGGCTACCTGCCCCTGGCCGTGACGTTGACCACGGAGCGTGTCTTTGACGGCTTCCTGGGCGAGCCCCACGAAGGCCGCACCTTCTTCTACGGTCACAGCTTCGCCGGCAGCCAGCTGGGCTGCGCGGCGGCGCTGGCCAGTCTCCAAGTCTTCCGTGAGGAAGGCGTGCTGGATCAACTCCCCGCCAAGATCGCCCGTTTGGGCGCGCTCATGGCAGATCTTCCCGGCTACCGTCAGTGCGGAATGATCGCGGCGATGACCATCGATGCGCCCGATCTGAGCCTGGGCGCCAAGGTCTGCCTGGCCGCGCGCAAACACGGCCTGCTCACCCGGCCCATTGGCAACACCGTGGTGCTCATGCCGCCGCTCTGTGTCACGCTTGAAGAAATCGAGCGCATGGTGGCCGCACTCAGGTCCGCCTTTGAGGAGGTCACGCCACTGGCGTGCCAAACAGCTTGAAGAGCAGATACCCCATCAGTCCGGTGGCCGGAATGGTGAGAACCCAGGCCCAGACAATCCGCGTGACCACGTTCCACTTGATGGCATTGAAGCGCTTCGCCGTACCGACCCCCATGATGCTGGTCGTGATGGCATGCGTGGTGGAGACCGGCATGCCAAAATGCGCGGCTGTGAGCAGCACGGTGGCGGCAGTTGTCTCAGCGGCAAAACCATGCACAGGCTGCAGTTTCACCAGCTTGTGACCGAGGGTCTTGATGATGCGCCAGCCCCCGGCAGCGGTGCCGGCAGCCATGGTCAGAGCACAGGCCACCTTGATCCACACGGGAATCTGATCGCTCTTTTCCCCGAGTGATTCGATGCGCAGAAAGCCGAGCCAGTCGGGTATCTGGGCCAGGTCTCCGGACTTCGTTCCGGCCAGCAGGGCAAGGGCGATGATGCCCATTGTTTTCTGCGCGTCATTGGAGCCATGGCTGAAACCCATGAAGCCCGCGCTGAAGATCTGCAGCTTGCCAAAAACGCCGCTGACCATGTGGGGTTTGAGAACCCCAAACAAATGGTTCAAGGTCGAGATCAGCAGATAGAGAAACGACATCACCAGGAACCCGAGCAACAGCCCGGCGATCGGTGAACTGATCATCGGCACCACGACTTTGTAGAGCAGGCCACCGCCTTCGAACCATGGCTTCCCGGCTGCAGGTGCCTTGGACCAGATGAGCACGGACCAGTTGCCACTGGCTGTCGCCAGTGTCGCCCCGGTAAGCCCGCCGACCAGGGCATGGCTCGAACTTGAAGGCATGCCAAACCACCAGGTGATCAAATTCCAGATGATGCCTCCCAGCAGCGCACAAATGATGGTCTGGGTGGTGACGAATGCTGAATCCACCAGCCCCGAGGAGATGGTTTTTGCCACCGCTGTACCGAACAAGGCACCCACCAGATTCGTCACGGCGGCCAGGATGATCGCCATGCGTGGCGTGAGCACTTTCGTGGACACCACCGTCGCGATGGAGTTGGCGGTATCATGGAACCCGTTGATATACTCAAAGATCAACGCCACCAGCACCACGGTAAGAACGAGGGTCATGCGCGGCGGGCGGTCAGGAGTTCTTCAAAACAATGTTGGCGACGACGTTGCCCGCATCGCGGCAGCGATCCACCACCTTTTCCATCAGGTCGTACAGATCCTTCAAAATGATCACCATCACCGCGTCTTTCTCAGTCGTGTAAAGCGCGCGCAGGCATTCGATCATGAGCTTGTCAGCCTCCCCTTCGACCTGCTGAATCTTTTCGTTCAAATCCTTCACCCGTTCGAGGTGAAGCTTTTTGCGCAGCTCCACCACCATCGTGAGGATGATCTCGGCGGCGGCGTCCATGAGTTTGACCTGGCGGGCAAAATCCTTTCCAGCCAGCCGCTCGGTGCAAATCAGCAGGCGCTCCGCGATTTTTTCGACCGTTTTGGGGATCTTGTACAGAGCATTGGCCAGCGCCTCAATGTCCTCACGCTCCAGCTCCGTGACAAAGGTTTTGCACAGCGCCTCGTCGATCTGCTGGGTGATCTTCTTGTCCTCCCGGCGTGCAGCGGTGAAGGCATCGAGGTTTTGAGGTGCGGTTGGGTCTGAAAGCAGCTTGTGCAGGGACTGGACGCTCTGCCGTGCGTGACTGGCGCTGGACTCAAGCAGATCGTAAAACACATCCGATTTGCCGAAAATCTTTTGAAATGAAATCATGGGGAGAACCCGTCGGTGGGACGGGCCCGCCATTAAGAGCGAGCAGCATGGGGGCTGTCAAGGCAACCAGACCACCCCCATGTGACGAAACTGTCACAATTCCACCTGAACCAAGGGCAACAAAAAACCCACCAACGGCAAGCCGGAGATGGGTTCTAAGTATGATTGGCTGTTTTTTTTGGGGGGACTAGCTGCTGGACACAGCATCAGCACCACGCTCGCCGGTACGAATGCGGATGGCATCAAGCACAGCGCTGACGAAAACCTTGCCGTCGCCGATTTTACCCGTGTTTGCCGCCTTGACGATGGCATCAACCACTGCGTCAGCACGGCTGTCGTCAACAACGACCTCAATCTTCACCTTCGGGAGGAAATCGACGGTGTATTCACTGCCACGATAGATCTCGGTGTGGCCCTTTTGGCGGCCAAATCCCTTGACCTCAACAACAGTCATGCCTTCGACTCCGACTTCGGAAAGGGCTTCTTTGACATCCTCCAGTTTGAACGGCTTGATGATCGCTTCGACTTTTTTCATGGTTAACGGCAATTAGTAGTGTGGTTCACGAATTGCAACGATCAGAACCTTGGGAAGATGAAATTTCCTGGCCCAATCTTTTGCGAAAATAGATTTAAGCGGAAAGCATGCCAACTTCTCGATTGATTTCCTCTGCTTACCAAAAACCACCAGCTCTTCGAGGAGAGCCGTATTGCAAACCCCCGGTCTTTCGCTTACCTCGGGCGATGCTCCGCACCGCTGCGCTTCTGGCCACATCTCTTCTCTGCCTTCCCCTTTATTCTCCCGCCCAGGATACTCCGGTGGAGCTGAAGCTGCACTGGGAGCCCGGCGTCACCTACCTCCAGGAATCAGACACCGACACGACCAATTTCCTGACGGCTCTCGGCAAAACCACCGACCAGAAGATGCGACTTCATCAAACGACTTCCATTGCCGTCAGCAAGACGCCCGAAGGCCGAACGGAAGCCAAAGTGCTCATCGCAGCCCTGCTGGGTGAAATGTCCTTTGAAGGCAAAAGCTATGTCTTTGATTCGAGGAACCCGGGCTCCTCCAGCCCCCAGCTGCAGCAAACTCTCGGCGGGACAGCGGGCAAAGGCTTCACCCTCGTTTATGATGACAAGGGCGAATTCGTCGATGCCAAGAACCTAGGCTCCATGGTCACTGGAGACATCGAACCCGATCTGAACTCCATCGCCACCGCCCGTCAGCTGGCCGCGCTCTATCGCCGCTCGCTGGAAATGGGCCTGCCCAAAATCCCCGTACGCCCGGGTGACAAGTGGATCTCCGACGAACTTGTGCCCTTTCCCCAGGCCGGCACGGTTCAAGTGAAGCTCAACGCGAAATTCGACGGCGTTGTTGACCGCGAAGGGCGTCGTCAGGCCCAGATCGCCTTCGAAGGCATCATGAAATCCAAACCCGACAAAGACAGCACCGGCCGCGATCTCGACACCGAGCGCTCCGTGACCTTCGGGGACAATTCCAAGGTCAACGGCCACGTCTTCTTCGACCTGGAACGCAAAACCATTTCTCTGGCCGTCTTCTCCGCCTCGATCCAGCTCAAAGTGGAGGGCAAGCCCATGCCGGTGCACCAGCTGGTCACCACCCGGCTGGTCTCGATGAAGCCGACGGCTGCAGCTCCCGAAGCCGTCAAACAGTGATCATTTCGCCGGTGTGGCTGGCGTCATAGCCCGGCAATTCATCAATCAGCCTGCGGTGCGCCCTGCTCCGTAGCAGCCGAACGAGCGCCTGAATGCGTGGATCGCGCTCCATGGCGGCGGAGAAACACAGATCGAGCGACTCATGGCGCACGGGCAGAAAGCGCAGCCCGGCATCCTCGGCGCAGAGCCGCACGCACACGCCGGCCTCCGCCCAGCCGCCGCGCACGGCCTCCACCACGGCCTGGTGGCTGAGCAGGATGCGCTTTGAGGCGTGCGGCCGCCCCAGGAGATCGTCCAGGCATTCGCGTGCGGCGGATCCCGGCTCACGCATGGCCCAGTGGCGCACCTGCCGGGCGCAGGCCGCGATGCTCCGCGTGTGATCCTGCGCCGGCAGTGCGACGCCCTCCTCCCAGTCGGCGCTGCGGAGCAGGCGGTAGCCTCCTCCGAGTTTCTCGCGCACCGTCTGCGCATTGCGGTCCGGCTGCTCCACGGTGGAGCGGTGCAGCGCCGCCACATGCACCAGGCCCTGCTGCAAAAGCTCCAGAGCAGCCCCCCCGCCGCGCGGAAAAGCCAGCAGCCGAAACCCCGAAGCCGCCGCATACTCTGCCGCGATCAGTCCCGCCGCCGGATCACAGCCGGCCAATACAAGCGTCTGCCTGGGTTCCCAGCCGCTGTGCTCATGCAGCACCTTCTCACGGCAAAGGCCGTCATGCGCCCACGCGCTGCCTGGCAACATCTCCACAGGATACAGCCACTTGCGGCCCCCGACCTCGGCCTCCCAGTAACGGCCCGAATCCGTCTGTGGTTTCCAGGCCCATGACCACTCCGCCCCTGCAGTCTTGTCATCCGGACCAAAAAGCTCCTCCACGCTGCATTCGAGCGCCTGGGCCACGGCCAATGCGGCCGTCACGGAGGGCGTCAGCCGTCCGGCCTCGATCGCGCTGACTGAACTGCGCGGGACCCCTGCCCGGAGCGACAGATCATCCTGCGACCAGCCAAGAGCTTTGCGGCGTACCGCCACGGGATGCTGCTGAGATTGGGCTCGTGACATGATGCTGTCAAAGTGCGGCTGAATAGCAGCACAGTCAAACCAGCAGGAGGCCCACTTCGTGACCGGACGACACCACATCGGAACCCTGATTTTGCAGCCTCCATCATAGGAGAATAGTTTTCATCGGAAACATGAGTCGTTCTCATCAGGCGCCTGAGTTTTTTAGCTTGTGGCATTATCATGTCATGTTTATGACATTATCATGTCTTTGCGCATACTTCTGCCGCTCATTCTTTCATTACTCCTCGTTTCAACGCAGCATGCCGCAGAGCCTGAAGCTTTCGAACTTGGAGAAGTGGTGATCACTGCAGATGCGGAAACAGGCGCGGACACGATGGCCAGCCGCATCAGCGCGGGCAGCATCCGCAAATTCGAGCGCAATGATCTTGCTGACGCGCTACGCCTCAGCCCCGGCGTCGTCGCCAACAGCAACGGGCCGCGCAACGAATCCGGTGTCTATGTGCGCGGCTTTGATCTGCGCCAGACCCCTGTCTTCATCGACGGTATTCCTGTTTATGTTCCCTATGACGGCTATGTCGATCTGGCGCGCTTCACCACGGCAGACGTCGCAGGCATCAGCGTTTCCAAAGGCTTCAGTTCCGCCACCTACGGCGCCAACACTCTTGGCGGAGCCATCAACATCGTCACACGCAAGCCGGTGAAGTCTTTCGAAGGCGATCTCCTCGGCGGCTGGATGCAGCAGGGCGGCTATCAGTCCGCCTTGAACGTCGGCTTCCGCAACGAACACTGGTATCTTCAGCTTGGCGGCTCTTTCCTGACCCAGCACAGCTACCCGATGTCGAAGGACTTTACGCCGACACCCAATGAGAACGGCGGCAACCGTGAGAATGCCTACCGTCAGGACTGGCGCATCAGCGCCAAGCTCGGTTACATGCCGAACAAGACGGACGAGTACGCCCTCGGCTACATTTTCCAGCGCGGCGAAAAGGGAAATCCCGTCTATGCCGGGACCCTGCCTGCTGCCCAGCAGCCACGCCGTTTCTGGCAGTGGCCGCAGTGGGACAAACAGACGATCTACTTCATCGGCCACACCCAGCTCACCGAGAACACCTACATCAAAGAGCGCCTCTATTTTGACCAGTTCGTCAACTCGCTCTTCGCCTACAACAACGCGAATTACAACACGCAGAACCCGCCGGCAGGCTTCCAAAGCTACTACAATGATTACACGCTCGGAGGGAGCCTGGAGCTCGGCACAAAACTGAGTTCGAAAAACACGTTGAAGGCCGCGCTGCACGGCAAGTTTGACCGTCACAATGAGCACAATCAAGGCGCTTCATTCTACACTTTCGAAGACACCACCTATTCCCTCGGGCTCGAAGACACGCATCAGTTCACCAGCCGCTTCAGCACCACCGTCGGCACCAGCTATGACCGCCGCAGCGTCATCAAAGCCGTGGACACCAACACGGGGGCGGCACTCGGCGGCAAGACGTTCTCCGCTCTCAATCCTCAGATCGGCCTGTTCTACAAGCTGCCTGAGCACGGCACCTTCCATGCCACCATCGCCCGCAAGAGCCGCTTCCCCACCATCAAGGACCGCTACTCCTACCGCCTCGGCGCTGCCATCCCCAATGCCAACCTGCAGCCGGAGCACGCCATCCATTACGACATCGGCTACGATGGCGATCTCACCAAAAAACTTTCCATCCACGCCAGCCTTTTCGCCACGACTGTGGATAACACCATCCAGCGTGTGGACAACGTCACCCCAGGAGTGTTCCAGCTGCAAAATGTGGGCAAATCACGCAATCTCGGCACCGAGCTTGGCTTCACTTACAAGCCGTGCAGCGCCATCGAGTTCGGCACCAACTACACCTACCTCGACCGCAAAAACATCAGCCAGCCGAATGTGAAGCTCATTGATACGCCACGTCATTCCCTGTTCAGCTGGGCCGATATCCGCCCGGTCGAATGGCTCAGCATCATTCCAAGCGCCGAATACAACAGCTCCCGCTGGTCGCTCACCACGGGTCAGGGCGTCGGTGCTTATGCGCTGCTCAATCTCAAGGTTGCCATCCGCCTCCCGGGCCAGACCACGTTGAGCTTTGGAGCCAACAACCTCTGCGACCGCAACTACGCCCTCACCGAAGGCTACTACCTCGCCGGACGGACCCTGTTCGCCAACGTGCAGATCAAATTCTAACCCACACCTCCATGCGCCTGCTTCTGCTCCTCTTCTTCGCCACCCAGCTCACCGCACAAACGCTGGAGGTTTCCGGCGAGGTGGAAAAACCACTCAAGCTCGCGCCTGCCGATCTCGAACTGCTGCCGCATCAAACCGTCGATGCCGTGGAGCATTCGGGCGAAAAAGCGCAGTACACCGGAGTGCCCCTCTATCAGATCCTCAAAAGTGCCGGCGTGCCCATGGGCGAGCAGCTTCGTGGACCCGCACTGTCTTTGTACATCGTCGTCATCGCCTCGGACGGCTATCAGGCCGTCTATGCCCTGCCAGAGCTTGACCCTCTTGCCAACGAAGGCCCGGTGATCCTGGCGGATCAAAAAAACGGCAAGCCCCTTGATGCCGCCACCGGCCCCCTGCGCATCATTCTGCCCAAGGAAAAACGCCACGCTCGCTGGGTGCGGCAGGTTATCAAGATCGAGGTTCGGCGGGCCGCCAAGCCCTAAAGCAAACAGCGCCGCCACCCGCAGGCGACGGCGCTGTTTTCAACCTGACCCAAAGTTACTTCGTTCCCGCTGGATCACCCCCCGTCTCGGCAGGCAGTGATTTGCCATTGAGCCAGACGTATTCCTTCCACGCACCTTCGTACAGGCGCACGTTCGGATAACCCGCCACATGCTTCAAGTAGAACTGCAGCAGGCTGCCTTCACGTGAGGTGCCGCAGTAGGCGATGATGTTTTTGTCGGGGGTGATGCCGGCTTTTTCGAGCTCGGCCTTCACTTCGGCAAAGGGCTTGAACTTGTGCGTGTTGTCCTTCTCCATCAGGCGCGCCCAGTGGAAGCTGATGGCACCGGGGATGTGGCCTTTGCGCAGCCAGACATCATCCTCGCCACGGAACTCATTGATCGGCCGCGCATCCACCAGAATGTGGCCCGGCCTGCCCACATGCGCCTGCACGTCAGTGACGCTGGCCGTGATGGTGGTGATGCCTTTTTTCGGCAGGGTTCCTTTGGGATTGCCAAAGTAATCCTGCACCGGCGCAAAGCCCTGCTTCTTCCATTCCGCGAGACCACCATCGACAACTTTGATGTTCTGCACGCCGAACTTCTCCAGCACATAAGCGACCATGCTGCTGCTGAGGATTTCATCATTCGGCAGCACATCTCCTGTGGCATAGATGAGGTGGAGCCGGTCTTTGTCCGCCCCGGCGCGAATGAGCAGCGCCTGCGTGAGATCATCCGGCAGATACTGAACGGGTACGGCTTCGTTCGTGCCGCGCAGCGTGTCGAAGTTGATGTGATGCGCCGTGGGCAGGTGGCCGCGGAAGTAGTCTTTGTAGCCGCCACGGGTGTCGAGCACGATGGGCCGCTTGGAGGCGTCTGGATTTTCGATCAGCGCCTTGGCTTCAGCGCAGGTGATGAGGCCGATCTCGGCCTGGGCCGCTGAACTCAGCAGGGCAACGATGACGAATGACAGGATGGATTTCATGAGGTTGGTGGGTGGGAAATTAGAAGGTGAAGACGTAGTTGATCTTGGCGATGGCGCTCACGCGGTCGCGATCCGGAAAGTTCGCCCAAGCCTCCAGCACGATGTGCTTGCAGAGGAAGTACTTGGCCCCCAATGCGGCAATATGACCGTGCTGGTTGCGCGACTGCACGAGGTCAGCGTTCAAGTTGAGGTTGCGGTCAAAAAGCTTCCAAGTGCGGTCCACGCCGAAGAGGTAGCTGTTGCCGTTCGTTTGCAGGCCATAGCCCGCATGCAGGCGCACGACGTGGAAGTCATGATACAGCATCGCGTAGGTGAAGGGGTCTCCCGAGCGCTTTGTGTCCGTCAGCGCCACGCCGGCAATACCGAGAGCGAACATACCATCCTGCCAGGGCTGGATGCGTGCCTTGGTCTGAAACAGCAACGGGCCCGAGTAGCCGGTGCCCAGCACGCTGTCGAGTCCCCACTCGAGATGCAGGGGATTGAAGTCCCAGCCGGTCTTAAAGCCAGCCCACTGCGAACTCTTGCCGGGGCCGCTGGTGGCAAACTGATTCGAACCACCGAAGCTGGTGAAGAACTGCACAGCCACAGTGCGGTGGTCAATGGTTTCAGCCGTGGGGATGTTGTTAAGACCGGTGGGCGTACCGAAGGCAGAGGTGGCGGCTGCAACAGCAGCGAGTGTGAGGACGCGGGCTTTGTTTATCATGTGAAAAAAGTGCGGACGAGGTAGAAAAACGCTGCCGCCATCAAGGCTGAGACCGGGAGGGTGATGACCCACGCTGCGAGCACCGGAATGACCGTATGCCACTTCGCCCGGCGGGTGGTGACGCCGATGCCAAGCAGCGCGCCGACGGAGACGTGCGTGGTCGAAACTGGCAGGCCGCTCACACTGGCCGTCGTCACGAGCAGCGCGGTGGCGAGATTTGCCGCGAAGCCCTGTCCGGGATTCATGTCGGTGATTTTGTGCGCCAGCGTCTCGGCGACCTGCTTCGCGCTGATCAATCCGCCCGCCGCCATCGCCACGGCGATCAAGATCATGCCAGCGCTGCCGTGCAGCCAGCCCACGCCGAGCAGCAGCGCCGCCATCTTGGGAGTATCATTCACCGCACGTGCAAAGCACACCGCACCTGCACTCAGGAAATGCAGCGCATCAAGCGTGCGCGTGCGGTGATCCGGCGCGAGGCGCAGGGTTTTCAAAACAAGATAAATCACCGCGCCCGCCACCACAGCGAGCACCGGACTGAACAGCAGGGGTTTGATAAAACTCTCCCACAGCTTCACCACATTGACCTCACCCTCGACCCAGCCCGCCCCCAGCAGAGCGCCGGTGAGCATGTGGGTGGTCGAAACTGGAAAACCAAATCGGGTCGCCAGCAAACCCGTGACGCCTGCTGCTGCCGCCACTGACAGCAAAAACAGCGGCTGAGCGATCAGCGCGTCTGGCACCAGGCCCTTGCCAGAAAAGGTCTTCAGCATGCCAGCAGACAGAAACAGCGCCAGCACACACCCTGCGGCGGTGGTGACTGCCGCCCAGTTCACCGCCGTGCGATAGCTCGTCGTCCCGCTGCCAAACAACGATGCCACGCCTTTGAAATTGGCGTTTGCCCCGTTGGCATAAGCCACGACGACGACGGCGATGGTGATGAGAAGCAGCATTAAGGGGATGTTTTTGAGTCTATTTGCGCATATTAGCAAATACATATTCCAAAGCAGCGACCTTTCAGCACCTTTTCCAGGCGCGAAGAAAAACCGTTGCCATCAGCCGCCCGCCAGCAGCTTCCGCGCTCGCTCCTGGCAGATGTGAAAGGCAAGCCCCAGGCCGGCACCAAACCCGAGGCCGTAAAAGACACCCCAGCTCAGCTTCGCGAACAACGGATACTGTTTGATGAACGCGGCCTCCGAAATGCCGCCGACGAAGTAGCCGATCGAATTCAACACGAACAGCGCGAAGAAAACTTTGACCACCACCCGCAACGCGTCAAAGGCGGCCACCAGCATGCAGGCCATCACCATCGTGCCTGCGGCCAAACCCGCGATGCTGCCTGGGTGCCCCCGCAGCGCCATCCAGCCCGCGATCCACGCCACCGAATACGCAGTGAAGGAAATGCCAAAGACCTTGTAAAATCTTGAGACTGAACCCGGCCCGATGATGAGCCGATGCAGCAGCGGCGATGTCAGGGCAAGGAAGACCACTGCACAAACCGCATACATCCCCGCCTCCCCTACCTGCTGGTGGAACCATTTCCCGAACACTGCCCAAGGCACGAAACCCGCCACGCTGACCACCGTGAAGCCAAGCATGCCGCGCCTGAGCGAAGCCCCGAGTGAAGGCACAGGAGAGCCTGCTGCACGGGCGCGTTTGGCGATGCTTGGGGGATCGAGTTGGAACCAGCTCATGGGGATACGTGCAGATGAATGTTCACTGTGACAACAGCCACTTCAGCCAGAACGCACCCGCCCGCCTGATTCGTTCGCTGGAATGTATCCGGCTTCTCGAGCGTTCTTTGACTCCACCCTTTACACGCCCTCCCATGACTCACCCCCGCCTTGCCTTCCTCTACCTCGCCCTGGCACTGTCCGCCGCTGCCGCAGATGCACCGGTTCCCGCAAAGACCACACCCAAGCTGGAGATCCTGAACAAGCAGATTGCCGAAAACGCAGAAAACGCCCAAGCCTATTCCAATCGTGGGTATGTGCTGACGCTGCTCGGACGGAAGGAAGAAGCGCGTGCCGATCTGAAAAAGGCCTTGTCTCTGAGTGACAAGCCCAACATGCACAACCGTGCGGGATGGGCGTATTTCAACCTGGGCGACTACGCGGATGCGGTGCGGGAGTTTGAGCTGGCGGCGAAGCTCAGCGATCATCAGGCCCACTACGACTACTACTCCCTCGTCCTCGGCTACTGGGGCACCGGAGACATGCAAAAGGCGCTGGAGAACTACCAGCTGGCCGTGGAAAAAGACCCGCGCCTCGGCAGCTACAAGACGCTGCTGGAGCGCACCCTGGAGTGGACTCCGCTGGAGCAGCGCGCCATACACGAAATCTACGTGGTGTGGAGCAAGGCCTGGAAGCCCTAGCCCGCACCTCAGCAGCAGCCGCTGCCCGGCTGGCAGCCGCCCTTGGTTTCCATCACCACTTCGCCGTCGCGATGGGTCGGTGTGGGTTTGCCGGGGCGGAAATGTTCTTCGTGATCCAGCGTGGCCTTCAGGCCGAAGAAATTCAGCGAGGCTTCTGCCAGCCCATCCTTCACCGCTTCCATCAGCGAGGCGGGATCGGCTTCGGCACGCAGGTTCACGATCAACTGCCCACCCGTGGTCGGCTCATCCAGCTCCATGCCGAGCTCAGCCACATAGTCACTGCGGACGAGATTGATGCTGGCCAGCTCTCCTGCGATGCCGTCGTCAGGGCTGAAGGTCATCTTGAAATGGGCGATCTCGGCGCCATCACGCTGCAAACGTGCCTGCACGATCTTGGCGAGCTGTTTGAGGAAGGCGTTGGCATCAAACTCATCATCCGCTTTCAGCGTCACCGTGGCATTCAGCCAGCCCAGCAGCGCCTCGCCATCCGCATAGACTTCGTAATCGACCGCCATCGGGTTGCGCCGCGCCTGCTCGCCTGTCATGAGGCCTGCGAAGAGTTCATCCAGCCCTGTCTCCTGCCGGGGTGAAGCCGTGACGATCTTGGCCAGCGGAAATTCCTGCGCCAGCACCGCGCGCAGTTCCTCGCGCTGCGCATCCTCAATGAGGTCGCTCTTGCTGATGACGATGATGTCCGCCTCTTCAAGCTGCTTCTTGAAGATGTAGGCCACCTTGGCAGAGAAGGTGCCGCCTTGATCCAGACCAAAGACACGGCGCGCACGAATCGGATCCACCAACACGCTGAGCGGCGCGACCGTGAAGGCATCCCCATACATGCGGCGCAGCGGATAAGTGACCGTGGCGACGAGATCGGTGCAGCTTCCCACGGGCTCAGCGATGAAGACATCCGGCTTCGCTTCATTCGCCAGCTTGCTGGCGGCATCGACGAGCGTGTTGAAACGGCAGCAGAAACAGCCGCCCGCGATCTCTTCCGTCGCATAACCCTGCCCCCGCAGCAGCTTGGTGTCCACCAGACCACCCGCCTGATCATTGGTGATGAGTCCCACGCGGAGTCCCTGATCACTGAGATGTTTGGCCAGACGGCCGACCGTGGTCGTTTTTCCGGCGCCGAGGAAACCGCCGATCATGATGTAACGTGCTTTGGTGGACATGGGATTGTTTGGAAACTTGGGCGCTACTGCAAGCGGCGGCAAGAATGCAATAAACGGCGGTGCGTCTTATCTTACTTGCACCCCTTGGCAATTATTATTTCACCCTGCGCGCTTCGGGATTCTTGCGAGGACAAGGCGATCTGCTAAAGATCCTCCCCATGCCCTCACGCACCGTGACACGTTCATTCGACTGCCTCACCGCCATGCGTGCGCTGGGCGAGCCGACGCGTCTCCGGCTGGTGCGCCTCCTCATTGGTGGCGCGAAGCCAGTGACCGAACTGTGTGAAACCCTGAACGTCACGCCCTACAACGTCTCCAAGCACCTGCGGGTCCTTAAGGAGGCCGGGCTGCTCGAAGTCGAGAAGCACGGTCAGCAGCGCATCTACGCGCTCGCGGAAGCATTCAGCGAAAAACTCGCGAAGAACTCCAACACCCTCGACCTGGGCTGCTGCCAGTTTCATTTCGACAAGCTGCCGGAGTAGGCGCAATTCAGCGAAAGCACGGGAGGCTGCTGGCGTTCTCACCATCCATGCTTCGCCTCGCCCTTCTCCTCTGCGTTCTTTGCCCTTCGCTTTTTGCCGCCGCAAAACCCAACGTCCTGCTCATCTGCGTGGATGACCTGAAGCCGCTGCTTGGCTGCTATGGCGACACCTTGGTCAAATCACCCAACATCGACCGGCTCGCCGCGCGCGGGGTGCTGTTTGAAAAGGCGTTCTGCAATCAGGCGGTGTGCTCGCCTTCGCGCAATGCGCTGCTGACCGGATTGCGGCCTCAGTCGCTGGGGATTTATGAACTCGCGACGAATTTCCGCAAAGCCGTGCCAGATGCCGTGACACTGCCGCAGCATTTTATGAACAACGGTTACCGGGCGGAAGGTTTGGGCAAGATCTTCCACGTGGGTCATGGCAACGTGAACGACACAGCCTCCTGGAGCGTGCCTCACTTCACACCGAAGACGATCAGCTACGCGTTGAAGGAAAACAACCCGCCGGAATCCACGCGCGAACAGGCGCTGTTTGAAAACAAGACGGAGGCCTGGAAGCTGCCGCGTGGAGCTCCCACGGAGTCCGCCGATGTGGCTGACAACCGCTATGGCGACGGCATGATCGCCGACGAGGCCGTGAAGCGTCTCGAAGCCGCGAAACAAAAACCTGACGAGCCCTTTTTCCTCGCCGTCGGCTTTTTGAAGCCCCACCTGCCGTTTGTCGCACCGAAGAAGTACTGGGACCTGTATGATCCGAAGTCCTTCAAGCTGCCGGCGCTGCAAACCGCCCCGGCAGGCGCGCCGGAATTTGCGCCATCGACCTGGGGAGAACTGCGCCAGTACCGTGACATGCCGGAGCAAGGCCCGCTGACACAGGAACAGTCCATTCACCTCATCCACGGCTACCATGCCGCCACGAGCTACATGGACGCGCAGCTGGGCAAAGTGCTCGATGCCCTCGACGCGAGCGGTCTGGCTGGCAACACCATCATCGTCTTCTGGGGTGATCACGGCTGGCACCTCGGCGACCACGGCATGTGGTGCAAACACACGAACTACGAGCAGGCCGCGCGCATTCCCGTCCTCGTGGTGGCACCCGGCATCCAGCCAGCGCGCACGCAGGCGCTCATTGAATCCTGCGACATCTACCCCACGCTGGCGGAGCTCGCTCAGCTCCCCGCTCCGCCACAGGGTGATGGCCGCAGCTTTGCCAGCGTACTGAAAGATCCCGCCACCACCGTGCGCGATCATGCCATTCACGTTTATCCACGTGGGGCAGGTTTGATCGGCCGTGCCATCCGCACCCAGCGCCATCGCCTCGTGGAATGGAAAAAGCCCGGCGCCGCGCCAGACACCGCGATTCTGGAACTGTATGACTATGAAGCCGATCCGGCCGAGACGAAGAACCTCGCTGCCGAGCAGCCGGCCGTCGTCGCGGTGCTCCGCCAGTTCCTTGTACAGCATCCCGAGGCCAAACCACAGATCGCCAGCAAGCCGGAGGCTGCGCCGAAAAAGCCCGCGCCGGATCGTGGCAAGATGTTTGACCAACGCGACAAGGACAAGGACGGCCAGCTTACGAAGGAAGAGTTTCTGCTCAACCAGCCCGACCCCGACGAGGCGCCCAAACGTTTCCCAAAATTTGACACCGACGGCAATGGCACGCTGAGCCGCGACGAGTTCATCAAGGGTGGAAAGAAGTAGCCGCTAAGCCTTTTGCCGTTTCCAGATCTGGCACATGTACCAGGCCTTGAAGGTGGCCGCGAGCTCCCGGTAGTTGGAACAGCCTTTCAGCATCGTCCCGGCAAAACCAGCGGCCAAAAACTCAGCGGCAAACTCGCTGCGGTGGGCACGTGAGACGTTCCCCTTGCGCATCTTGCCAAGGAAGTGCCCCATCTCACGCATTATCTGCTTGTGCAAAGCCCCGCGCAGAGCAGCCGGGCTCCCCTTGGCAAAATCCTTCAACAGCGCCGCGACTTTGAGATAGCTGGCGATGCGATGATGCACTTTGTCAGCATCGCGTGACTGTGTCAGCGAGCTTGGATTGCTCCGGTAGCCATAGCGCGGCGGCTGTGAAAACCCCATGCGTTTGACAGCCAGCGCCAGCTGCACCGTCCACGGAATGTCTTCATGAATCATGTCACGCCGGAACCGCATCTGTACTGCTTCGATCACACTGCGCCGGCAGAACTGCATCCACACATAATGGGGCCATTCGCGCTGTATGACCCCCTGCACCAGCCAGTCGGCTCCGGTCACGATGGAATCCCATGGCTGCCGGTTGAGAATGGCCGGCGGCTTCGAATCAAGGAACGCCTGCGGCTCTGCCCTGAAGCTGAAACCATTGCACAACAGGCAGTCCAGCTCTCCCTGCTCAGCCTGCTGATGCCACGCCGTCAGAGAGCCGGGAGCGATCCAGTCATCCCCATCCAGAAAGGCCAGCCATTTGCCTGAGGCACGGGTCAGCCCGGTATTCCGGGCAGCCGAGACGCCCTGGTTGGCCTGCTCGATCACGATGATTCTGGGATCACGCTCCGCGTGGGCTTTGATCTTGCTCAGCGAACCGTCCGTGGAGCCGTCATCAATGACGATGATCTCCAGCGACAGCTCCACCTGCGCACACGCCGCCGAGAGGGATTCATCCAGATACGGCTCGTTGTTGAAAACAGGAATGATGAGTGAGACGTCAGGTTGCATGAAGGATGGGGCGCTAAAAGAGTCCAAGAGCACCCATCCAGCAATCGACTTTCCTGTTCACGCCGCCTGCCCCACCCCGCTCAGGCGATACTCGGAAGGAGACATTTTCGTATGACGGCGGAACCAAGCCGTGAAATGGGACGCATGGCGAAAGCCCAGCGCAAACGCGATTTCCTTGAGCGTGGCCTGATCCGCCACAATGCGTTCGCGTGCGACGTCAAGCCGCCTCCGCTCCATGAACATGCGCAGGCCGATGCCAAACTGCTGCTGCATCAACTGTTCCGCACGGCGGCTGCCGATCGGGAAATCCGGGGGCAGACTCGGCGTCGTTTGACCCAGCGGCAGCGCCTGCAGCCACGCAACGATTTGATCCACACGGCGTCGGCGCGCCCGCGTCTGGGGTTCAGGCTGCACGCCAAGTTCTTGCAGTGTTTCCATCCACACGGCAAACCAGGCGGCGAAGGCGGCCTCTCGTGCGGCCCACTCACTCGCCGAATACTTTTTTGCCTCAATGCCCTGACGATAGGTGACAACTTTCTGCGCGCCGTGAATGCTGGCAAAAAGCTGCTCTGTGGCTTTTCGCAATGCAGGAGCCTCAGCGGCGAAATTGAGCGCATCGCGGAACAACGAGGAGCCATCGGGCCACTGGCAGCGGAAGCCCACGGAGAGCAGGCGGGTGTTTGCGGCAAACCAGTGACGCCGAAGCCGGGGCGAAGAGAAAAACGCCTGACCACGTGGCACGAGGGTCTCCCTGCCATCCGCCTGGATGCGCACTTCCCCGCGCTCCACAAAGAAGACGCCCGCAGGCACAGGGATCTCGGCGGACCATACCCCGCTTTGCGGTACGGGGCCGCGATACACCCACAGCCACTCATGGCGCAGACTGCGCCAGACATCGGCTGAAAGCTGGGTGACCGGCTTTTTTGGCATCACCCAGCTATGCGGGGAATGTAAGCGATTTCAATCCGGCATAATTCACCCGGGTTGCCAGCGGCCCGTGCGTGGCTTTGATCCGTGCATGAAATCCAACCTCCTGCTGCTCGCGGCATTCACAGGCTTTCTCGCCGCCGAGGAACCCCGCCATGTCAGCGGCATCTACCCTGCCCTGGCCATGTTCAACAACGAGGGAGAATGCGGCACGGGTGCGGTGGTGCCCTGGGCGGACCGGCTTTGGGTCATCACGTATGGGCCGCATCTGCCTTTTGGCTCAAGCGACAAGCTCTATGAGATCACTTCAGATTTAAAACAGATCGTGCGCCCCGAGAGCGTGGGCGGCACGCCCGCGAACCGCATGATTCATCCCGAGTCCCAGCAGCTTTTCATCGGGCCTTATGTGATCGACGCCGATCGCCACGTGCGGGTGATTCCACCCAACAAGATGCCGGGCCGGCTCACGGGCAATGCGCGACATCTGACCGATCCCACGGGGAAAATCTATTATGCCACAATGGAGGAGGGGCTCTATGAGGTGGATGTAAAATCGTTGGCCGTCACCTCGCTGATCCGTGACGGCAATCCTTTGAAGAAAGACTTCAATGTTTCGACACCCCTCACCAAACTGGAGTCAAAACTGCCCGGCTATCACGGCAAAGGACTCTATTCGACCCAAGGCCGCTTGATTTACGCCAACAACGGCGACCGCGACAAACGCGTGCTCACAGACCCCACCACCCCAAGCGGCGCTCTGGGTGAATGGCGCAAGCCCGGTGACGACTGGCAGCTCGTGCGCCGCAATCAATTCACCGAAGTCACCGGCCCCGGCGGCATTCAGGGCAGCGCGGCAGACGCGCCGGCGTGGAGCATCGGCTGGGATGCAAAATCTCTCATTTTGATGCTGCTTGATGGTGGAAAATGGCTGTCGTTTCGTCTGCCCAAAGTCAGCCACAGCTACGACGGCGCGCATGGCTGGAACACCGAATGGCCGCGCATCCGGGACATCGGCGAAGACGATCTGCTCATGACGATGCACGGCGCGTTCTGGCGCTTCCCACGCACCTTCTCCGCAGCCAACATGAACGGCATCCGTGTCCGCAGCGCCTACATGAAGGTGATCGGGGATTTCAGCCGCTGGAACGACCGCCTGGTTTTCGGCTGCGATGATTCGGCGAAGTCGGAGTTTCTCAACAAACGCCAAGTCAAAGGCGGGATCGACAGCGTGGGGCAGTCGCAGTCCAATCTGTGGTTCACGAGTCCCGAGACGCCTGACAAACTCGGCCCCGCACACGCCAGCGGTGCGGTATGGCTGCATGAGAGCGTGAAGGCGGGCGATGTGGCAGAGCCATTCCTTGTGGCAGGATGGAAACACCGCAGCCTGTGGCGGATTGACCACACCGCAGGCACCGCCAAGCGTGAGGACATCAGTGGTGACTCAGAGTGGCTGACAGTGCAGGCCGACCAGGCTGGCAAAGATGTGAGTGTGATCATCACCCTCACGAATGGCGAATCACGCGGCACGGAAGCCGATGCGATGTTCGATGGCGTGGCGCGAGTGGGAGACACAAAGATGCAGACGGGTGTTTTTCGTGCGCGGGGTGAAAACAAGCGCACGCTGAGTTTTGCGTCTGATGCGGGATACTATGAGCTTGATGCGGACTTGAAACTGCAACGGGTGGAAGATGCCCAGGCGGAGAAATTTGTGAAGGCGAAGGTGGCGATTCCAAAGCAAGTGATCACGCTGGATGAAGCGAGCGTCCTCGTGGTCGATGATCGCGGCCGCCGCTGGCGTCTGCCACGTGCGAGCGCGGCTTTTGATGCCGCCACAAACGCCGGCGAGCTGCGAGTGTGCCGTGAGGTGGCGACGGAGCGCGACATGCTGAGCGCCTGCGGGACGTTCTTCGAACTGCCCGCCGAAAATGCGGATGGATTTGCGAAGATCCGGCCCATTGCCTCGCACAACCTGCGCGTAACCGATTTCGGCGGCTATCGCGGCCTGTTTCTCATGAGCGGCATCCAGCCGGATGCGCCTGCCGGTGAGCACATCATCCGCAGCACTGATGGCAAAGCGGCCCTCTGGGCGGGAGCGATTGATGATCTGTGGAAACTCGGCAAGCCACGCGGTGAAGGCGGCCCATGGAGGGGCACGAAGGTCAAAGCCGGGCAGTCGAGCGATCCGTACCTGATGTGGGGGTATGACAAGCGTACGCTGACGCTGAGCCATGATGCGAAGCAGGCGGTGAACCTGAAGGTGGAGCTGGATCTCACCGGCACCGGCCTGTGGGTGACCTACCAGGAAGCCAGCCTGAAAGCAGGCGCCCAGCTCAGCATCGAGTTCGAACCTGCGGTGCAGGCGCGCTGGCTCCGCGTCACGGCAGACGCCGCATGCACCGCGACGGCGCAGTTGAAGTATGAGTGACTACTTCTTCTTCCGGAACGGATGGAGAAACTGCTGCCAGTAGCCGTGGGGCACGGGATGGCCGCCAATGCCGTAGCCTTCGGGCCAGCGGCCGTTTTCCGGCATGTGGTGGGTGCCGAAGAGCTTGTCGAACAGCGGAAAGTGGATGGCGAAGTTCACATCGATGGCTTCCTTCTCAATGCCGTGGTGCCAGTGATGGAAGCGTGGGGTGACGAGAAATTTCTCGAAGATGCCTAGCTTCCAGCCGAGATTGGAGTGCGCGAAGGTGGCGAAGAGATAGACCACCAGCACATACGCGTTCACCGCCGTCTGGCTGAAGCCGAGCAGGATCATTGGAAAGACGGTGGTGCCGCGCAGCACGAGGATTTCGAAGAAGTGCATCCGCGCTCCGGCCATCCAGTCCATGCTCTGTGCCGAGTGGTGCACCGCATGAAAGCGCCACAGGGCCGGAATGCGGTGAAACAGCCGGTGCACCCAGTACTGCACCAGATCCGTGAGGAACATGATGGCGATGAGCTGCACAAGAAAAGGCAGCGCCGCCACCCAGGCGCGCATCTCCGTCCAGGAGGTGTGTTTGAACAACGTCTGCGCGGGCATGAAGCTCAGCCATGTGAGCACCTGGACCATCATGCTGCTGACGAGGTAGTAGAACAGATCCTCCCGCCATTCCTGGCGGAAGATGCCCTGCTCCGCCCGGTGCGGGACGATGGTCTCCAGCGGGATGAAGAGAAAGCCGGTGAAGAGCAGGCGCAGGATGAAGAAATCGAGGCCGAAATACAACGGCGTCAAATCGGAGGCCACCGCAGACGCTGAAGTGCCGCCAAACGTCACCGCCAGCAGCGTGGCCACCATGCCGGTGAGGCCCAGAGCCTTGCCCGGACGCAACAGGAGATTGAGCATTGAAAACCCAAACGCCAGCACCAGCAGGACGAGCATGCCGGTGCGGAAGGCTGGATGCCCGATCAATGCCGCGTTCTCCTTCATGGTGAACACTCCCGGAAAACGCATCATCAGCACGCAGCCGAGCGCCGCCAGACCGAACATCATGCCCAGGACGCCGCTGATCCAGCCGCTGCCGAACTTTCTCAGAGCAGGTGGTGCCTCCAGTTCACGGCGAATCTTCAGACGAGCCTCATGGAGAGATTTCATGGCGTGATTTTAGTATTCCTCGCTGGGATTACAAGAGCACCGGGGATATCGCCGCTGTCATTTTCTACATTTTCCAGATGCCATTTTGAAAAAAATCATCGCTTCCACGTCCGGTGGTGTCACATTTGACGTATTCCAATTAAATCATGACTGCCCCATTCGGCCAGATGCTCAGTGCAGCGCGTGAAAAGCGCGGCTTGTCCATCGAGGACGCGGCGCATGAAACACGCATTCCGGCGCAGCGACTGCGCTATCTGGAGTCCGGCAACATCGCCGCATTTGGCAGCCTGACGTATGCACGTTCATTCATGCGCCAGTACAGCGACTTCCTTGAAGTGGATGCCTCTTCCATTCTGGAGGAACTGCCCGAAGGAGCCCTGGGGGGGGAGCGTGATTATCGTTACCTGACGCAATCGCAGGGGCCATGGCTGCGCGAGCGGGCCACGCATCCTGAGCGTCTTTCCCCACCCGTTGAAAGTCAGGTCCAGTCCATCCAGTCCCCGCTGCCGGCAGCCCTCGCCGTCTTTGTGTTAGTTCTAGCCGCCACCGCCATGTGGGGGATGCACGTGGCGGACCTGCACAGCCAGGTGGAACCCGCCGCGCTGAAGGCGCTGCCAGTGGAGGACGATGATGTCTCCTCCACTGCTTCTGTAGCAGTCACTCCTGGCACGGTCAGCGCGGCGAACGTGAAGACAAAACAGGTGGATTTTCCGCCGAGCACGCCTAAAGCTACCCCTGTCAACTGAGCCAACAAAGATGCCTGCGCCTGCCCCCCATTCCACAAAATCCCTCTGGTGGCTCGAATCCGTGCTGTGGTCTGCCGCCATCATCACTGGCGTGGGCATTGCGGCTTATGTGAATGAAACCGCGCGTGAGATCGTGACGCAGGGGCTGGCCTATTTCTTCACCTTCTTCTCCACTCCGTTTGTGCTGGAGACCAGCACGGCATTTGTCGGCTTCTGCATCGTGATGTTCATCAACGCCCGTCGCATCGAACGCGAAGGAGACGGCTGGGTGGAAATGGAGATCAAAGACCCTGCCGCGCCGGAAGATCTCGTGGCAGTTCCAACGCCCACTGACAAAGCTTCCAAGATCTGAAGTCTGACTGGCCTTCGGCACGTACCTGTTTCACCCTTCGGACCCGCCGAATGTGAACCTGACGCCTGCATGACTTCCGCCACCCCTTCTGCCCCCCATGCGCCCACGCGCCACGGGCAGCGCGTGGTGGCGGCCGGAAAGTTCCTGCAACTCGCTGATGGCACCCCCCATTACATGCGCGGCGTCACCTATGGCCCGTTCAAACCGAACTCGCGCGGAGAGCCTTTCCCGGAAGACGACCAGCTGGCCGCCGACCTCCGGCACATCGCGGCGCTGGGATTCAATACCGTGCGGCTGTATGAGCCGCCGACGGCAGTCGTACTGCGCGAAGTCGAAGACTTGGGCCTGCGCCTGATCGTTGGCATCCCCTGGAGTGAGCATGTCGATTTCCTCGCCAGCCGCTCTCTCTGCCGTGAGATCGAAACCCAGGTCGCCACCACATGCGCCAGACTGGGTCATCATTCCTGCATCACCGCATTCCTTGTCGGTAATGAAATCGAGAAAACGCTGGTGCGCTGGATGAAGCCCGGGCGCGTGCGCGGATTCATCGAAAAACTGATCGAGATCGCCCGCCGCCATGCGCCGCAGACGCTCATCAGCTACGCCACGTATCCGTCCACCGGCTATCTCGTGCCCCGCAATGCCGACTTCATCGCGGTGAACGTGTATCTGGAGTCAGCGGCCGCTTTCAGTGCGTGCCTCGCGCGGTGGCAGAATCTCGCGGGCAACCAGCCGCTGCTCATCACGGAATTCGGGCTGGATGTCGCCTCTCACGGGCCCGAGCGGCAGGCGGAGGTGATGCGCTGGCAGCATGACTGCCTGCTGAGCGGCGGCTGTGCAGGCGGAGTCTGGTTTGCCTACACGGATGAATGGTTCCGGGGCGGCAGAGAAATCACCGGCTGGCAGTTTGGCCTCGTGGATCGCGAGAGAAAGGAACGCCCTGCCTGCGCCCTGCAGCGCAAGCTGCAACCCACCTACCTGCCGCCTGCTGCAGCGCCACGCATTTCCGTCGTGGTCTGCACCCACAATGGCGCCGCCACGCTGAGCCGATGTCTGGACTCCTTGGTGGCGCTGCGCTATCCCGACTTCGAAATCCTGCTCATCGACGACGGTTCCCGCCAGCACATCGCCGAGATCGCGAAAGGCCATCCGCAGGTGCGCTACCAGTTTCAGCAGCACGCCGGACTCAGTGCGGCCCGCAATCTCGGCATGCAGCTCGCCACCGGCTCCATCATTGCCTACACCGATGATGACTGCATCGCGCACCCAGTCTGGCTGCTGCATCTGAGTCATGCCTTTGCGGATGACAGCGTCGCCGCCGCTGGAGGTCCCAACATCCCGCCGCCCCCGCGCAATCGCACCGAGCACATTGTCGCCGCAGCCCCGGGGGCGCCAGCGCATGTGCTGCTCAATGATACCGAGGCCGAGCACCTGCCGGGCTGCAATCTGGCCATTCGGAAGGATGTGCTCGCACGCATCGGCGGCTTTCGGGTTGAATTCAAAACAGCGGGTGATGATGTGGACATCTGCTGGAGGCTGCGTGAAACCGGCAGGCGGCTGCTCTTCGTGCCCGGAGCGATGGTCTGGCATCATCGGCGCTTCACCATTCGGGCCTACTTGACGCAGCAGTTTGGCTATGGCTGCGCGGAAGCGCTCCTGATGAAGACGCATCCCGAGCGCTTCGGTTTTCTGGGTGGCGCGCGCTGGCATGGCGGCATCTATGGGGATCAGCATCCGGCGGATTATCCCGTCGAAGGCAGCATCTTTCACGGTCCCCTGGGGCTCGGCGCTTTCCAGGTGATCTATTCCTCCTCCAGCTTTCGCTGGTGGGAGTGGTTCACCGGTCTGCTGTGGCTCGCACTGCTGCTGCTTGCGCTGATTTGTCAGCAGCCGTGGCTGGCCGTGGGCCTGCTGGGCTTTGCCGGCTGGTCTGCCTGGCAGGTCAGTGCTCGCAATGCCGCAGCAACCAGCATCCATGGCCCGCTGGACCGCCTGCTGCTCTGGTCGCTGAGCTTCCTGCAGCCCGTGGTGCGCGAGTGGGCGCGGCTGCGTGGCATGCTGGCCTTGGGCGCAAGGCCCAGCCGTCATCCGCTGCTGCCAGACATCGTTCCGCCTACGCGGCCGCACAAAATCACCCTCAGCCTGGGAACGCTGTGCTTCTGGAGCGAAACCGGCATCACCCGTGACGCCTGGCTGCAGGAACTGCGCAAAGCGCTCCGATCCGCGCACATCATCTTTCGTGAAGACGACGGCTGGCGCTGGTTTGACATCGAGGCCTGGCCCTGGTCGGAGGTTTCCCGCGCCTTTTTGACTGTGACGGAGTTTCATGCCAACGGCCGCTGCCTCACACGCGTGAAGCTGCTCCTGCGCATCCGCCGCAGCTTCGGGTGGAACATGCTGCTGTGGCTCATCGTCACCTCGATTTTGATGGCGGCCGGTTTGCACATGCTGCTCGTGCTGGGCCTGGTGGCAGTCATCGCCATCGTCCTGCTGCTCCCGCTCGGCGTGTGGTTCATCCGCCGCGAAATGCGCAGGCTCGCGCGTTCCGCGGCCAGCAGCGCCGGATTGATCGAGATGCGTTAGCGCTTCAGCACACGCGCCGCGCCCAGCCACAGCAGGACGGGAACGATGGCGCTCAAAGCAAAAGCCCAGCCAGGCTCGCTCTGCCCAAGGTGACCGATCCCCGCGAACACAAACCCCGTGGGCACTGAGCCGCAGGCCAGCGCCGGCAAAAACACCCGCCAGCGCATGCTGGAAAGTCCCGCGAGGCAGGCCACCGCCTCCGGCAGCACCGGCATCCAGCGCGACAGCGCCACCAGCCAGCCACCGCGTTTCTCGAACACCTCCTCACCTTTGCGCAGCCCCTCCTCACCCGCAATCCTGCGCGCCGCCCCACGCCCCAGCCAGCGGCATGCCGCATAGGCGATGATGCCGGAAAGCATCGACCCGGCCGCACAAATCAGCCCGCCCAGCCACCAGCCATACATCCACCCCAGCGCCGACATGACCACCGTCGAAGGCACCGGCAGCACAATGTCAGCCACAAGCAGCGCGATCCCCGCCGCCCAGGCCCATGCGCCATAGCCTTCCATCCACTTTCGCGCACCCGCGAGGCTCAGGGTCTGGTCAAACTGCGCTCCCCAGATCACAAACGGCACGATGATCCCCGCGAGGATCACGAGAATCAAAAGGAGAAGCGAACGGCTGCCACGAGTCATTCCACAACACAGCAGGCAATGCGCCTCAGGGCAAGAGCGGCACCGCATTCTCCACTAGGCCCGCTTTCCGCTGGCCGGTGCCCGGGTGGTTGAAATCACCGATGTCCTCGCGGGCTTTTTCCGCCAACTGGGCGAGGCGCTGAACCACTTCGGGATGCTGCGCGGAGACTTCGTGTTCCTCACTGACATCGTGACGAACATCAAACAGCTCCAGTTTGGAGGGTTCACGCCTGCTGCCCAGCGTTTTAAATTTGCCCTCGAGCGGCAGGTAAAGTTTCCAGTCTCCCGCACGCACCGCCTGAAGCTGCTCCATGCGATAGTAAAAGAAGCCATCATCATCCCACGGCGAGGCGGTGTTCCCTGCACCGAAGAGAATCGAGGTGATGTCATGCCCGTCTATCTTATGCGGCGGCATACTGGCTCCAGTAAGGCTGGCAAAGGTCGGCAGCAGGTCCAGCGTCGAGCACAGCGCGTCATTCACCGCTCCAGCGGCGATCTTGCCCGGCCAGCGCATCACGCAGGGCATGCGCATCGCTCCCTCGGACGTGTCATAGCCTGAGCCGCGATAGGGCGCATTGCTGCCCTGCGGCGGATTGCGCTTCACCGCGCCGTTGTCGGAGGTCCACACGACGAGCGTGTTGTCCGCGAGCTTCAACCGCTGCAAAGCCGCCATGATCTCCCCGGTGCTCCAGTCCAGTTCCTCCACCGAGTCGCCGTACTCACCGTTCGCGCTTTTGCCGCGGAAGTTCTCGCTTGAAAACGGATGCGCGGTGGAGCCAGGCATCGTGTGCGGCAGGTAGAGAATGAAAGGCTCCGCCGCATGCTTTTCAATAAAGCGTACCGCCTCCTCCGTGCAGCGCTTTACCAGATGATCTCGATCCGCAGGTGCATCGATGACCTTTTCTCCACGCATCAGCGGCAGCTCCGGCCACACATCCGGTTTTTTGTCCTTCGTCATGTCATCGCTGTAGGGAAGGCCAAAAAAATCATCAAACCCCTGCTTCGTCGGCAGAAACCCCGGCTGATCCCCGAGATGCCATTTGCCGATGCACATCGTGGCATAGCCCGCGCTTTTCAAAACCTCCGCCATCGTGACCTCGGAGGGATTGAGCCCCTTGCGCGCCACCGGCTGCAGCACCGCGCCGCCCGTATCGCTCACATGCATGCCCACCCGGCGTGGATAGCAGCCGGTCATCAAGGCCGCACGGCTGGGTGTGCAGACCCCGCTGGCGACATAGAAACTGGTGAACTTCGTTCCCTCCGCCGCCAGCCGGTCCACATTGGGCGTGCGGTGCAGTTTTGAACCGAAACAGCCGAGGTCGCCATTCCCGAAGTTATCCACAAAAATGACGATGATGTTCGGCTTCGCGGCGAAGGCGCTGACGGAGAGCAGCAGAAGGAGGCAGAGTGTTTTCATGGGACAGGAGACCTCTCCCCCAGTGAAAACATCAGCAGCAATGCTGGCTACGGTGCGCCGGGAAAGGGATCTGCATTCAAACGGAGCCGAGCTTCGCTTTTGAGCGAGTTTCCTTGGGCCATTTCGGGCGGCATCACCCGGATCGAGGCCATGAGAACAGCGGCACCGATGATGAGCGTCAGTGCCGTCAGCCAGCGCGCAGAGAGCATCCAGCCGGAATCCCGGCGGGTTTCAAACAGGCGTTGCATGCGGGCGCGCAGGCCCGAACGACGGGCAAAGGACAGGGCGAATGCCGGCAGGGGCATCTGCGTGGCATGGGCCAGCAGCATTTCTCCATACTCCCGACGACTGCATGCTGTGGCAGCCGCCTCATCACAGCAGACTTCGGACTCCGCCTCGTAGATCCCGCACAGCACATGCATGGCTGGATTCCACCAGAAGCAGGCACGGACGAGTGCTGCACAGAAGCGGTGCAGCCCGTCTCTCTGCCGCGCATGCTGGCACTCATGCCGCAGAGTGGCACGCAGCGTGCCCTCGGGCCAGGAGACCGCAGCCAGCGGCAGCAGCACGCAGGGCCGCAGCCAGCCCGTCATGCAGGGACCTTCGATTTCTGAAGTGAAGCGTACTTCGACAGCGCCATCTGGATTCAATGTGGACTTCTTAGCCTGACGCACCAGCCGCAGAATGCCCGCAACGTCGTTCACCACCCGCAGCAGCAGAATCAAGCTGCCCAATGCCCAGACCGCTGTCAGCAGCGGCCACCAGCGACCTGCTTGGGAGGTGATGTCACCCGCCACAGCCATCGAAGCAGCCGGAAGCCCCTGCCATGGCAAAGGCAGCCAGGGAAGCACCCACAAGCCCCACATGCCGAGCAGGGCAAATCGACGCCGCACCTGCGGATGCTGCATCGGCACCACCAATGCAGCAGCACTCATGAGCGCAGCCCACAGCGTGGCTTTGAGAGCGATGGCGATCCAGCAGGCAGTCATGACGTGTGGGTGGAGTGGATCAGGAAGGCGATTGCTCGTCGAGCAATTTCCGGATCGCTGCGACTTCCTCCGGCGGCAGTTTGCGGTCCTTCGTCTCCAGCAGGGAGGCCATCAGCTTGCCGGGAGAGCCGTCAAAAAAAGTGCGCATGATTTTTCGCAGCGCCGTGTCACGCGCCTTTTCGCGGGAGATGGCCAGCTCATACACATAGCGGCGGGACTCGCGTGTGTGCTTGAGCAGCTTCTTGCCCACCAGAATGCTCAAGAGCGCACGCACCGCCGAGTAGGACGGGCTGTCCGGCATTTCCTCCTGAATCTCCTCCGCCGTCGCCTTGCCCAGCCGATAGACAATGTCCATCGCCTGCCGCTCGCGTTTGGAAAGTTGATCATCTTTGACTGCCATGTGCTGAAAATGCTGCATTTGGGCGGGATGGCAAGTGCGGATTGCTACAGGCCTCCACGCAGGATGTATTCGCAGGCGCTCAGTTTAAATGCATATTTTTCAGCATTTAATCTTGCCAGAATTCCAAATGCTGATATTTCTGCATTTATGAACCCAGCCCAAATCCGCCGTTCGATTGTTGTTTGCTCCGCATCTCTCATCGTCACTCTGATGGCGTCATGCAGTACAATGTATTCTCCAGCTCCTCCGCCACCACCGCCTGCGCCCATGCATGCGGGTTCAGGCAGCAGCCGATCAGACGCCTACGCTTCGAAAACTCGGATCGATGAACGTCCCGGTCTTGGCACCTCCGCAGGTCAGGAGAGGTATTCGCAACTGGAAACTACCCGCATGCTTCGGAAATCGGACGCACCGGATGCGGTGGAGTCATTTCATTACAATGATGAAGCGGGTGCAAGGGCCATGGCGGGAGTCATGGGAGGCAGCATGACCAAACACAGCGGTTTGTTCCCAGCTGCAGGCGAACGTTTGAAAGTAGGACTGGTGCGCTACGGGGATGCCTACCCACACTATGATGTCAACGGCAAGCGCATCGTGATCGGAGAGAACGGCGGCCACTACGAAGTCAGGCTGGAAAATCGCTCCAAGAAACGCATCGAAGTCGTTGTCAGCGTGGATGGTCTGAACGTCCTCACCGGGATGGCGGCCAGCCCTAAGCAGCGTGGATTCGTGCTGGAACCCAAAGAAAGATATGATGTGGACGGCTTCCGCAAAGACAGAACGACCGTGAAATCGTTTGTGTTTGGCAGTGTGGCACGGTCCAAAGCTGCCTCCACTGGAGGAGCAAGCAATGTGGGTGTCATCGGGCTGGCGGTCTTTGAAGAAGATGAAGCCAGAGCCAAAGCGGAGCTGCAACGTGAGCAGCTTGCCCGTGAAAATGCCAACGCCTTTCCCGGAGCCCGCTAACTCAGGGTGCCGGAGTCTCCCAAATCGCCACGCCCATGTGATAATGATCACATTCGGGCGCGGCTTTGGAGTAGTAGGCGGTGACGATTTTTCCGTTCGCGAGCTGCACGCTGGAGGGGTAGCCGCAGTCGCTCACCTCGCTGCGGGCGAGTCGGATGGGAGCACTCCAGGTCTTGCCATCGTCGCTGCTGAACTTTGCGCAGACGCCGTGCTGCCCGGCAACGCGAACGCCATAGCTGAGCAGGAGGCGTTTGTCGGCAAGGCGGGTGAGGTGGCCGTTGATTTCGTTGCGGCCTGTCACCTTGTGAGGAGCGCCCCAGGTCGCGCCATCGTCATCGCTGCGAAACAGTTCCATCTGCGTGGTGCGTGCGGCGGCGAGCCAGCTTTTGCCGCCGAGAGGGAAGATGTCGGTTTCGTTATGGGTGGGGCCGATGATGGACTGCGGCTTCCAGGTGAGGCCGTCGTCATCGCTGCGGAAACACCAGGAGCGCCAGCTTTTGGCCTTGGACGATTTCGTGGGATCGGTGATCTGGCCCTGATAGCATGAGGTGCGCAGCGTGCCGTCCTGCGCTGTCCAGATGTCGCCAAAGGGGATGTGCTCGGTCCATTCGTCGGACTCGGCGGCGGGAAAAGCAGCGCTTTTGCTCCAGGTGCGGCCTGAGTCCTTCGAGCGCAATACCCAGCTGCGCAGCACAGCATCGCGGAAATCAGCCTGCTTGGGTCGCTGCGGCTGCTTCACATTGGTCCAGCCGGAGCAGAGCACGAGGAGATCGCCATTCTTCGCGAGGCCGGCGGCGTGGTTCATGCGGATCGTGTCAGGCTCATGCTGCGTGACCGTGCTGCGCTTCTCCCATTTCACGCCGTCGGGACTGGCGTAGCAGTCCACGTCTCCCTGCATCGTGCCGTGGCCGGGCTGATTGAAGAGGATGGCGATGAGGGTGCCATCCGGCAGCAGCGTGAGATTGGGCCAGGCGCATACATTCTCAATGGCGACGATGCGTTGCAGGCTTTTGGGCTCAACCTCCTGCGCGACTAACCCGGACAACGACAGTGCGAACAGAGAGGCTGCGATGATTTTCATGCGCAATCAACGCTGCAAGCAGGGCTCACATTACGGACGTTCCGCCACCATCAGGCGTGTGAACGGACCATCGTTGACATTGTAGTAGATGCGTTTGCCGTCGGCGCTGAAGACCGGATGCGGATGATTGCGCCGCCAGGATTTGGCGCCGCCGTTTTGGGCAAAGCTGTGCAGCAGCACCCATTTGCCGCCATTCATGTCCGCCACCTGAATGCCCCATTCATCGCCTTTTCCGCCGACGCTTTTGCTCATGCCATCGGTGACCATGAGGGTGCCGTCCGGACTCACGGACGGATGTGTGCCACTGAGCACAGGCACATCTTTAAGCCTGGTGTATCTGGCCGGGTTGTCATGGATGTCGAATCTGATATTGCCCGCTTCAAAAATGTGCTGTGAGTCCGGTGTCCACGCCGGATGGCCCCACTGGTTGCGCTGCCAGATGCAGGCGGCTTTTTCAAAATCATAGACCACGGTGCCCTGGCGATGGCTGGCCCGGCTGGACGTGTAGTTGTCCCCGCCATTGCCGGCGGCCACTTTGAAAAACACGCGCTTCAGATCAGGACTGAACACCGGAAAGAAAATGGAGCAGGGCTTGCCGGCGAACTCCTTCTGCAGCCAGTCGCCATACTTGGCCTCCACCTCGCTGATCTTCGCCATGGTGCTGGTCTTGCCCGTGGTTGCATCCCACACCTCGAGATCACGATACGGTCCCGGATTCCAATGGCAGCCATACATAGGTAGCAGATCTCCCTCGGGCCTGCCAAATCCGACCTGATGATCTTCAGCGACGATCGTTTTCTCCAGCGTCTCTACCTCCACCACGACCACGCGCCATTTCTTGTCGATCACTTCATGAAACGCCACGCGTTTGCCACCGGAAAGCCACTGCTGGCAGGCCACGCGGTGGGCATCCTCCGTGTGCACGTTGTCAGCCAGCACGGTTTCTTTTCCCGTGGCACGCTCGATCATGCGAACTTCGCCAAACTGCCCCAGCGGATCGGTCGAAGTGAAAAACAGCACACGCTTGCCATCCGGACTTTCGGGATTGGTCAGGTAATAGCTGTGCGTGGTGTGCCGCCCTTCGATGGCTGAAACCGGCTTGATGGCGACACCCGTGGACCAGGCCGCGACAGGATCGGCCGCAAGGCCGTGGAAACTCATCAATAGAAGAAATGAAACGATGGATTTCATGATGCTTCGAATGACTACAGCGTCTCAATTCAGGCTGTCAAATCACGCAGCACGCGCCCATGCACGTCGGTGAGGCGCTGATCGCGACCGCCGTGGCGGAAGATGAGTTTTTCGTGATCCACCCCCATTTGATGCAGAAGCGTGGCGTGGATGTCATGGATGTCCACGGGATCGCTGGCGACGGAGTTGCCAAACTCATCCGTTTCACCGAAGGCCATTCCGCCTTTGAAACCACCACCGGCCATGAAGATGCTGTAGCCGTTCACATGGTGATCACGGCCACAAGTCTCGCTGATTTTGGGCGTATGCGGTGTGCGGCCCATCTCGCCGGCCCAGAGCACAATGGTTTCGTCAAGCAGGCCACGCTGATCGAGATCGCTGATGAGAGCGGCGACGGATTGATCGGTGATGCGCGCATTTTTGGCGTGGTTTTGGCGAATCTGTCCGTGCTGATCCCAGGGCGAATTGTTGCCGTCAAAACTCGGACAGGTGATTTCGACAAACCGCACCCCTGCTTCCACCAGGCGCCGCGCACGCAGGGCCTGGGTGGCATAAAAGCGCTGATGTTCATCGGTGGAATCCACACCGTAGAGCCTGCGAATGTATTCAGGTTCTCCGGCGATGTCCGCAATGCCAGGAACCGCGCTTTGCATGCGAAACGCCGTCTCATAGTTCGCAATGGCTCCTTCAATGATTGGTGCGTCCGAAGTGCGCGCCGCGAACTCAGCATCCTGCTGTGCCAGCAGCGCAAGTTTGCGCCGCTGGATGACCGCCTCATCATGCGGAGCAATATTATCAACCGGCACGCCCTTGGCGCGAACCATCGTGGCCTGATGACTCGCGGGCAGGAAAGAACTGCCAAAGTTTTCGAGCCCGCCGTTTGGCACCCAGTCGTTGTTGAGCACGACATAGCCCGGCAGATTGTGATTTTCCGTGCCCAGTCCATAGGACACCCAGGAGCCGATGCTCGGCGCCTGGCCGAGGATGCGGCCGGTGTGCAGCAGCAAGTTCTGCTGACCATGCAGCGGCAGTTCGCCAACCATCGAGCGAACAACGCAAAGCTTGTCCGCTACTTGAGCGATGTGCGGAAAAAGCTCGCTCACCCACAAGCCGCTTTGCCCGCGCTGCTTGAACTCCCACGGACTGCCAAACCAGACGCGGCCCGCATTTGACTGCGAGCGCTTTGATACCGCACCACTGCCGATGGCTTTGCCCTCGAACTTTTTGAGCATGGGCTTGGGATCAAAGGTGTCCACATGACTGGGACCGCCGTCCATGAAGCAGAAAATGATGTTCTTCGCCCGTGCACGCCGGTGCAGCGGCACACCCGCCATGGCACGCAGCGCCAGCATGCCAAAGCCCGTGGCAGCACCTGCCAGAATCTGGCGGCGCGAGCAAAATCGATGATTATGCGGCAACATTTCAGCGGAAGTAGAGAAACTCCTTGGTGTTGAATAACGCATGGGCAAGGCGTTCCCATGCATCCGGCGTGTCTCCGCCAAAATCCTGCAAGGCGGCTGTCCAGCGTTTCAACTCGGCTGCATTCGGCGCACGAGCCAAGGCCTGCTCAAACATCTGACGCACGCGGTCTTCGCGGTTCACGTCCTTGTTTTTGAACAAACCAGCCGCCCAGCCTTTGGCCATCTCGTTCACAAACGGATCATTCAGCATGATCAGAGCCTGGGAGGGAACATTCGTCACGTCTCGTCTGCCAGCAGGCAGTTTCAGATCTGGAAGATTGAAGCCGACGAGAAATTTCGGCGGATCCATGATGGACATCTGCAGGTAGATCGAGCGGCGACCATGGCCATCGAGCGGACCGCTGAAAAGGCGCTTGGCCGCGTCCTCGGCACTGCGAAACGGCAGGACAGGCCGACCATAAAGCTGCGGGTCGAGACGACCAGAGATCGCGAGTAGTGAATCGCGAATGGCCTCCGCCTCCAAACGCCGCGTAGGGTAGTGATGCAGCAGGCGGTTCTCCGGATCACGTTCGCGCGCGGCATCGGCCACGAGCCCGGACTGCCTGAAGGTCTGGCTTAAGACGAGACGCCGCACCAGCTTCTTGGTGGACCAGCCTTCGCGGATAAACTCGCGCGCCAGCCAGTCGAGCAGTTCGGGATGCGAAGGCATGACTCCGAGCCGTCCGAAATCATCCGGGGTGGCCACAAGTCCGGTGCCAAAGAGCCACTGCCATACTCGGTTCACATAGACACGAGCCGTCAGCGGATGCTCGGGATCCAGCAGCGAATCGGCGAGCGTCAGCCGGTCCGACACTCGCACCTTGGGGTCCAGCATTTTCAAAAATCCCGGCTGCACCAGCGTGCCGGGCACATCCACGTTTCCGCGCACGTTGAGCGGGTAGCTGGCCGGGGCCGTTTCCCGCTGGTCCATGCTGTTGACCGTGCGCGGAAAATCGATGCCTGCCTCGGCGCTCCGATATCCGGCCACCAGTGTCGCGAGCCTGCTTCCGGGTTCCGCCTTGTTTGGCAGCAACCCGCTGCTGAGCAGCCAGTCTAAAACAGGCTGATCTCCCGGCTGCGTTTTGCCCTCGCGCCACCGCGTGACAGCAGAGTTGAACCAGTCCGCGATGCGCTGCCATGAGTCCGGTGAACCCGCAGCTTCATACAAACCAGCAAACTCTTCCTGTTCATCCTGCGGTGCACCAGCCTTGTCATGCGAGACAAGGCCGCAGACGCTCAGCCAGCTGCGTTTATCGTAGCCGAAGTCGTCATTCTTGAGCCCCTTTGCCAGACCGGTGCGTGGTGGGAAATTCGGGTTTAAAGACGAGGTGGCAAACTCCACCGTGACCTGCTGAACTCCATTCTTCAGCTCGGCATCCCCGAAGGTCTTCCACTCGGCAAGGGTGTTGGTGTAGAAAGCGATGGTTTCATTTTGAAACGCATGGTCATCAATCACAAGTTGGCCGCCAAATTCCCCGCCTGCGAGGTCAAGGCTCACGAACCTGCCCGGGATGAGATGCTCAGGCGGCATGCGCAACGCTCCGGGCAACTTGGAGGACAAGGCGTGCGTGTGCCAGCCACGCGGCAGAAGACGCGCAATGACGGCATCGCCTTCGAGCGCGATGAGCGGTGTGCCTTCCTCGACAAAGCCGTGTTTCATCCCATCGCCCTCCATCACCCAGCCGTGGGGAAACTGAGCCCTGGCAGGATCAGCCAGGAGTTTGAACGTGGCGTTGGCGTTTTGCGCGGCCATGCGGGCCTTGCGCCACTCGGCTGCTTTTTGTGTGAGCTGATCTGGCGCGGCAAGCGGTGCACCAATGCCCTTCAATGCGGCGCCGTGCGTTTCCGCCCACTGTTTGAGGAAGACCGCCTCCAACGGCTTTTTCCACGCAACTGCCACTTCGGCGCGAATCGCCGCGCGCAGCTCTTTGAGCTTCGCGATGACCGCATCGTTTTTATTCGGCGCATCGATCACACGGGAGGTCCATCGTGGTGTGGTGAAGATGGCGGCAAGAGCATAGTAGTCGTGCTGCGAGACGGCTTCGAGCTTGTGATCGTGGCAGCGTGCGCAAGCCACGGTGGTGGCGAGAAAGGCTTTGGAAAAGGCGTCGATCTTGTTGTTCACCATCTCCTGGTGAATGCCGTTGAACATCAGGCTGCTGCCGTGTCGGTGCTCCCCCAGATGATAGAACATGGGACCGATGAGGCTCTCGTTGGTTTGTGAAGCGGTGTTGATTCGCGGCCTCGGCAGCAGATCTCCCGCGATCTGCTCGCGCAGGAACTGAGCGAAACTGATGTCGTCATTGAAGGCGCGGATGAGGTAGTCACGATACTCGTAGGCACCCTTGGCGGGATTGTCCCATTCGTAGCCGTAGGTGTCTGTGTAGCGCACGACGTCCATCCAGTGCCGTGCGAAGTGCTCCCCAAAGCGGGGACTTTGCAGCAGCATGTCCACATAAGCCTCGTCAGACAAAGAGGCTGAAGCCGCTGATGGCGGCAGCCCCGTCAGCACAAAGGAAAGCCGCCGCCTCAGCACACCAGGCTCAGCCGGGGGCGCAGGCTGGAGTTTGGCGGAAAACAACGCCGCACGCACGAAACGATCCACCGGCTCTTTTGACCATGCCTCATCATCCACCTTCGGCGGCTCGTTGTTGCGCATGGGCCTGAGGCTCCACCAGTCGAGGCGTTTGTGAAACTCGACGTCCCAGGTGTCGCCTGCTGCCAGATCCTGGCTGCTCTTTGTCACTGACACCCGCGGATCGGGAGCCCCCAGCCGGATCCATTCCGCAAACACGGCAATCTCCGCAGCAGGAAGCATCTTCTTCGGCGGCATTTTGACATCCTTTTCCGCATGACTCAGCGCCTGCATCAGCAGGCTGGCTTCCGGCTTCCCTGGAACAAGGGCGGGGCCGCTCTCGCCTCCTTTTTCCCAGCCAGACTTCGAGTCAAGAGCGAGGCCGCCTTTGATTTTTCTCTCATGCGAATGGCACTCAAAGCAGCGCTGTTTCAGCAGGGGCTCCACCTTGGAGACAAAGATGTCCTCCGCACTCGTGAACGAGGCGGTCAGCAAACATGCCATGGTGGCGAACGGCTTCATCGGTCTTATGTAATTATGCAAATGAACCAACGCCGGCAGGAAGCCATTTCTCTGTGGTCATACCCGCAAAAAATGGTAATATCCGATCATTCGAAATGAAACCTCTGCAAAAAGCATTTCTCACCGAGTTGGCAGACCTGGGCCAGCTTCTCGATCCCCTGGAGCGCATTCCGGGCGCGATGTTCATGATCAAGGATCTCGATTCCCGCTACCTGTACATGAGCCAGGCTCTGCGCCGCGTGATCCACCTGCCGGACAACCTCGAAATCATTGGCAAGACGGATTTTGACCTGTTTCCAAAGATCATCGCACAAAGCTTCCGCCAGAATGACCTGCAAGTCTTCAAGCACGGCAGGCCGCTCCTCAACGAAGTCCATGCCGTGGGCTTTTTCGCTCATGCGATGAAATGGGCTTATTCCAGCAAGTTCCCACTGCGAGATCACAAGGGCAAAGTAATCGGCCTTATCACCATCAACGAGGAATACAAGGATGTGATGGGCCAGGAGGCCGAGCTAAACCGCCTTCTGCCCGCCATCGAGCACATCGCCAAACATTACGCCGAGAGCATCACCATCGCCCAACTCGCCACACGCTGCAGCTTCTCCGAGAGCCACTTTGCCCGCATCTTCAAGCAACGCATGAAGATGACTGCCTACGCTTTCGTCGAACAAGTCCGCATGTTTCACGCCATCGACGCCATCCGACACACCGCCGCAAGCGTGGCAACAATAGCTGCGGACTGTGGCTTTTATGACCCAAGCTCCTTCGTGAAGCGCTTCAAGAAATTTACCGGCAGCACACCGCTGAAGTATCGGCGCGAGCATCAAGCACGAAGAGAGCGGGCACTGGCGCTGCCAGAAGCGCTGGCTTAGCTGCGCCAGTACAGCGACTCTTTCGGCACGGTGTAGGCCACCCCCAGCTCCGGCGTTTGAATGACCTCCCCCTTGCGATACAGCGATTCGACCGCCGCAATCAGCATGCCGGAGGTGAGCAGCGTGCGCTCCACAGGATAGGGCGCACGATTGTGCAGGATCATGTCCTCAATGTGATGGACGAGCGGATTGAAAAAGTCGGCGGTGGTCGAGCTGGAGCCCGGCATGGGCAGAAACATCTGGCAGGAGGTGATCTCGCCAGTTTCGCTGTTCAGGCCCGCATAGTTGAAATCCCGCACCGGCAGCATGAAGAGCGTGGTGTGGAAGCCGTCGCGATGTTCGATGAAATACGCGAAGGCATCAGGGAAGATCTTGCGCGCCCACTCAAAGCTGACCGGCTCCAGGGGATACCCTTCCACCGGCCAGGTGTGGCTGCGGGTGAGTGCGGCGGCGAGCAGGCGCTGCGTGTTCTTCCGTGTGGCGGCATGCTCCCACATTTTTTCGCCACGCAGAGCGCGCACGCTTTTGATGCCGACCTCACCACCACGACGGCGCTCGGACATGCACTGCGCGGTTTCGAGGCCGTGGAAGTCGTATTTTTCGACACCGCCGTAGCCGACGGCCACGCTCTCCGCCAGCGGCGTGCCCCACGGCAGGTCCACCGCAGGCAGACGGCGTGTCACGGGCAATGAGGACCCGGCGAGAAAGGGAAAACCGAGGCGTTTGGCATCAGCCACCATCTCGGCACACTTGCTCCACTCGGTGGAGAGATGCTTGTCGTTAAAGACGGGCACGCTGCGGCCGCTGGCTTCGAAGACTTTGACGACCTCTTTGAAGAATTCGTAGCGCGGGTAGAGCGTCTGCCCCTTTTCATTTTCAGGGTAGTCGCCGTGTTCACCAATGAGGACGACCCCATCCACCGCGAGCTTCCCCGTGCCCAGTGTGAGCGCCTCGGCGATGCTGGAATAGATCGGGATGTGATAGCGCTCCGAACGACCGCGCGCGAGATCGGTTTTAGGAAACTGCGCGACGTACATCGACACCAGATCCGTCTGCGGCGGCAGCCACTGCCCGGCCCACGCGTGGCCCATGGCAAGCCGGTCCACGAAATGCATCGCATGCGCGTTCTTGAACATCACCGTGGCGATGAGCGCGACTTTTTTACGTGCGGGCGTGGGGGCGGCATGGGCCGTGGCTGCTGCGGCAGCACCGGCCAGGAGGAAGGAGCGGCGGGTCCAGGATGATGAGCTCATGATGATGAAGAACGGTCCGATTTGTTTTCCCAAAACAACCACAGCGGCAGCACCGCGATGAGTGGCAGGCAGGAGGCCAAGATCAGCCCCTGATCAAACGAATGCGTGCGATCCGCCAGCCTGCCAAAAAACTGCTGCGCCTGCGCCGGCAGCACCCACGCGACGACTCCGGCGATGCCCGTGATCTTGCCCTGATGCCGCCCCGACAGATCCTGCGTGAAGGCATGATACAGCGGAAACACACCCAGCGCTCCGGCGCCCGCGAGCATGAAGACCGCGAGCAGCACCCATCCATGCTCCAGCCACGGGGTGAACGCGCAGGAGGCGCACAAAGCCCCGCACCCCGCAAAGACAATCACACGCGCCGCATGCACCGAAAGTTTGCGCCGCCCCAGCCACACCGCGAGCGCTCCTGCCCCGAGGCAGCCGACGTCCGTGGCGAGATACCAGGCCGAGGTAAACCACAGTGTCTCCGCTTCCGTGTATCCACGCCCTTCCTGCAAAATCTTGGGCAGCCATGCACGCAGGATCTGCCACGTCGTGTTGATCCCCGCGATGACCACAAAAATGATGAGCATGCGCCGGCTGAAAATGACGCTCCACAGGCTGGCACCATCCCCTTTGTCCGAGGTCTCGCTCAAACGAACCGGCGCAGGAAGGTCCGCCTTGCGCACGAGTGCAAACCACAGCACCAGCCAGCCAAAGCCGGTGATGCCCACCACTTGAAACGCCGTGCGCCAGCTTCCCAGTTCGGCCGTCATGAGCCCGCTCATGATCAGCGGCGTGATGATCGCGCCCACGGAGGTGCCGCTTTGCAGCACGCTGTTGCCAAAGGAACGCTCACGCGCATCCAGCAGCGCCCGCGTGGTGCGGATGCCGCAGGGCCAGTGACCGGCCTCGAAAAATCCGAGCGCCATGCGGCACCAGAGCAGCTCCTGCTCGTTGTGCACAAAGCCCGTGGCCAGTCCGGCCAGCGACCACATCGTCAACACAATGGCATAAAGCCAGCGCACGGAAAAGCGATCCGCCGCCCAGCCAAAGACGATGGAACCCGCTGCGAAAGCGTAAGCAAACACCGCCTCGATGTGGCCATACTGCTCCTGCGAGAGCCGAAACTCCTTGGTGATGCGCACCGCCGCATTCGCCAGCGTCTGGCGGTCCATGTAGTTGATCGCCGAAGCGAGCAGCAGCAGGCCGCAGATCGTCCACTTCCAAGCCGCCGAACGATGAAGTGGATTGGGATCAGCGGCGGCAGTCATGTCGGATGATCGCTGGTCAAATGTTAGGCCAGCAGTTCATCCACCACTTTCGCACCCTGGTTGTCCGTGAGCGATGCGGCGAGGCCGTTGCGCTTGTAGGTCAGCTTGGTGTGATCGAGGCCGAAGGTCTTCAGCAGCGTGGCGTGGTAGTCGTAATGCTTCACTTCGTCGATCACGGCTTTATGGCCAAATTCATCCGTTTCGCCGTGCACGTAGCCCTTCTTGAAGCCGCCGCCAGCCATCCACATGCTGAAGCCGTAGGTGTTGTGGTCGCGGCCCCACTTCTCACGGCCCGCATCGTTTTGCAGCACCGGCAGACGGCCCATTTCTCCGCCCCAGTGGACGACGGTGCTGTCCAGCAGACCGCGCTGCTTGAGGTCAATGAGAAGCGCAGCACTCGGCTGGTCGGTGGCCTGGCAGTTCTTGGGCAGCGCGGTGATGAGCGATCCGTGCTGATCCCATGACTGGCCCGCATTGAGCACCTGCACGTAGCGCACACCGCGCTCGACGAGGCGACGCGCGATGATGCAGCGCGTGGCGTAATCCTTGGTGATCGGGTTGTCGACACCGTAGAGTTTTTTGACGTACTCAGGCTCCTTCGAAATATCGAGCGCCTCCTTGGCAGCCACCTGCATTTTGGCCGCGAGCTCATAGCTGGAAATACGCGCCTGCAGATCAAGCTCGCCAGGGTGCAGGGCCAGATGGTCCTCGTTGAAGGCTTTCAGCAAATCAAGCTGGCGCTGCTGCGGCGCACCGGCCAGAGACGGTGGCGGATCCAGATTCAGAATGCGCGGCTCAGTGGCGCGCACGAGCGTGCCCTGAAACAGCGAAGGCAGCCAGCCATTGGTGAAGTGCTCACCACTGAAGGTGGGCAGACCGTTGGGGTGCGAGAGCACCATGTAGGCGGGCAGTTCATCCGTCTCACTGCCGAGACCGTAGGTCAGCCATGAACCCAGCGCCGGACGACCCGCGGTGATACGCCCCCCGTTCATCGCATACAGACCCTGCGCGTGATTGCTCACGCCGGAAGTCATCGAGCGGATCAGCGTGATCTCATCCACCACCTTGCTCAGGTTCGGCAGCAGTTCGCTGATCTCCATGCCGCACTCACCGTGCTTCTGGAACTTCCACGGCGAGCCAAAGCACTTCGATGACGCCTGCGCGAGATTGTCATACTTGATCTCACCAGGAAATTTCTGCCCGTCGTACTTCGTGAGCATCGGCTTCGGATCAAACAGGTCCATCTGCGACGGCCCGCCCATCATGAACATGGAGATCATCGCCTTCGCCTGCGGCTCAAAGTGCGGCTTCTTCGGATGCAGATCGTAGCGTATCTCGCCGGTGAAGCTCTCCGGCTTCACGGGGGCGGCGAGCAGGCCATCCTTCTCAAGCAACGAGGCAAGGGCCAGCGTGCCAAGGCTGTAGCCATTGGCGTGCAGGAAGTGACGGCGGGAGCAAAGCTTGGGGCGGTTCATTATTCGACGTAGAGGAAACGGTTTGAGCTGCAAAGGATCTGGCAAAGACTGGCCATGGCTTCCTGCGGCGGATTGGGCACGACCCCTTTCGGATGCTGGATGTCGTGGTGATACTGGGCGAGCGCCTTGGTCTGCTCATCGAGATAGGCGATGCCGCGTGTGACGTCAGCCTGCGTCGCCGGTTTGCCAAAGAGCAGTTCCCAGGCGCGCTTGATCTGCTCCGTGCGATTCCCAGGGGCCGCAGCCTCCAGGCGGCCTGCGAGGCGGAGCGAGCTGTCGAGCACGAAGGTGTCGTTCATGAGCAGCAGCGATTGCGGAGCCACAGTGGTCTGCGCACGCAACTCGCAGTTCGGCGTCATGACGGGGGCGTCAAAGGTGTCGAGCACGGTGACGGGCTTGCTGCGGCGCACCTGCACATAGATGGAGCGGCGGAAATCGTCCGCACCACCGGGATCGACCTTGTTCAGCGTGATCGTTCCTTTGTCGATGCCGGTGATGACGCGGCCCTGCGGATCACGACCAATGCCACTCGGCGGGCCGTAACTCGACTGCACCAGCGTGCCGGTAACCGACAGCAGGGAGTCACGCAGCGTCTCGGCATCCAGACGGCGCAGTTTGAAACGCGCATAGAGCTTGTTTTCAGGATCGTTGTGCAACGAAGCGTTGTTCACCGACGACTGCCGGTAGGCACTGCTCAGCATGATGAGACGATGCAGTGATTTCAGCTTCCAGCCGCTCTTCACGAACTCGTCGGCGAGGTAGTCGAGCAGTTCGGGATGCGTGGGCAGCTCGCCCTGGCGGCCAAAATCACCCGGCGTGTTCACGATGCCACGTCCCATGTGGTTCATCCAGAAGCGGTTCACCAGCACTCGCGCCGTCAGCGGATGTTTGCCGCTGGTCAGCCACTGCGCATAAGCGAGGCGGCGACCACTGGAGCCGCTGCTCACCGGCACCGGTTTGAAGGGCTCGATCTGCGGGCTGGCGAGGATGCTCAGTTCACCGGGGGTCAAAGCCTGCTTGGGCTGATCGTGGTCGCCGCGATTGAAAAGCTTGGTCACCGGCACCTGGCCCTTCACTTCCGTCAGCGCCATCACAAAGCCTTCCACCGGCTTGGTTTCCCGCAGCTTTTTAGCCTCGGCCATCTTCGCATCTACGATGTCCTGCTTCTTCTTGTCGTAGAGATCGAGCGAGTAGGTCGCGAGCGCGGAAGGATATTTTTTGATGAGCGCCTTCTGCTCCGGTGTCTGTTTGGCCACCGGCGTGTCACGGGCGACACGGAAGGCCGCCTGCTCCGCCTCGGGCACCTTTTTGATCTCGACCTCAAAAATCTCATCGAGGAATTTTTTGCTCATCGCCCGCGCTTCGGCCTCGATCTCCTTGGCTTTGACTTCGATCGCAGCCGCTTTCGCGCGCTCCTCAGGAGTGTAAAGCGAGTACAGCCTCTGCGCCGGCGCGCGCCAGGCCTCCCAGTTGTAGGCCGGATCAAACACAGCACGCAGCCGGTAGTAGTCGGCCTGTGTGATCGGATCGTAGCGATGATCGTGGCACTGCGCACACGCCACCGTCATGCCCATGAGCGACGAGGTCGTGACCTTCATCTGCTCGGCGATCACCTGGTTCTTCGCGAGTTTTGCATCATCCGGCGCATCGCCCGTGCCATCGGGAGCCATGCGCAGGAAGGCGGTGGCGATGAGCTGATCTGTCCGATGCGGATCCAGCACCGCCTGCTGGAAGTCTCCATGCGTCGCCCCGGCAAGCTCGTCCCCCGCCAGCTGCTCCTGAATGAATTCATCCCAAGGTTTGTCCGCGTTCATCGCACGGATCACGTAATCCCGATAACGCCACGCCTGAGGCCGCACCGAGTCAGCCTCTGAATAGCCGTTCGAATCCGCGTAACCCACCACATCCAGCCAGTGCCGCGCCCAGCGCTCGCCATAGTTTTTCGAGGCCAGCAGGCGCTCCACCAGCTGCTCATAGGCCAGCGGTGATTTGTCACTCACAAAGGCCTCCACCGCCTCCGGCGTCGGCAGCAGTCCGGTGAGATCCAGCGTCACGCGGCGAATCAGTGTCCGCCTATCAGCCTCGGGCGCAAAAGCGAGACCCTTGTCCGCCATCGATTTGAGCAGGAAGGCATCCACCGGGGTCCGCACCTTCTTGACATCCACATTGGCAGGCACCGCAGGACGTTTCACCGGCTGAAAAGCCCAGTACTCGCGGTCATCATCTGAAATCATCGGCCCTGGGGCCAGTGCCAGCGGCTCAGGCCGCGCGGTCTTGGCTCCCTGCGCGATCCATTGCTCAATGATCGCCAGTTCCGCCTCGGACACCTGCTTGCCCTTCTTCGGCATCTCCCCGCTTTTGATCTGCCGCACCAGCTCGCTCTGCGCCGGTTGTCCCGCCACCACGACATGGCTGCCGCTTTCCAGCTTCAGGTCCATAAAGCGCCGCAGCCGCAGATCCACGCCGCCCTCGGGCTTCTCCTCCTCCCCATGGCAGTGCGTGCAATGGGCCTTCACGATGGGGCGCACGTCTTTCTCAAACGTGAGCATGCGGTCCGCGCCGCGAACGGTCACGGCGAGGGAACAAAAGAGAACAGCAGGCGTCAGCTTCATCAGGGGGGGGGAATAAACCTACGCCCCCAGTACGCCCGTTTTTGCGGCGGATTACTCCACCGCCACTTTGACGACCACTTTGAACACCTGTTCCGGCTTTTCCCACTCAATGCAGGGCGCATGCGCATCCTGCGGGTAAAGAACGGCGAAGTGCCCGCCGCTCAGGTGCAGCGGCGTCACATCAGGGATGAGCTTCCACAGCGCGGCCTCTTTTTCCTCGTTGTAGGCCATCGTCTCCTCTTTCATCGCCGCCAGCGGCGCCCAGAGGATTGTTTCACGCCCGCTGTAGATGAACTGCACGTCGATGTACTTCCGATGCGCCTCAAACTTCGCCTTCTCCATCGGTTTCGTCTCATAGGTCTGCACCAGCGCAAAGCAGTGGTCCCCGTCCAGATCAAACCGCCCCAGCGGCTGCGTGCCGTCCACCGTGCGGAGATAGGCAAAGGCCTTCGCGAAACGCGAATTGAAAGACTCGTAGCGGGCGGAATTTTCAAGAGTGTCGAGGATCATGAGAAGAAGGCATTAAATCGACACCATGCTTGAGCCGTGTGCAACGCACAAAGGTGAACCGAGAGCCTCATCGCGCATTGAATTGTCATCAGTCCCGCTGAGTGTTCCGCCCCTTCGTCCGACCTGTCCATGAACGACCAGTTCCTATTTTCCGACATGCCCGCCGCCCTTGAAGAGCAGCCGGTCACCAGCGTCTTTCTAGCCATCCTTCCTGATCAGGTGGCTGCAGAGCAGATCGCCCGCTGCGCATGCGAGGTGAGGGCCAGACACGGGCTGAAGGGTGTTCCCCGCCCCACGGGTCGCTTCCATGTCACCCTGCATACTTTCGATCATGCCCCACATGCGTTGGAGAGGTCGGTTCAAATGGCTCAAATGGTCGCGGCCAAAGTGGTGAAAGGTGTCAGTCCTTTTGAGGTGCTCTTTGACCGGGTGAAAAGCTTCTCGGAGAAGAAATCCAATTTTCCCTGTGTCCTCGCAGACCGCGAAGGCAATGAAGCCCTGCGAGCTTTCGCCTCACGCTTGAAACGCGAAATGGGCAAGCCAGCCGGCCACTTCACGCCGCATGTCACGCTGCTGTACGATGATACCATCGTTAAAGAAGAATATGTGGAACCCGTGATCTGGACGGTGCGCGAAATCGTCCTCCTCAAGGCGATCAAGAACCGAAAGACTTTCCAGGAGCTCGGTCGCTGGACGCTTCAAGGCTGAAGCTCATCGCCACCCCTCACTTCGCGCGGAGCAGTTCGACAATCGTCTCCCGCATCACCTTTTCGGACTCCGGTGCGGCAAAGGCCTGCGTCGGCTCATACCCGCCTTCGGCGAAAGATTTTTCCAGCGGGATGTACCCCGGCCCGCCATCGCCATAGCTCGCCGTGGCGACGAATCCACCCGGGCGCTGCTTCTGCGCAAAGAGTTGATACTCGATGAAGGTCTCCCCCGGCAGATGCAGGAGGCACACCTCATCTCCCAAATGCAGGCTGGTGAACTGGATCGGCACGCCCGCAGCGCTCTGCCGGGCGAAGCCCACACGAAACGCCGCGCTGATGCGCGTCGCGGCCGCAGCCGTGGCGTTCTCACACACTTTCAGCATGCGCTCCTCGGGAAACTCAGGATTCGATTTCAACACCACAGGACGCGCGCGCCATTCCATCTTCGTCAGCGGCACCCGTTTCATCTGCTGCTCGGAAGCCACCATCGCTGCATGAATGTTCTCACCCAGCCGCACCCGCGCCTCCTTGCTGGCATCATTGTATTTCCCCGCCCCAATGTTGCCTCCGCAGCCGGTGAAGTACAGATGCGGCACACCATCGTCCTGCGTGCGCCGCTCACGCGCGGTGCCCACGAAGTCATACGTCACCATGCCATCGCCATAGTAGCTCATGGGGTGCGTCGCGTAATAGTGCAGCACCGCCAGCTTCTTCTCTCCGTTCCAAAAACTGACCGTCTTCAGCTGCGGATCCACCAGCCCTTCCGGCAGCGCCTGCAGCGCCGCATCCTTCGTGGAGCTCAGCCTCATCTTCGCCACCTTCCCATCGTCACCCATAATGCGACGATTCGAGGCCACATGCTCCACCCCCGCCTCGCCATACGCGATGTGCGTCAGAGGCTCAGCCTTCTTCACCGCGGCCTCAAGGCTTGCCGCCACGCCCTTCAGCGCACGTTCCGCCCACTCAGGATCCATCACACTCGGCGGCGAAGCAAAACCCGCCAGCAGCCGGTGCGATGCCGCGTCTCCGATCGGCGCATTGTGCTGGTGCAGACTCTGCACCGCCACGCGTTCCGGCGTCGTTCCCGCCGCCTGCGCCAGCACCTCCCGCCAGTGCACATGATCCCCCGCACGAATCTCACACCAGTCCACCGCACACAGCACCACCGGCTTGTCATCGCTCAAAATCACCACGCCCAGCGCCAGCAGCGGCTCGCTCACCCCCGCCACCGGTTTCACCAACCCACCGCACAAAGGCGCGCCAACCTGCGGCGTGATGTCCGCACGAAACGTCGCGAGCCGCAGGGGTTCGCCGAAGGCTGGAAGTGCCAGCATTGAAAGGAGGATCAGGAACTTGTTCATGACGTCACTACGCAACAGCATGCGCAAGTTCTTCGTTAAAAAGCACTCAGGGTCTTTAGCTTGTTCTTCGATGAGCGGCTCAATCCGACGAGCTACAGCACGGGACTGCTTTTCTCACCCCACCAGCCCCCGGATCACCTGCCCATGCACATCCGTCAGCCGCCGATCAATGCCATTATGGCGGACGGTGAGCTGCGTGTGATCAATGCCCAGCAGATGCATCATCGTCGCATGAATGTCGTAGCAGGTGGTAGGATTCGCGCGATCCAGCGGCTTGTACCCCCACTGGTCACTCTCGCCGGCAGTGACGCCGCCCTGAATGCCACCGCCGCAGAGCCAGTTGGTGAAGACGTAAGGGTTGTGATCGCGCCCCTTGCCGCCCTGCGTGCTTGGCATGCGGCCAAATTCGGTGGTCCAGAGGATGATGGTGTCATCGAGCAGCCCGCGCTGTTTCAAATCAAGAATCAGCGCTGAAACCGCCTTCGCCATGCCCCAGGCCAGCGGGCCGTGATCGCGCTCGACGTCTTCGTGGCTGTCCCAGTTGCGGCGCGGGAAGCCGTTGTCATTGCCGCTCCAGATTTGCACGAAGCGCACGCCACGCTCCAGCAGGCGGCGCGCAGCCAGGCACTTGCGGCCCATGTAGTCGGCCTCTTCTTCAGGATTGATTTCGGTGGGCCAGACTTTGCGATGTTCCTGGATGCCGTACATCGCTTTCATGGCATCGGACTCCTTCGAAATGTCCAGTGCCTCCGGTGCGGCGAGCTGCATCTTCGCGGCGAGTTCGTAGCTCTGAATGCGGCTTTCCAGACGAGAGTCTTCCGGATGCGCGGCCATGTGTTTGCGATTGAGCTGCTCCAGCAGCGCGAATCCTTCACGATCCGACTTCGCGCTGATGTAGCGCCCGGCCTTGTGCGGAAACAAATCCGCGATGGGTGTCTCCGCTCCGGGATAAATGATCGTCCCCGCATGCTGCGAGGGCAGAAAGGCGCTGTCCCAGTTCTTGGGCCCGTTCGAGGCAAAGCCGCGATGATCCGGCAGCACGACAAACGTCGGCAGATTGTCGCTGATGGAGCCCAGTGCGTAGCTCACCCAGCAGCCCACGCCCGGAAAGCCCGGCAGATTGAATCCCGTGGCCTGCAGCAGCGTGCCCTGCGAATGCACACCGGTCTTGCCCACCATGTTGTGTACAAAGGCCATGTCGTCGGCACAGGCACCGAGCGGCGCGACAGCATCGCTCAGCATGCGGCCGCTCTGGCCGTAGGGCTTGAAGTCCCACACCGGTTTCTTCCAAGGCCCGAGCCCGTTTTGAAACGCCTCCACTTTCTCGCCAAAGTCAGCGTCCTCCCCGTGATGCTTGATCAGCGCCGGCTTGTAATCAAACAGATCGATGTGGCTCGCTGCACCGCCCATGAAGAGCTGCACCACGCGCTTCGCCTTGGGCACCACGACTTGGGAACGATGCGCCGTCTCCGCGCTGGCCAGCGAATGAAACGCGAGCGCGCCAAAGCCTTGTCCGGCGGTTTGCAAAAGCTGGCGGCGGGTAAACATGGCAGAACAGTAAGCAATCATACGCCACTGGCGAGCCATCCCTTGTCACGCATTCGCGCGAGTTCTCAGAGGAAGTGAATTGCACAGTCGCGCAGCCGTGCAAAAACGTTATGCTACCTACACATGTCAGCCTGGTCACCGCTCCGCAATTCTGTCTATCGTGCCATGTGGCTGGGCAGCATCGGGTCAAACATCGGCACCACGATGAATGACACGGCGGCCGTCTGGACGATGACCACGATGACGAGTTCGCCCTACCTCGTGTCGCTCATGCAGACGATGTCCAGCCTGCCTCTCTTCCTCCTGGCCCTGCCCGCCGGAGCGCTGGCAGATCTGGTGGACCGGCGGCGCTTGATCCTGATCGCCCAAACAGGCGCCCTCCTCACCGCGGCGGGCATGGCGCTGCTGGCATGGTATGGCGCTCTGACGCAGACGCTGCTGCTGCTCGCCACCTTTCAGCTCGGCGTCGCCGCAGCCTTCACCATGCCAGCCTGGCAGGCCTTGATTCCAGAGGTGGTGGGCCGCGAGCAGCTCCCCCACGCCATCGCGCTCAATGGCGTGGGCTTCAACATCGCCCGCTCACTCGGCCCCATCCTCGGCGGCCTGCTGCTTGCGGCGCTCGGGCCAGCGCCGGTGTTTGCGCTGAACGCGCTTTCCTTTGTCGCCGTGATCGCTGTCATGTGCACCGGCAGCTACATCGCCACGCCACGCAGCGCGCAGCAGGAGCAGATGCTGGGCGCCATGGCTGCCGCCATCCGCTACGCACGCCATGCCCGCGCCATGCAGGCCGTCCTCTACCGCGGGGGCATCCACATGTTTGCCGCCGTGGCTCCCGTGGTGCTGCTGCCCATCATCGTTCATTCACGCCAATGGGCCGCCGCAGATTTCGGCATCCTCATGGGCTGCTACGGCGGCGGCGCCATCCTCATGGCTCTCGTGTGGCTGCCACGCCTGCGCGAGCGCTTCACCTTCGATCACGTGCTGTTCGGGGCCAGCGTGGTCTCAGCAGCCATGACGGCCATCCTCGCGCTGGTGCCTGGAAAGTTCGCCATGGGACTCGTCCTCATGGTCACAGGCGCGGCGTGGATCAGCGGCATGAACACCTTCAGCGTCGCCTCCCAAAGCGTGTTCCCCAACTGGGTGCGCGCCCGCAGCTCCGCCATCTACCTTGTCGTGATGCAGGGCGCATTTGCCATCGGCGCTCTCACCTGGGGGCAGCTCACCAGCCATCTCAATGCGCCTATCACACTCGGCATCGCGGCCGGCTGCCTTCTCATCAGCGCCGTGCTCGCACGTCTGCTGCCCATCAGCCATGTGGAAAAGCTGGACCTCTCCCCCTCCGGCCACATGCTGCCTCACAGCGCGATGACCACCGAACCCGCCCCCAGCGACGGCCCGGTCCTCATCACCATCGAGTATCACATCGATCCCAAAGAAGCCCCCGCATTCCGCGCCGCCATGCTGCACCTGCGCGAGGTCCGCCTGCGTGATGGTGCCTTCCGCTGCTCACTCTTCGCGGATCTCGAAGATCCCACCCACTACCGTGAGACCTTTCTCGTCGGCTCCTGGGCCGAGCATCTGCGGCAGCATGAACGCGCCACCATGGAGGACCAGCGCATCGAGCTCGCTGTGCAAAATTTTCATCGCGGTGCCGAACCACCCCGCGTGCGGCACCTGCTCATGGTGAATCTGCGTGATGTGAAGCCCTGAACCTGCGGCTCATTTCACGCCGACGATAATCCACGGCATCCAGTACGCCTGCACCATCACCAGCACACCCATGAGCAGCGCCAGCGCGATGCTGTGCCAGAAGACACTTCGCAGCACCGTGCCAGCGTCCGGACTGTCTGCCTGACCGCCTGTTGCCACCGCAGCCACGACAATACTCTGCGCGTCGATCATCTTGCCCATCACCCCGCCAGAGCTGTTCGAAGCCGCCATGTGAATGGGCGAGAGATGCAGCTGGTTCGCCGTGACCTGCTGCAGATTGCCAAACAGCACATTCGAAGCCGTGTCACTACCCGTGAGCGTCACCCCGAGCCAGCCGATCAAGGGGGAGAAAAACGGGAACAGCATGCCTGTACCGGCCATCATGAGGCCCATCGTTGTGTCCGTGCCGCTGTAGCGTGTCACATACCCCAGCGCGAGCATCAGCGCGATCGTCAGCAACGGCACGCGCAGTTTCCAGATCGTCGTGCCATACAGTTTTACGATGCGCATCGGCGACAGTCCGAGACAAAGCCCGGCCAGCATCCCCGCCAGCATCGCTGCCGTGCCGGTGGCCGAGAGCGCATTGAATTTAAACACCGCCTTCTCCATCTCTGCATGCTCCACCACGGGCGGCACACGCTCCACCGCCAGATGCAGCATCGGCACCTTGATCTCTGCGTTGAACACAGCGTTCAGCCCGTTTTTCACCGCCGGCATGCCCCAGGCAAACACCAGCGCCGTCAGAAACACCCACGGCAGCCACGCCTTCCAGGGTGCCTGCGAAGCACCTGCTGGTATTGCCTCCACCTCGGGCTTCTCCACCGCATCTTTGGGCTTCCACACCTTCATGAACAGCACCAGCACCACCATCGCCACCACGGCGCTGATGATGTCCACCAGCCACGGGCCGTGATAGTTGCTCACGAGAAACTGCATCACGCCAAAGCTCAGGCCTGTCACGAAACACGCCGGCCACACAGCCAGCATGCCTCGCCAGCCGACCTGGGCCGCCACCAGCCAGAACGGCACCGCCAGCGAGAAAATCGGCAGCTGCCTGCCGACCATCGCGCTGAGCTGATGCAAATCGAGGTGGGTGATGTCCGCCAGCGTCGTCAAGGGCGTGCCGAGTGATCCAAACGCCACCGGCGCCGTGTTGCCGATCAGCGCCAGCTTCGCGGCTTCAAGCGGTTTGAAGCCAAGTCCGATCATGAGTGCCCCTGTAATCGCCACCGGCGCACCAAAACCCGCCGCACCTTCGATGAATGCGCCAAAGCTGAACGCTATCAGGAGCGCCTGAATGCGTCGGTCCCCCGACACGCTGGCGATCTGCCGCTGCAGCACGGCGAACTGTCCCGTCTCCACGCTCAGGTTGTAAACAAACATCGCGTTCAGCACGATCCACCCGATGGGAAACAGCCCGAACACGGCCCCGTTCACCGCCGCCATTCCTGCAAGCCCCGCCGGCATGCCATAAACAAGCACCGCGATCCCCAGCGCCGTCAGAAGTCCGGCACCCGCCGCAAGCTGAGCCCGCACATGCCAGAAGGCCAGCAACCCCAGCAGCACCACCACAGGCACTGCGGCGATGCAGGAGGAGAGAACAAGATTGCCGAGTGGATCGTAGTTTTGGGACCAGGTCATGGAGTTAAGGGATGTGCATCACGGAAAATCCCCATCATATGTTTCACCTCAGTGCCAGAACCAAGCATTTTCAACAGCACGGGACTGCCCTCTCGCACCTTCGCAGGCTATCAGTTCACAAAACTGAATTCATTCAGGTTCAAAATCACCCGGCAGGTGTTTTCCAAACCTTCGCGTTGCGCGTATTCAAGCAGCGGCATCATTTCATCCGCAGTCGGACTACGTGAGAGCGCCAGCACAAAGGCATGCCCAATCTGAGCCTCAAGCCCTTGCGCTTCCCGCGTCACACGCTCTGCAAAATGCTTTGCCATGGCGACGACGAGTCCGTTGTTCATCATGGCCAAGGCTTGCAGCGGGCTAAGCGATTCATTGCGCTTTTCCACCCGCATGGAGGGATCGGCGCAATCAAGCGTGGTCATGAAAGGCTGCTGCTGTGAACGCACAATAAAACGGTAAACACTGCGCCGCCATGACTTCGGGTCTTCCGGATCATGGAGCTGATACTCGTAGTGCGGACTGTGCTGCGGCTTCTCGATGACGAAATCCTGAAAGCTCGGCCCGCCCATGGTGAAATCCAACTTGCCGCTCACGGCGAGGATGGAATCGCGAATGGATTCCGCGTCCAGCTTGCGGCGGTTTTGGTGGGAGAGGAAGACGTTGTTCGCATCCGCCGGCTCCGCTTTGTCTGACGACTGCCGGTACGTGCTGCTCATCACGATCAGTTTGTGCAACCGTTTCAAGCTGCCGCCGAGGTCATCACGAAACGTGACCGCCAGCCAGTCGAGCAGTTCAGGATGACTCGGCCTTCCGCCCATGCGGCCAAAGTCATTGGCGGTATCGACCAGCCCACGCCCAAAATGATGCTGCCACACGCGGTTCACAATGCTTCGCCACGTGAGCACATTGTTCTTGTCAGTAATCCAGCGTGCCAAGTCCGCACGGCGGGCGGATTCACCCTCGCCAGCAAGCTGGTACTCATCATGAAAAGCTTCACTGAGCGCCACGATGCTCTGCGGCCCCACTTCCTTCGCCGGCTGTTTGATGTCGCCACGTTTGAGCACCTGGATCACCCGTGGCTTCCCGCCTTCGTTGCCCGTTCCCCGGAAGGCTCCTGTTCCCGTGTGAATGGCTCCCGCATACACCTTGCCAGGCTTCGGCAGCTTCGCGATTTCGGCATCAATGACGCCGCGCTTGTTGCGTAGCTCGTTGAGCTGCTTGCGCGTCGCAGCATCCGCCTGGGCGAGCATGAGGGCATCACGTTCTTTGATGAGTCGCTGCTTGTCCTCCTGCGTGCGTGCCTCAGGCGCGATGCCGTCCGTGAGATTGTCTTTCTGCCATCGTGGCGCGGCCTCAATGCTGTCGAGCGCTGTCACCGGCCTCCCTGCCGCCAGATTCACCCCATTTTTGTCCGCAAAGACTTCCATCTCGGCCAGCGCAAAGATGTAGTCGTTCTTGCGTTCCGCCAGCTTCACCGCCGTGACGCGCACGTACCGGCCCCGCGCGCCGTCATCTTCTGCCGTGCCCGTTTCAAACGGCACAAGACCGGGATTTTTGAAGTCGTTCATGAACGTCGCGTCATGCTTCCGCCAGATGAGGTTCACGCCGGTTTTAAACGAAGGATCATCACTCGCCTCGACCTTGAAACGCACAGGGAAACCAAAGCCACCGCCGATGCCGCCAAAGTCATCGTAGCAGGGCTTCAGCACGATCCGCTGGATCTCCACGCTCCTGCCGAGATCCACCTGCACCCACTTCACCGTGTTTTGATCCATGGCGATGGCGCTGTGATAACCAAAGTCCGGCTTCACATTCGGATTCGTCTTGGACTCCTTGTCGGCGGCACCGTCGATGCGCTTGCTGAGTGCCTTGTAGGCTTCACCGGCTTTCTCCTTCAGCGGCTCCTCCACCACCTTGATGCTGGCGGCGATTTTCTTGTGTTGCTGCTCCAAATCCACAAACCGCTGCATCGAAGCATCATCCGGATAATAATTCACATCCGTGCGGTCAATTGCGGCAAACACCGCCTGCAGCGAATAATAGTCCTCCTGTGAGATGGGATCGAACTTGTGGTAGTGGCATTGCGCGCAACCGACGGTGAGCGAGCAAAACGCACCCATCGTGTTTTGCACCATGTCATCGCGGTCCAGATGCCGCGCGATTTTGCCATCCAGCTTCGACTCTGGCACCTCCGCATGCCCAATGAAATCCCACGGTCCGGCCGAGATGAATCCGAGCGCCGTGATGCCGTCTGTGGTGCCGGGATGCAGCACATCCCCCGCAATCTGTTCTTCAACGAAACGTGCATAGGGCTTGTCGCTGTTCAGCGCACGAATGACGTAGTCACGGTAGGGCCAGGCGTTCATGCGCGGCTTGTCCTTGTCGTAGCCATGCGTTTCACCGTAGTGCACCAGATCGAGCCAATGACGCGCCCACCGCTCCCCATAGCGCGGAGATGCCAGCAGATCATCCACCAGCTTTTCATACGGCAGCGCCGCATAGCGCTCCACCTCCGCAGGAGAAGGCGGCAGGCCGGTGAGGTCAAAGTACAGCCGACGAATCAACGTGCGGGCATCGGCCGCGGGCGCTGGCTTGAGGCCGTGCTCCGCGAGTTTCGCACGAATAAAGCCGTCAATGTTTCCATCCTTTTTCGCCAGAGGCTTGAAACTCCACCAATCCAGCCGGTCCTCCACCTTGGCCACATCCACGCCCTCCGGCCACACCGCCCCTTCATCAATCCAGCGTTTCAGCACATCCATCTCATCAGTGCTGAGCTTGGATTTCGGCGGCATCGCGATCTTCGCATCCGCACCGCTCACGAAACGAAACAACGGGCTCTCCGCGCTCTTGCCCGGAACAATGTTCGGCGCATGATCCTCGCCACCCGTTAGAGCGATCGTCTTGATGTCGAGCCGGTAGTCGTTCTTCTGTTTTTTGCTGCCATGACATTCATAGCAATGCTTGGCAAAAATCGGCTGAACCTCCCGCACAAAATCGACCGCGAAGGCAGGCACGGCGGCAAAGATGAGGAGAACGGGAAGGCGCATGGATGATTGATACGACGCTCAACAGGACATTTCATGCCACGCAAGCGCGGGACAGTCACACCAGCCCTTCCTTGAGCGCCTTGGCCACGGCGCCGGTGCGGGTATTGACCTCCAGCTTTTCGTAGATGCGGCGCAGGTAGGTGTCCACGGTGTGGACGCTGAGTGTGAGTCTTTCGGCAATCTCCTTTTTGATGAGGCCGGTGGTCATGAGCTGCAAGATCTCCTTCTCCCGTTCACTGAGGCCGTAGTCGTTCTGCTTCGGGGCCAGCTTGGAAAACATCTCCAGCACACGGCGGGCGATGCGCGGATTCATCGGCGATCCCCCGGCCAAGGCATCCCGCACGGCCTGCGTGATGTCGGCTCCGCTGCCGGTCTTGAGCAGGTAGCCTGCGGCCCCGGCGCAGATGGCCTGGAAGACTTTATCATCGTCCTCGAAGACGGTGAGGATGACAACGAGCGCCTTGGGTGCGCGCTCTTTGATCAGGCGGATGCCATCGAGGCCGCTCATGCCGGGCAGGCCGACATCGAGAAGAATCAAATCAGGCACCTCAGGCTGCCCGAGTGCGGCGAGCAGTTTTTCGCAGGAATCGAAATCGCGTGAGCATTTCAAGTCAGCCTCGGCATTCAAGACGCGGACGAGGGTGCGGCGGAAGGCGGCGTGGTCTTCAACGATCCAGAGTGTGTTCATGAGAAATCGGCCTCCAAGGTGATGCAGGTGCCGTTACCGGGGCTGCTAGTGATGTGTAGGGTGCCGCCAAGAACGGTGGCGCGGTGCCTGAGATTGGCGAGGCCATTGCCAGCGCTGATGGCGGCGACATCAAAGCCACAGCCGTTGTCCTCAATGCGAAGATGGAAGTGTTTTGCCTTCCAGTTCACTTCGATGCAAACCTGTGCAGCTTTTGCATGCCGGGCGATGTTGTGTGCAGCTTCGCGGAAGAGCAGGAAGACCTGCCGATGAAATTCAAGCGAAGCGGTGGCGAAATGGCAGTCCGTTGCCTCCATTTTCCATTCGATGCCTTGCAGCAAAGCAGCCGCACTCTGGCGCATGGCTTCGACGAGACTGGTCAAAGGAGGCGCATCGCCCTCACGTACGAGCCAGATGATGCCGCGCATGGACTCGGCGGCCTCACCGGCGAGGCGGTGGATTTCTTCGAGTGAGTCCGACGCGGAGCCGTCGCGCAAGGCCAGTTCGGACATGAGGCGGATGCTGCCGAGGTGGCTGCCGATTTCGTCATGGAGATCGCGGGAGATGCGATGGCGGAGAGATTCCATCTCCTGCTGACGGGAGCGGCGGGAACGCAACCATGCCAGCCAGGCGGTGAGGATGGCGAGGCCTAAGACGCTGCCGCCAAGCCATGCGGTGCGCTGGTAGGCGATGGCAAGCGCCTGGGTGCGCTGAGCTTCCAAGGCGGTGAGTTCGTCGGTGATCTGACGGCGCTGGGACAGGGCTGCGAGCCAGTTGGATTCATCCACAAGCGCGCCGGTGCTGCTGCGTGCGTCGATGAGACCTGCGCGGGTCCAGGATGCGGTGATGGTGTCGTCGGAACTCGTGACGGCGGAGTTGAGCGCGATGTTGCGACCGTGTTCAAAGGCCTGCAGTTCTGCGAGTGCGAAGACGAAGTCGCCGCTGCGTTCCCAGAGATGCGTGGCGGTGACGCGGATGGTCTGAGCGCGCAGGCCGGGGCACGGGAAGGCAACGGGGGTGTCGGCGGGATTGGGGAAGTCGGCGGAGGTGGTGTCGAAGATTACTTTGCCATCCGCTTCTACTTTGAAGCGGCGGGGAAAGCCGAAGCCGGAGCGCTCGGGGTAGTCGCGGGGGTGGGCGGGGATGAGGCGGATCTCGTCGATGGAGTGTGGAGCACCCAGATCGGCCTGCACCCATTTGGTGGTTTCGGCGGTGGTGGAGATGCCGCTGTGCCAGCCGTTGCCATTGATTTCATCTGGATGCACCGGAAGACCGAGAGAGTAAGCGCCATCGACGAGGTGACGGGGGGACCAGGTGGGGAGGGTTTCGACGGAGTTGGGGGCGAGGACCTGGGCGTGGAGTGCGACGTTTCGGCCCTGGCTGAAGACGAGGAGCTCGCCGAGGCAGAAGATGAAGCGGCGGGTGCCGTGGGGCTGGGCGGCGAGGGTGGTGGCGGTGAAGCGGATGTGGCGTGCTTTGATTCTATTTCCTGCCACGAACCATGGTGCGGATGAGGGCGGATTATTGCCGGAGAAATGGTCTAAAAGTGTGTCGGATTCGGCAAAAAGGGGGGCGTTTGAGGCGTCGATGCGGAAATGACTGGGGAAGCCGTAGGCCTCGACCACGCCGAGCATGGCGGGGATGACGACGACTGAGTCGAGCGGGTACTCGGCACCGAGGTCGATCTGGACCCAGCGGACGGAATCGGCTTGTGGGGCCAGTCCGCTGTGAAAGCCGGCGTGCTCCAGGGGCTGGGGAGCGGGCTGGGCGGGGAGTTTTGATAGCGCGGTCTGGAGCTCGTAATGGCGGTGGTCCAGGGTGGAGAGCTGGGAGTTCAGCCATGACCATGGAGCACCGGTGGCGAGGATGGATGCGAGGATGAGCAGGGCTGGTTTCAAAGAGGGAACCATTCCCGACAATGGAATGAGTGCAACCCACGTGAAGGCGGGACAGGGCCGCTATGCGAGACCCGTAACCGTGCCGGTGCTGGAGCCGAATTGGTCGGAGTCGACGCCGAGGCGGTGGAGGAGGGAGAGGAAGAGGTTGCTGAGGGGGAGGTTGGTGTCGCGCTTGAAGGCGAGGTGCTGGCCGTGTTTGAAACCGCCACCGGCGAGGAGGATGGGGAGGTTGGTGTTGTCGTGGGTGTTGGCGTCTCCCATGTTGCTGCCGAAGAGGACCATGGTGCGGTCGAGGAGGCGGGCGTCGTCCTCGCGTTTTGAGGCGAGGGTTTGGATGAGCTTTTTGAAGAGGCGCATCTGCTCGAGGTCGGCTTCGGCAAGCTGGCGTACTTTTTCCTCGGCCTGACCATGATGGCTGAGGCCGTGGTAGCCTTCGGTGGTGTTTTCATCGCCGTGAAGATGAAAGGCGGGAGTGGCGAAGGCATCGACCATGAGGGTGACGATGCGGGTGGAGTCGGACTCGAATGCGAGCTGCGCCATGGAGAGCATGAGGTCGAGCTTTTCGAAGATGAGTTTTTTGTCCTGAATGTCTTTGGGCTCGGGCTGGGTGGCGACTGGCTTGGGTTTGAGCTCCCATTCGCGGGCGGTGAGCAGGCGTTCTTCGACTTCGCGGACGGAGGTGAGGTATTGGTCGAGGCGAGCGCGATCAGTGCTGCCGAGGTCGCGGCTGAGGCGCTTGGTTTGATCGAGGAGGGTGTCGAGGATGCTGCCGCGCTCGTCGAGCTGCTGGAGCTGTTTTTTCACGGCGGCGGGATCGCCCTGAACGAACATGCGGCGGAAGAGGGCGGGTGCGCTGTCTTCGGCGGGGAGGAGAACGCCGTCACGGGTCCAGGAGAGGCTGCGGTTGGCCTTGTCGATGTTGACGCCGAGGTTGAGTGTTGGGTAGCGTGTCTGCTGGCCGAGTTTTTCGGCGATGTATTGATCGAGGGAGATTTGATTGCGGAAGCCGCTTTTGGTGGGGCCGCGTGCGGCGGTGAGGAAGCAGTTTTCGGCGCTGTGGCCGCCGTTGACGTCGGGGTGGGACAGGCCGCTGAAGAGGGTGAACTCGTTCTTCACCTCATTGAGCGGCGAAAGCGTTGGCGACAGTTCGTAGTCGCGTCCGGCGTTCTTCGGGAAGAAGGGTTTCGGCAAAAAGCCGAGGTTGTTGGAGATGATGAGTAGTCTCTGAGGAGACTTCACTTGAGCCGCTCTGCCAAAAACGGGTTTCAAACACTCCAGCATTGGGAGGGCAAGCGTCACGCCGGCTCCATGAAGAAAGCGGCGACGAGAATGAGATTTGGCGATGTAAGGGGAGTTCATGGTTGTCCCAAAAAGATGGGGCTTTGGATGAGGGCGTGGAGGAGGTCGCGGATGGGGTAGTTGTTTTTGGCGGAGGAGTTGAGGAGGGATTCGATTTCGGGGCGGTCGGAGAAGCGGACGGGGGTGCCGGTGGCGTAGATGGTGAACTGGTGGAGGAGATTGCGGGCGAGCTGGCGGGGATTGGCGGCAAGGAGGGTTTTGAGGTCGTTGATGTTGGCGAAGGTGCGGCCGTCGAGGAGTTTGCCATTGGTGTCCACGGGGGAGGCGATGGTGTAGCTGAAGCTGTGTCCGGCGCGGTCGATGCCGGTGATGCGCTGGCCTTCTTCAAGGCCGCGATAGTGGGTGCGCCAGCCGCCGAGGATGTCGAAGTTTTCGAGGGCGAGGCCGACGGGATCGAAGCGGGCGTGGCAGGCGGCGCAGGATTTGGATTTGGTGTGGAGGGCGAGGAGATCGCGGATGGTTTTGGCGCCGCGGATGTCGGGCTCGACGGCGGGGACGCTGGCGGGTGGTGGTGGAGGCGGCTGGCCGATGAGGCGCTCCATGACCCAGGCGCCGCGAACGACGGGGGAGGTGGTGGTGCCATTGGAGCTGACTTTGAGAATGGCCGCCTGAGTGAGCAGGCCGCCATGCGGGCTGTCTTTGGGCAGGCTGACCTTGCGCATGGCGGAACCGGTGAGTGGTGGAAGCTGGTAGTGCTTGGAGAGGCGGTCGTTGGCGAAGACGAAATCTGTTTTGACCAGCACGCTGGCGGGCAGGTTCTCGCGGATCATCGACGTGAAGAAGGTGCGGGTTTCGCGCTCCATGCTTTCGACGAGGTACTCGTCGAAGCGGTATTCGGGGAAGAGGCGGATGTCGGGGTCGTCGCGGCGGATGTGGCGGAGGCCGAGCCAGCAGTCGGTGAAGTTTTTGACGAATCGATCAAAGCCTGCGCTGGCGATGAGGCGGTCTGTTTCGGCGCGGAGAGTCTGGGGATCGCGGAGCTGCTTGTTTTGCGCGAGCTGCATGAGCTGCGCATCGGGTCGGGAGTTGGTGAGGAAGTGGGAGAGGCGGGAGGCGATGGCAAAGTGGTCGTCTGCCTGGATGGGCTCGCGGACGTAGATGAAGTCGCCGGAGGCGAGGAAGGCTTTGTAACCTGCGAGCATGGCCTCGGCGAAGGAGGCGTTTTTGGACAGGCGTTGCTGGATCAGGTCGTCGAATTTTTTGAGGTCTTCTTCGGGGATGGGCTCGCGTGCGGCGAGTTTGACGAAGCGGCGGAGGAGGCGCTTTGATTCTTGCTGTGGGTCCTTGGGTTTGACCTCGATGCCGAGGTCGTCAAAGAGGACGCGGTGGGAGGCTGGGGGCCAGGTTTGTGATTCGATGGGGCCTTCGATTTCGAGCCACTGCACGGCGAGGCCGGGCTGACCGCCCTCAGGGAACGGCGGGTAGCGGTAGGAGGGAGCGGAGCCGTTGGGGTTCATGGCGAGCGGCATGGGCAGGCCGAGAAGGCTGTACTCGATGGCCTCGCCTGCGCGCAGACGCACTGTGGTTTCATAGACGCGCTTTTCGGGCTGGATGTCGATGATGCCGCCTGTGTCATGGACTTCATTGATGATGTCAACGCCGGCGGGCTTGCGGGTGCGGAAGGTCATGGGCAGGGGCTTCGTGGCCGGGGTGATCACGTAGCCGGGCTGCTGAAGCACCGCGCGGGCGGAGAAGCGGACTTTGTAGCTGCCGGTGCGTTTGGCGGTGAAGTGTTTGGGTGTGCCGAGGTAGGGCCAGCTGGCTGCGCGGAAGAGAGCCATCTCGATGGTGTCATCTTTGGCGAAGTCCTTTTCGGTGGATTCGTCTTTACCTTTGTCGTTTTTCCTTCGGAACTCGATAGCCTTGCTGTCGCGAGTGAAGAACATGGCCTCGCGATTGCCGAAGGTGCCGGTACCGGGGAAGAGGTCGGTGCCGACGGCGCGGTATTTGACCATCGTCGGTGGCGCTGGTTCGGTGGTCATGGCCGTGTGCAACGCGGCCTCTGCGGCGTCCAAGTAGGCGACGAGCTGGACGCGGGACATGTCGAGCATGTCGGTGGTTTTATTGAAGCGGTGGCCTTCGCGGTCCTCGGGAAGGATGTCGCGGATGTCGAGATCGGGGAGCTGAAGGATGTCGCGGAGGTTCTGTTCGTACTCGTCGCGATTGAGGCGGCGGAGGGGGCCGCGACCGTGGGCGAGGATGTCGGCGCGATCGGCGGTGAGGATGGAGGTGGCGAGAGATTGAACGAGGGCGGTGCGCTCAGGCTGCGGGAGGTCTTCGGGCTTGGGTGGCATCTCGCCTTTTTCGACGCGGTCGTAGATGCGGATCCAGCGGTCGCGGGTGGCGGGGTTGGTGAGATCGAAGGTGAGTGAGGTGAGGTCGAGGCCGCCTTTGGTGGTGTCCTTGTCGTGGCATTCGATGCAGCTTTGCTGGATCTGGGGCGGTGCGCTTTGCGCGTGCGCCAGGATGGGAAGAGCACTGAGGCTCAGGATGGAGATGAGGTGATTGTGCTTCATGCGGCGAGGGCGCCTCCACGCAGGGCTGCGGTGGCCATGGCACCGGCTTTTTTCACCACTGCGGCGAGTTTGAGCATGCGCTCTTCGCTCAAGCGCTGGCTGGGTCCGGTGATCCAGAGGGAGGCGATGGCGTTTCCTTCGGCATCGAAGATGGGGGCGGCGAGGCAGTGGTGGCCTTCGAGGTGTTCGCCGACGTCGGTGGCAAAGCCGGTGTTGCGAACCTGGTCGAGGCACTGGAGGAAGTCTTTGCGGTTCGAAATGGTCCAGGGATGGAAGCGTTCGAACTTCATGCCGGCGATGATGTCGTCACGCTCGGATTCGGGTTTGAATGCGAGCATCACTTTGCCGGGGCCGCTGGTGTGGAGGGGGAAGCGGGTGCCGCGTTCGACGTAGAATTTGATCATGGCGCGGCCGATGACACGCTCGAGCACGATGCCTTCGGAGCCGCTGAGGATGCCAAGGTGGGCGGCTTCGCCGGTTTGATCGCTGAGCCAGCGCATGGCGGGAAGGGCGGCCTCGGTGAGGGGGACGTCATCGATGACGGGCTGGCAGAGTTTGAGCATGGCGGAGCCGACGCTGAAGCGTTTTTCGGCATCGCGCACGAGGTAGCCGTGAGAGACGAGGGACTGGGTGACGCGATAGACGAAGTTGACGGAGAGGGTGAGGGACTCGGCGATTTCGGAGAGCGTGAGGCCGTGAGGGTTTCCGCCGAGGCATTGGAGCACGGCCAGGGCGCGGTCGAGACTGGGGGTGCTGAAGCCGGAGTCTTGGACGGGGGCCTTGGGTTTTGGTTTTGTCCTGGGCTGGCGGCGGGGTGAGCGAGTGGCAGGCATTTTCTATATGCTAAAGTGTTTGCAGGGATAGAAACGTGGTGGCAGACGGGTTTCTTGCGTGTGACCACGAAGGTTACAAGGCCTGCCTTTTGAATCTGTCTGCGCATGATGATTCAGCGCGCACCATGATGTATCCAAAATGCACCCGGGGGGATGGGAGAAATGAACGGGGTGCGGAGGCAGGCCGTTGCGTCGCGTGGGGTGCTGGTGGGACGTGCGGCCGGAGCCGATGTGGACATCGGCGCTCCCAGCAATGAGCGGCTGGGGAGGCGCTATGAGAAGCAGCATGAAGCGTGCGTAAACTCCAAGGTGAGCGGTGGGACGAAGAATGCTTCTCGCATACCTTCGGCATGCGCACCTAGAAGGAAATAACGTCGTGGGGCTGGTCCGGTGGTTCTCGCTCGCCGAGCCTCGCTTCACCACCGGCTAATTTCTCTGCTCCCTCCGGGAGCCCATACCTGATATGACCTGCTGTCTTGGAATAGACTGGTTCGGTGATAGCGAGCCTGCTCTAAATGTGGGTTTGGTATTTGGCGGTCTGGAGATTTCTTATCATCCATGGATTGTTGCGCCGAACGGACCGGCTCTGGGAGGCTGAGCGACATGGACGTTGCCATGCGCTGATGGACGGGCGGGCTGTCGCCACACCCATCCTACGAGCGCGCAGACCGCTCCCTATGTGTGCTCCTTTATTCGAGAACAACCTGATGAGGAGCCGCGGCTATGGCCCATGCAGGAATCTAATTCTTCTCTGCGGAGATGAGGATCTCTTCGAGGACGCGGCCGTCGGGCTGGGGGAGCTGGAGGCTCATGAGTTTGGCGATGGTGGGGGCGACGTCGAGATTGGCCATGCGATCGAGGACGACGCCTTTTTTGATGCCGCGGCCGCTGGCGATGAAGATGCCGTCGAGTTCGGGGTCGCCATTGAAATAGCCGTGGGTGCCGGCGTAGTTGACGGAGGGGGTGACGGTGGAGTCTCCGCCGGCGTCGTTTTTGAAGGCGTAGCCGGGCTTGGCATAGAGGACGAGATCTCCCATGCCCTGGTTTTCTTCGGGAGTGGGCATGCCGAGGGTGTGGCCGTCTTTGCCTTCGATGACGCGGTCCACGCCTTCGGTTTTGGCAAACTTTTCTTTGAGCTGCGGGATGAGCTCGGCTTTGCGGGCGGGATTGGTGACGTAGACGAAGGCCATGCCGCCCTGGGTCATGGAGTAGGCGTCGCAGGTGTTGATGGTGGGGCCGAGGCCTTGAGCGAGTCCGGCTTTCTTGAGCTCGACGTTGGGGAGGATGATCTTGGTGACTTTTTTGAAGCCGTGATCGGTGGCGATGACGAAGGTGGTGCTGTCGCGCAGGCCGCTGTCTTCGACGGCTTTGACGAGATCTCCCACGAGGCGGTCGGCGTAGGCGAGCGCGGTGTAGCTGGCCATGGAGCCGGGGCCGTAGGTGTGGTGGGTGGAGTCGGTATTGAGCGTGTGATAGAGGAGAAGATTGGGCTTGTGAGCCTTGAAGATGTGGATGGCGGCCTTGGTCCACATGTTGTCGAGGAAGGTGACGCTTTTGCGCTGGGGGCCGAGCTGCATCCAGGTGATGTCCTGGGGCTTGATCTGGCCTGCGGCGATCATTTCTTTTTCGACTTTGCCTTCGGCTTCGGGGAGCTCGGCGAAGCTCCAGTCGATGGTCTTGGCCTTGGTGACGGCGACCCAGTCGGACTCGGCGGTGGTGAGGCCGGCGTCGTGGGCGACGTCGTAGAGGGTGGGGGCATGGACGAGCCTGGTTTTATCTGCCCACTGCTCGATCTTGGGGGGCTTGTTGTCTCCCTGGCGGACGAGGAGGCCATTGAAGAGGACGCCGTGCTTGCGGGGCTCGACACCGGTGACGAGGGTGGTGTGATTGATCCAGGTGATGGAGGGATTGCTGACGGTCATGGCCTTGGTGCTGGCACCTTCGGCGGCGAGCTTGCGGAGATTGGGGATCTGGAGAGATTCGTCATTCCAGAGCCAGGCGGGGAAGCCATCGATGCTGATGAGGATGACGTGCTGGTCTTTGGGGTCGGCGGACGGCGACTTGGAGCAGGAAGTCAGCGTGCGAACGATGATGATGCTGATGACGAGCAGGAAACAAAATTTCATTTGGGGCGAATGGTTACGAGCGCTTGCGGCGTTTGCTTTCTCCCCCATGAAGTTCGCCGCATTTTTTCTCCTCACCGCCATGTCCGCCAATGCTGTCGAAATCGTCGCGCATCGCGGGTTTTCCGCGCGTGCACCGGAGAACACGCTGGGCGCGTTTGAGCTGGCGTGGAAGAATCAGACGGATGCGTGCGAACTGGATGTGTACCTGACGGCAGACGGCAAGACGGCGGTGATCCATGACAAGGATGCGAAGCGGACGACGGGCGTGAAGCTGGATGTGGCGACGGCGAAACAGGCGGAGCTGACGGCGCTGGATGCGGGATCGTGGAAGGGCAAGGAGTGGGCGAATGAGAAGATCCCGACGCTGGAACAGGCGCTGGCGACGATGCCGAAGGGGAAGCAGCGCTTTTTCATCGAGGTGAAGTGCGGGGCGGAGATCGTGCCGGAGCTGAAGCGGATTTTGGAGCCGATGAAGGATCGCGCGGCGCAGCTGGTGATCATCGCGTTCAATCGCGGGGCGGCGGCGGAGTCGAAGAAGGCGATGCCGTGGATGAAAGTTTACCGGCTGGCGTCTGGGAAGACGAAGGAGAAGAAGCTGACGGATCTGACGCAGCTGATTGCGGACACGAAGGCGGACAAGCTGGACGGGCTGGACCTGGGGATGACGGATTTTCCGTGGGATGCGGCGATGGTGAAGCAGGTGCGTGACGCGGGCTTTGGGCTGTATGTGTGGACGGTGAACAAGGCGGCGGATGTGAAGCGGTTTGCGGCGCTGGGGGTGGATGGGATCACGACGGATGATCCGGTGATGGTGAGAGAGGCGCTGGGGAAGTGAGGATGTGGGGACAATGATTTTGCACCGCAGAGATTTGGAGAACGCAGAGAGGGGCTGAATGGGCCTACGGAATACGCGGAATGCACGGAAGCCGGAGTGGATTTGCGGTGTGTCTGGGGAAGTGGCGGCGTGGTGTGTGGGGATTGAAAACTGGGAACTGAAAACTGAGAATTTTAAATTGGTCGGAGGGGGGTGGGAGATGGTGAAAGACCTGTATTCGGGGGTGGCAAAGGCGGACGTCTAGAAGATGCCAGGTGCTAGCATCCCTCCGGGATGCGACCTTTTAGAAAGCGTGGGGGAGGGATTGTTTTCCAGGGGTCTGCGCCCCCTGGCTACCCTCGATGATTTGCCTTCGGCTGTCTCCGCTTCGCTACGGCTCTCCGGGATCGGGTGAGGTGGAGGCGATGCGGCCTGGATTCCTCAATGGAATGAGATGTCGTGTGAATTGGTGATCTGATGCGGAGGGGGGAAAGTGGGGGATTTAAAGTCTAATCTTTCGCAGTGCAGAGGAGATGGTGCTATCTCAACGGCCCCATTATGTCTCCGATCACTCCTGCTGTTATTTCTGCCAAAGACCTGCGCCTGCAATTTGGGCTGCAGCAGGTGTTTAATGATGCGACGATGAGCATCCATGAAGGGGAGAAGCTGGGGCTGGTGGGGCGGAATGGCTCGGGAAAGACGAGTCTGATGCGCATCCTGGTGGGGACGGAGAAGCCGGACAGCGGGACGATCTCGCGGCGGAACGGGATTATTGTGAGCCATCTGGCGCAGGAGTTTGTACTGGATGAGGAGGCGAGCGTGATGGACAACGTGCGTGCGGGTGCTGCGGCGCTGCTGGAGATGGTGGAGCGCTACGAGACTGGCGACTACAAGGGGGACCAGGAGGAGGAGCTGCTGCACCAGATCCAACTGCATGATGGCTGGGGGGTGGAGACGCGGATCAGCACGGCGATGAATGAGCTGGGGCTGCCGGCGGCGGATCGCATTGTGAAAGGACTCTCCGGGGGTGAGAAGCGGCGTGTGGCGCTGGCGCGTGCGCTGGTGTCGCAGCCGGATCTGCTGCTGCTGGACGAACCGACGAACCATCTGGATGCGGAGTCGATCGAGTGGCTGGAGATTTTCCTGCGGGACTTCACGGGTGCGGTGCTGTTTGTGACGCATGACCGGTACTTTTTGGACCGGGTGGCGACGCGGATCATCGAGATCGATGACAGCCGGATCTACAGCCATCCGGGGAACTACAGTGACTTTTTGGAGAGCAAGGCGATCCGGGAGAGTGTGGAGGCGAACTCGGAGAGACGACGCCAGAGCTTTCTGAAGCATGAGCTGGAGTTTGTACGGGCCGGTGTGAGCGCGCGGCGGACGAAGCAGAGATCACGACTGGATGAGTATGCGCGGGTGGCGGCGATGGATGCGCCGGAAGCGGAGCTGGTGATGGATTTGATCATCCCGCCGGCTGCGCCGCTGGCGAACACGATCATCGATGCGGTGGAGATCGGCGCGCACATCAACGACCGGTGGTTGTTCAGCCATCTGAACCTGAGCTTTGAAGCGGGGACTTGCACGGGGATCATCGGCCGGAACGGACTGGGCAAGACGACGCTGCTGCGGATGCTGATGGGGCAGCAGGAGCCGAACGAGGGGAAGGTCACGATCGGCAAGCGGACGGTGTTTAACTACGTGGACCAGCAGCGGCTGCTTTTGAATCCGGAGAACAGCGTGATGGAGGAGGTGGCGGGGCCGATGTCTGAGTTTGTGCAGTTTGGTCCGGAGAAGCTGCATGTGCGGACGTACCTGCGGCGCTTCCTTTTCACGGATGAACGGGTGACGATGCGGGTGAAGGAGCTGAGCGGCGGGGAGCAGAGCCGGGTGCTGCTGGCGAAGATCCTGCGACGCGGAGGCAACTTTTTGATTCTCGATGAGCCGACAAATGATCTGGATCTGCAGACGATGCGGGTGCTGGAGGAGGCGATCTTATCCTTTAAAGGATGCGTGCTGGTGGTGAGCCATGACCGGTATTTCCTGGACCGTGTGTGCGACCGGTTGATCGCGTTTGAGGGCCAGGGGCGCATCCATGAATGCGCGGGGAACTACAGCTACTACCAGGAGAAGCGTGCGGCGAAAGCGGCGGCGGAGCTGGCGCTGGTGAACGCGGCGGTGAAGAAGGAGAAGCCTGCGGCTGCTGCGGCGGGCGGAAACGCGAAGCCGAAGAAGATGTCGCAAAAGGAGCAGCGTGAGCTGGCGGAGGTGGAGGCGGCGATGGCGACGCTGGAGAGCGAGATCGCGGCGATGGAGGCCGAGCTGAGCAACCCGGAGACGTTTGTGAAGCTGGGGGCGGGGACGAATGACTACATCGCGAAGCTCGATGCGAAGAAGCATGAACTGGAGGGGAAGTTTGCGCGGTGGGCGGAGCTGGAGGAGATCAAGGCGGCGTGCGGGGGGTGAGCCTTTGGAGAAAAAGGAGGCACCGGTATTAGCAAGGGAATGGCCGGAGATTTGTGTGGCAGGCTGGAACGCTGGAGAGCACCGAACACGGGGCGGCCAGCTTTGGGCCGGCATTGATAATGCGGAGACAGCCGGATTTCGGATTTATCGATCGAGTGTCTCGATCATTTCCCGGGTTGACCGGGCAACCCAACTGTCGATGGCGTCATAGTTTCTTGCGGCCATCAGGTCGAAGAGCTGGTCGAGTCTTCGCATTTTTTGTGCCGACACAAACTCATGCAACTCTTTATAAGAGACTTGCTGACACAGAGAGTCCAGGTGCCACCAGAGCCGCATGAGGTAACGACATTCCTCCTGATCACGAACGTCCGCGAATCTTGAGTGAAGAGCGCCCAGGACCCGCTCAAGCTGATGCTCGTCCCGGAACCAGTCGGGGCGGCTGGGGGACCACTCGGAAAGCAGTGCTGTCATGGCTTTGACCGAGTGGTCGGGAAGTGCGCGAGGTTTTACTCCAGCACCTTGATCTTCATGTTGCGGTAGTAGACGGGGGCCTGGGCTTTGCCGTGGAGGCCTTGGAGGCCGATGGGGCCGGTGCGGGCGTAGTCTTTGAGGGCTTTTTTGAATTTGTTGGGGGTGCCGTCGGGGTTTTTGCCGGCTTCGGACCATTTGTCGAGGTTGGCGTTGATGACTTCTTCGCCGTTGAAGACGACGCTGACGAGGGGGCCTTTGCAGGTGATGGTGAAGTGGTTCCACTCGCCGACGGGCTTGGCCATGCTCTTGCTGGGGGGCATGGCGTCATAGATGGCGGCGACCATGCCGTATTTGCTGCCGTCTGCGGAGTCGTGGACCTGGATTTCGAGGGCGGAGAGGACGTCCTTGATGTTACCGGAGCGGAGGAAGATGCCGCTGTTGGACTCCTTTTCGACTTTGAAGTCGAGATCGAGAATGAAGTCGCCGTAGGAGTCTTTGGTCCAGAGGGTGTCGTGGTCTTTCGCGACGAGGACGCCGTCTTTGAGCTCCCATTTGCCGGGGGCGACGGTGTTGGAGAGATCGGGGGCGAAGAGGTCCTTCCAGCCGGTGGTGTCGGGGGGATCGACGGCCAGGGAGAGGGAGGCGGTGGCGAAGAGGGCGAGGAGGATGAGTTTCATGGGAGGTGAGTGGTAACGTGGAGGGTATGAGGAAGATTCCAAGTGGTGGGTGGAAAGTTTGGCTTTGGGCTGACCGGCTGAGGCTTTGATCAGGTGGATTCGGCGCGAAACTGTTCGGGGTGATGGATTTATAGGATTGCTTTTTTCTGCGGCTTGGCCAATTCTCCATAAAATAACCCGCCAGCACTCACATTATCCGTTCCATGAAATCCGCTCACTCCTTGGTCATCCTCTCGGTTCTTGCTGCTCTGTCCCTCACTTCCTGTGGTCATGACTGGAGCTGGGGCAGTGGTGGCTACAGGCGCGTCTCCCCAGGGGGCACCTACTACGGCAGCAACTTCAACGGAGCTCCTAGCTTCGGCGGACATGGCGGTGGCTACGGCAATGGCTACAGCGTGTGGCCACAGCCGACGATCAATTACGGTGAGAACTTCGCGAATGAAGACGATCCGAACAATGTGGGCAACAGCTGGGACCACGGCGGCTATGCGCTGCCGTCAACGAGAACGACCGTCATTGCCCAGCAGGAAACGAACGACACCGTTCGCACCTCCGGCAAATAAGCCCTTCCCGTCAAAGGTGATGGTGATCTGGAGCGGCAGGATGCTTCCAGAGGAAAAGGATTTCACTGAAGCGCCGCTGGCGTCCCACAGGCGTGCCTGATTGTCGCGCCCGGCGCTGAGGAGTTCTCCTTTGGGACCAAAGGCGAGGGAGCGGACGGAGGCTTTGTGCTCAGAGAGGGGTGATGGGTGGTGCTGCCTTGGGGGAAGCTTCCGGATTCCGGCTGAACAGGTGCCTGAGGCTGCAGGCTGAGCTGGGACTCTCCGCTCACCCGATCCAGTCCACGCATTAAAAAGTCTCCATGTTCCCACTGCTTGGGCGTGCCAAACACGTGTTCACTCCTCTGATCAAGGGACTGTGCGGCGGCGACGGAGTGCGAAACTGGAAAGGCCGAGCATGAGGAGGAGTATGCGGGAGGGTTCGGGGACGACGACGAGGACGCCGTAGGTGGTGAGGGCGCTGGTGTCCCAGGAGAGGCCGGAGTCGAGAGCCACGCCTGTGAGGTCCAAATCTGTCAAGGTGAAGGAGCCGGAGCCGGCGAGTGAATCTGCCGTGCCCACGGTGGTCCAGTCGAGGAGTTTGAAGATGCTGCCAGCACCAAGGATGGCGCTGTTGTTGAGCAGCTTGACGGTGCCGCCTGCGGTGGTGCCCAGAGTGAAGGTGCCGTTGGTCAATTTGATGCTGTCGTAATTGCCTGACTGGTTCCAGATGGTGGTGTAGGCGGTGCCGGTGGCACCTCCGTGGGTGTTCAAGTAAGTGAGGGCGCTGCCCGAAAGATCGAAGGCGGAATCGACCTGGGAACTGGAAGTCAGGCTGAGCTGGATCTGGCCGCCATCATTGATGTTCACCGCCGTGCCAGCCGCAGAGAAGGTGATGGTTTGATTGCTGGTGCCTGTGGCACCCACGCCAGGGGCGAGGACGGCACCGCTGGTGATGACGGTGGTGCCAGCGATGCTGCCGGAGCCGGAGAGTGTGGCGGTGGTGCTGACGGTGACAATGCCTGAGCCGGTGAGAGCGCCAGTTGAGCCATCGCCCACCTGCAAGGTGCCTGCGGCGACGGAGGTGGTGCCGGAGTAGGTGCTGGTCTGGGTGAGAACGAGGGTGTTGGCACCCAATTTTTTAAGGCCCACGCTGTTTGCGCCGCTGTTGGTGTCGGAGATGCTGCCGCCATAGGTGAAGCTGCCGCCAGTGGCGTTGGTGGTGTCGAGGCCAATGAAGGAGCCATTGGTGAAGCCGCCGGTGGAGGTGCCGAGGGTCTTGAGGATGTCCACGTCTGAAGCGGTGAACTCGCCGGTGCCGCCGACGTTGAAGGCGGCGGTGGCAGCGCTGCTGACGACGATGCTGGCGTCCGTCCAGCTTGCGGGGGTGTTGTTGTAAAGAGCTGTCTCACGGAGGAACTGCAGCGTGCCGTCGGTGATCGTGGTGGGGCCGGTGTAGGAATTCACGCCATCCATGTAAAGGGTGCCGGTGGTGGTCTTGGTGAAGGTGCCGCCGCCATTGAGCTGGGCGAGATTTTTCAAGGTGCCGGACTGAGCACTGAGGGTGATGGCATTGGTGGAAGCGCCGATGGATCTGCCGGTCATGTCGAGCGTGCCGCCGTTGAGGGTGATGGTGGCGTTGCGAGTGCCTGCGCCCGTGCCGAGCAGGATGTCTCCTTGAACGATGAGAGCGCCGCTGGTGATGGAGATGGTGGCGGTTGCGGTGCCGGCATTGGCATTGGCCATGGTGACGGCGGTGGTGCCGGTGGTGGCGAGAGTGACCGTGCCGCCGGAGACATTGAGGGCGGAGGTGGTCGTACCGGTGCTGGTGTTGCTGTTGCCCAGGATGAGGGCCTGACCTGCGCCAGAGCCGATGGTGACTGTGCCGCCGGTGACGTTGATGGTGGAGGCCACCGCTCCGGTATTGCTGTTGGTGCCCAGGGTGGCGGCCGTGCCAGTCCCGGAACCGATGGTCACGACGCCACCGCCGAGGTTCATGACATTGGTGCTGTTGCCGGCGGCGGTCTTGGAGCCCATGGTGAGATTGCCGGTGATCAGAGTTCCCGTGTCGAAGGCAAAGAGGTTTTCCATGGGTCCGGTTCTGGCGTTTTGCGTGCCGATGGCCACTGTGCTGAAGAGCAGATCCGCCGTGTGACCGGAGACATCAAAGGTGTTTCGATTGCCCAGAGGCAGAAGCGCTGCGGTGGCGCTGGTGCCACTGCCCATGTTGAAGGCGGCGGCGGTTACGCCGTCGGCAGCGCGAATGGTGACTGTGCCAGCTGAATTCAGGAATGTGATGGAACCCAAATCGCGCGAGCCGGTGCCGATGTTGATGGCACTGGCGTTGATGACGCTGGTGCCGGTGCCGAGTTTGAGCGAGTTGATTTGTCCGGCGTTGCCATTGTAGGCGCCGCCGCCGCCAACGGTGAGAGCGCTGGCGGTGATGGTGGTGTTCTGCGCCAGAATCAAGGTGGCGAATCCCGTGCTGTTTGTGCCTGTGGAACTGCTGACCTGAAGTATGCCGCTGGTGGTGTTGAGGGAGGCATTCAGGGTGGTCAGCGCACTGAAGTCGGCGGTGGTGATGTTGGTGGAGCCGTTGTTGCCCACGAGGAAGGTCAGGCCTGTACCTGTGGTGTTGATGACATTGAGGGTGCCCGCACCTGAGGCGGAGAAGAGGGTCGTGGAGCTGGCGGCGGTACCGCCCAGTGTGACCGTACCGCCAATGGTGAGGGTCTTCCCGGCACTGATGAGGATCTGATTGGTTTCCAAGGCCGTGTTCGTCTGCACGAGGAGGTTTCCGGCGAAGGTGGCGCTGGCGGTGGAGAGATCCAGCGTGCCTGCGGTGGTGATGGTGTTGGCGCTGCCGAAGTTCAGCGCACCCGCGAGGTTCTGGGCTACGGTGAAGCGCAGGATGCCGTCATTGATGCTGGTGGCACCGGAGTAGGAATTGGCGGTGTTGAGCACCCAGGTGTTGGTGTCTGACTTGACCAAGGTCAGCACGCCGAGACCGTATTCGTTGATGGCACCGAGGGTGTTGGCCAGAAGCGGGTCGGAGAGTCCCTTCAGGGTGAGCGTTTTGTTGCCAGCGGTTTCCAAATGAACGCCGCCGAGAAACAGCGCACCGGAACCCGAAGAATCCAGAGTGACCGCGCCGGTGGTGCCCTGCATGCCGATGGTGCGATCACTGACGCTGCCGCTGCCAGTGTAGATCAGCGTGGTGGCAGCCGAGCCAAGCCCCATGTGAATGACGCCGTCCTGGGCCGTGGCGGCATTGCCCAGTGAGCTAGCACCGCCGCCCACGCTGGTGATGGTGTTAAAGCTGAGGGTGCCGACCTGAACTTCAACGGGACCGGTGAAGGTGCTCAAGCCAGAAAGGGTAAGCGTGGTGGTCTGTGTTTTCAGCAGCCCGCCTGCGCCTGCCAGCACGGCATTTACACTGATATCACCGGTGTTGCCGAAATAGAAGCCGACGCTGGCCGTGATGGATCCTGAACCCAGAATGACCGGGCTGTCGCCATAGAGGGACACGAGACCAGCTGTGATGTGGTGGATGGCGATGTCCAGGGTGGTGCCGGCTCCGATATTGAGATCCCCGCCGACACCGGTGGCATTGTCCGCACCGAGAGTGAGCGTGCCGCCGGCAATCGTGGTGGCACCGGTGTAGGTGGCGGCGGCGTTGAGGGTCAGATTGCCAAGACCGGTCTTTGTCAGCCCACCGACGCCGGAGCCGACCGAGTGGGCGAGCGCGAGATCATTGCCGCGGGTGTCAATGGTGGCACCGCCTTGAAGGAAGAGGATGGTGCGCAATGAAATGTCATCGGTGAAACCGGTGCCGAGGCGCAGCGTGCCACCGGCGAAGACCAGCGAACCGGTGGTGCCGCCGATGTTGGTGAGAGAGGCGATTTCGAGAATGCCCTCATTGAGGGTGGTCTTCATGGTGCCACCACCGGCGGTATTGAGACCACTGAGGATCAAGGTGCCGCGACCGGATTTGGTGATGTCAGCGGTGGAGGTGAGCGGGGAGGTGATGGATGCCGTGAGGCTCTCAAGGGTGGCGTACTGATAGGTCTGGCTGCTGGCGGTTAAAATGGAGGGCAGACTCATGACGAAGCGGGTGGCATCCGTCACGCTCAGGACGGTGGCACCCAAAGGGATGCCCGCTCCGAAAACCGGCATTCCCGCCTGCAGGCCTGTGGTGCTGGCCACGGTGACGATCGAACTCCCAAAGTTGGTGGAGCCGGTGGTGAGGCTGTTGGAGGAGTTGGGATTGATCACGCTGATCACGTATTCGTTGGTGCTTCCCACGGTGATGCCATTGTCGAAACCGCCGAGGGTGGTGGTGTAAGCGGTGTTTGTGACCGCACCTGTGACGGTGAAGAGCAGCGCGCCGCTGGTGACGCCCAGCGTCTGGCCCGAGCCGGAACCGGTGACGTTGAGAGCGGGTGTCGCGGCGTTGTTCAGGACCAGGGAGTTGATGGTCTTACCGCCAAGTCCGGTGAGGTCAGCGGAAAGCGATTCGCGGGCATTGTCGGTCGGGCCAGCGAGAGCCAGGGTTTTGTATTCGGTGGCGAAATCGAGGGGGCGGAAACCGGCTCCGCTGACGTAGGTCAGGAGGGAATTGCCCATATTGGTGGCGGCGAGGGCGCCGTTGGTGGTCTCACCCACAGCCCAGGGCACAATGCTGATATTAGTGCTGCCCGCGAGGCCACCGCCGCCGACCATGGTGGCGATGAAAGCGGTTTGGTTCGCAGAGGTGCCGATGAGGAACTGATTGCGACTGCCGGTGGTGAGTCCCAGAGAACGGCCACGGACATTGACCGTGGAATTGTTCAGACGAATGAAATCATCCGCAGTGATGGCGGAAAGGCCCGTGCCGGTGCCGTTGGTCGTTTCACCGCTGAGATAGTTTGCGCCCGAGGCAAAATTCAGGCTGCCGATGGTTTCGCTGGTGGTCGCGCCCTGATCGGTGCGGATGGCGAGGCCACGCACAATGGTCTGGCCGCTGAAGGTGCCGTCCGCAGAGTCAAGGGTGACGGTGGTGGTGTCGAGAATGCGGGTGCCGGAGCGGGTGGTGCCGTTGTTGTCGAGGAGCAGGGCGCCGTCTTTGCTGACGCGGATGATGGAGGCATTGAGCTGACCGCTGCCGCTGAGCTGGAGGGTGCCGCCAGCCACCGTGAAGATGCCGGTGAATCCCGTGCTGAGGTTGGTCAGATTGAGATTGCCCGTGCTCTGCTTGATGATGCCACCGGTGCCGGTGAAGAAGCCTGCATACGTGGTGCTGGAGACTTCGTTGATGGTCAGGGTGTGGGTGCCGACGGCGACGGTGCCGTTGTCAGAATTGGCGGCGCGCTGGCCACCGGAGAGCCGGCCGATGGTCTCGTCAGCGAGCAGCTGCAAGGTGGTGTCCTGATAGGCACCGAGAGAGACGATGGAGTTGTCACCGATGGCATTGCCTCCGGAGACCTGAAGGGTGCCCTGCAGGATTTCGGTTTCATCGGTGTAAAAGTTGTTGCCGGTGAGGAGGAGGGTGCCCGTGCCGGACTTGGTCACTGCATGACTGCTGCGGATGTCCGAGCTGATGGTGAAGGTCTGGGCGCTGTCCTGAGTGATGATGAGTTCTGTGACGCCCGAAGCGAGAGTGCCGCCCTGAATGCTGGGGGTGCCGCCGACATTGGAGGTGACGAGGATGCCGCCGCTGGCGATGCTGAGGACGCCAGCGGGAGCGATGATCAAATCCGAACCTGCGGCGGCATTGAAGCGGAGGCTGTTGATGTTGAGGCCCTGAAGCGTGCCGGTGAAGCCGGTGGTGTCATCGGTGACGTGATCGCCGACGGCCCAGGTGGAGAGATCGTTTTTAACGGTGGAGATGAGGGCGACGACGTTGCCACCCGCGAGGTTGGTGGCGTTGGTGGCGAACCAGACGCCAGTGCCATCATCCACGGTGGCGAAAGCACTGGTGCCGAGCAGACCCAGCGTGCCGTTGAGCGTGGAGGTGATGAAGCCATTGGTGGCGGTCTGTGTGCCGGTGGGGAGGATGAAGCGGATGGTGCCGTCCCGATTGGTGTTGCCACGGGCGACCGTCCCCAGATTCAGGACAATTTCCTGACCTGCACCCGGATTGAGCGTGATGGTGCTGGCACCGCTGTTGTCGCTGGAAGAACTGCCGTCCAGATTGGTGCTGGCCACGGTCTGGCTGGTGGCGGAGGTGGCGCTGCCGGTGAGGACGAGACTGCCGCCGAGCATTTCGAGGACGGAGGCGGCGCGGAGCTTGGTGGTGTTGCTGGCGGTGTAATCCAAGACCAGAGTGCCTTCGTAAAGGATGGTGTTGCCGGAGGAGGCGAGGCCGCTGTTGTCCCCTTTGAGCGTGACGGTGCCGAGGCCGAATTTTTCCAAGCCGGTCGTGCCGTTACTGGCGAGGCTGGCGTTGATGGTGCCGGTGTAGAGATTGATGTCACCACCGGTTACGGTGACCGAGCCGGTGCCGTCGATCTGTCCGACCTGGCCGACATCACGCTGACCGACGTCGAGGCGCAGGGTGGTGATGTTGAACGTGTTGGTGTTGAGGATGGCAGTCTGAGGGCCGCCCAAATCCCCGAGAAGGATGAAGTCGAGACCGCCGCTGTTGCCGACACCGTTCACATCAGCCGCGTTGAGATTGATGACGGCACCTGTGCGGGCATAGAGGCCGCTGCTGGTTCCCGCAGGGTTGGAGGCCAGAAGGACACCGGTGGAGTTGAGGTTCAGCACGGTGGAGGCACCGGTGACGATCACATCATCAGCGATGGTAACCGTGTTGTCGCGGAGGGTCCAGATGCCGGAATTCACGTTGAGATCGGCCACGGATGTCCCGGTGGGCTGGGAGATTCCGCCGCTGATGACGCCTTCTCCAGTGCCTGTGAGAGTGAGGCTGTTGTCGGCGGCCTGAGAGATGGCACCGGCGTAGGTGATGATGGCCCCGGAGGTACCGCTGGCGTCCAAGGTGAAGCTGGCTGTTGAGGAGAGTGTTCTGTTGGTGGACTGACTGGTGTCTCCCATGAACCGCAGGCTGGAAGTGCCGGTGATGTTGATGGCCGCCCCCTGACCAAGGCTGCTGGCGGCGCCGCCGATGTTGGTGACGGTGTTGTATTCGAGAGTTCCCTCCTTGAGCGAGATGTCACCGCCAAAGGTGTTGGCACCGAGGAGGCGCATGGTCTGGCTGGTGACAGCCCAGGCACCAAGCTCGTCATTGATGGCAAGGCTGCGGCTCAAGCCTCCATCGGAGATGACTGCGGAAATGATCAACGGCCTGACGGAGGAGCCTTGATAACTGAGGCTGGCGTTGTTGCCGAGGATGATGGAGTTGGTGATGTTGAAGATGCTGAAGTTGTCCGAGGCCTGGGTGATGCGGAGGGCGTTGTTCGCATTGGTGGCGCTGCCGATGGTGATGATGCCGCTGAGGTTTACGGTCATGTCACTCACGGGTGTGCCGGAGGCGTCTGCACTCAATTCCAGAATACCGCCGGGGCCATCCAAGGTGATGTTCTGGGCGAGGTTGTAGGTGGTGCCGCCAGCGGTCACGAATTGAATGCGGCCTGAGCTGGCGGTGATGCTGCCGGTGCCAAGGCCGGTGACGGTCTGGGTCTGAAGGGTGCCGCGAATGAGATTGATGCCGCCGGACCAGGCGCTGTTCTCCGACTGGAAGTAGAGGGTGCCGGTCAGCTGGTTTCCACCGGAGAGCGTGCTGATGCTGTCCACGGTGAGACTGCCAGCGCCGCTGACGACGCCGCTGAGAACCACATTTCCCTGAGTGGCGGTGAGCACGGCGGAATTGGAACCGCGCATGTTGATGAAGGAACCCGCGCTGACATTCACGGCACCGGTGTAGTAATTGTTTCCGGCATTGCCGCCGGCGGAAAGAGTGCCGCCGGCCAGCGTGAGTTTATTGGCGACGCCGGTGGCGGCGGAATTGGCAGCGCCGTTGTAGTAGAAGGCGCCGCCGGTGTTGACGGTGATGGTGGCGAGATTGCTGTTGCTGGTGCTGCCCAAGGCAGTGGCATTGAGGATTTCCAAAGTGCCTGCACTGATGGTGAAGTCCGAGGTGACGGTGCTGTTGAAGGTGAGATCGGCCGCGGTGGTGAGCGTGACTCTGCCAGCGCCGTTCTTGCTGACATCGGCCTCGCCGAACAGCGGGCCCATGGAGAGGACGGAACCGGCGTCCGCCACACTCCAGGTCTGATCCGAAACGATGCGAATGGGGGCGGTGATATTCACCGTGGCCGGACCGCCAGCGGTGATCTTGATGCCATCGGTGGCGAACTGCGGGGCGATGCTGAGGCGGTAGGAAGGGTCGGTGCCGGAAGCGATTGTGACCGATGCCGGTGTGTTGGCGCCAATGGTGGCAGCCTCAAAGGTGAGGGAGTTGATCTTGAAGCTTTGCTCCAAGGTGGTGGAGACCGCCGCGCTGGTGGGAGCATCCCACTGAAAGATGACATCGGTGCCCTGGCCCGGAGTGGAGAGCGCTGCGATGGCGCCTGCTTTATCCTGCGACCAGTTGTTGACGCTGCCGTTCCAGGTGGCGTCGGTCAATCCGCGCCAGTAGGAGGTTCCGGTGATGAGGGTGCCGGTGGTGATGGATATGAGGTTGTCCGTTTGATGGATGGTGATGGAGCTGAAACCACCCGGGGTGGAGCCGAGGAGCCAATCGCCTGCGCCAAGGGGGCCGGTGATCAGACCACCGTCTGCGGAGGAGATGAGGTTGTAGGTTTGGGATGCGTTGAGGCCGGTGTCGCTGAGGTTCAACTTGATCTGATTTCCGGTAAAGAGCTGGAGGGTGCCGCCTGCGAGCAATCCGAGAAGGTCGGTGCTGGCGTTGTCTCCCAGGGTGCTGACGTCACCGACATTTAAATTCAGGGTGGTCATGGTTCCGCCGCTTGAACCGAGGGAGAGGATGGTGAGCTGGTTGAGCCTGTCCCCTGCCCCATTGAGAAGATTGAGCGTGGAGGCGCTGGCAACGACGACACTGGTGATGGCAGCAGGCGCGGCAATGCCGCCGGAAAGGGTGAGTGTGGAGCCGTTTGTGACACTCAAACCGGTGGTGCCATTGAGTGAGGAGCCGATGGTGAATGTTCCCCCGTTCACGCTGGTCGTGCCGGTGTAGGTCAGCGAGACTCCGGTGGATATGACCGCGGCAGCAGTGCCGGTCTTGGTGACGGAGAGCGCACCGCCGCCACTGTTTTGGATGGAATAGGTGCCGACACCGCCGCCGTAACTGACCGCTGAGTCGGCGGCACCGAAGGTGAGGGAGGCGGCGGTGGAAGAAGTGTTGTCGATGACTGCGGCGCCGTCTGTGCTGGCGGTGAGACCATTGATGGTCTGGAAGGTGCCATTGAGATCAAAAGTGGCGGTGTCGCCATTGGCGAGTTCGGGACTGAGCACCACGCCGCCAAATCCAGCGCCGGAGGGAATGGCATTGTTCACCCCCATGCGGAGGGTGCCGCGATCGATATCCGTGGCGGCACTGTTGTTGTTGTAGTTTGAGCCGCTGCCGTTGAGCTGCAGGACGCCGTCACCGGTCTTGGTGAGCACGACGCCGAAGGCGGTGGAGGTGGTGAAAGCGCCGTTGATGATCGTCGTGCCCGAGCCGTCAACGGTCCACGCGCGGTTGGCGGTCATGAGGTCGGAGGTGACTCCGGCAAAGGTCAGGGCCTTGCCGCTGACGACGTTGTTGTTGAGGCCGGAGTTGTTGGCGGACTGGAGCAACTGGAAGACGCTGGTGGTGGTGAGGCTGTAATCACCTGCGAAGGCGGTGGTGGTGTTATTGATGAGACGGACGGCGTTGTTGATGGTGCGGTCTGCACCGTGGGAGAACAAGGTGCCGTTGCTCCAGTCCAGAGTGCTGGTGCCGAGGGCGTGGTCATCACCGATGCCGAGGGAGCCAGCGGCGAAGGTGGTGGTGCCGGTGTAGTTGTTTGAGCTGTTGGTGAGGATCCACATGGCGGAGCTGTCCACCTGGATGCCGAGGGTGCCGCCAAAGTCTGACAACACGCTGGTGATCATGTTGCCGGAGGCATTGACGCCACGCAGGAGGAGAGTCTTGTTTCCGCCCATCATGTCATTGGCCACGTTGGTGAGAATCAACGCGCCCACGCCGTCGGCATGGATTTGAGTGCTGCCGGTGGTGCTGTTGAGCCGGATCTTGCGATCGCTGGTTTCTCCAAGGCCGACATATTCGAGTATCGCGCCGCCCGTGCCGCCGTTGCCGAGGGTGATGGCGTTGGAATTCAGACTGGCATTGACCTCGGTGCCGACGCTGGTGGCACCCGTTCCTGTGCTGAGTCCCAGTGAATGGACGACCAGGGTGCCCTGGTTCACATTGGTTTCACCACTGTAGGTGTTATCACCGCTCAAGATGAGAATGCCGGCGCCGAGTTTGCGGATGCCGGTGCCGGAGGCACCGGAAATGACGCCGCTGAGTGATGCAAAATCTGATCCGATGACGGTGTTGTCGTCCACGCGAATGGGGCGGAGGGAGCTGGCATAAATCTGGCCGTCTGTGTAGGAGCCGGCGATACCACTGGTGTTGGCGGTGTTGGCGCTGATGGTGAACGAGGTCGCGCTGTTAATGCTGACGATGTAAACTCCTGAAGGGATATTGGTGCCCGTGATGGACTGGCCAACGACCAGCCCGGCTGTTGAAGCGACGGTGACCGTCGAACTGTTCTGCGCGAGGGTGTAACTCAAGCCGGGCCCCGAGCCAGCGCCCGAAGCGGTGCCAAGAGAAAACCCGCTGACGATCTCCACATCCGATTTGGCAACGGAGGTCTGGCCGACGGCAGCCCCGAAAATAAGACCATCCCGGTTGTCGAGGAAGCCAGGGGTGACGCCCCAGGTGGGGGTGCTGCCCCAATCAATGATGAGCTGAGAGCCGCCGGCGGCGAAGCCGCCCCGGAACATGGCGGTATTGGCGGCAGGGGCCGCGAAGTTCATCTGGCCCACACCGGTGCCGAGGGTGCGTGAAAGCGTTCCGGTGGAGGCAAAGATGCCGCCATTGAAAACCAGGTTGGAAGCGGTGGGGAGAGAGGTGCCGCTCTGAGCGTAGAGAACGCCACCGCGAAGTTCGGTGACGCCGGAATAGCCGTTGACGGCATTCAAATACCAGACCCCGGTATCCGCCTTGTAAACGGAGGTGACGGCCGCGCCGTTGTCATTGATGATGGGGAAGAAGCGGTTGTCACCAGTCGATGTCCCGCCAAGAACAAGGCCTTGTGCATTGCCGGTGGCGGCAGCGCCGAAAGCCAATGCCCCGGTATTGGTAAAGCTGAGAGTCGCTCCGTTGAGACCATTGGCCTGGATGCGTGCGCCGCCGCTGGCGCCGCCATTGAAGGTGAAGAGGTGGTCGGTGGAATCATTGGTGGCGCCAGCGAAACTGAGGCCGCCGTAGGCTTGAGTGGTGCTGGTGCCGGTGAAGACGAGATTGCCCGCCGCATTGCTGGCAGCGCCGAAGCCGCTGGCGAAACCGCCGTCCGCCACATTGTTTACCGTCACGATGCCGGTGGAACCGATGGTGGTGACGCCGGTGTAGGTGCTGAGGCCGCTCCATGACATCGCGCCGGTGCCGAGCTTGATGAGATTGATGACACCGTTGGTCTGATCAATGATGCCGAAGGAGGTGCCACCGCCGTTGCTGTTGCCGATGGTGAGGGTCACCTCTGCGGCATTGGTATTGGTGACGGTGCCGTTGTTGTTGAAGTCGTCGATGCCGAGGGAGACATTCACGCCGTTCAAATCGAAGACAGCGCCCTGACGGATGGACAGAGTGGCTGTGGTGCCGCCTGCGCTCAAGCGCCCGCCGGTGGCAAGCTGGACGGTGCCTTCGTTGATCGAGTTGACGCCGGTCTGCGCGTTGAGACCGGCGATGACCAGCGTGCCCGCGCCGACCTTGGTGAAGCCCCCAGTCGCGGTGCTGGTGATGGGTGCATTGAGAGTGAGGGTGTTTGCGCCGCCATCCACATTGATGACCAGCACGCCGCTGCCGCCGGTGGTGACACCGGTGCCGGAGATGGAGCCGGAGCCACCGGTCTGGATGATGCCGCCGGAAGCGTTGGCGGTGCCTGCCGTGCGAATGGTGAGCAGGCCGGTCAAGTTGAGCACCTGAGCCCCATTGATTTTCAGTGAATCAATGGTGACTGCGGCATTGCTGAAGCTGCCGGTGATTTCGTTGCTTTTGCCCGAGGTCAGTGCGGTGGCGCTGGTGGCGAAATCCGCATCGGTCGTGTAATCGGGCGCACGCACGGCAAGCCCGGAACCGGGGACGAAGGCGAAGTCTGAACCGTTGTAGAACAGCCCTGCATTGGCGATGTTGCTGGTGATGCTGGAGGATGCAAACGAGACGGTGCTGCTGCTGGAGGGAGCCACGATGTTCACGGTGCTGCCCCCGCCCACGGCACCAAGTGAAGCAAAGACCAGCGATGCGGTGCCACCGCTGCCGGGGGAGAGCTTGATGGTGCCTGAGCCGAGCGTAGGGGTCAGCACACCGAGGGTCTCCACGTTGCTGGCGCTGGCCTGCCCGACAAACTCCAAGGTGCCGCCCGCGTACTGGTTGACCTGATTGAAGGTGATCGCGGAGGAGTCTGCGATGATCGTGGAAACGGCGGCGTTGGCCTTGATTTTCAAGATCCCGTTGGTGATGGTGGTGGTGCCGGTGAACGCATTGGCACCTGCAAGAACCCAGGTGCCGGCGTCGACCTTGGTGAGATTCACAAGACCGCCAGCATCGTTGTTGGAGATGATGCCATTGATGGTGTTTTGGGCGATATTGGTGCCGCCGAGGGTCAAGGTCTTGGCATTGGCCGAGGTGCCGCCCGTGGCTGAGAAGTCTGCATTGAGAATGAGGCCGGGGCTGGTGCCGGTCTGACTTGCGAGGATGGTGGCACCACCGGTGCTGCCTGCGAGATTGATGACCTTGCTGGTGGTCAAGCTGGACTGCAGGACATTGTTGCCGATGACGCTCAGAGTCGCCGAGGTGGTGCTGGTGCCGATATTGATGATGCCGGAGTTGTTGTTGATGGCGCGCCAGTCGTTGACGGCCAGGGTGCCGCCACTCACGCTCACGGTGCCGTCGAGTGTCGAGCCGGTGCCGGTGATGGTCAGAGTCCCGCTGCCGGACTTGACGAGGTTGTGGGCAAAGCTGGCGGAGGCGCCAATGATGTTGCCATTGATGAGGGTGTTGCCATTGCCGCTGATGGTCATGGTTCTGGCGCCGGTGTTTTCCGTATTGCTCCAGAAATTTCCGGTGAAGCTGAGCAGAGCCCCGCCCTGGAGGTTGTTTGCCATGGTGGTGTCCCCATTGCCCCCATTGACCGGTGCGGTGGTGAAACTCATGCCGTAGCCGTTGCGGCTGTTGAAGGTCAGCGTGATGCCGTCTTCATAGGTCAGGCTGCCAAAAGCCACGGTCTGATCCTTGGCCAGACTGTTCGGCGTGTGATCTGCAAAAATGATGCTGGAGGTGGCACGGAAATAGACATTGGCGTTGGAACCGTTCGAGACTTTGACATCCGGAGCATCCATGAGAACGGCGAGGATGCCGCCGTTCATGTCCAGCACGGCGCTGGTGGTGCCCGCAGTGCGGGTGCCGAGAACGCCGGCGGAGTCGATGCGTACGACGCTCTGGCCGCTGGCGGCGCTGCCGCTGACGCGGATGGTGCCGGAGAAGCCGGAGGAATCGGTGGGATTGAGGAAGAGCGTGCCACCGCCGCTGCCTTCCAGAGTGCCGGAGCCTGCGAGAACGCCTGTGAGGTTGTAAAAACTGGCGCCAGCCTGATTGGTGCCGCCCAGGGAACTGATGGTCGTGGCGGCTGTGCCGAGAACGTTTAAAGTGCCGGTGAAATTGAGGGTGCCATCTGCGGCGATGATGCGGGTGCTGAGGTTGGTGGTGGCATAGGGAGCGCCCATCGTGACGATGCCGGAGAGCGTGTTCAGACCGGTGCTCATCAGCGCTGCGCCACGGTCGGAGATGGGCCCCTGCCCTTGGAGAAGCAGATCGCGCGTGAGGGTGATGCCAGCGGCGGTGCCGTCCAAGACCAACGAACCGCCGCCAAAGCCACGCAAATTGGTGGAGGTGAGCACGGGATTGAAACCCGTGACGACGATGGCTGAGAGATCATCGCCGAGTGCGCCTTCATCGGTGATGGTCAGCGAACCGTTGCTGATGGTGGTGGTGCCTGTGTAGGAGCTGGCATTGTTGCCGAGGCGAATGGTGCCGCCTCCCAGCATGGTGAGTCCTCCAGAGCCGAGAATCTGGGTGTTGATGGTGATGCTTTCTCCCAAGGCGGCTCTCAAGGTGGGCGAGCTACCCGCCAGGGTGAGGCTGCCACCGGTGAGCGTGTAACCGCTGCGCAGGAACGAGAGCTGACCGGCGGTGATGCCCGAGCTGAGGGTCACCGTACGGAGAGTGGGCAGCACTGTCATGGGTGCGCTGAAGACGGCCGTGTCCGCGCTGTTATTCAGCCACAAGCCGAGAGCTGCACCATTCCACCAGTTTGAAGTGGTCAGATCCCAAGCACCCGTGCCACCGAGGCCGGTGCCATCCACGTTATTGCCAACGGTGCTGGCGTCTGAATCCCAGTAAAAAGAGGCTGAGTGTGCGGAGTCCAACTGACACATCACAAGAGTGAATGCAGTGAGTCGGCACCACGCGGGGATGCTAAGCAGCTGATGAAGGGCCTTCATGCAGGAGAGGAAACAGTTCGGGGAGGGAGGTTTTTGCACGGCAAATTGCACCGCACATGCAATCCGACAGGTTGTGTTAAAATAATCATTTTGAATAAACTACATTCTTTGGAACAAGCCCAAAGTGGTCAGCCGCCGAACAGCAAGCTTAATCTTTATCTATTTGAGACCTGTTTCTTTACTGCGAATTCGATCCAGCCTTTAACTGCTACATTCCAACAATTATGGCGACACAGTGCCCACAGTCATTGCATCTTGGGCAAAGAACCTACTGCCAGCTTTGCCAAGGCGATATTGCAGGCCGAGAGTTGCAGGAATGGGCGATGCCGTCGTTGAAGACCAGCCGGCCATTGATGGCCGGCGAATCCCACGGTAATCGCGCCACAACATTGCTGGTGTTTGGCAAGATGTGTCGTTCCCGGGCGTTTCCCCGGCCACATGAGACTCCGAACCTTTCTCGCCACCGCCGTACTTGTCGTTTTTTCACAGCTTCACGCCGCCCAGCGACCGAATGTGCTGTTCATGGTGTCGGATGACCTGAACAACAGCCTGGGGTGCTATGGGCACCCGCTGGTCAAAACGCCGAATCTGGACAAGCTGGCGGCGCGGGGGGTGCGCTTTCAGAATGCGAACTGCCAGTTTCCCCTCTGTGGCCCGAGCCGGAACTCGATGCTGACGGGGCTTTACCCGAACAGTAACGGAATTTTGACCAACTCCCAGCTTTTCCGCCAGACGATCCCGAATGCGGTGAGTCTGCCGCAGGCTTTCCGGCGGGAGGGATACTTTGCCGCGCGCATCGGGAAACTTTATCACTATGGAGTGCCGAACTCGATTGGCACGAATGGGCATGACGATCCTGCCTCATGGGAGCTTGAGCTTAACCCTGCTGGCTGTGACCGCCTGATCGAGCATCCGGATATTTTCTCGCTGCTGCCCGGGAACTTTGGTGGGACGCTGAGCTGGTATGCCTCGCCACGGCCAGATGAGAAGCACACGGATGGGCTGCAAGCGAAGGATGCGGAGTGGGTGCTGGAGCGCTGCGCGAAGGAGAAGGATCGGCCGTTCTTTCTCGCGCTGGGGTTCTTCCGTCCGCACACGCCGTATGTGTCGCCGGAGAAGTGGTTTAAGGGGTACCCGGAGGCTGAAATGCCGGTGGTGCAAGGGGTGAAGGAGGATCAGGCAGACCTGCCGGTGCCTGCGCTCGGGAGCTACAAAAAGGAACAGGACAAGCTGACGGATGATCTGCGCAGGCAGGCGGTGCAGGCGTATTTTTCCGCCATCAGCTTCATGGATGCGCAGGCGGGCAAGGTGCTGGATGCGCTGGACCGGCTGGGACTGGCGGAAAACACGATCGTCGTTTTCACCAGTGACCATGGGTATCATCTGGGTGAGCATGGGCTGTGGCAGAAGCAGAGCCTCTTTGAGGAGAGCGCGCGGGTGCCGCTGATCGTTGCTGGTCCCGGGGCCAAAAAGGGTGTGGTGGCCCATTCGCCGGTGGGCTTGATCGATCTCTACCCAACGCTCGCGGAGTTGTGTGATGTCAAAGCTCCAGCGAATCTGCAGGGACAGAGCCTGGTGCCGATGCTGAAGGACCCGACGGTCAAGGGACGTGGCTGGGTGCTGAGCCAGGTGGTGCGCGGAGGGGGCTTCAAGCGCATGGGTGCCAGTGCTGCGAAGGGGGATGATGGGAAGCGGATCTTTGGCTATGCGCTGCGCACGGAGCGCTTCCGCTACATCGAATGGAACGAAGGCAAGGCTGGCAAGGAGCTCTACGATCATGAGACGGACCCCAAGGAGCTGACCAACCTGGCTGACAAAGCCGAGCTGGCTGAAGTGCAGGCGAAGCTGGCTGAGCAGCTGCATGGCAGCGTGAAGACGACGTATCCTGCGAGTGGGAAGACGCCGGAGATTCCCCTGGGTAATGTGATGTATGCGCCCGAGCTGGTGGACCCTAAGGTCGGCAAAGCGGCCAAGAAGTGACACGCCTTTTTGATTCGTGACCCCATTCATTTTCCCTTTCCTTCATGAAACCTCTTCTCTTTCTCCTTTCGTCCCTGATCGTTCTGCATTCCTCCTTTGCGGCAACGCCGAACATCGTGCTCATCAACATTGATGATCTGGGGTATGCGGACATCGGTCCGTTTGGGGCCAAAATGTCGACGCCGAACTTGGACCGCATGGCGAAGGAGGGGATGAAGCTGATGAGTCATTATGCGGCACCAGTGTGCTCGCCTTCGCGTGCGGCGATGATGACGGGGTGCTATCCGAAGCGGGTGCTGCCGATTCCGGGAGTGCTGTTTCCGGCGGCGGCGGTGGGATTGAACCCGAATGCGATCACGGTGGCGGAGGTGCTGAGAGCGGGTGGCTATGCGACGGCCTGCATTGGCAAATGGCATCTGGGTGACCAGCCGGAGTTTCTGCCGACAAGCCAGGGATTTGAGCACTACTTTGGCATCCCTTATTCGAATGACATGGGGCCTGCGGCCGAGGGCTCGAAGAGCAATCCGGACCAGCCGCTGCCCAAGGGGCCCGGCAAAGGGAAAGGCAAACCCGGGGCTGGCAAGGGGGATGCGGAGCCTGAGACCGGACTGAAAGGGAATGCGCAACCGCCGCTGCCGCTGGTGGAGGACCACAACGTGGTGGAACGTGTGAAAGCGGAGCAGCACCATACGTTTACGCGGCGCTACACGGAGCGTGCGGTGAAGTTCATCCAAGCGAATCAGAAGCAGCCGTTCTTCCTGTATCTGCCGCACAACGCGGTGCACTTCCCGCATTATCCGCATCAGGATTGGACCGGCAAATCGGGGATCAGCCTGCAGAAGGACTGGGCGATGGAGGTGGACTGGTCGGTGGGGCAGGTGCTGGACACGCTGCGCGAGCTGAAGCTGGACTCGAAGACGCTGGTCATCTTCACAAGCGACAACGGCGGGCCGCTGAATCAAGGCGCGGACAACACGCCGCTGCGGGGAAGCAAGGGCAGCACGCTGGAGGGGGGCATCCGCGTCTGCACGATTGCGTGGTGGCCGGGGAAGATCGCCGCGGGTTCGAAGACGAATGAGATTACGGCGCACATGGACTGGCTGCCGACTTTTGGCACGCTGGCGCGCTGCAAGAGCGTGGGAGAGCTGAAGCTGGACGGGAAGGACATCTCGCCGGTGCTGCTGGGCCAGAAGGGTGCGAGCGGGCATGATGTGTTTTATTACTATGCAGGCTTCAACCTGCAGGCGGTGCGCAGTGGAGCGTGGAAGCTGCACCTGGGCAAAGGTGAGCTGTACAATCTGGATGAGGACATCGGCGAGGCGAAGAATGTGGCGGCGGAGCATGCGGACATCGTGGCACGGCTGCAAAAGCAGGCGGAGACGATGAAGGCGGATCTGGGTGACAAAACGAAGGACGCGCCGGGTGTGCGTGAACTGGGCCGGGTGGAGCATCCGCAGCCGCTGATCAGCGCCGATGGAACGGTGCGCGAAGGTTTTAACAAGATTGCCAAGACACTGCCATGAAGTTCAAAGCCGCCCTGTTTGCCCTGATCGCCACCTCAGCGCTGGCTGCTGACGCGCCGCTGCTGAAGGATGAGTTTCTGCTGCCGAAATTTGAAGGCCGCCGTGCCATGCGTGGTGACTGGAAGTTTGCGGAGGGAAGCGCCACCTGCACGCAGGATGATGCGCTGTACAAGAAGAACAAGGACCATGGACCGATCCTGTTTTATGATCTGGCTTACACGGACGCGGCGATCCATTTCGCGGTGAAGCCGGATGCGGCGAACAAGACGGTTGTCTTCACGGCGAATGGTGAGAAGGGGCATGTGTTCCGGCTGGTGTTTGGGCAGACGGGGATGGGTGTGCGAGCGTTTCCGCCAGAGGAGAAGGACCACAAGTCGATCTCGCTGGGGAATGAGGCGGCGGTGAAGCTGAAGGCGGATGCGTGGACGAAGATCCGGGTGGAGCTGCGGGGCAGCAAGGCCACGGTGACGGTGGGCGATCTTACGAAGACGTATGAGCATGCGTCCATCGCGCGCGCGAAGGCGAATCTGAGCGTGGGATTCAGCTACGGCACGGTGAATGTGACGGAGATGGTGGTGGACAAGTAGCTGGGGGCTGGCGCTGGAAGTGAGACGCACAGAATTTGTGCGGTGCGGGCGAGTACATTTTTTCAAGCAGGAGACAGGGACCGAGGTGGCCTGCAGAGTTCACTCTTTGGAAAACGCAGTCACGAGACGCTTGGGGGACCGCACAGAGGACTGTGCGGACCACTATGCTGGCTCCCTCTCGTGATGCCCCGTTGGATTTCGGCATCGCTGGGTTTGGCGATACTGTTTCTAGCAAATTGCCAAACTCATCTGCGTTTGCCGTCCGCAGGTGACGAGAGAGTCGTGGGCTCGAATGGCGGGCTGGGACAGCCCGCCCTACCTGTGAGCCCTACCTGTGAGACTACAGGCCGCCGAGCTTGCAGATGCGATCCCAGTGTTTGGCTTCGACGGGGGTGATGGAGAGGCGGTTGCCGCGGCGGAGGATGAGCATGTCGGCGAGCTTGGGGTCGGCGCGGAGCATGTCGAGGGTGACGAAGGTTTTGAAGTCGGCCTCCCACTTCACATCGACCATGAGCCAGCGGGGTTCTTCGGGCTTGCTGCCTTTGTCGAAGTACTCGGAGGAGGGATCGAACTGGGTGTGGTCGGGGTAGGCTTCCTTGACGATTTTCACCACGCCGGCGATGCCGGGGACGTCGCAGCTGGAGTGGTAGAAGAAGCCGAGGTCGCCGAGGGACATGTCGTCCCGCATCATGTTGCGGACCTGGTAGTTGCGCACGCCGTTCCAAGGTTCCGTTTTCTTCGGGCGCTGCTTCAGGTGGTCGAAGGAGAAGACGTCGGGTTCGGATTTGAGGAGCCAGTGGTGCATGGGGGTGGGCCTACGGAATACGCGGAAAGGGAGGCCGGAACTGACACCGGCCTTCGGAAGGACAAAAAGGACTGAAACGACGGAAAGGACGCAGGACGCGTCCCCGCTGAGTTACACGGTGATGAGGCGGTTGCGGGCGGTGATGGGCCAGCGTTCGGTGGTTTTGAAGCCGTCGATGACGTAGGCTTCGCCGTGCATGGAGACGGTGGGGCAGACGTGGCGGGGGATGCCGTGGAGGGCCTGACCAATGGTGAATTCGTGGGCGCGCTCGGTTTCGAGGACGAGGTGCTCCTCACTCTGCATGATGGCGACGGCGTCTGGCAGTTCCTCGAAGCGGACGCGGGGATGAGGGTTCTCCGGAGCGACGGATTTGTGGCCGAGGTCGAGGGTGATGCGGTTTTTTCCGGGCTTGCTGATGACGCGGGTGAGGAGCACGGCGGCGGGCTGGAAGGGGAGATCGGCGGGGTATTTATCGCCATAGCCAAAGTCCCAGAGTACGGTGGTGCCGGGGCTGAGAGTGCGGTCTGGATAGGTGGCGTGAATGCCGAAGGTGGGGGAGCCGCCGGCGACGAGGTCCTTCACAATGATGCCTTCGCCCTGGAGGCGGCAGCGGAACTGGAGGACGGACTCGAAGGCGGCGTCACAGCGCTCGCGGCGGACGTCGAGGCTGTCGTCGTGAATGTGGCCGTCGTAGGCGTGGATGCCGCAGAACTGGAGGCGGGGGGTGTCCTTCAGGACATGAGCGAGCATGGCGGCCTCATCGCCAGGGACGATGCCGGTGCGGCCCATGCCGCAGTCGATTTCGAGATAGACGCCCAGGGTGACGTTGTGCTGCTGGGCGGCGGAGGCGAGGAAGGCGATGGTTTCCTCGGCATCGGCGATGCTGGAGAACTGGGTGTCCGGGAACTTGACCGCAAGATCGGCGAGGCGATGGGCATTGATGCCGACGCAGGGCATGGCCACGAGGACGTCGGTGGCGCCGACGGCGGCGCACATCTCGGCCTCGGCGATGGTGGAGGCCTTGAAGCGGGTGATGCCCAGCCGGATCTGCATGGCGATGATCTCGGCGGTCTTGTGAGTCTTCACATGAGGCCGCAGGCGTTTGGGATCGCCGGCGATCTTGAGCATGAGGGCCAGATTGTGCTCGATGCGCTTGCGATAGAACAAGAGCGAGGGCGATGGGATGTCAGCTTCGTTTTCGACGTGGAACCAGGCGGGTTGCATAGGTGGGCACACCGTGGCGAGGACGTAGGGCGCGGTCAAATGCGGGCGTAAAGGGAATCGTGCTTGGTTCAAGGCGGCGGAGAGCGTGGCCGGCGCGTGGGGAGGAGATTGCAAACTGGGAACTGAAAACTGAGAATTTTAAACTGGCCGGAAGTGTGGTCACCCATGAGCACTGAGCGGTTTAGGATCCTGTGAGCGGAGGGCAAGAGCAGGGAAAGCTTCGCGTAGCCATGCTGATCCTGGATGTGCAGGGGGCATGAAATGCGGGGTTCGGCACGTGGCGGAGAGCTGCGGAATAAATTCCGAGCTCCGAGACCGACGTTTCAAAGCGAATACCCGGGCTCTTGAAGCAGCCCTAGGTTCATCTCGCGGAGCGAGATGGCTGCTTTAGGTGTTCTTCGGAATCCAGTCGCCTTCGCGGTAGTCGAGAGGCTTCTCCTTGTCCATATCGTGCTCGAGCTTGACGGGCTGGAAGCCACTGCAGCCAGGGAGCATCAACAAAAGGGCGGCGAGAAGAAACAGGGACGGTTTCATGACACGGAAGATGCGCGGCCCACCTGAAGGAGCAAGCTAACAAATCGGGGGGATGAAAAGGCTTCATGCAGGGGGCGCAGTGAGGGCTTGACCGGGCAGCCACACGCCGTCAGCATCGGGGCACCATGACTCGAGCCTCCATCGCCTTTGCCTTTGCCGCACTCACCACCACCGCCATCGCCGGGGAGAACTTCCTCGTGTACTTTGGCACCAGCACCAATGCGAAGAACGGGAGCAAGGGGGTGTATGTGTCCCGGTTTAACACGGCGACCGGAGAACTGACGGAGCCGCAACTGGCAGCGGAGGCTGGCAACCCGGGCTTTCTGGCGATCCATCCTTCGAAAAAATTTCTCTATGCCTGCGGGGATGTGATGAAAGCCGATGGCAAGAAGGCGGGGGGGATCAGTGCGTTTGGGATCGACTCAAAAAGCGGCAAGCTGACGCTGATCAACCAGGCTGCGACGGCGGGAGCGGGCCCATGCCATGTGAGCGTGGACAAGACGGGAAAGATGGCGACGATCGCGAACTACGGCAGCGGGAGCATCGGCTCCTTTGCGATCAAGGAGGACGGCTCGGTCTCTCCGGAAGTGAGTTTTTTCCAGCATGAGGGCTCAGGGGCTGATCCGAAGCGTCAGGCGGGACCGCATGCACACTCGGTGAATTTCAGCCCGGACAACCGCTATGCCTTCGCCTGCGACCTGGGCCTGGACAAGGTGCTGATCTACAAGGTGGACCCGGCCAGCGGGAAGCTGACACCGAATGACCCGCCCTTTGCAAAAACACCGGCTGGCGGCGGGCCGCGCCACCTGGCGTTTCACCCGAGCGGAAAGTTTGTGTTTGTGAACAACGAGATGGGGATGTCTGAGACGGTGTTTGCCTATGATGCCGAAAAGGGTGCGCTGACCGAGGTGGAAACCGTTTCCACGCTGCCGGAAGCAGACCGGGGCAAGAAGGGCCTCAGCACGGCGGAGTCGGTGGCGCATCCGAACGGGCGCGTGGTGTATGTTTCCAACCGGACGCATGACACGATCGCCGTGTTTGCCTGTGATCCTGCCAACGGGAAGCTGACGCTGCTGCAGAATGTGCCCGTGGAAGGCAAGATCCCCCGGAACATCTGCCTGGACCCGACGGGGAAGTGGCTGATCGCCGCACATCAGGACAGCGCCACGGCGGCGCTTTTCAAAGTGGATCAGGACAGCGGCAAACTGACTTTCACCGGCACGAAGGTGAACGTCCCGGGCAGCATCTGCGTGCGGTTCCTTGCGCTTGATTAACCCGCCGCAGCCTTTACTCTCATACCCCCCCAAAAACCAGACTATGACCCAGCTCGATCAGCTCAAGCAGCACACCGTGGTAGTGGCCGACACCGGCGACTTCGAAGCCATGAAGGCCTACAAGCCTCAGGACGCCACGACCAACCCTTCCCTCATCCTCCAGGCTTCGCAGAAGGCTGAGTACAAGTCGCTGTTCGACAAGGCTGTGGCTGATGGCAAATCCGGCGGCGTGGACGCTGTGATGGACAACCTGGTGGTGGCCTTTGGTCTTGAGATTCTCAAAATTGTCCCCGGTCGTGTTTCGACGGAAGTGGACGCACGCCTGTCGTTCGACACGCAGGGCAACATCGACAAGGCGCGTCATTTGATCAGCATGTATGAAAAGGCCGGCATCGGCCGCGAGCGCATCCTGATCAAGATCGCCTCCACGTGGGAAGGCATCAAAGCCGCCGAAGTGCTGCAGAAGGAAGGCATCAACTGCAACCTGACGCTGCTTTTCAGCCTCGCGCAGGCCGTGGTTTGCGCCGAAGGCGGCATCAAGCTGATCTCCCCTTTCGTGGGCCGCATCCTTGACTGGCACAAGAAGAGCACGGGCAAGGACTTCGCACCGACGGAAGATCCGGGCGTGCAGTCTGTGACGCAGATCTACAACTACTACAAGCATTTCGGCTACAAGACCGAGGTGATGGGGGCGAGCTTCCGCAACAAGGGTGAGATCACCGAGCTGACCGGCTGCGACCTGCTGACCATCAGCCCGGGTCTGCTGGGCGAACTGGCTGCGAGCGAAGACGCCATCACGCCGAAGCTGAACGCCGCGAACGCGAAGTCCCTGAAGATCGAGAAGATCGGCAGCGACGAGAAGACCTTCCGCTGGTTGTTCAACGAAGACGCCATGGCGACTGAAAAGACCGCTGAAGGCATTCGCAACTTCGCGAAGGACATCGTGAAACTGGAAACGATGGTGGCTTCGGCTTTGGGCTGAGACTGAGCCGAAAGAAGGGAAAGAGGAGAAAAAATCGGAGAGGAAGTTCTCTGATTTTTTCCCTTTTTGATTTCTTCGGCGTATCCCATTTCATTATGCTGACCAAGCGCATCATCCCCTGTCTGGACGTGAAGGAAGGACGTGTCGTGAAAGGCACGAAGTTCCTGCAACTGCGTGATGCCGGCGATCCGGTGGAGTGCGCGCAGGTGTACAATGCGCAGGGGGCGGACGAGCTGGTGTTTCTGGACATCACCGCGAGCCATGAGGAGCGCAAGACGATGGTGGATGTGGTGGCACGCACGGCGGCGAGCTGCTTCATGCCGCTGACCGTGGGTGGTGGCATCCGCACCGTGGCGGACATGCGCGAGATGCTGCTGGCGGGTGCGGACAAGGTGGGGATCAACACGGCGGCGGTGAAGACGCCGCAGGTGATTGATGAGGCGGCCAATGCGTTTGGCTGCCAGTGCCTGGTGGTGGCGATTGATGCGAAGCGCAATGCGCGTGGATCGTGGACGGTTTACACGCACGGTGGCCGCAATGCGACGGAGCTGGACGCCGTGGAATGGGCTGCGGAAGTGTGTCGACGCGGTGCGGGTGAGATTTTGCTGACGAGCATGGACTCGGATGGGACGAAGGCGGGCTATGACATCGCGCTGACGAAGGCGGTGAGCGAGGCGGTGACGATCCCGGTGATCGCCAGCGGTGGCGCGGGGAATCTGGACCACATGGTGGATGTCTTGAGAGATGGGAAAGCGGATGCGGTGCTGGCGGCGAGCATTTTCCACTTTGGGGAGTACACGGTGGGCGATGTGAAGAAGTATCTGGGCGCGCGTGGGGTGCCGGTGAGGGTGTAGTTGGCGGCTCTTGCGCGCTGACAAAGGTGGACTACATTCGCGCTCATGAGTCTCAAGGATTTTCCTGATCTCGCACGCCTGCCGAAAGGCCAGCGCATGAAACTTGCCGACGAACTTTGGCAGTCCAGCGTGGATGACAGCACTAAAGTTCCCGTCTGGCACCAGGAAACGCTGGATCAACGCTGGAGTGACTATCGCAGCGGCAAAGTAAAACGCATCTCTCTCAAAGAGCTCGAACGTCGTCTCGCCAAGCGGTGAAGAGTCAGCCCGTTGAGTTTCTGGATTCGGTGGAGCATGATCTCCGCTATGCCCGCGATTTTTATGATTCGTGGAAAAACGAAGGAGCGGAGGATTTTCAAGAACGCTTCCGTGAGTGTGTCTCTTGGATCGAGTGGAACCCAGTCATGTTCCCGCGGCAGTACCGAGTCTTTCGCCGCGCCATCATCCGAAGATCTTACTTTGCCATCTACTACGTGATTGAGCCGCAAGTAACCACCGTCGTTGCTGTGCTTGACATGAGGCGTGAGCCTCAATCAATTCAAGACCTTCTCAAAGGAAGGAAGCCGTGATTCTGTGCTTGGAATTCTGCCATGCGTCCGTGTAGGCTGCGGGCATGACTCCATCCACACTTTCCCGCCGCCAGTTCGGAACTCTTGCCAGTGTCAGTGCCATCGCGGCGATGCTGCGGACGCAGATTGAAGCGGCTGACAAGGCTGCGGGTGGCATGGGGAAAGTGAAACACTCGGTGTGCAAGTGGTGCTACAAGCAGATCCCGCTGGAGGATTTCTGTGTGGCGGCGAAGGAGATCGGGCTGGAGTCGGTGGAGCTGCTGAATCCGGAGGATTTTGCGACGGTGAAAAAACACGGGCTGCACTGCGCGATGGTGAGCTATCCGACGATCGAAGCACCCGGCGGCGTGAAGCTGGGGCCGATCCCGAAGGGATGGAACCGCGTGGAGCATCATGACCTGCTGGTGCAGGCCTACGAGCCGCTGCTGAAGACGAGCGCGGAGGCGGGATTCAAGCAGGTGATCTGTTTCAGCGGAAACCGCGACGGGATGGATGAGGCGCAGGGCCTGGAGAACTGCGCGAAGGGCCTGTCACGGCTGATGCCGCTGTGTGAGAAGCTCGGCGTCACGCTGGTGATGGAGCTCCTCAACAGCAAGGTGAACCACCCGGACTACATGTGCGACCACAGCGCGTGGGGCGTGGCCCTCTGCAAGAAGATCGGCTCGCCGCACTTCAAGCTGCTCTACGACATCTACCACATGCAGATCATGGAGGGCGATGTGATCGCCACGATCCAGCGGGATCATGAGTACTTTGCGCACTATCACACCGGCGGTGTGCCGGGACGGGCGGAGATTGATGAGACGCAGGAGCTGAACTATCCGGCGATCATCAAGGCGATCCAGGCGACGGGATACACGGGCTATCTGGGGCAGGAGTTTATTCCGAAACGTGCGGACAAGCTGGCCTCGCTGAAGCAGGGGGTGAAGATCTGCACGGTGGCGTAGTGTGCGCATGCTGCGCAGCCCTATGGTCAGCGAACTGCATCAGGAAAAGACATGCTTCATCATCTGTCCTTCGCCGTCACGGACATTGCGCGCTCCGGTGCCTTCTATGATGCCGTGCTGGCACCGCTGGGGTATGGGCGGGTGTGGGAGGATGAGACGTTTGTGGGGTATGGTGCGGAGGCGGGGAAGGATGTGTTTGCGCTGAAGCTTCGTCCGCAAAATGCATGCGTTCCGGGGGATGGGTTTCATGTGGCCTTTGCCGCGCCAACGCGGGAGGCGGTGAATGCGTTTTACGAGGCTGCGCTGGCGCAGGGTGGCACGGACAACGGCGGTGTGGGACTGCACCCGGAATATGGGCTGGATTACTTTGCTGCGTTTGTGATGGATCCGGATGGGTATCGGATCGAGGCGGTGATCGTGGGGGCTGCGTTATGATTCAGGACGATCATCTGGCTCTTCTCTGCCAGCCTTATGGGCTGCAACCCGGCGAGCTGCAGTTTGTGAGAAGCAACCAGAACCATGTGTATCTATGCCGACGTGAGGACAGGAGGTGTATCCTGCGCATCTCCAAAAGAAGGCACCGGAGCTGCGCCCAAGTGGAGGCCGAGCTGGCCTGGATCGAATTTCTCGCGACGCAGGGCGTCCGCGTGTGCAGGCCGATCCCGGCTCTGAATGGCGAAACGTGCGGGGTTCTGAGCGCCGAGGGCACAGCATATATAGTGACGTGCTTTGAACATGCGCCCGGTCGCAAGATCATGCCGTCTGACATCGCGCCGCCGATCTATGAGAAGCTTGGCGGGGTGCTGGCAGAGCTGCACCGCCACACGCTGCACCTGCCTGCAGATCATGCAGCGCAGGCGCGACCTCATTGGCATGAGTCACGACTGCTGCGACAGGATGTGGCGGAGCTGCGAGAGCGGCTACCGCCGGCCTTTGTGAAAAGCCTCGCGGAGCTGATGGGGAGGCTGCGAGAGCTGCCGGTGACTCCGCAGACCTACGGGCTCGTGCATGCTGACGCCTGCCTGGGAAACTGCTTTTTGGATGATGACCAACTGTGGGTCTTTGACTTCGACAACTGCGAGCACGGGCACTTTGTGCAGGATTTTGCGACCATCCTGTATGACTCGATCTACTGCAGGGTGCTCAACGAGTTTGCGGATGAGGGAATGAATGACCGCATCACGCCGCTGTGGGCGGGGCTATGGAGAGGCTATGCAAAGGCCGGCCCGCTGGCAGCCGTGGACGCATTCCAGCTCAAGAACTTCTTCCTTTTGCGTGAAGCGGTGATCTACATCCACTACCATCGAACCCTGGATGTGCCTGCTTTAAGCGAGTCGTTCAAAGCAGGACTGGAGGTGATGCGGAGAAATGTGGAGGAGCAGTCTCATCAGGTGGACTTCGAGAGACTGGCAGCGCTGAGCTGCACGGTCAGCTGAGCCTCGCCGCAGGACCTCAGGGCACGATCTTGACCGGCGTGCCCACGGAGGAATGATGGAAGAAGATCTCGGCCATGCGCTGCGGCAGGCGGATGCAGCCGTGGGAGGCGGGATAGCCGGGCAGGTAGCCCTCATGCATGCCGATGGCGCCGGTGATGCGCATGAAGCAGGGCATGCGCGCCGCGTCAAACAAGGCACCCGGAGGACGAGGGTCTTTGCGCACATCGATCTCGCGTTTCAAGACGGTGCCGTCGCGGCTGACGTAGTCGCCAAACAGGGAGGAGGCGTGGTCCCTGTCCTTCTCAATGACGGAGAAACTGCCCGCCCTGGTGGCCATGCCCTCGCGGCCGGAGGAAATGGGTGAGACACCGGCCAGCTTGCCGCCTTTGTAAAAGTAGATCTTCTGCTCGCTCAGGCGGATGATCATGCTCGGAGAGCCGGACATGGTGTCGCCGTGCCACTCGCCTTCGTCATGCCTGGGGGTTTGCAGTTGCGAAGTCTTGTTTACCCGGGAGGCACGTGGTCTGTTGTAAACCGGGACTTTTTCAATCCAGAAGGCGCCCGTGCCGGGAATCGGATGGCGTACTTCGATTTCATTTGAGCAAGACATCAGGCTGACAGACACCAGCAGCAGCACGCAGCATACGGCACCACGACGCAAGCGATGTTCATGAGATGGTGAGTTCACCCTGCCGGGTAAACACAGCCACCCTCTACGCGCAACCGTTTTCACGGAGCTGCCGGCTACTTTGCGTCCACTGGCACCAGTTTCTCCAGCTCCTCCGTGGCTTTTTCCCATTCCGTGGTGAATTTGGGGATCTTGGTTTCGACGGCTTCGAGTTCGGCGCTGAGGACGCGGAACTGGGCGGCATCGGCATAGGTGGCTTCTTCTTGAAGCATCTGGACGATCTCGTGCTTGCGCTTGTCAAGGGTGGCGAGCTCCTGCTCGATTTTGAAGATGCGGAGGTCGAGCTCTTTCTTGGCCTTGCTGTAGGCATTGCGGGCGTCGGCTTCGGCGCGGCGCTGCTGCTTGCTTTTCGGCGGCTCTTTCGCCTTGGGTGCGCTGTTGTAGCTGGTGGGCTGGGCGTTGTGCAGGGTGGCGGTGAGGGCCTCGCGGGCGGAGCCGGCCCTGGACTTGTCGAGGTAGTACTGGTAGTCGCCGGCGTAGGGGGTGATGACGCCAGCGCTGACGTGGAGGACGTGCTTGGCCATCTGACGGATGAAGTGCACGTCATGGCTGATGAAGACGAGGGTGCCTTCGTATTGATCGAGCGCGCCGATGAGGGCGTCGATGCTGCCCATGTCGAGATGGGTGGTGGGCTCGTCCATGAGGAGGAAGTTCGGCGGATCGAGCAGGAGGCGGACGAGGACGAGGCGGGATTTTTCACCACCGCTGAGAACGCCGACGGGCTTGAAGACGTCGTCGCCGTGGAAAAGGAAGGAGCCGAGGAGCGTGCGGCACATGTTTTCACCGGGGCGGCTGGGGAGGTCCATGGCGGACTGCAGCACGGTGTGCTTCATGTTGAGCACATCGCCACGGTACTGGGCGAAGTAGCCGAGCTTGACGTTGTGACCGAGCTCGTAGGTGCCGGACTGGGGCTTGAGTGCTCCGGCGAGGAGTTTGAGCAGGGTGGATTTGCCGGCGCCGTTGGGCCCGACGAGGACGGTGCGCTGGCCGCGCTCGACCTCGAGATCGAGGCCGGTGTAAACGGGGGTCTCGCCGTAAGCGAAATCGACATCCTTCACACGGATGACGCGCTGGCCGCTGCGGGGTGGCTGCGGGAAGCGGAACTTGACGGTCTTGGCATCGGCGACGGGGGCATCAACTTTTTCGATGCGGTCGATCATCTTGGCTTTGTCCTGCGCGCGGGAGGCGAAGTTGGCCTTGGCTTTGAACTTGTCCACCCAGGCCTGCATCTTGGCGAGCTCGCGCTGCTGGTTGTCGTAGGCGCCCTGGAGCTGCTCCATGCGGGCGGCTTTTTCGCGGGTGTAGTCGTCGTAGTTGCCGGTGTAGCGGGTGATCTTGCTGTGGGCGACTTCGAGGATGCTGTCGCACAGGGCATTGAGGAATTCGCGGTCATGCGAAATCATGAGGATGGCGCCCGGGTAGCTCTGAAGGTAGTTTTGGAACCAGATGAGGGATTCGAGATCGAGATGGTTCGTCGGTTCGTCGAGCAGGAGGAGATCGGGCTCCTGGACGAGGAGCCGGGCAAGGTGGGCACGCATGACCCAGCCACCGCTGAGGGTGCGGGCATTGCGCTCGAAGTCGGACTCACGGAAGGCAAGGCCGCTGAGGATGCGCTTGGCCTTGGGCTCGATCTCCCAGCGTTGATGCTCTTCCAAGTGACCGGTGGCGAGCTCCAGTACGGTGACATCTTCAATGGGGGCGCTTTCCTGCGGCAGGAAGCCGAAGGTGATGCCGCGCTCCATGACGACCTGGCCGTCGTCCGGGACGGTGTCGCGCAGCAGGAGAGAGAAGAGCGTGGATTTGCCGGCGCCATTGGGGCCGATCAGGCCGATTTTTTCGCCACGGTTGATGTGAAACGACACCTGGCTGAACAAAGTGCGGCCGGCGTAGGTTTTGCTGACATTGGAAACAGAGAGCATGAGGGAAAGGGGGCGGGTATAGTGGCGGTGATTTGGGCGGTGTCGAGTGGGGGATGTCGGCCCAGAACGCGTCCAGTATAAGAGCGTCTATTTTGAGGTGTTATAAATGCTACTCAGAGTGTGTCGCCTCATGGTCATCATGGACCTAGCTCTGATGCATGGCCAAATCCACCTTGCGGCAAATACTGGCCGACAACCTTCGCCGCCATAGGGCGAGAGCCGGCATATCTCAAGATGAGTTTGCGATTCACTGCGGAGTGCATCGCACCTATGTGGGTTCCGTCGAACGTTGTGAGCGCAATGTCACGCTGGGCACCCTGGAGATGTTCGCGCAAGCCATCGAGGTATCTGTGCCACAACTGCTCACCAAAGACGGCATCAAATGAAGACACGGGCCATACGGACACCGGCGAGCTACATTCAAGCCATTCGAGCAAGCGGACTGACGATCTACGATCAGCTGCCGAAGGATTCACCTTTGTTTGTGCCAACTCGTGTGCTGGAAACCATCCTGGATGAAGGGCTGCGAGGATTCAGCGTGGCGGGCATGCCGCTGCGCACACGATCCAAAGCGGTCAAAAGCGAGGTGTGCAAAGCGCTTGGCTATCCGGTGCCTAAATCCTTCCGCAAGTGCAAGCCATATGCACGGTTCGCCGCGCAGAACTTCGACACCTACGTACAGGCATCTGATAATCTACAAATCTGGAATGAGGAGCTGAGTCCGCGCCGACGCTATGTGCTCATCGCCGTTGGCAATGAGGGAACTCTTCAAAAGGTGCGGATTGTCACAGGAGAAACCCTGGCGAAGCTCGATACAACCGGAACGCTGACACAGAAGTATCAGGCGCGATTCGTCGCTTCTGTGAATGCACTGGAGCTTGTTGCTCCAGTGGATACGATGCAGGTTTTTCCGCTGCTCAGCGCAGCACTCACTCTCGTTACTGCAAGCCCGACAGATGATCCGCTGCCGGGGCAAGTACTGCCGATTCAATCAGTGTTTGACCGGCTCTGTCCGCTGGTGGGTAGAAACTTTCCTGATGCGGGACATGATCAGGAACGGAATCGTGGGGCCGCGCTGCACCGTTTGGTTTGTGACGCGCTTGGTTATGCAAGGTACGGAGACAACGGCCAGTTTCCCGATATCCGGCATCAGTTGCTGGAAGTGAAGCTGCAAACCTCACCGACAATTGACCTTGGACTGGTCGCGCCATCAAGCACCGAGCCAGTCGATTTGGATGTCTTGGCGGAGGGCAGTGTGCGTCATTGTGATGTCCGCTACGCCATTTTTGGAGCGCAGACGGACGGAACCGTGGTAACACTCACCCGCCTTGCTTTGTCCACCGGCGAGGCGTTTTTCAAACGTTTCCCACGCTGCGAGGGCCGGGTGCTGAACAAGAAGCTCCAGATACCGCTACCCCGAGACTTTTTCTGGAAGGCCAAACGCTGAATTCACCAAGCCGTCGATACGTTGAGTGAGAGCATCGGCCTCGTCACCAGGTGTCAAATCGTAGATTTGTCGCGCCAGCGAGATGATCTCACGCGAGAGCGGCAGGTCGGGCGATGGCAGCGGGAATTTCTCAACATACTGCGTCATGAAACGACGACGGCCTGAGTACAGCTTGTTGTTGAAGGCGTGATCGTAGTAACTCTCGATGAAGCAGGAGTTGGCCACCGCGAGCGCCAGCCAGAGCAGATCGCTACTGCTATGATCATGTGCTGCCAGCCAGTAGCAATCACCATTGATAATTTCACCATCAAGACTCATCCAAAACGTCGGACGCTCGGAGATGTCGGGAAACACCAGCTTGGGCACCGGCCACAGCGCAGGATTCTGGGGCACCCAGATTTCAAACCACTGCCGACCCGACTCGGTAACATAGGTGCGGGCTTCGAGCGTGGGGCGATGATCTTCCAGATAGCGTGCGGCACGGGGATGTTTGGCGAGATCAATGGCGGCCTTTTTGCCGTCACGGTCTTCGTGTGTGTAGAGAATCTGACGGTCGGCGGGCAGTGCTCTGAACCTCCGGGCAGCATGATGCGTGATGAGCGGACGCAGCACTTCAGACTCAGGCTGCATTTCAGCAGAAAGCACGGTCCAGTCGCTTTTAACAAACACTTTGTCCGCCGTGGTCTTGACCCCAACACGGATCTTTCCCACATCGCCAAAAGTGCAAAAGGTGTGCTTCAAAACAGTGTCCAGCCAAGCGTCGCCACTTGAGGTGGCGATGCGCCATGTGCCGTTGATTTCATTGCCATGATTCAAGTGCCCATGCTGAACGAGAAAAGTGGTGCCGCCAACGGCGACAGTACCGCTGCCATTTGCCAGCGCTTCAAACACATCCCTGGCCTGATGAACAGGCGCGGCGGGGGTCGTATAGATCGAAGTAAACCGCGAGTTCGCAGTCTGCGCTGAGTGCTTTTTGCGCAGCAGGAGAACGACTGGCAGCACTGCTGCTTCAAAGAGTTTGGTGTCGCCAAAGTCCCAAACGTGCAGCACTTCAAACTGGGAGAGGATACGTTCGCGCACCTTGGCACCCGCACGGGTGGTCATGAAGCGGTTCGAGACAATGATGCCCGCAATGCCGCCATCCTTGAGCACATTTGCAATGCCTTCGATGAAAGCAAAACTCAGGTCCACCCGTCCGCTCAAATCAAATTGCTGTGCGAGTTGCTGTGAACGCTCCGCCCCCATCACCTGGGTACGCACGTAAGGCGGATTGGCGATCACGACATCGTAGATGCCTGGTTTCGAAAACAACGAGTCCGCACGATGCTCCAAGGCAATTTCCAGAAAATCCTGCGGTCGAATGTCACTTTCGATACGAGGCAACTCCGCCTCCACTCGAGCTAGAGCATGGCCAACAGCAGTCGCATCCAAGTCAAAGCCGTGCAGAGAGCATGCACGATCCAACGCCTTGCCGATGGCCAGCAGCAACTCACCATCGCCAACGGCCGGATCAAGCACCTCGGGGTGCTGGACAGAGCATAAAGGCACAAGCTGGCGGGCCACAAATTCGGCAAGGCCGGACGGGGTATAATGCGCCCCCTCCTGCTTCTGCGATTTTTTCGTGGCTCTGGCTCCTGCTGGCATCAAGAAGACAGGTTAGTCGTTGAGGCGACGTGTGCAATCAGGCAGTTGTCGTGCATTCCACGGGCTACTTTGATATGTGACGAAACTCCAGCTTGGCGTGGAGCGTTCTTTGTGAAAGTTTGACTGCTCCACCCTATGAAATCGAGTCTCGTCTGTTTGTTGGCCCTTGCCGCTGTGTCTTTGCAGGCGGCGGAGGATTTGTCGAAACCCATCGAAGCGCTGCGCGCCGTGGGGAAAGAGGGCCAGGGAAATGAGGCGGCGGGGAAGGCGTGGCAGGAAATTGTGAAGGCGGATGCTTCCACTCTACCGGAGGTGCTGAAGGGGATGAACGGGGCGAATCCGCTGGCAGAAAACTGGCTGCGTGCGGCGGTGGGGGTGATCGCGGATGAGGCGCTGAAGGCGAAGAAGCTGCCGGTGGAAGCGCTGGTGACTTTTTTGAAGGACACGAAAAACAGCCCCGGAGCGCGGGTGGTGGCGTTTGATCTGATCCACCGGGCGGATGAGAAACTGGCGGAGGAGCTGACGCCGACGCTGCTGGAGGATCCGAGCTCGGACCTGCGGCGGCATCCGGTGGCAAAGCTGATCGCTGCGGGCGACGCGGCGCTGGAAAAGAAGGACAAGGACGCGGCGATCGTGGCCTATGGCAAGGGATTGGGCGGAGCACGAGATGAGGACCAGATCAAGGCGCTGGCCAAGAAGCTGCGCGCCCTGGACCAGAAGGTGGACCTGCCGAAGCATTTTGGATTTTTGATGAGCTGGAAGATGATCGCGCCATTCAGCAATGCGGATCGCGCAGGGTTCGACACGGTGTATCCGCCGGAGAAGGAGCTGAAATTTGATGCGGGCTACGAAGGGAAAACCAAGGAGGCGAAGTGGGTGGACTTCACCAGCGCCGATGAGTACGGCAAGATCGACTTCAACAAGCCTTTCGGGATGGAGAAGAGCGTGGTGGGGTATGCGGCGACGGATTTCTTCAGCACGGAAGACCGCCCGGCGGAGATCCGCATTGGCTGCAAGAACGGCTGGAAGGTGTGGCTGAACGGTGAGCTGCTCTTTGCCCGTGATGAGTACCACCGCGGTGCCAAGCTGGACCAGTACAAGCTGCCGTGCCAGCTCAAGAAAGGGAAGAACACGATCCTGGTGAAGTGCTGCCAGAATGAGCAGACGGAGCAGTGGACGGTGGAGTGGGAATTCCAGCTGCGTGTGTGTGATGCGACAGGGACGGCGATCCTGGCGGCGAAGTGATTTTTAACCTGATGACGACCATGAAAACGATTTCGATGTGTTTGATGATGTGCCTGGCAACGGGCGTGGTGCGTGCGGACTGGCTGCAGTTTCGCGGGCCGAATGCGACGGCGGTTTCCACGGAGGCGAAGGTGCCGGGGGATGATTTGAAAATTTCATGGTCGGCGGATCTGCCGGGACGTGGGCTTTCAGCACCGATCGTGGTGGGAGACCGTGTGTTTGTGACGTGCTCAAGCGGGCCGGGGCAGGAGACGCTGCATGTGTTTTGCTTCAATGCGGCGGATGGCACGAAGCGCTGGGAGCGTGCGATGCGCACGACGGGGCGCACGATGACGCACAACAAGACCTGCGTGGCGGCGAACACGCCGTGCAGCGACGGGGAGCGGGTGTTTGCGCTGTTTTCGTCGAACGACCTGTTTGCCTTTGATCTCGATGGAAACCTGCTGTGGCTGCGCGGGCTGACGTTTGACTACCCGAATGCGAGCAACAGCCTGGGGATGTCGCAGAGTCCGGTGGTGATGGACGGGACGCTGGTGGTGCAGAGCGAGAATGACAGCGAGTCCTTTGTGGCGGGGCTGGATGTGGCCACAGGGCGCAACAAGTGGAAGCTGGAACGCCCGAAGGCGGCGAACTGGACGAGCGCGACGCTGTGGAAGAACGCGGTGGCGCTGCAGTCGAGCAAGGGCATCCTGGCGGTGGAACCGGCGACGGGAAAGACGGTGTGGGATTACAGCGACGGGGCGAGCACGATCCCTTCGAGCGTGGGCGCGGGTGAGACGCTGTATGCGGTTTCGCACGGGATCACGGCGCTGGCGCCGGAGAAAGGCGCGGTGACACAGCTGTGGCGCAATGAGAAGCTGAATCCGGGAACGGCGAGCCCGCTGGTGCTGGGGGACTCGATCTATGTGGTGAATGGGGCGGGCGTGCTGATCAAGGCGAGCATCAAGAATGGCGATGAAGCGTGGAAGCTGCGCATGAAGGGGCCTTTCAGCGGATCGCCGGTGGCGGCGGGCAAACGGATCTACATCGTGAATGAGCGGGGCATTTTCCAGGTGATTGATCCGGAAGCGCCTGAAGGGAAGGTGCTGAAGGAGATTGAACTGAAGGAAACCGTGCTGACGACGCCTGCGGTTTCTGGTGGGGCGATCTACGTGCGCAGTGACGCGAAACTTTGGAAGCTGCAATAATGGCGACCACGGAGGAGCCTGCAGCAGAGCCTGAAGAGCTGGATGCCGCCATCACGAGCGAGGTGGAGCAGGAGACCACGCGTGCGCTGGGAAAGGAAACGCGCCAGGTGCTGATGGCGGTGCTGCTGGTGGCTGCCTTCATGGCACTGGCGCATTTCACCGGCCTGAAGGGATGGATCACCAATGTGCAGACCTGGAAGGAAATGGTGCGCCAATTTGGCTGGGGGGCGCATGCGATCTTCCTGGCGGCCTGCGCGGGGACGGTGATGCTGGGCGTGCCGCGCCTGCCGCTGTGTGCCGCCGCCGGGCTGGTGTTTGGCTTTGGTGAGGGGCTGGTGCTCTCGCTGGTCGGATCGACCCTGGGGTCTTATGGAGCCTTTGTCCTATCACGTCATGGGTTCCGACGAGCAGTGGAATCGCGGGCGGAAAAATGGCCGTGGCTCAAGAACTTGCTGAAAAAGCCGTCTGTCTTGCGGGTGTTCTGGGTGCGGCAGCTCATGGTGCCCGGCCTGGTTTTGAACGTGCTGCTGGGCATGACGCCGGTGAAGCACACGCGTTTTCTGCTGGGCACGCTGCTGGGCTATCTGCCGCTGAATGTGGCATTCAGTCTGGTGGGCAGCGGACTGGGCAAAGGCAGCCTGGCGACAACGCTCACACAACTCCTCGCAGCCATGGCGGTGATCAACATTGCCGCGTGGCTGGTGTATCGAGTGATGAAGAAGCAGAAGACGAACGGCTGAGGCAGGCTCAATGCATGGCGTGCCAGGTCAGGGTGTGATGTTGAGCATCCTCAGCGTCGGCCTGCAGCGCCGATGCCGCGACAGCACCGCAGCCGATGAGCACAGCGACGGGGAAGATGACGATGAGCATTGGCAGCAGCATGATAAAGGCGAGCGGGCCGAGCACGAGGCTCAGTGAGATGGTTTCCCAGCCGAACTGCTTCAGGTGAAGCCCGACGGGAGGAGTGCCATGCTGGCCGCTCCCCACAAAAATGTGCTCCTGACGGAGCCAGACGAGCAGAGGACGCAGGGCCTGGCGGAAGGGCCGGAGGAAGGTGGCCTTCATGCGTCGGAACTGCCAGACGCGGTGGAGATTGCGGGTGACGAAACGCGCTTCGGCGTTGTGCGCGGTGGCGGCTTGCTGAAACGAGGCCGCCTGTCCTCGTTGAGGTGCAGGGATCGTGTTCATATGGGTGGGATGGTTTCCTATGATCTATAACGGATGACCCGCCCACAATCTTGACACAAACTCTTCAGGACTCAGCAGCCCCTGCCATGCATGGAGCATGCGCGGCATCCGGCGCAGAGGTCGCAACTGACCGTGTGCGGATTCTCCAGGCACTTGGGGCAATGGACGCAGAGCATGCAAAACGGACGCTGCGTGCTGGTCACGCTGGAAGCGCAGGGAATTCTTTTGGCAGCACTGTCAGATGCAGAACACGCTCTCGACGAGCGTGTCCGGATGGGTTCCAAAACATCAGTTTTCATGAGTGCAGGGGGAAGCAGGCACACGGATCGAATGGAACCGAAAAACGCGCTATTGGCAGACCTGCCAATACGTAACTTTTTTTCACCCGCATTGCACATCGCATGCTCCTGCGCAAAATCCTGCATGCCAGTGAATGCCGGGATGAAGGAACAACCAGCCTTGTTGAAGTGGAGCGGAGGCGTGTACACCCTCCAGGGCCCCTGCTTCATCGGCCGTCGTTCGGACAACGACATTCCCATCAGCAATGTGCAGGCTTCACGACGCCACGCGGTGCTGATGAATTTGAATGACGACTGGTGGATCAATGACCTGGGCAGCCGCAATGGAGTCATTGTCAATGGCCTGCGCATCAGCTGCGCACGCCGGCTCAAGAACGGAGATGAAATCCGCATCGCCAATCAACGGCTCTTTTTCAGCAACTCGGCGCAGTCTGCACCACACCACAGCTCCATCATGGGCAAGACCACGGAGCTTGCGCCGCAGACGATGAGCGATGCGCCGCTTTCTTCGGCTGCATGCGAACTCCTGATTGTCACGGAACAGGGAGAAATCCTTGAAGGAGACAAGGCCGCCCACTGGTTCTTTGGCAAATCTTTGGAGCGCGCGCCCGGCGCCCCGCATTATTTTCTGCCTCCAACGGTGCGCCAATGGCTGCAGCAGCTTGCGGACGAAAATGAGAACATTTTTCCACCGCTGGAAATGGAGCAGGAGGGGCACCGCATCGTGCTCTCGCTGGCGCGGTGCAGGGACAATCGTTTCTATCTGCTGGGACGGGTGGAATCACTGCAGGTTTCCATCGAACGGCTGCAGAGCCTGGGCCTGACGGAGCGTGAGGCGGAAGTGATGCACTGGGTGTGCGAGGGCAAGAACAACCCTGAAATCGCGCAGATTCTCGATGTGACACTGCACACGGTGAACCGGCACAACGAGCACATTTTCAGAAAGCTGGCCGTGGACAACCGGCACAAGGCCATCAAGACCGTGAAAGAACGCCTGGGGGTGTGAAACGAATTTTTGTGATTCGTCCCACACCCACGGAAGCGGGCAAACGAGTTACTTCACCACCGGAGTCAGGACCATGTTGCGGTAGTCCACGTTGGTGTGATCGCCCTGGAGGTAGATGGGGCCGGGCTTGAATTCATCGCTGGTCATGGCACCGCCGGTGCAACCGAGCACGGGGGCGTTGTCGATGATGGTTTTGCCGTTGAGGATGACGGTGAGGTGGCGGTCAACCAGGGTGATGTCGAGAGTCTGCCATTCGCCGATGGGCTTTTCAGCGGCGACGCTTGGGGTGATGCGGCTGTAGAGAGCGCCCATGTGGTGGGAGTCGAGCGGCTGGCCAAAGCTTTCCATGACCTGCACTTCATAGATGCCGCGAAGGTAGATGCCGCTGTTGCTGCCTTCCTGCGTGCGCACTTCAGTCTTCAGATTGAAGTCTTCGAATTCTGCGTCAGTGCGCAGATTGCCGAAGTGCTTGTCCTTGGCCTTCACGACGCGGTTTTGCAGGATGCCATCGACGACGCTCCAGCCGTTGTCGACGCCTTCCTTGAGCAGGCGCCAGCCGGTGAGGTCTTTGCCGTTCAGGAGTTGGATGGGGGCGCCATATTTCACCTTGGAGAGATCAGGTGCTGCAGGCACGTCGGGGATGCGTTTGCCGGTGAAGTCGGCGGCTTTGCCGATCTCCTTGCCCTCCGCATTTTTCTTGGAGCTAGTCAGTTTCAAAACTTTGCCCTCAGCCTTTGCCGTGATCGTTTCGATGGCAGCGAGCTTGCCTTCCTTGTTCTTCTGCTCGCGGGTCACGATGAGGGTGTCGCCCTCGACCTTGGTGCTGGCAGTAGGCAGAACGCTGCCGCCGCCCCAGAGCACGCTGGAGCTAAGAGCACCATCTTTGGACTCCACGCCGAGCCAGCCTGCGCCGCCTCCAGGAATGGTGAGCGCCCAGCGGCCGATGAAAGGATTGTCAGCGGCGTTGAGGAGGGAGCCGAGACTGAACACGGCGGCGATGGAGAGGGGACGGAGCGAGAGACGCATAAGAGAGCGGGTTGGAGGATTGAGTTGGGCGTGAATTAACGGGATTATTTGCGCTGATCCTTCACACAGTCGGGATCGGCGGGTGTTGGGGTGCCGGTTTGATCGACCGGGTGATTGAACAGATACTGCCAGACGGCTTCGTGGATGAACTTGCCGTCCTTGTCCTTCACCGCCGCACCTCCGGGGACGACGGAGCTGTGGGCGCGTTTATCATCGCCCTTCACATCGGCATTCGTGATGAGACGGCGGGTGTTTTGGAAGGGTGGGGCGCTGATGTCCACATCCACGATGGGACCGAACTGATTGAGGCCCATCAGCTCCCAGGAGCGGCAGTAGTGATCAGCGGACCAGCCGCCATCGAGGACGTGGCTGAAGCCGAAGATGCGGTTGGCGGGTGTGGCGGAGGGGAGGGACTGCCAGGAGTCGTAGTTATCACGCGGGCCGCAGAAGCAGACGACGCGATCGACTTTTTGATGCTTGGCGAAACGTGCGGATGAGGTGGCGCCGTGGGAGGAGCCGGAGACGATAACTTTGTCCCAGCGGAGACCTTTGCCGTCTTCGGTGATGAACTGCTCCCATTTTCCTGCGGGCTTTTCTTTGGCGAGCCATTTCACGAACTGGAAGGAGCGCTCCATCATGCCATCGGGCTGCGGGATGCTGACGAGGTCGCTGCTGTCTTCGCCGGTGGTGGCTTCGAGGCGGACGTCTCCGAGGACTTTGCCGCTGTCGCGTTTGTCCGCAGGGATGATGCCGAACCACTTGTTGGCGTAATGCGGCTGGATGGCGTGAAGGCCGTAGCTGTTGAGGCGCTCGAAGAGCTGGGCGTTGTGGCCCATGAGCCAGATGACGAGCTTGCCCTGGAGCTTGACGCTGGTATCGACGCTGGCGTTTTGCAGGTCCTGCGGCTTGCCTTTTTTGTCGGTGAAGACGAAGTCGATTTCGGGGTGTTCTTTGGCGCGGGGGTCGATTTCGCTGGCGCGTTTGGAGATGGTTTCGGCGGCGTAAGTGAGGCTGGCGGAGAGGGCGAGGAGGCAGGTGAGGAGGTAGGTGAGGAGGTACTTCATGGAGTTAATTTCAACAAACGGTGAAAGCAGCATTATTTGGCAATACTCAAAATTTTCAGTTCATTTTGCATAGGGCCCAGGCCTCAATGATCTGATCAACTCTGAGAAGGTAATTCCCAGCTCAAAATCGCGATGATAATCCAAGGGAAAACGGCTCTCGCAAACAATCCAGCTTAACAAGCCGGTTTCACAGTCTAGGGCAATCACATTGCCAAAACTGTCAATTCCGATGGCTATAGAAGAGATCGGCAGAAAACCAACACTTACCTCAAGCTCCTCAAACAAACAGCGTAGCTGCGGGAGGTTTTTGGACAAAGAAAACAACTGGTGAATGGTGATTTGATTCCCGCCTGGGAGTTCGACTCTGCTGGAGAATGTGTCAGAAGTCGCTGCCGGGACACATCCGTTGTGCTCCAACAAGAAACCAGCGTAATCCAGAGGCAGGGAGAGGTTTGCAAACTCCTCAAACAACCGGATGTCAGCTAAACGACAGGGAGGTCCTGAAAGCTCGGTGGCAAGCGACATCAAAAAATGAAAGTGGTTTGAGCGAGTTTTTGAAATTCCCTGGCCCTGTTACGATTCAAAGCGGAGATCGGCGGAGTAGGAGCCGACGCTGCGGAGGGTGGCGCCGTCGGCGCGGGTTTGATTGAGGGCTTTCTGGACGCGGGGGTCGGCGGTGGAGCCTTCGATCTCGATGTAGAAGCGGTATTTATTTGGCTGGCCGCGGATGGGGCGGGATTCGAGGCGCTTCATGTTGATGCTGTTTTCGCTGAGCGGGGTGAGGAAGCGGCAGAGGCTGCCGGGGCGGTCGGGAAGCTCGACGATGAGGGCGGTGCGGTTGTGGTCGAGCGAGGGAGTGTTGGCGGTGTGGCCGATGAGGTAGAACTGCGTGATGTTTGGCACCTCGCCAGCGATGGGGAAGTGCAGGATTTGCAGGCCATGGCGCTCTGCGTTTTGGCGTGGGCCGATGGCGGCGGCTCCCGGAGTGGTGACGGCTTTTTCGGCGGCTTTCGCGGTACTGGGCTCCACCACGCGCTTCACCTCGGGGTAGTTGGCCTTGAGCCAGTCATCGCCATGATAAAAGGGCATGGCGTGGGAGTGGATGGAGGTGATGGGCTCCCCTGCCCTGCCGAGCAACGCGAGCTTCACATCCAGCGTGAGTTCTTCGAGGATGGACAAGGTGCTGCGGGTGTCCACCAGGCGGTCCACGGTGTCGATGATGAAACCGCCGGAGGAGTTTTCGATGGGTACGATGCCCAGTGCGTCCGGATTCGTGGCGAGAAACTCGAACACATCGCCCACGTTGTCGCGCAGGCTGACGGCGACGCCGGGGAAGCGCATCTGGGTGATGAGGTGCGAGAAGCTGCCTTCGGGGCCGAGGCAGGCGATGGTGGGCGGGGGAGGCGTCATGCGGGACGGTGCATGCTGCGGTGGTGGGGAGCGATGGTCAAGCTGAGTCGTTGGAGGAGAGGGGGGGAGATGGAGCGGCATCTGATTGAAAGGACAAAAAGGACAAAAAGGACGGAAGGGACTGAAGGGACGCTGAAGTTTGAGGACTGTGGGAGCGTGAACAGTGAGGCGTGGGTGCTGGGCTCAGCTTGCGGAGCGAGATGGCTACTTTATTTCAGTGCCAGAGCGCGTTGATTGGGGGCATGCGACGTCGCTGGAAAATCCTTGTCATCTCTTTGCTTGTCTCGGTGGCAGGCGGGTGGTGGGGGGTGCCGTGGCTGGTGGGGCTGCCGGAGGGGCTGACGAAGGCGCCGGCTTCATCGACCCTGTATCTGGCGCGGGACGGGACGCCGCTGCGGCATTTGCTGGATGAGAAGGGAACGAGGTCGGCACCGCCAGTGAGGTATGCGGAGATGCCGCAGGCGCTGGCACATGCGCTGCTGGCGGCGGAGGACAAGCGCTTCTTTTCGCATGGGGGCATCGATCTGCTGGCGGTGATGCGGGCGGCGTGGGACAATGTGAGCAGCGGGAGGATTGTTTCGGGGGCTTCGACGATTCATCAGCAGCTGATCAAGAACACGACCCCGCAGTCTGGGAAACGGACGCTGTGGGTGAAGGTGGTGGAGGCGCTGCGTGCGCGGCGGCTGGCGATGTGCTGGAGCCGTGAGGAGGTGCTGGCGGCGTATGCGAACCGGGTTTCGTTTGGCAATCTCATGACGGGGGCTGCGACGGCGGCCTCGGGTTATTTTCACAAGCCGCTGGGGGATCTGACGCCAGCGGAGTGCGCGCTGCTGGCGGCGCTGCCGCAGTCTCCGGCAAGGCTGAATCCGTTTCGGAATCTGGAAGGCGTGCTGCCGAGGCAGCGGCGGATTCTGGACAAGATGCATAAGCTGCACTGGCTGAGCGATGAGGAGCATCGGGTGGCCTTGGACCAGAAGATTGTGCTGCAGCGGTTCAGCGGTGGATTTGAGGCACCGCATGCGATTGAGATGCTGCGGGGTGAGGTAGCGGACGCGACGGTCCGCACGACGCTGGATGCGACGCTGCAGCAGCAGGTGGAGACGATCATGGCGCAGAGGCTGGAGTCGCTGAAGGGGCGACATGTGACGCATGCGGCGGTGGTGGTGATCGAGAATGCGACGGGTGAAGTGCTGGCGCTGGCAGGATCGCGGGATTTTTTTGCGCAGGATGGTGGGCAGCTCAACGGGGCCTGGGCCGCGCATTCGCCGGGATCGGCGATGAAGCCGTTTACCTATGCGCTCGCTTTCGAACGTGGGGCGACGCCGGCGAGCATTGTGGAGGATCTACCGGTGGAGTTTGCCACGGCTTCGGGGACGTACAGGCCGGAGAATTTTTCGCTGCGGAGCTATGGGCCGATGACGTACAGGTATGCGCTGGGGAACTCGCTGAACATTTCGGCGGTGCGGGTGCTGGATTCGATCGGCGGTGCGGAGACGTTGCTGCCGAAGCTGCGGGAGCTTGGCATGAGCACGCTGAACGAAGACGCGGCGCACTACGGGCTGGGGCTGACGATTGGGAATGCCTCGGTGCGGCTGGTGGAGCTGGCCAACGCGTATGCATGTCTGGCACGGCTGGGGAGGTATCAGCGATGGACGCTGAGGCAGGAGGATGAGGGTGCTGCGGAGGAGCGGAGGGTATTGGGGAAGAACGAGAGCTGGCTGATCGCTGATATTTTGAGTGACAATCAGGCACGGGAGATGGCGTTTGGCGGATGGTCGGTGCTGAGGCTGCCGTTCAGGTGTGCTGTGAAGACGGGGACGAGCTCGACCTTTCGAGACAACTGGACGCTCGGTTATACGCCAGAGTTTACGGTGGGGGTGTGGGTGGGGAATTTCGACAACACGCCGATGCAGGATGTGAGCGGTGTGACGGGTGCGGGGCCGATCTTCAAGGATGTGATGCTGCACCTGCATGAGAAACATCCGGCGACGTGGTTTGCGACGCCGAAGGGCATTGTGCGTGCACGAATCGACCCGCGCACGGGCAAACGCCTGTCGCCGCAGACGCCGCCGGCGCGGGTGAGCCGGGAAGAGTTTTTCATCGGGGGCAAACTTCCCGCAGCGGCGCAGGCGGGGGATTATGATGCGAAGGGACGGGCGATTCTGCCGCGCGAGTATGCGGAGTGGATCGGCAGCAGCGGGAACTGGCTGGGGGATCTGGTGACGACGGCGGAGACGGAGGCGAGGCCGGTGCTGAGGATCACAAATCCGATTCCGGGGACAGTGGTGATTTTGGACCCGGATATTCGGAACCATGGAAACCGGCTGCTGCTGCAGGCGGCAGGTGGTGAGAAGGTGAAGTGGAGCTGTGAGACGCTGGAACTGCGCAGCGAGGGAGCGCATACGTTTGCGATTCTGAAGCCGGGGAGGCATGAGATCGAGGCGAGGGAGGAAGCGGGTGGGCTGAGGGCGAGGACGTTTGTGATTGTGAGGGAGGAGTGAGGCAGCACCGGGGAAGATGCGAGAGAGAGGCATGTGAGCATGTGAGATCCAGGGGCCGATGGGTGAATGAACGCTTCTCGCATACCTCCGGCATGCGACCTTGGTCTTGAATACGACGTGCGCGTGGTCCGGTGGTTCTCGCTCGCCAAGCCTCGCTTCACCACCGGCTAATTTCTTTGCTCCCTCCGGGAGCGCTATTCTGCCAACCGCTCGCGATATACTTTTCGGGCGTGGTCGTAGGCTGCGACGGCATCGGCATGCTCCCTGGGATCAATGAGTGCTTCTTTCTGGGACCAGCATTGATCGACGCATTTGAGGCACCATTCGAGGCTGCGTTTTTCGCGGATGGGTTTGTCGGCGACGATGACGAAGATGGGATTGGTGTGGGAGCTGGCGCGGATGCGGAGGGCGACCCAGCAGCTTTTTGCAACGGGCACGTCGAAGGTCATCTCGCGGGTGGTGCCGTCGGCGAGGATGTTTTTGCGCGCAACGGAGACGCCATTGACGATGACTTCGACGGGGACTTCATGTGAAGCACCCTCGCGGGCACGCTCGAGATCCCAGAAGGGTTTTTGATCGACGGGCGCGGATTGAATCTCGGGATGCAGATCGTCATCCAGACGTGCGGCGACTTTGGCGCTTAGCCTGATGGTGGCGGGCCTGGCGAGTTTCAATTCACTGCCGTTCAGGCCGAGCTCCTGATCGCTGGCCTTGAAGTCCATGAGGTGGCTCTTGCCATCGCTGACGTAGGCACGTCCGGCGCGGATGCCTTCGCACCAAGCATCGTAGCTGAGGCGGCCGTCGAGCTTCACGTAAGCGCGGCCGAGGCCGACGCGCTCGCCGTAGATGCAGGGAAAATCGGTCTCGCCGCTGATGCGGGTGCGGAAGCCGGCGTTGAGGGTGTGGTACCAGATGTTGAGCTCCCAGGTATGCGGGGTGTCCACGGTGGAGAGGAAATCGACGGCAGGGACGAGTTTGCCGTCGGGACCATCCACCAGATGCGTGACATCGACGATGTATTCGTTGGCACCGATGCCGTTGAAGGGAGGGATGATGAAGTTGGGGAGTTCGTCGGTGGCGCTGGGGATGCCGAGCTTGTAATTTTGTTTTCTGGCGGGGTCGTTTTCGGCGAGGGGTTGCAGGCCCCAGCCGCTGTGGGCGGGGCCGCAGAGGGCGCCCTGCTTTTTGGCCCACTTCAAAGTATTGAGGCAAAGGGTGGGCCAGTGGGCGGTGCTGTCGCCGCCGGGGTACATCTGCTCCTTGAGCTTGAGCAGGCATAGGTGGCCGCTTTTGTGAGAACCGAAGCCGCTGACCTCGACATCGTAGCGCAGGAGAAAGGGGAAGCGGGATTCCTTGTCCTCCTTGCCAGTGAAGAACTGTTTTTGGTAATCGAAGCAGGGTCCCCAGGTGAGGTTCGCGCCGATTTTCAAATCCTCGCCCATGCAGTGCCGCGCCATATCGGACGCATGGACGCCCATGGACGGCACGGAGTAATGGGCGCAGCCGGCGGCGTGGATGTGGTGATCGCCACTCCACCAGCCGAGCTTGCTGGGATCAATCCAGCGTTTGACCTGAAACTTCAGAGTCATGCTCTTGCCCGCGATCTTTGCCTTGCGCCGCTCCGGCACGGACTCGGGCCCGCGACGGAAGGTGATGTCGTAGTCGCCATCGGGGAGTTTCAGGACTTCGCCATCGCCGCGATAGATCTGCGGGTGGAAGAAGAAATCCGGGGCGATGCGCTTGATCTGGCTGGGATAGATGCGTCCGGCGTGGTCCTTGATGAGGAGTTCGGCGATGCAGGGCCTGCCGTTTTCATCCAGAATGTTCAGCGCCACTTCGCGTGCGGGCTGGCAGTCAAAGAGGACGCTGGTTTCCGCGCGAAAGCCGAGGTCCTGCGTGCCCTGGCCGGTGTCGAAACTGAAGGTGGCTTCGCGTTTGCCCGCCTCGCTGGCGTAGAGCTGGATGATGCGGTATTCGACACCGAGCCCGCTGAGCGTGGGCTGCAAGGGTGGGGCCTCATACATCTGCAAATCGAGCCAGCGTGCGGCGAGTGGCGGCGGTCCGGGATCGCGGGGCTGAGCATTGGGCGCCACGGGAGGGGAGCCTTTGACATAGACTTCTTTGGCCTGCGGGCTGGAGGCGGCGAGGCGAGCGGTGGCACCGGCTTCGTTGTCGACGCGGACGAGGTACTGGCGCCAGCCGGATTCATCGAGGATGGGTTTGACGGAGCCACGCTCGACTTTGACGCGTTGCTCGGGAGTGATGGTGACGTGGAAGAGGGTGTGGGTGTCGAGGATGGTTTGGGCTTTGGTGACGGAAGCGGGATCGTGGGCCTGAATGCAGGCATGGAGGGTGACGAGTTCCGCGGGGGTGAAGGGGGAGCCGAGGTAGGTGGTGGCGTCGATGAGGCGCTGAGCAGCCGCAAAGAAGGGCTGGGGCGGGACTTCGGCGGCGGAGGCGCAACAACAGGCCGCGAGAAATAACAGCGATGTTTTCATGGGAGATGAAACGTTCGCAAACGATGCGGGCTTCCAAAGGCGAGCCCGGGGGGCTGCACGGAGGGGATGGAGGAATGTTTTTCTTGGGCCGTTCGAAAGCGGCGCTGAAGCGCCTCACTTCGGGGGCGCTGGCGCAACTTTTTACACCACGACCAGCACGATGGCGCTCATCATGAGGAGGGCGCCGGCCAGACGCCAGCGCATGACGGTGGGGCCGAGGTGCTGTTCGGCGTTCATGAACCAGTGACCGATCATCCAGACGAGGGCCACGCTGAGGAGGCCGCGGGAGGCGTAGACGATGTTGGCCGAGGTGGCCTTGCCAAAGACGGCGAGGGTGCTGACGAAAATGATGCTCTGGGTGCCGAGCAGGGCCGCCCCGCCAACGAGCCATGGCCAAGCCTGGATGCGAATGGCGCTCAGGGGAGCGGAAAACCGGAAGATGAGGCCGAAGGAGAGCAGGGCATTGATCCAAAAAATGCAGGGCAGCAGGCGACCGACGCCCCAATAGGGGCCCCATTTTTGCACAAGCACATCAAAGATGGCGAAGGCCACCGCACCGATGCCCCCCGCGACGAAGGTGATGAGCAGATGACGCGGCGGCTGGCCGGCATCCTTGCGGTTGAGGAAGGTGATGCCCAGGACGCTGAGAAAGGCGGCGATCCAGAGCTTCACCCCCACGGCCTCGCCAATGAGCAGCGGGGTGAAGAAGGCGACGAGGATGACTTTCAGCCCAAAAACGGGCACGGCGACGGACACATCCCCCTTTTCCAGCGCCAGAAACTGGGCGAGCTGGCCGATGAAGAGGCACATGGCGATGACGCCGGGCTGCCACAGGTCGACTATTTCCACCGGAGGACCGCCGAGGAGCCAGAGAAAGGAAAAGAGGCCGGCGACAATCAAATTTGCGACAAAGGTGGTACGCCAGAGGCCGACGCCGAGGTCGCTGGAGCGTTTCAGCACGAGCGCCCCAAAGGCATACAGGAGGGCGGCGATGAGCGGGAAAAGCGTGGTGGCGAAGTCTGGGGACACCCGCGCCATTAACACGCGCAGGCAGGGTAGCAAGCGCGAGGAATTTCATCCTCTTAAGCAGCCACTTGCCACGCGCAGAGTGCTCGCTAAGCAGAGAATCCCCCATTTTCCTTTTCCCCCATGAGCGCCACTTTTCCTGAACAATCCGTCGCCGTCCTTTTCAGTGGTGGTGACGCGCCCGGCATGAATGCATTTCTGCGTGCCATAGTGCGACTGGGCCTGAACCGTGAAAAGATCGCGGTGCTCGGCATCCGAGACGGCTACCGAGGCCTCGTCCGCACCGCACGTGCTGTGAATGACGATGCTGAAGCTTTGGTACGCCTGAAAAAAGACATCGCCACCCATACGGGCCGGGCGGGCCTGATCTCCGAACAATTGCACGTCATCCAGATGGACCATGCGAGCGTGAGCGGCATCATGGGCAAAGGCGGCACGATTCTGGGCTCCGCACGCTGCCTGGAATTCCACGAGAAGAAGGTGCGTGACAGTGTCATCAAGCTCCTCAAGGACCTCAATGTGCGTGCGCTGGTCGTCGTGGGCGGAGATGGCTCGCTCACGGGTGCCCGTCTGCTGGCGCAGGAAAGCGACCTGCGCGTGATCGGCATTCCGGCGACGATTGACAACGATCTTCAATTTACTGACATGGCGCTGGGAGTTGATACGGCGGTCAACACGCTCGTCTGGGCGGTGGATCACTTCATTGACACGGCACGCAGCCACCGCCGGGTGATGGTGCTGGAGACAATGGGCCGTGCGAGCGGCGATCTGGCGCGGATGGCCGGCCTGGCTTCCGGTGCGGAGATGATCGTCACCCCGGAGTCGGGAGCGCTGAACGAGGAGGCGATGAAGAAACTCGCGGCCAAGATCGAAGGTGCCATGACACGCGGACGCGGCCACGCCATCGTGCTGGTGGCGGAAGGCGTGGAGTTTGATCCGCCGCAGAAGCGCAACCGCGCCTATGTGCTGATGGATGCCTTTCAGCAGTATTTCCAGCGTGCCGGAGCCCCCTTCCCCGACCTGGAGGTGCGTCCTTCCGTGCTCGGCCACTTGCAGCGCGGTGGTCACACCACGCCGCAGGATTGCATCCTTGCCGCACGCTTTGCGGATTGCGCATGGACCAGCATTCAGCAGGCTGGCGGGGGCAGCGGCATCACCGTACTGCGCAAAAACGTCGTCGAGATCGTGCCTTACGGCGAGCCTGACATGCCGGAACGTGCGGCCTTCTCCCGTGAGATGGAGCGGCTGCATGATGATCTGAGTTCATGGTAGCCGCAGGAAGGTCAAGATGGGCCTGAGCGTAGCTTGGACCTACTTGGCAGGATTTCCATTTTTCACCCAGCGGTCCATCCATGCCACCGTCTTCTCCCACATCTCGGGGAGGTAGACGTGACCGACGCCGGGGTAGATCGTGTTTTCAAAATGGGTGGCGGAATCCTGACCATGCAGCGCATACACGCGGCTGACGATGGAGCCGATGTGGCGAACGCCGTCGGTGGGTGAGCCGCTGTCCTGGTCTCCGGTCATGAAGAGCATGGGGCGAGGGGCGGAGAGGGCGATGACGGCTTCGGTGTCGAAGTGTTTGAGCATGCCGGGGACGAAGTAGTAAATGCCGTGGGCTTTGAGCATGCCGGCGCGGATGAGTTCTTCATAGCGTGTCATGCAACCGACACAGACGGCGGCGCGGGGGCGGTCATCGAGCGCCATGATCCACCAGCTGCGCGTGGACCCCATGCTGATGCCGGTGACGCCGATGCGCTGAGCATCCACCTCGGGGCGCGAGCAGAGATAATCGAGCGCGGTGAGGTCATCGCGCAGCATCATGCCCCAGAGCGTGCGGCCGACCCAGAGGTTGAATTTGGCGGCGGTCATTTCGCCGCTGGAACCTTTCTGCTGGGGGCCGTCGGGGCTCTGGCCGTTGCGTTCGCCAAAGCATGGGGCGTCGATGCCGAGGACGACGTAACCGGCGGCAGCCAAGGCTGGGCCTGCGGCGACGGGGGTGGCGTTGGTTTGCAGCAGTTCCTGTTTGCCAATGTCATACTGGCCGCCGTGCCAGTGGCAGTAGAGGATGGCGGGGGCTTTGCTTTGGGGGGTGGCGGTCTTTGGCAGGAAGACGTAGCCTTTGACGATTTCGCCTGCGCCATTGTCGAACTGGAGGGTCTCCAGGGTGTAGGTGCCTTTGTCTTCGCGGGTGATGATTTGGAAGGCGGAGATGGGTGGGCGTGGAGGGAGGTCGCCGAGGAGTTCGTTCAGCTTGGTGCGGATCTCGATGCGCTGGCGCTGCCATGCGTCGAGGGAGGCTGACACCTGCAGAGGCGGGGCGATTTTTGTCTTTGCGAGCCAGGCATCGGCAGTGGCATTGGGTTCGGCAGCTTGCATGGAGGTGAGCAGGAAAGTGAGACAGACAGCGGTGGTGCGCATGCGCCGGTTCTATCAGGCCGGGAATTTTTGCGCAACATGGATGCAGTGCCTTCGTTCACAACGCCCCATGAAACACACCTCTCTTCTCACTCTGACTCTCGCACTGGCCGCATTCGCTGCACGTGCCGAGGACAAGCCACTGCTGGCCATTCCTGGCAAGGTCATCTATGAAAACAATCTCAGCTCGGGTGCTGGGGCTCCGTGGAAGGCGGCCAAGGGCAAGTGGGAACCGGTGGATGGTGTACTGCGCGGCTCCGAACTGGAGGCTGACAAACATGGTGCGGTGACGCGCCTGCCGAACAAGATGAAGGACTTCGTCATTGAGTATGAGTTCAAGTTTGCGGGAGCGAAGGCCACGAGCCTTTCGATCAATGCCGTCAAGGATCACATGGCACGCATCATGATCACGCCGAAGACGGTGACGGTGCAACGCGATGACAACGACCATGCAGGACCGGACAAGGCCGTGGTTTTCGCCCGATTCCCCACGGAGCTCGGTGAGGGCTGGCACAAGGTCCGCTTGGAAATGGTGGGGGACAAGATGCTGGGCAAGGTGGATGACCTCGTGGCCTGGGGTGCCAATGATCTTTTCCTGACTGAGAAAGCCAGCCCCGGATTCACGGTGAGCGGCCAGTCGGTGGATTTCCGCAACTTCTCACTGAAAGAGGCCACGCTGAATCCGGCGTGGGAAGAGGTGAAAGGCACCCTGCCGAAGCCCGGAGAAAAGGTGGCGGCTGCCGCCAAACCGGCAGGCAAAGGCAAAGGGAAGAAGAAGGCGGAGTGAGGCGGTGAATTGACTTTGCCATGCGTCCTCGTTAAAAATGGCGCATGGCATTTCCCATTCGTTCTCCTCGTGATCTGGTCGGCGGCATTGCCGTCTTTGGGCGCATCCTCGATAAAATCCGGCTCAACGCCAAGGAAGGCAAACTGCCCGACGGCTATCACCTGGGCTACCTGAGTGGGAGCCGCACCTTCGATGAGCGTGTGTGCAAGTTTCTCGGAGTGGACTTCAGTGAGCTTTCAGAGCGCACGCTGGCGGGTGGAACGGACGAAGAAATCCTGGAATGGTGCTGCCAGAACGGCAACCGGCCGACGGCGGAACAGATCGAAATCTGGAACGGCTTCATGCACAAGCGCGGCTGGCGCGATGCCGCCAGTGAAGGACTTATCAAGCAACGGGCCGAGGCCGGTCTGGCTCATCGCGAAGACCTGGTAACGTTCTTTGACGTGATGGATGTCGAAGAAGGCCGTGCGCCCTGATCAGAACCCGCGTGGAGCCATGGAGTAGAGGCCGAGGGTGACGTCATAAGCGTCCAGCAGGGTCATGCGCTTCAGCTCATGGCCTGCACCCCAGGAGTCGGAGAAGAGCAGTTGGTTTTTGGCCAGATTGTAGCCAATGACCATGCGCATGTGGCCGCCGCTGACCTGCCCACCGTTTGGCAGGGGTGGATCTTCGGGCTTCTGACCCAGGAACAAACCCCAGAGCAGAGGCACACCTTTGTCGGTGTATTCCTTGACGATCGAGATGAATTCTTTCTCGGATACACGGCGCTTGCCCCGGTAGTAATACTGTTCGGGATTCACCAGCGGTTTGAAAGTCACATTGAAGGCGCCATCGATTTTGGCGAGGCTCCGCTGCATGGTGGTGATGTCGGCGCCGCTTCCCGCATCGATGCTGACGAGCTTGGCCATCTCATGCTGATCACAGGGGATGCGCATGTATTCAAACAGGCGCTGGCAGCTGGCGGCGACGCAGTAGCCTTTCTGCCCCTGATCCACCATGGGTACGCCCGAGATATAGACATCACCTGCAGCGGTCTTTTTGACGCGCTGGAGCAGCTCCATACGCTGGACGCCGGTGGCCATCTTGCCCATGCTCCAGTCGGCCTGATTGGGTGCGGCGAGTTTCAGGCGCAGGAACTCGGGCTTCGTCACTTTGCCGGGGGTGTTGTATTCGTTGTACTCGAGCAGGGCGATGCCGCTGGGCGAAGTCCAGTTCCAGCCGGTGACGGGCAGTGCGGCATTGGAGGACAGTATCTGACGCTTGGGAGCAACCTTCATCACCTGGCCAAGGTTTTGACCGATCAGCTTGAAAATGCGGTCGAATTCCGTCGTGGTGATATCGCCCGAGTCCCCGCGATTGTAGAAGGAGATCGTGGCGCGTGCGGCCTTGCCGTTCACGAACTCCAGAATGGCCTCCTCCACTTTGATGGAACCGCCAAACATGGTCAGGGTGGTCTCCGCGTTGCTGAACATGTGGCGGGAGAAGCGCGCGCGGTCCTTGGTGCTGCTGACCCATTCAAATTGTGGGGGCTTCGACTGCCGCTCCTGGTCTTGGAGTTTCAGCACGTAGTTCTTTTCCATGTCTGACGCACTCCATTTCCAGAGATCTGCGAAATTCAGCAATGCATCGAGATTGGCGGAGAGCTCGGGAAGCTTGCGCTCCTGCGCATGTGCCGGCATGGAAAGAAGACACGCGAGGATTGCGAGACAAACGCCACGATTCATGCAACGGTTTTAACCGCTGTGCCCCATCCAAGTCAATCACTTCGCCACAACAGCAGGACGATCTGATGTCAGAAGGTTCTGAAGCGGCTTGGGATAAACGCCGAGGATCAGGATGACGAGGGCCAGGGCACCGGCGACGGCTTTGGCGGGACCTGAGAAGGTCAGGGCGGGGACGTCGGTGCCTTCAGTGGTGTACATCGCGAGGATGGTCTTGAAGTAGTAGTAGAAACCGGCGGCGGCGGCGATGACGGCGCAGCTCATGGCACCCCAGCAGCCGTGGTCGGCGAGGCCGAGGAAGACGAAGAGCTTGCCGAGGAAGCCTGCGGTAAGCGGCAGACCGGCGAGCGAGGCGAAGGAGATGGTCATCAGCAACGCGAGCAGCGGGTTGCGTTTGGCGAGTCCGGCGAAGTCCTTGATGTCTTCGCCAAGGCCGTTGGCGCGCATGAGGCCGAGACCGAGGAAGCCGAGGACGGTCATGGGCAGGTAGGTGGCGAGGTAGAAGGCGACGACGCCACCGGAGGAGAGATCGAAGCGGGCGCTTTCGCGGCAGGCGAGGGCGAGGAGAAGGTAGCCTGCGTGCGAGATGCTGGAGTAGGCGAGCAGACGCTTGACGCTGGTCTGGAACATCGCAGGCAGGCTGCCGAGCAAGGCGGTGAGCGAACCGATGACGAGCAGGAAGCCCTGGATCTCGCTGCCAATGATGGAGCCTTCGGCCATGAAGGCGTCCAGCGCACGGGTGAGGACGACGAAGCCAGCGGCTTTGGAGCCGACGGACAGGAAGGCGGTCACGGGAGTGGGAGCACCCTGATAGACATCCGGAACCCACATGTGGAAGGGAGCGGCGGCGACTTTGAAGCCCAGCCCGCAGAGCAGCACAGCAGCGCCGAAGAGCGCGGTGGTTTTGCTGGTGGCAGGATTGGCGAGCGCCTTGGCGATGCCGTCGAAGCTCATCGTGCCGGTGGCACCATAGATCCAGGCGATGCCGTAGACGAGAACGCCGGTAGAAAGAGCGCCGAGGATGAGGTATTTGACGCCGGCTTCGAGGCTGAAGGCGCTTTTGCGGGCAAAGGCGACGAGGACGTAGAATGAGACGGTGACGAGTTCGAGCGCAACGAAGACGGTGACGAGGTCACGGGCGGAGGCCATCCACATCATGCCGGTGCAGACGATGAGCGGCAGGCTGAACATTTCGGCCAGTTTGCCATCGACGGTGAAGCGGGTGAGATAAGGGGCGCATTCGAGCGTGAGCCAGAGCACGAGGATGGTGATGACGAGCGCAAAGCCCTTGTAGAAAAGGGCGAGGCTGTCGAGCTGATGCCAAGGCCGGATGAATGCGGGCAGGCTGGCAGTGTCGTGCGGCACGATGGTCAACAGCAAGAGCGCGAGTGTGGCACCAGCGATGGCGGTGAGGCCGAGAGTGCGGCGGGAGATGTCGGGCTTGAAGGCCTCGAGCAAGAGGAGGACGAGTCCGAGAATGGCGAGGCCAGCTTCGATGGTGAAAACGCTCATGGCAGGACTACAGCGCGGATTTCATGAGGTTGAGCAGCAGCCAAGGGCAGCAGCCGGTGACAAGCAGCGTGGTGGCGAGCATGATGAAGGGCACACGCTGAGAGAACGCGGGATCGATCATGAAAAGGCCGGTGGCAGGACTGCCGTGGAAGATGCTGCGGTAGGCACGCAGCATGTAAACTGCGGACATCACCACGCCCCAGAGCGCCAGGATGACGGTCCATTGCAAACTGGTCAGGACGCCTGCTTTGAACTCGGTGAAATTGCCGAGGAAGATCAGCACTTCGCCGGCGAAGTTGGTGAGGCCCGGGAGGCCGATGGAGGCAAAGGTGCCAAAGGCGAACAACACGGTGAACGCTGGAGCATGGGTGGCGAGGCCGCCGAGTTTGTTGTACTCCAGAGTGCCCAGCTGATTGCGCATGCGGCCGCACAGGCCGAACAACAGCGCGATGGAGATGCCGTGTGCGAACATGAGGATGACCGCGCCTTTGAGAGCGATCTCGGTGCCTGCGGCAATGCCGAGGAAGATGTAGCCCATGTGCATGACGCTGGAGTTGGCCAGGGTGTTGTCGAGGCGGCTCGCATGGATGGTGACGAGGCCCATGACGAGGATGTTGCCCAGCAACATCAAGAGCAGCGCGTTCTGCACCCATTCCACATGTGCACCGTGCGGCAGCAGAGGCAGAGCGATGCGGATGAGACCGTAAAGACCGAATTTTTTCAGCACGCCGGAGTGAAGCATGGCCACGGGTGTGGGTGCTGTGGCGTAAGCCGGTGCGGCCCAGCTATGGAAGGGGAAGAGGCTGACGAGGGAGCCAAACCCAAGCAGGAGCACAAAGAAGATCTGCGCCTGCTTCGCATCGGGCAAGGGTGTAAGCCGGGCCTGGCTGCGCAGGGCTTCGAGATCGAAGGTGAGCTTGGAGCCGCCGCTGAATTCGAGCACCAGCCACACCAAGCCAGCGAGGAGGACGAGACTGCCGACACCGAGATAAATGGTGGCTTTCCATGCGACGGCCTTGCGCTGGGCAGGCTCTGCGCGGCCATGCAGCGCGATCATGAGGAAGGTGGGGATCAACGCGAGTTCGTGGAAGGCGTAGATGAAGAAAACATCCGTGGTGAGGAAGGCCCCGAGCGCACCACCGCCGATGAGCAGGGAGGAAACGTAGAAGATCGGGGGACGATCCTCAATCTGCCAGATGGCAGCGAGCATCACCAGCGCGCTGAGCAGGGCGAGGATGATGGAAATCCCATCCGCACCGACGGCGAAGCTGAGCGATGGATTTTCGAGGATCGGACGCGAATGGGTGAAGGCGAGGCCCGTTTTGCCCCAGTATTGCACCGCTGTGTACAACACGAGGATCAGATTGACGAAGGTGGCACCGAGGGATGCAGCGCGGGCAGGCGCACCGAGCCAGACCGCCAGAGCGGCGAGCAGCGGGAGTGCGATGATTAGTTCAAGAACGCTCATTCAGTTTCTCCATCAATGGCCCAGGCGGGGCAGCACAAACACGACAAGATAAATCACGGCAATGACGCCACCACCCAGCAGGAAGGTGTAGCCTTGCAAATGGCCACTCTGCAGCAAGCGGGTGGCGGCACCGAGACGGGCGACGATCGCCGTGGGCAGGCGGGCGATGAGGCCATCGACAAACACACGCTCCAAGGCGGTGACGATCCAGGCGAGACGATCCTGGCAGATGCGAACGATGACGGCGTAGATTTCGTCGAAGTAGAACTTGTTGGCGAAGAGCTTGATGCTGATCGGGTCCTTGTCCTTGCCGCGATAGAGGTAGATGGCGCCGCCGGTGCCGATGATGAATGCTGCGATGGAGGCAAACAGCACGGTGGCATGAGGTGGTTCATGCGCTGGTTTCAGGGATTGCAGGGTCGTGGCAAAGGGGTCCCAAGCAGAGAAGATCGAGAAGACCGCGAGAGCCACCAAAGGCAGACACATGATCACTGGAACCTCGGTGGCATGATGCGCGGATTCAGTGCGAGGCTTGCCGAAGAAGGCAATGATGACCAAACGCATCATGTAGAACGAAGTAAGAAGGGCCGTGAGGGAGGCGGAGTGGAAGAGGATGCTGCAGCCGCTATCATAGGCCGCGCCAAGGATGGCTTCCTTGCTGTAGAATCCGCTGGTGACCCATGGAAGGCCCATCAAGGCCAGAGTGCCGATGAGGAAGGTCCAGAAGGTGACGGGCATGTGCTTGCGAAGACCGCCCATCTTCCAGATGTCCTGCTCATGGTGGCAGGCATAGATGACGGCACCGGAGCCGAGGAAGAGCATGGCCTTGAAGAAGGCATGCGTGTAAAGGTGGAACATGGCCGGATGGCCAGGATTCGGGCCATGAGCCTCGTGGCCGTGCTGGGCAGCCATCGCCACGGCACCGACGGCCATGACCATGTAACCAAGCTGGGAGAGAGTCGAATAGGCCAGCACACGCTTGATGTCGTTTTGCTGCGTGGCCATCAAGGCTGCCAGCAATGCGGTGAAACAGCCGATGCCGGCGATGATTTCTGCTGCCAGGGGTGAAGCCTCAATGAGGAAGCTCACACGCACGAGCATGTAAACACCTGCGGCGACCATGGTGGCGGCGTGGATGAGGGCGGAGACGGGGGTGGGGCCTTCCATGGCGTCCGGCAGCCAGACATGGAGCGGGAACTGGGCGGATTTGCCTACCGCGCCGAGGAAGATGCACAGAGCGGCTGCCGTGGTGAAACCTGCGCTGTAACCGGGTGCCCCGGGGGCCAGCGGGCCTGATTTGAAGGCCGTGGCGAGATCATCGAGGTTCACGCTGCCGTGGTTGGCCCCAAAAAGCAGCAAAATGCCGATCATGAAGCCGAAGTCGCCGATGCGGTTGGTAAGGAAAGCTTTCTTGCAGGCTTCGGCGGCGCTGGCCTTTTGATACCAGTGGCCGATGAGCAAGTAGGAACTCAGACCGACGAGCTCCCAGAAGATGAACATCATGATCAGGTTTCCAGCCAGCACGATGCCGGTCATGGAAAACATGAAGAGGGAGAGCGAGCCGAAGAAGCGGGGCTTCGCATCGTCGTCCTTCATATAGCCGAGCGAGAAAATGTGCACCAGCATGCCGATGAAGCTGACGATGAACATCATGCCCCGGCTCTGCTTGTCGATCAGGACATCAATGCCTGCATGGAAATGGCCGCCGACATCGAGGAAGGGCAGAAGCAGCTTGTTGTCATCTTCCGCCGCCAGGAAGAAAAGGCAGGCGATGAAGGAAATGATCGAGGAACCCACCGAAATGAGCACGGAAGCCCCTTTGAGCTGACGGTGCCCCAGAAGGATGACGAGCGCCGAAAAGAATGGCAGCAGTAGGATGATGCTGGCGTGCATGCGGGCGCGTTATCCTTGAAGTTTGGTGACGGACTCCACATCCACGCTCTGCTTGGAGCGGAAGAGAGCCACGATGATGGCGAGACCCACGGCCACTTCAGCAGCAGCCACGGTGATGGTGAAGAACACGAGCGACTGAGCGGTGTAATCCGGCAGGCCGTTGACGAGGTGAAAGCGGGAGAAGCCGACGAGAGCGAGATTTGCGGCGCTGAGCATCATCTCCAGGCACATGTAGACGATGATGATGTTTCTTCTGGCGATGACGCCAGCGAGCCCCAGAGAGAACAGCATGCCGCTGACAACGAGATAGTGGCCAAGGGTGATCATGGGGCGCTCCTTTCGCGTTTGCTGAGAACGACGACACCGATCGTACCGACGAGCAGCAGCAGGCCGATGACTTGAAGGTGGAAGCCGTATTGATCAAAAAGGGTGAAGCCGATCAGCTTGGCGTCAGGCAGTGTGCCTGCTTTGAGGTCGTTGGTAATCGTAGGCAGCGCCGCTTTGCCAATCTTTCCGGCTGCCTCGGTCAACGCCAGAGGGGTGTTTTGCGTGGTTTTATTTGCCAGTCCCGTACCACCGGCGACCGCAATGATCTGCAGGGTCAGCAACACCGCCAGCAGCACACCGGACACGATGGCCGGGACATTCAGCTTCTTGCCCTCCTCCGTCTTAATGTCCAAGAGCATGATGATGAACAGGAAGAGCACCATCACTGCACCGGCATAGACAAGAATCTGGATGACTCCTATAAAATAGGCGTCGAGGCTGAGAAACAGCGCCGCGAGGCCGACGAAGCTGGCGGCGAGCGCGAGAGCGCAGGTGACTGGATTACGACCCGTGACGACCAGGAAGCCGAAGCCCAAGGTGATCAGTGCAAAGAGATAGAACAGCAGAGGGGGCATTACTTGAGCTCGTTCCACTTGTTCACCAGCCCCACGCGCTGGCCGCCGATTTCATAGAGGCGCTTTTTGTTGTGCACCATCTCCTGACGTGAGAGACCGGTGATGGCGTAGTCCTTGCGCAGGAAAATGGCCTGCTCCGGGCAGACCTCCTCGCACATGCCGCAGTAGATGCAGCGAATCATGTCGATGTCGAATTCCTTGGGTCGCTTCTCGACCTTGGCCCACGGATCATCGCTGGGGATCTCGCCGGGGATGATTTTGATGGCCTTGGGCGGGCAGATGAACTCGCAGAGCTGGCAGCTGACGCAGCGTTCGCGGTCCTGCTCGTCCGTGACGAGAGCGGGGGCGCCACGGTAGTGTTCGGGCAGATGCTCGTCCCACTTCTGCTCCGGGTATTCCATCGTGACCTTGGGCTTGCCCCCGGCGATCTGGAGGAAGGTCTTGATACCGTGCCCAATTGTGATTTTCAGCCCTTTCAGCAGCGTGGAAATGAACCAGCGTTCATGCCAGGCAAGTTTGGGACGTTGTACAATGATAGTGGCCATGTAGGAGCAGGGAACCGCAGGAGAACCGGGTTTGATTATCCGAACGTCCCGCAGTGCGGCAACCGCTATTTGTGAAAAATTTCACAAGGTCGGGCCGGAATCCCAAAATCAGGCCGAAATGGGCCTTGAATCACCTGAATGAGCGAGGGGAGGGCCAAAGCGCCCTTTGGAAGGCTGTTGGGAGCCTTGGATGCCCGTTTTCTTCGGCGCGGACTTCTTCTTGGCGGGAGCTTTTTTCTCCGGCTGGGGAAATCCTGCCTGCGCATAAGCAACCATTTGAGCAAAAATGCCTTCGCCAATGCCATCAACGCCCACCACGTTGGTCACATCGGCCAAGGGGCGGGCTTTTTGGATGGCCTTGGCGCGGACTTCACCAATGCCGGGAATCGCCATGAGCGCCGCCAGATCACCCTGGTTCAGCAGAGTCAGCAACTGGGCCCTTTGCTGGGTTACCAGGGTTTTGGCTAAAGCCTCCACCTTGGCCGAGGGTTTCTCCGGACCTTTTTTCGGGGCGGAGGTGTCAGCAGCGGAAAGCGAGAAGCTGAGAGCGAAGACGGCGAGAAATGCAAAGAACGATTTCATGAGAGAGATTGTGTATGATACCCGGTAAGATTATTAAAAATAAAGCGATGGTTGGCGAGTCAAAATTGTGGCGTGCCTCTTTTTTCCGGCATCATGGCAAAGCGGGCACAGGAGGCCATTTCATCCCACCCTAGGAAAGAACAACCCCGCCAGTCCCGATGAACAGCCCCATGGTGAAGGGTGCCGTTTCGTGGAATTCTCACCAATCAAATAAAAGTACTTAGAATTCCTATGGCGTTTCTAATTCATATCGGTTAGAATAGTTGGACTTACGGGGAAATGACCAATTCTGACCGCATCCGCATCTTGATCGTCGAAAACGAGGGCCTCGTGGGCTGTGACATGGCCACGACTCTAGGCAAACTCGGCTATGTGGTGGTCGCCATCTGTGCCTCTGGAGAGGAAGCACTGGAACGCCTGGACGAGTTTCGACCTGATCTAGTACTAATGGACGTTCATCTGGCGGGTCAGCTGGATGGCATTGATACTGCCCGTGAGCTGCAGAGCCGCAGCCATGTGGCCATCGTCTATGTCACGGCCTGCGCAGATCTGGACACCGTGGCACGTGCCCGCCAAACGCACCCGCATGGCTATTTGCTCAAGCCTTTTAACCACGATGAACTGCGCCTGGCCGTGGAAGTGGCTGCGCAGCGCCATTTTGAAGAGAATGAGCGCCAGCGGAGGGAGCACAGCTACTTTGAGGCTTTTCAAAGCCTGGCCGATGGCGTGATCGCTGCGGATCTGTCTGGAGGGGTGGTGTTCATGAACCCCTCCGCCGCCCGTGTCACGGGCTGGAATGCGCAGGAAGCCGTGGGCCGCTCCTTAAATGAAGTGTTTCGCATTTATCAGAGCACCGGTGAGCCGGCGGAGATTCTGTCAGCGGAGTCAGCCACGCAGGCCGCCGAACGTACGGTTTATCTCACGACTCTGGCGGGTGAACGTGTACCAATCCAGGACCGGACGGCACCGCTGCGTGATGCGCAGGGCCAGCTGACCGGGCTCATCATTCTTTTCCGAGCCGCGGCTCTGCCAGCGCCGGAGGAAACAACGCCCATCCCGAACCGCAGCACTGCGCCGCTGGTGGATGTGGTCGAAAGCATTTCGGACCCGCTGTTTGCGCTGGATGCCCGCTGGCGGGTGACCTATGCCAATGCGAGCGCCCTGCGCCTGTTTGACCGTAACCTGCAGAACATGCTGGGCCTTTCGTTGTGGGACATCATGCCCAGCGCCACGCGCGAGCTGCATCATGAGGCCTTCGCCCATGCCATGCTGCACCGCGAGACGGTGAACCGTGAGCTTTACCTCGACGAAAAGCAGATCTGGCTGGAACTGCGCGGTTATCCTTTTGGAGAAGGTCTGCTGCTCCTCGTGCAGGATGTGACGGCCCGGCGCGAGGAAGCGGAGCGCCGCAACCGCATCGACCGCCTGGAATCACTCGGACTGCTGGCGCGTGGCTTTGCCCACGATTTCAACAATTTGCTCACCGTGCTGCTGGGCAACATCTCGCTGGCGGAGATGCGGCTGCGCAATGCCATCACACTGCCGGAACTGCACACGGCCAAACAGGCCACGCTGCAGGCGCAGAACCTTGTGCAGCAGCTGCTGACCTTTGCCCGAGGTGGTGCGCCGATCAAAACTCAGATCCGCCTTGGCGATCTGATTGAGACCTTCTTTGCGCATCACACGCGCGCGAATCGCGTGGAGTACCGCATCGAAGTGCAGCCCGGCCTGCCGCAGATCGCCATTGATGGTGCTCAAATCCGCCGCCTGCTGAGCAATCTGATCCGCAACGCCGAACAGGCGCAGCCCGATGGCGGTGAAATCACCGTGCGCTGCTTTGCGCCTGACCACGCCGAGATGTTCCCCGGTGAAATGGTCACCGACACGAACTTCCAGCCTTCAGGCCTCGCCATCGAAGTCGAAGACAAAGGTGAAGGGATCACGACGGAGCATCTGCCGCATATTTTTGAGCCTTACTTCAGCACCCGCAAGGCAGACAACGCGACAGGGCTGGGCCTCACGGTCTGCGAATCCATTGCGAAAGCCCACGGCGGCTCGCTGACCGTCAGTTCCGAGCATGGCAAGGGCACCACGGTGCGCTTCTACCTGCCGCTGGATTCTGATGGTGAGGAAGCCGATGCCTTTGGCCTGAGCAAAGTGTTCGACGCGGCGCCGGACCTGAACGCCGCCAATCCGCGCATTCTGGTGCTTGAGGATGATCCGCTGGTTCGCTCGTTGATCGTCCGCAACCTCACTGGCAACGGCTTCGATGTGGCCGAAAGCTCCGAAGGCAGTGAAACGGTGCGCATGTACCAGGAAAGCGTGACTCAAGGCCGCGCCTTTGACCTCGTCATTCTCGACCTCAGCATTCCCAATGGCATGGGGGGGGTGCGTGCAATGGAAAAACTCCGCGCCATCGATCCTGAAGTTTTTGCCATCGTCTCCAGCGGCTACTCGGACGATCCGGTGATGGCCAACCCTGCCGCCTACGGCTTTGCCGCCGTGCTGCCCAAGCCGTACGAGCCCGCCGACATGCTGCGCCTTGTGCGCAACATCCTGGCCACACGTGGCATCCGTCGCGCATCGTAAGCGGGGCATGCGTTGACAAGTGCGTCTGGTTTGAGAAAGAACCTGCATGCGCGAACAGGATCTTCTCGACAAGCTGAGCAAAATTGAGCGGCTCTATGCCGGTGCCGCAACTCTGGGTGAGAAGGAAGCCGCCGCTGATGCCATGGAGCGCATCAAACGGAGGCTGGGTGAGACGGCAAAGATCGAGAGGCCCATCGAATACAAGTTCACCCTGGCCGATGGCTGGTCGAAAAAACTCTTCACCGCTTTGCTGAGGCGGTATTCGCTCAGACCGTACCGCTATGCACGTCAGCGGCGAACCACCGTCATGGTCAGAGTGCCGCGGAGCTTTGTGGATGAGACGCTATGGCCGGAGTTTCTGGAACTCAGCGGCGTGCTGCAAACCTACCTTGATGAAGTCACTGAGCGTGTCATCTCGGGTGCCATTCATGAGAACGAAGGCGAGGAAGAAGTGATTGCGGGTGAGTATCTGGGCTGAGGCGGGCTACTTTTCAGCCTGCCACAGGATACGAGCGGCATAGACGCTGTTGTCAGCGCCATATTTGTTGTCGGGCTTGATGACGATGTCAGGCCCGTTTTTCTGCATCCACTCGGCCACGGTGACCCAGGTTTCGTTTTCACTGACCTCACACACGCCGAAGTTTCCGAGCCGTGCGCCGCGTTCCGGCACCAGGATGCGTTCGGTTTCGCGTTTCACGGTTAGGCTGGCCTTGTCCACCTCTGCCATGAACAACGGGGCGCGATGGCGGAAAACGTGATCGTTGTTCGCGCCTTTGCGGGTGTAAACGAGGTAGAGATGATCTTTGTGCGCCACCCAGTGCTGCTGGGTGTTGTAGTTGCCCAGATCGCTGCCGTCAGTCCAATTCCAGCGTTTCGGTTCGCTGAAGTGCAGGCCGTCATCGCTGGCACACACGTAGCCTGCGGTGTCGTTGCGCAGGGTCAGATAGAATTTCCCCGCGCAGCGGATCAATGACGGTTCATACACGCCGCGTCCGGATTCCAATGCGAGATCGTTGCCCTGCTCAATGAAGCGCAGCGTGCTGCCGTCAAAGCTGCAACGCAGCACGGTGACGCGGTAGTATTTGTCTCCCTGACCCTTGAAATAAATGGGCAGAAGAATGTCACCGTTTTCCAGATCCACGCGCTGCACACTGCCGGCACCGGCGTTGTAAAACTTGGGGCCTGCGGGCATGGGCATCACCGCCCAAGGAGACCATGTGGCGTGCTGCGGGTCATAGACGGAGAAGCAGGTTTCGCGGGGGCGTTCGTGAATGACCTTGTTGCTGGAATAACGCACGGTGTGGCCGATGCCGAGGAGTTTGCCAGACTTGGCATGCCACTTCGGGGTGAAGTCACAGGCGGCCACGATCACGCCGTCAGGCTCTTCGCGCCGACCCAATGCTGCCGAGTGCTCGACCGGCCGGGTCCACGTCTTGCCGAGATCGGAGCTGCTCAGATGGTTCAGCGCATAAAAGACATCGCTGCCGGTGAGGAGGAGCTTTTGCATGGTCAGCACAACCTGCGGCGGGCTGCCGGGGATGGCGCCTGCACGGGGATGCACCCAGCACATTTTGCCGTCGTATCCTTTGGTGATTGTTTCGAGCTTCAGTTCATACGGTTCTGCGGCGTGCAGCACCGAAACGACGAGCAAGGCAGGAGTCAGCAGACGAATCATGCCCACTCAACGCACCGCAGCTGCCGGGTCCTTCGACTTTTGCGTGTCCCACAGGAGCTTCATGGCGATAACGCCGAGCCACGGGACGAGGCCTGCCATCGCCATTCCGAGATCAAAGGACTTCGTTTCATCGACGAGGCGGCCAAAGAGCTTGTGCATGGGGGATGACACCGCCCACACCCAGGTGCTGAGCAAGCCGGTGAGGCGCCCCACATGCCTGTCGGAAAGCTCCTGCACAAAACTGTAGTAGCAGGGGAACAAGGCCAAGGCTCCGGCACCGACGATGAGAATGGCCCCCATGAGAGGCCAGCCTTTGGGCAGCCAGAGCAGCAGCACGCTGAAAGACGTCATGAAACAAGCGCCTGCATAGACCCAACGCCGGGCGCCGTGTGCGGAGATGGTGAACCGCCGGGCGAGCCAGAGCGAGATGATCCCTGCGGCGATGCAGCCGATGTCCGTGCCGATGTAGTAGGCGGAGTTGAAGGCGAGGGCCTCCGTCTCCGAGTAACCACGCCCTTCCTGCATGAACTTCGGCAGCCAGACGCGGAAGAGATGCCAGCAGGTCTGCGCACCGAAGATCAAAATGGCCAGCGCCCAGAAGCGGCCGCCACGAAGAATGCCCCACATGCTCTCGCGTTTCGATGGATCATCCTCCACCACCACGTCCAGATCATTTTTGCGCATCGACACGAACCAAAGCACCACCCATATAAGCCCGATGAAGCCGATGGCTTCAAAGGCCAGACGCCAGCTGGAAAGCTCGTCCGTCATGAGCCAGATCATCAGCGGCGGCGTCACCACTGCGCCGATGGATGCGCCGCTTTGCAGCACGCTGTTTCCCATGGTGCGGTCCTTCGGCTCCAGCAGGGCAAACGTCGTTTTCAACGCACACGGCCAGTGCCCTGCTTCAAAGAAGCCCAGCAGCACACGACACGTCAGCAGCGGCCAGTAGCCTTCCGTCTGCGCCGAGGCAATGCCCATCAGCGACCATCCGCTGAGCACCACCGGATAAAGCCAGTAAATGCGAAAGCGGTCCGCCAGAAAGCCGAACACGAGCGATCCCACCGCAAAGGCCCAGCCGAAGGCCAGCTCCAAGTCGCCATACTGCTCCTGCGACAGATGGAACTCCTTCGTCACGCGTGTCGAGGCATTCGCCAGCGTCTGGCGGTCCATGTAATTGATTGTCGTGGCGAGCAGCAGGAGGCCGCAGAGGTACCATTTCCAGAGGGAGGAGCGGGGAGTGGGCATGTTGTTGAGTACGGGAGCAAATGGAGATCACTGCATTTTTCTTCTCATGCAAAAATCAGACCAACTGAGCTGAGTGAAATCGCGGCATTCGTGTCCGCGAGCTTCATTAGCAGACGGACACTTTTAGGGCCATGAGACTATCCTTCCCAGCTTTTGCCATCCCACGCGATCACGCGTTCCAGCATCTTCACCACTGTCTCGCTGAAGCATTGAAACAGCACCTCGCCTTTTTCGGCGGTGGCGGAGCGGGGATCGCCGACGTGGCCAGGCTCGCTGCGATCGGGCATGATCCAGCCGCGGGAGGCGGGCTCGAAGGGATTGCCGAAGGGGACGTCGCCGGTTTTTGACAAATCGACGACGAGTTCGGGGCGGAGGCGGAGCACCATGCTGGTCTCCCATTCGCAGGCGTGGCCCATGACGCGCTGCTGGATGGAGGGATCACGAGTCCAGGGTTCGGCCCCGAGGTTCCAGTAGGTGGCGAAGAGGAGCAGCAGATCGCTGCGATCACGATATTTCTGGCGGGTCTCAAACACGGCCTGCTTGCCGGGAATGTCGTTGCCGCCGTGACCATTCAGGAAGACGAGGCGCTTGAAACCATGGGCGATGAAGTTGTCCATCAGGCCGTTGAGCAGATCGAGATACAGCCGTGGCTCTGCGGACAAGGTGCCGGGGAAGTCCATGTGGTGATGCGAATTTCCGAGCCAGGTCAGAGGAGCAAACAAGACACGCTCCCCCAGCGCCGCTTCGGTGCGGCGGACGAGTTCGTTGGTCAGCATGCTGTCGGTAAAGACGGGCATGTGCCGGCCATGCTGCTCCAAGGCAGCGACGGGGAAGATAACGGGGGTGTTTTTGTCGAGAGCGGCCACGGCGGGCCAGGTGAGATCAGCTAAAAGCATCCAATTAGAACGCCATCAGCGATTCGTTTTTTGATGGACTTGCAACTTTGTTCAGGGCTGGAATCCTATCGGATGAAATCATGGCCCCGTCTTCTGCTTGGTGGGATACTCACTCTGGAGCTGGCGGCCTGTGGAACCTCCAGCCCAAAAAATGGGAACCTCCCCACGGTGGGATTGGTGAGTCAGGAAACCATCGCGCATGCCTGCCGTCAGCACACCGTGCGCCGTCAGGGCACGGCTGGATTTGAAATGCTGGTGGATGGCCGCGAGGCTTTTCTGGCACGGCTGGCCATGGTGGAAGCCGCGCAGCGCACGCTGGACATGCAGTATTACATCTGGAGAGACGATGTGGTCGGCACCACCTTTGCCGACCGTCTGCTGGCAGCCGCCGACCGGGGTGTGAAAATCCGGCTGCTGCTGGACAACACCACCGACGCCCAGGTGGAGGTGAGCTCTGCAGCACTGGCGGCGCACCCCAACATCCAGGTGGCCTTCTTCAATCCGATGACCGACCTCAAGGGCATCTTTGCCGGAAACCCCATTCCGGTGATCGGGGAGATCGACCGCATGCAAAGCCGCATGCACAACAAGCTCATGATCGCGGACGGCACCCTTGTCATGGGCGGCGGGCGCAATCTGGGAGACACCTACTTTGGCGTTGATCGCCAGCACAACATGCGAGATTTGGATTTCCTCGCCGCCGGGCCAGTGGTGGAAGCAGCTGTCAGGTCCTTTCAGCTCTACTGGCGTTCGCCGCTGACACGCATGGGTGATCAGACAAAAATCACCGATCGTGATCGAGAAACGCTCCAGGATTTGCGCCGCCACATTGCACGCAAAAAACGCAGGCTCGCCGCGAGGAGCGGCCGCCCCTTCCCCCTCTCTCTAAGCAGGGCGGAGTCATTGGACACCCTGCACAAGATCGTGAGTCGCATGATCTGGGCGGAGTATGAATTTGTGGCGGACCCACCGGAGCGCATGATGCGGCAGGGACACCTGCCCTCACCGGTATGGCGCAGCATTGAAAACACGGTGCGTGGCGCCAGATCCCATGTGGTCATGCATGCCGCCTACTTCATCCCTCAAAAGGACACGCTGGATCTGCTTCAGGCGGCCACCGCACGCGGTGTGCAGGTGCAGGTACTAACCAATTCGCTGGCTTCCATTGATGGGCTGGCTGCCATGGCCGGAATCGCCAACCGCCGCACGGCCGTGCTCGACTGTGGCATCAACCTCTTTGAACTCAACTCCCATGCGGCTGATCGGAAAGACTACATCCATGCTCGCAGACTCACGCCGCTGGGCATGCACACCAAGAGCTTCGTCGTCGATGACCGCCTGTCATTCATCGGTTCGTACAACATGGACCCCCGCTCGAAATACATCAATACAGAGACAGGTGTGATCATTCGCAGCCCGGCCTTCGCGGCCCGCATGAAGTCCTACTTGGTGCAGGGGTTGCAGCCCGAGAACAGCTGGCACATCACGCGAAATGCCAGCGGCTCGATCCTCTGGACAGGGCAGCTTCCGAATGGCTGGCGCACGCTGCTCTGAGCGCCTCCTCAGCGGATTTCTTCGACCTTGATCGTGTGCGTGACGGGCTTGATGAACTTGCGGACGTTGGCGTCCTGTTTGGCATGCTCATCGGCCAGTTTCTTCTTCAGTTTGGTCAGAGCCACGGCCACTTTGGGGTCTTCCGCCGCTTCGGCAGCGATCACGCGCATGTGAGTGACGAGGTTTTTGACCAGCACTGTTTCGAAGGCTTCCTTCTGAGTGATGGCGTTGGTCAATGCGGCAAAGTCATTGTCAAACGGTGTCTTGGTGAACTCGGCGGCGAGATTGACGCCTGCTTGGAGCTGCTCGCGGGTGAACTCCTTGCTCTGGCTGCCCCAGGTGACCGTGGCCTTGGCGCTGCCGAGGTTCAGCACCCGCAGCGTGAAGCGGTTGAGGTCCTGATTGAAGCTGGTGAAGGGCAGGATGCTGCGGTTGCTGCTGGCTGACTTTGGATCGGCATCGAAGACAAACGGCCACTTGGTGCTTTCCAGCGTGACGCTGCCGAGTTCCAGCCCTTTGACCGTGTGGCCGGTGCTCGCGGTGTTGGGGCCTTTCATGTCGACCGTGACCGTGCCGATGTCTCCGTCAAAACCCAGCGCCTTCAAAAACGCCTGGGCCATCAAAAGCTGGCCTGCGGGAGCCGGATGGAAGCCGTCGCCTCCGAAAGGGCCGTATTCTTTGCCCAGCGCCGCCTTCGACTTGGTGAGCGCGCTGATCATCGTGTCATACACGTTGGCAAAGGGCTGCTTGTTTTCTTCAGCGAGTTTTTTGGCGACGTCGCGCAGGTGGGCGAGGTTGTCGTTGTAGTCCTGGCCGGTGACGTTTTTCTTGAAGTAATCCGGGTCCACACCACCGGGAGAGCCGATGGCCATGGCCTTCACGCCCACCTTCTTGAGGCCCTCGATCACCAGACGCATGTTCTTTTCATACTCGGCGCCAATTTCGGGGGCATAGGGCTTGTAGCTGGCGTCGTTCATGCCGTAGCAGGTGGTGGCGACATTCGGATTGAAGACCGCGAGATCGTTTTCGAGGCGTGCGGCGAAGCCACCGGCGCGTTCGCCACTCCAGCCGAACTGGAAGACCTTGATGTCGCTGCGCCCGGTGCAGGCGAGAAGATAGGTCTCGATGTATCTCGAATAGATCTTCTGCTCCGTGATGCTGTCACCAATGACGGCGACACGGGCGTTTGGCGGCAGCAGGGGCTCGGCACGCAAGCTGACGGCGGCCAGAAGAATGGGGAGAAGCGGGAGAAAGCGCATGGTGGTGGATGGAAATGAGAGAGAGGCACATACCGCGCAAGAAAGGGCGTTCTGGCAAGGATTTGTTTATCCATCCGTAAACTCACATCTTGTGACAAGAAGACCGAGCCACTAGCTTTAACAACTGATGAGTGATTCCAACCTGAGTCCAGATTCAGGCTTTGAAAAGCCGATCCCGGCTTCAGCAGCCTATGATCCCCCTTCTCTACCATCATCGAGTCGTGCTGCACTGGGTTGTCTGGCATTGCCTGCGTTGACGGGCGGGTGCTCAATTCTACTCCTGGCAGTCGCTGTTTTCTTTGCAGGCGCATCATGGATCCTCACCCGGTTTGGAGGAGATCCGTTTCACATCGGTATTCCAAGCCTTCATGATGATTGGTTGTCATGGGCATGGTTTCTCGGGTGCCTGATCGCATGCAGAGCGATGCTTGCTAAGAGGAGAAAACCCTGGGTTTATTGGCTCGTCAGTCTTTGCCTGGCTCTTGCCGCCCTGTTGAGTCTCGGGAGTGTATGGTTCAAAATCTCCTGGCCTGGCGCCTCGGATGACCAAACCTTAGAGTTGGGGCGGTGGATCGGTTTTGCCATAGTTGTGTCATTACTTTGCTGGTTTGTGCTGGGGAAACAGAGCCGCACGTACTACCTCGTTTCCGCCGAACAAGCCGTTGATCGCAAAATCTGAAAGTGCTTCGCACAAGGTCGCCGGTACTCACCCCAGCATCGTCTCCGTCTGGGCGAGAACATCGCCAAAGGGAATGCGCTCCAGCAGGCCGAAGGACTCATGCCGGCCGAGTCTCGCACGGGTGGTGGCAGGACTGGTGAGACCGCAGAGGAAACGGGCGAGCTGGCGGGAGGAGCGCAGCGCGGCTTTGCGCTCGGCGATGACCTCGTGGATGGCGGCCACGTGCTCGACGGTGATCGGCGGCGGCTCGGACTGCGGAATTTCGCGCGGTGATTCGTCGGCGCTGCCTTTTTCGTGCTCTTTGCAACTGGTGCAGGTGCCGCAGTCGGCGGCCATTTCTTCACCGAAGTAGTGCAGGAGCCAGCGCGTGAGACAGCCACGGTGCTGGGCGAAGGCCAGCACCTCGTTCAAGCGCTCGACATCACGACGTTCGCGCTCTGCAAAGAGGTGCTGCATCTTTTTGGTGATCTCCTGCGGGTCACGACGATGCGCGTCTTCGGAGAGACGATATTTCTGGCGGCTGCCGCTGGGCTTGAGCTCGATGTCGCCGGATTCCTGCAGCCAGGTCAGGGCTTTGAGCACGCGCTCACGCGGTTCGTTGAGTTCGGCGGCGGCTTCGTCGGGATTGAGCGTGATCCACTTGGTGCCGCGTTTGCCGCATTGAAACAACAGGCGCAGGAAGGCCTGGCGCTCGGGTTTATGACCCGAAAGGATGCGCTGCTCCGGCTGGATGAAGCGAAACTGGTAGCTGGCATAAAAGGAGCCGAGCGGGCGCAGGATGCCGTCGAGTTCGAGGTTGGTGATGACCGTTTCAATGACCAGCGGGCGGATGTCCGTGGCGTGGGCGAGATCGTACATGGAGACATCAAACTCGGTGCCCTGCAGCAGCAGATGATCGAGGAGCTGGCGGATGGCCTGCGGTGTGGGGGTGTCGCCAAAGGTGAAGTTTTCCAGCACGATGCAGTCGTCCGCGCAGGCGAGCAGTTCGCAGACGGAGACCTTGCCATCGCGTCCGGCGCGGCCGGTTTCCTGCGAGTAGTTTTCGAGGGTCTTGGGCAGGTTGTAGTGATAGACGGCGCGGATGTCCGCTTTGTCGATGCCCATGCCGAAGGCGATGGTGGCGACGATGACATCGGTCTGGCCGTTCATGAAGGCATCCTGCGCGGCGTGGCGATGCTCATCCGGCAAACCGGCGTGGTAGGCGAGGGCGTTCACGCCGTTTTTCTGCAAATGCGTGGCCACGTGCTCGGCGGTGTTTTGCAGCGTCACATAGACGATGGAGGGCACCTTGCGCTTGAGAAGCAGCTTGGTGAGCACGGGCAGGCGCTGCTGCGCGGTGCAGGGCGTGATGCGAAAGTGCAGATTTGACCGCAGGAAGGAAGTCTGCACATGGTCCGCTGGCTCAATGCCAAAGGCCTTGCGAATGTCTGCCGCGACCGAAGGTGTGGCCGTGGCGGTGAGGGCGAGCACGGGCTGGATGCCGAGTTCTTTGGCAACCAGCGCGAGACGCAGGTATTCCGGGCGGAAATTGTGCCCCCACTCGGAGATGCAGTGCGCTTCATCGACCGCCATCATGGCGATGCGCAGGCGCTTGAGCCGCTCGACGAAGTTTTCATTCATGAGCCGCTCCGGGGCGATGTAGAGCAGCTTGAGCGTGCCGTTGCGCATGTCGTCAAAGACCTGCGCCGCTTCGTCGGCAGAGAGCGAGGAGTCCAAGCGTGCGGCGGCGATGCCACGCGCGCGCAGCGCCTGCACCTGGTCCTTCATCAGCGCGATCAGTGGTGAGATGACCAGCGTGACACCGTCCATGAGCAGCGCCGGGAGCTGATAGCAGAGCGATTTGCCCGCGCTGGTGGGGAAGAGCGCGAGTGCGCTTCTTCCTGCGAGCAGGGCCTCCATCACCTGCTCCTGCCCGGCACGAAAGGCCTTGTGGCCAAAGTGCTGTTTCAAGGCGGCGTGGAGATCGTGGGACATGCGCACTCATGGCACATTCCAGCTTCGGCATGCAATGCAAACCTTGCCCGTGGCGTTTTCTCACGACCATGAAGACCCTGCTTTACTCCCTCCTCGCCCTGTCGTTGACGTCATTCGCAGCCGATGACGGCTTCTCTCCGCTGTTCAACGGCAAGGACTTCACGAACTGGACCGTGCCCGCAGGTGATAACGGCCACTGGAAGGTGATCGACGGCGTGATCGACTACGATGCGTGCAGTGAATCCCCCCACAAGTCCAAGGACTTGTGGACGGCCAAGGAATATGGCGACTTCACGCTGAAGATCGACTGGCGGCTCAAACAGACGACGGGGCTCTACGACATGCCAGTTGTTCTGCCCGACGGCACGCACAAGCTGGATGAAAACGGCAAGGAGATCAAAATTCCCACGCCGAATGCCGACTCGGGCATCTACCTGCGCGGCGCTGGCAAATCCCAGATCAACATCTGGTGCTGGCCCATCGGTTCAGGTGAAGTCTATGGCTACCGCATGGACAAAACGATGCCGCCTGCAGTACGCGCTGGAGTGACGCCAAAGGTGAAGGCCGACAAACCCGTGGGTGAGTGGAACACCTTTGAAATCACGATGAAGGGCGACAGGCTGACCGTGGTGCTCAACGGGCAGAAGGTGATCGAAAACGCGCAACTGCCGGGCGTTCCCGCCCAAGGCAGACTGGGCCTGCAGCACCACGGCGGTAAAAATGCGAAGACCGGCGAACTCTCGCCGGCCTCCAGCCTGATTCAATTCAGGAATATTTCGATCAAGGAGCTGTGAGGAAGGTCAAGGGTCTGTGACGACCAGCTTGACCTCCTGACGAATCCTTGACTGCTCCGCGCCTTACTTGCTGTGCACGTCGCAGTGTTCCGCTTCGGGCTCGGTTTCTTCGACGATGGCCTTGGACTTGAGGAACTCCATGGCTTCCTGCAGGAGAAGGTCGCCGCGGACGTTGTCGATGAGGCCGTTTTTCTGCGCCTCGGCCATGAACTTCTTCGCGGGGGTCTTCTGACGCTCGGCGATCTGGGCGAGGGCCATGGCGATCTTCTGGGCGGGAACTTCGAGGGCCTCCTTCTTGGCGATCTGCTCAAGGATGAAGCTGACTTTGACGTTCTGGCGGGCCTGATTGGTGGCGCTGTTGAGGATCTCGTCCTGCTGCTTGATCAGCTCCTCTTCGCCGATGCCCTGCTGCATGGCGCGCTGGGCGATTTCGTTGGTGCGGCGCTGGGCTTCGCGGTTCACGACTTCCTGCGGGAGTTCGAACTCCACCTTTTCAAAGAGGTGGGCGATGACCTGATTGGACTTTGCGGCATCACGGGCCTGTTCGCGGCGGCGGCGGATGGCGTCGCGCACTTCGTCACGCAGGGTTTCGAGGCTCATTTCCTCACCGGCGATCTTTTTGATGAACTCTTCGGTGAGTTCCGGCACGGCCTTGTTCTTCACGCCGTGGCATTTAACGTTCAAGGCGATGGTCTTGCCGCGCAGGGCTTCGAAATTGAAGTCGTCTGCCAGGGTGATGTTGAGCGTGCGCTCGTCATCTTTGGCGATGCCGACGAGGCCTGCGTAGAAGCCGGGGAGGAAATCGTCTTCATCGGCGAGGAGGAACCAGTTTTCCTTCATCTCCTTGAGATGCGCAGGAGCGTCTGGCATGGCTTCGGCGAGGGGCTGGCCGTCGAGGCTGCCGGTGACGCTGAGAACGACGACATCACCCACGGCGGCGACACGGTCCACGTCTTCATAGGTGGCCTGGTTTTCACGGAGGTGGAGGAGATCGTGGTCCACATCCGCGTCGGTGACTTCGATGCGTGGGAGCTTGACGGGGATGCCGGTGTACTCAGGCAGCTCAAACTTCGGCGCGAGGCTCATCTCGATGGTGAAGCTGAAGCTCTTGTCCGTGTCGTGATACATTTTGTCGTTCACGGCGAGGACGTTGAGGAGTTCGAGGCCTTCGCTCTTCACAGCCTGGCGCAGGCCTTCGCTGATGAGCTTCTTCTCGAGTTCGTCCTTCACTTCGTTTTCGTAGCGCTTGGCGACGATGCTCTTCGGCGTTTTGCCGGGGCGATAGCCAGGCATGCGCACCATGCCGGCGAAGTAGGTGATGATCTCGTCACGTTCTTTGCCGACTTGGTCGGAAGGTACGCGGACGTGGGCGACGGCTCGGCAGTTGGGCTGATGTTCGACGTTGATGTTCATGAGAAAGAGGTTAGTGGGCGAAGTGTTTTCCATCCCAAGAACCGGGCGGTGGGGAACCGCGTCCGGGCCGGAGGGGCGCGCATGATAGACAGTTTGACGGTTTTGACAAACAGAGAACGACATCCCCGATTTTAGCCTTCATGCGTATTTTTCAGAGATTTGAGGTCTGGCTGCTGCTTATCGTAGGCGGAATCGCCATTTGGTGGTCGTTTGAACCTGTCCAAACCCCGGCTGAAACTGGGCCCGGATCAGAAATGAGCGCCGATGCCGCCCTGCAACTGCGCCGCAGCACGCTGGAGCGGGATTTTGGCAATGCCCGGCTAGATTTGGAGGTGCGCTACAAGAATTCCAGCCCACGCCCCCTCTCGATGCAGGCACCGGATGTGCGTTTGGTCAATGGAGCCGGCAAGGACGTGCCACCCTTTATTCTCCCCGTGGAACGCCCGCCGAGCATCGGAGCCCAGACCACGGGAGACGTCCGCCTGCGCTTCTGGCTGGAAAAAGCCGACCTCGCCGGCCCTCTGACCCTGGAAATTCGCGGGCAGAAACTGGAAGTCAAAAACGGCACGGCGCTGGATCTGGAGAAGCTGGAAAACGCCAAGCCAAAGGTGTGGACGAGTGCCAACTGGGCTCCCTGAGTAGCTTCAGGCCTGCAAAATGACCCAGGTGGCGCCCCAGGAGCCGCTGGTTTCATCGGCAGGCCAGATGAACTGCTGCACTTCTGGGAGCTTCGCGAGCAGCTGATGCACGCCGGCTCTGAGGGTGCCGCTGCCTTTGCCGTGAATGATGCGGACGCGGAGGATGCCGCGCTTGCGGCATTCGGCGAAGTATTCAGGCAGCAGGCTGCCGATTTCACCGGGCCGGAAGGTGTGCAGATCGAGTTCGGGACCGATGGGATGCTCCACCACCTCGGGGATCGGTTCTTCATCAGCGGCAGTCATGCGGGAAGGTGATTCGATAAAACCTTGAGTCCAATGGCAATCGTATAAGCACAAAGCTTGTGATCTGTGCTGAGGCGTCTAGCTTGGACCGAGCGCCTCCAAGGAGTTTCTTTTGCTTTCCCACCTACGAGCCTGGTTCCAGCAACTGCGTGACTTTGCACGCCAAGGCCGATCATGGCTGCATGCCATGACCGCAGCCAGCGAGCTGGATCCGTTTCCGCTGAAACAGATCCTGAAAGGCTACCACAGGGAGTTCCTCAAGGCGGACTGCAAGAGCGGGCTGGACGGTGCGCTGCTGGCCATCCCGCAGGGCATGGCGTTTGCCGTGGTGGCCGGGCTGCCGCTGGCCTATGGCATCACCTGTTCGGCGGTGGCCTGCGTGGTTGGGGCGCTGCTGATGAGTTCGCGGCATTCCATTTATGGGCCGACGAATGCCACGGCCTTCATGGTTTCGTCCTATTTCGCCGCGTTTCCCAACCTGAATCAAATGGCGTCAATGCCGATGCTGGTATTCCTCGTGGGAGCGCTGCTGATCTTCGGCGCGTATTTCCGCGTGGCGGACATGGCGCGGTTCATCAGCCGGGCGGTGGTGGTGGCGTATCTCACTGGTGCCGCTTTGCAGATGTTTGCGCATCAGCTCCCGGTGGTGCTGGGCCAGCAGATCGCCTCGCCCTCTGGCAAACCGGTGGCACGAACCCTGGTCTCCGATTTGCACGATGTGCTGGGCAATCTGGGAGGCATCCACTGGCCGAGTGCGCTGATCTGCGCTCTGGCCATAGGCTGCTACTACGGCCTCAAACGTTTCGGCAAACGCTTCCCGGCGCTGACGCTGACGCTGATTCTCATGTCACTGATCGCCATGGCGATGAACAGGGCGGGGCTGCAGGTGGCCACCTATTCAGATCTGTCCTTCACCTGGCGCACGCTGCTGCCGCCGTTCCCGGATTTCACCAGCGGCAATGCCTCGGCGCAGTTCAGCCAGCTTTTTGGGCTGGCACTTTCGCTCGCGTTTGTGGCGATGATGGAAAACTCCGCGATGGCGCGCACGCTGGCCAGCCGGTCAGGGCACAACGTGGATGCCAACCAGGACATGCTGAGCCTGGGCGCGGCGAATCTGGCCTGCGCCTATCTCAGCGGCATGCCGGCGTCTCATTCACTGACGCGTTCGCTGGCGGCGTATGAGAGCGGGGCGGTGTCGCCTGTGTCTGCCATTGTGAGTGGCGTGGTGTGTCTGGTGGCGGCGCTGACGATCGGCCCGCTGGTGGCGTTCATCCCCAAGGCTGCGCTGGGGGCGATGGTGATCTGCGTGGCGGTGGCGCTCATCAACAAGCGGCAGATCCAGATTTCCCTGCGAGCCACGGGGGCGGATGCGGCGGTGTTTGTCACAACCTTCGTGGCCACGCTGCTGGTGCCGCTGCATGTGGCGATCTTCACCGGTGTGGGCATCTCGATCATTCTTTACCTGCACAAAGCCAGCCAGCCCTCGCTGGTGGAGTACGTCTTCAATGAGGAAGGCAATCTGGCCGAAGCGCATCAGGGCGGGCGCCAGCATCCGGCGATCTCCATCGTGCATGTGGAGGGCGACTTGTTTTTTGCGTCGGCCGACCTGTTTCGCACGCAGATCCAGGGCTCCTGCACGGACCCGAATCTGCGTGTCGTCATTCTACGGCTCAAGAATGCCCGCCATCTCGATGCCACCTGTGCCATGGCGATTGAAGAACTGGTGCGCACGCTGCGTGCCGACGGGCGCGACCTGATCGTCAGCGGCGTGTCGAAGGATTTGTACCGCGTGCTGAAGGGTGCGGGCATGGTGGAGGTGATCGGCAAGGACAACCTCTTCCCCGCCAGCCCGTCCAATCCCAATCTTTCCACCCGCAATGCTTTGCGCCGTGCGCAGGAGATTCTGGGCATCAAAGACGCTGATGTGCGTATCTACTACGATCCCTCGAAATCCCCCAAGACCTAGTTTTGACTACCCCCTCTATGAAATGGTCCTTTCGCCTCTTCACCTTTGCCGGCACGGAGGTTCGTGTTCATGTCACCTTCCTGCTGCTGCTGCTGTTTGTCGCCAGCCAGAGTTTTCTCAGCGGACAGGGGCTTCCAGCAGCGCTGGAGTCGACATTGTTCATCACCGCCATGTTTGCGTGCGTGGTGCTGCATGAATTTGGCCACGTCATGGCGGCGCGGGGCTACGGCATTCGCACGCCGGACATCACGCTGCTGCCCATCGGCGGCGTGGCGCGGCTGGAGCGCATGCCGCGCAAACCTTCGCAGGAGCTGGTGGTGGCCATCAGCGGCCCGCTGGTCAATGTGATCATCGCTGCGGCCATCTGGCTGGGCCTTGGCATCAACACCGCGCTGCATCCCGATTACGACTTCCTCAAATCGGGCAACTTCTTCGAGAAGCTCATGGTGTGGAATGTCATGATGGTGGCCTTCAATCTAGTCCCCGCCTTTCCCATGGACGGCGGGCGGGTGCTGCGCGCCGTCTTTGCCATGTTCATGGAATACAGCAGCGCCACACGGCGGGCGGCTTCCATCGGCCAGGGTCTCGCGATGATGGTGGCCATCTACATGCTGCTGAACCACACGTTTCAGCCCATGCTGCTGCTCATCTGCTTCTTCATCTTCATGGCCGCAGGGCAGGAGGCAGCCATGGTAACCCAGCAGGAGGCCACGCGGAATCTGCGCGTGCGTGATGCCATGCTCACGGATTTCCGCAGTCTGCCACCGGAGGCCACGCTGCGTGATGGCGTCGAGCTGCTGCTGGCCGGCGCGCAGCAGGATTTCCCAGTGCTGGACACCCATGGCGGCATCCAGGGCATGCTGACGCGACATGATCTGATCTCAGCCCTCGCGGAAAAGGGCCCCGAGCAGCCGGTGGTGGATGTGATGCGCCCCTGCCCTGAATCGACCCAGGCAACCATTGACCTCACCCAAGCGCTGGAAACCTTGAACTCCAGCAATTGCCCGGCTCTGCCAGTGCTTGATCCCAGCAGCGGGGAACTCATCGGCCTGCTCACCACTGAAAACGTGGGTGAGACGCTCATGGTGCGTGCGGCGCTGATGAAACTGCGCGCCTAGGCGGCACCCTCCGCCGGCGGCAGATGCACGGCTGGCAGCGGTGCGACGATGTTCACCGGCCATGGGGAAAATTTCTCGAAGATGCCAGGGGCGAGTTCTTTGCTGCTGGCATAACCGCGACGGAACATTTCGAGCTTGGCGTCGATGTTATCAACGTGATGCAGCGCCACGGCCTCAGGCGTCTTGGGCAGAACGGGGGAGCCGAATTCAAGACTGCCGTGATGTGCCGCGATGAGATGCAGCAGATGGAGGCGCACGATTTCCGAAGCGGGCTCCAAGGCGGTCCATTCTGCCGCTGCAGGATCTTCCAGCAGATCGCGCCACAGCTTGTTCACCAGTTCCAGGCCCAGCGGGATGTGCCCGAGCATTTCGGCGGTGAGATTGTAGGGCATGGTGAAGCCGGACTCCGCATAGACATTCTCCCAGAGCTTGCCGCAGTCGTGAAACAAGACGCCCGCGATCATGAGGTCGCGGTTCAACTGCGGGTAGAGGCCAGCCAGCGCCACCGCGCAGCGCATCATCTGCGCCACATGCTCCACCAGTCCGCCACGGCGGGCATGATGGTTTTTGCGCGCGGCGCCGGTGCGGCGGAAGCGTTCGCCATGGCGTTCAAGAAAGACCCGGCAGAGCTTCGCGAGACGTGGGTCGCGCATGGATTCGACGAAGGCGGCAATGTCGGCGTAATCGGCCGACTGGCGTGCCGAGAGATCGGGATCTCCGAGGAGCAGCGTGCTGGCTTCGTCTTCGGCGAGAAGGCGCATCTGCACCTGCCGTGGTTCGAGACCGTATTTGCCCTCCACCCACTGTCCCGCGAGCTGGATGAAGGCATTGCGCCCCAGCCTGGCCGCGTCTTGGAAGAGCGGATTGTTGTCAAAGACACGCCAGATGAAGGAATCGGCGGCATCGACGAGCTTCACCTCGAAGAACGGGCTCCCCGAGCTGGTGGTTTTTTCGATGCGTGATTCGACCTGCAGGTGCAAACGGTAGGGCTGCGGTGTTGGATTCGCGACCTGCCGCAGCTGGGTGATCGTGATGAGATCGAGGTCGTCTGGCATTGGGTCGCTCATGGGGCGGAGTCTTTGGTGTGGCCGGGATTGTTTTGCCAGGGAGTGCCGGTGGTGTCTGAAAGCGGGGGGCGGCTTTTGGAGGCGTGACTGGCCGGAAGTTTGTCGTCTTCGCTGATGAGGACAAACAACAGAATGCCTATCACAGGTGCGAAAGTGATGACCAGAAACCAGAGGATGCGCTCTTGGGTCCCAAAGCGCCTGCGGTTAAGCAGGTAGGCGAGAGTGCCCCAGTAAATCAGGATATAAACGACCCAGACTGTGATCCAGAGCGGCTCTGTGCTGGTGAATTTGAAGTCTGGCATGGTGCCGCGAATTCAAGCGGCTGCGCCCAGAAAAGCAATAGGTATGCCGAGGCTATATGACCGGCTGCCCGATCTCACGCCACGGTCCCTGCTTAAGAACGATGTCCGGCACGAGGGACTGCCAGTTGCCATCCCGTGCGTGGATCATGTTGCGCACTTCGGCGCTGGTGTGAAAGAGGAAGTCCTGGTTGGGCTCCTCCAGCGCCCGCACGCTTTTGGTTTCAATCAGGTAGCGGAGCAGATGCCTTTGCTCAGGAGTGACGCGGACGTCGTTGAGCCCGAGGACCTGGCCGTTCATCGGATTGCCCATGGGATAGACATAGACACGCACTTGGTTTTTGAAAAGCCGCCCAAAGGCTTCGAGCAGCCCCCCTTCGAGATCCGCACACCAACGCTCATTGAACAACTCCTGAAACAGGGGCAGACCGAGGACAATGCCGATGGGGCACTGCGTGTGGCGCGCGAGATAGCTGCTGACACGATGGAACTCCGGATACGTCGAGATGAGCACGTTTTTGCCAAGTGCCTGGAGGACATCTGCACGCGCGAGGAATTCGCTGTCCGGCACCTCGGCACCACTGGCGAGAAGATTGTGCATGGTGATTTCGAGAATCTCGATGTTGTGGCGGGCGGCCTCACCGAAATCTGCCTGAAACGCGGCCTGACCACGCTCGATCATGTCGAGGTTGAGCTTGGTGATGGGATCGAAGCTGCCGCGCTTGAGAAAGACCGGCTTTTTGTAGAGGACATCCGAAGCCTGCCAGATTTCGCCATCGGCACCGAACAGTGCGGCGTCAGCCAGACCGAGGCGGACGAGTTTCAACGCCACAAGGCGGTCCTGGAACTCCGATGCGGCAAAGGCGGGGCCGGTGAAGTCGATCATGTCGATTTCCACACGCTTGCGGCTGAGATCGTCGAGCAAGCTTTGGAGAAAGGTGGAGAGGTCATCGCGCAGATGGAAGGCGGCGTAGATGAAATTGACGCCCAGTTTGCCGAGTGCATCCGACTGCCGGGCGTTCGTGTCGTCAAGGAGACGCACATGCATCTGGATTTCGCTGCTCGGGCCGCCGGGATCGGTCTGAAAGCGCATGCCGATCCAGCCGTGGCATTCCTCCTTGGTGTCGCGGTAGGAACGGGCGCGCACGGTGTCTGCCAGCGTGAAGAAGGTGGTGGTGGCGCCCCGTTTGGCATTCAGCCGCTGAATGAGCATGGGATACTCATGCTCCAGCATGTCGCACATGCGCTGACGCGAGACGTAGCGAGAGCATTTGCCATAGATCTCATCGCTGATGGTCATGTCATACGCCGACATGGTTTTAGCGACAGTGCCGGATGCGCCGCCGGCACGGAAGAACCAGTTGGCGACTTCCTGACCGGCGCCGATTTCAGCAAAGGTGCCGTAGATGGTTTGGGCGAGATTGATCTTGAGCGCCTTTTCAAGCGTGCCGGGGCGGTCGTTGACAGAATTCATGTGGGGTGATGGGATGATGCGCATGCCTGACGGCGATGCACGAAGCATTTAAAGGCGGTTCCGGCTCCATCGGAGTCGATGAGCGCGGCTGGTGCAGTATGTGAGTGCAGAAATTCGGCCAAGGTCTGGTGTGAAACCTCTGCGAGGCCCAGTTCAAGCAGCCAGGCGGCATAGTCGGTGAAGTTGATGTCGGCGGTGATGTCCTGGCGGCCGGGGTTGGCATAGATGTCGGCTCCGGTGATTCTTTGATGCAGCAGATAAGCACGCAGCGTGCCGTGTGGCCGCCGATGGTAGAGCCGGGGAAAATCGTCACCGTAGTCGATGGTAAGCATGGCGCCGCTTTTCCAATGCGGGGTCCATCGGTGCAGCCAGTCGCGCACACTGGGGTGGAGCTCGCAGCGCTGGCGATCGGCAAAGGTGGTGTGACGCAGCGCGCTGTAGTGGGCGGCATCGAGAGCGTGCGGGTGAAGCTGCTCGGGCACCCAGACCTCCAGCCAGCGCTGCGATGCGGCGTCCCATTGAACGAGGGTGGCGGGGAAGGCGTCGAGCAATTCGTTGTGATAGATGAGCGCGTGGCCTTGCGCAGCCGCGAGGGCGGATTCGAGATCGTTGTGCCAGCTCACCTTGGCTCCCAGTTTCTTTTGCTGCTCCCGCTGGAGCACCGGGGAGGTTTCGACGATGTGGAAAGTGAAACGACGGCGCGCCCACCAGCCGAGCGAATTGCGCACGGCGTGCATGAGAGATCCATCGCCGGCACCGATTTCGATGATGTGCCGCACCTGCGGCTGAAGGCGGGATTCGGCTTTGAGCCAGGCGGCGATGGCGTGACCCAACGCTGGCGAGAGAGTGGCGGAGGTGGAGAAATCGCCGCGTGCGCCGACGGTCTTAATGTGGCGGGTGTAGTAGCCGCGTTCGGGATCGAACAGGGCGCGTGCCATGAAGGCGGAGAAGGGCTCAGAAACTGCGGATGATTTCATCAGCGATGATTTCCAAGCCTTCGCGCACGATGTGCTCCGGCTGCGAGTAGGTGAGACGCAGACACTCATGAGGATGACGCCACTCCTTCTCCAGGCCGAAAGCAAAGTAATGCCCGGGGATGACGAGCACCTTGCGCTCTTTGAGCCGACGATAGAGTTCTGCGGCGGGGATGGGCAGGCCATTGACCCAGAGCCAGAGGAAGAAAGCACCCTCCTGAGCATGCAGAGCCCACGGGACACGATCTCCCAGTGCAGATGCGAGCACGGATTTGGCGAAGTCGGAGCGCTCGCGGTAGAAAGGGCGAATAACCGAGGGGCCGAGTTTGACGAGGGTGTCGTCTTGGAGCAGCGGCATGAGGAGCGCCTGGCCGAGATTGCCATTCGCCAGCGAGACGATGGCGTTCATGTTGGACAGCGCCTTCACGATGTGAGGATCGGCGACGATCATGGCGGTGCGCAAGCCGGGCAGGCCGACCTTGCTCATGCTGATGCTGAAGATCATGCCCGGCTGCCACCTAGGCTGGAAGCCATTGTGGATGACGCCCGGAAAAGGATGGCCGTAGGCGTTGTCGATGATGAGCGGGATGCCGTGCGCATCCGCCAGCGCATGCAGGCTTTCGAACTCGTTTTGCGTGAGCACGTTGCCCGTGGGATTGGTGGGGCAGGAGACACACATGGCTGCGACATCCGGAGTGATGCGAAGCTGATCAAAATCGACGTGATATTTGATTTCGTGCGGGGCGGTTTCGACAATGCGGGGCAGACAGGCGGTGAACTGGCCGGGGCAGAGCGCCTGATTGGCGTAGCCGATGTATTCGGGCAGCAGCGGGAAGAGGATGCGCTTCCTGGTGGTGCCCGCCTGACCGGCGAGAAGATTGAAGAGCAGGAAGAACGCCGACTGCGAACTCGGCATGACCCCGATGTTTTCGCGGGTCACATTCCAGCCACACTCGCGCTGGAGGAAGGCAGCGAAGGCTTCACGGAAGAGCGGATTGCCACCGGGAGGATCGTAGTTGAGCAAGGTGCGGTCGATGCTGCCGTCGGCGAGCATGGCGTGCATGCGAGTGCGCCAGAGCTGCTGCACTTCGGGAATGGCCGCAGGCTGTCCGCCGCCGAGCATGCGCATGTCCGGGTGGGTGGTGAGCGCGGCTCCGCAATCATCCATGAGTTCCTGGATGCCGCTGGGGCCGGCAAGGCGCTGGCCGATGTCTGAGAAGGTGGGTTGCATCAAGAGGCGACCGAGGTCTGCACCCAGTCGCGAATGCTGAAATCTGGCGCAGCTTTTTCAATCTGCCAGCGGCCATCAGCGTTCAATCTGACGCTGCCTAGCCAGCGCTGGTGCCACTCTTCGGGGGAAATCATGCTGAGCTGGTGCCTGCCCGAGACTTCGTAGAGGTGATAGACCTCGCCACAGACAGGTTCAAAACCGAAGCTGCTTTCGTAGATGAGCTTGTTCCAGTTGAACGCGTCGATGACCTCCATGTAGCGCTCCTGGATTTCCACCATCTCCTGCTGGAGGACGCGCTCGACCCGGGAGACGCCGCGGGATTTGAAATTGGTAAGATCCTGCGGGATGATTTTGGCAGCCAGGCGCGAAGCCGGATACGGCAGGTAGTTGCCACGGGGCTCGGGGGCTTGCAGAGCAGCGTCGATGGGGTCCAAAACAGGTGCGTTTTCTATCATAAGATGGGCTGCGGGGGTGCGGTATGCAACGGCGCTTTGATTTGAAATGCCGCTGCGGGAGCTTAGAATGAGCCATGAATAACGTCTCAAAACTCCTCCAGGCCGCAGTGCTCTCTGGTCTTCTGGCATCATGCGCCAGCAGAACCATGGACAGCATTCCCACACTGGCAGATCTGAATGCGTACGAAAAAGTGGTCCGCGCCAGATATCAGGTCATGTACGATGAACTTGAGAAAAAGCGCGCCAGCGGTGCGCTGAGCAAAGCTGACTATGCGGAAGAGAAGCACCGGCTGGATTCCAAGGTCGCTGAGAACGTCAACAACGCGGCATGGAACAAACACTACCTCGCAGAATCAGAGCGCAAATCTGACGGTGTCCCGACCCCGGATCAGCCGGTGGCATTGCATGCGGGCCTGGTGGGAGGCAATGGCATGAGCGGAGGAGTCGCATCCGGGGGTATGGGGTCGTTTTATCAGCCCTCATATCAGAATTATGGTGCCGTTACAGGCATGGGTGGCACCGCAGGCATGGGCAGCATGCGATCTGCCAATGAGCAGATTGGACAATCCAAGAGCATCCGCAATGATGCCATGTCAGCCGGGGGCACCTATCTTTCCGCGCCGCCTCCCGGTTCCGTTTACGATCAAGACGTGAAGCGTTAAACAGACGCCCCCTTTTCTTTTTTGGGCCCTTTGGGCCGGGATCGCGACAGAAGCCACCGCATTCAAAGATAAAGCCCTGTGAGGAGTGATCCCCACAGGGCTTTTGGGGCGGATTGCTCCGCCATATTGACCTCCCTAGGAGGTCAATGCGTTACTTCTTTGCAGCCTTCTTTGCGGCCTTCTTTGCGACTTTGACGGCTTTCTTTGCAGGCGCCTTTTTGGCGGCTTTGACGGCTTTCTTTGCAGGCGCCTTTTTGGCGGCTTTCTTTGCAGCTTTCTTAGCCATGGTGTTTATCCTCTGTTTGTTGTTGGTTGCGTTGTTGTTTTGTTTTGCCACGGACGCGCTTTTGGCACCTCCAGGGACACTTTTTCCTGCGGCGGCCGAAGCGGCGGCGCGCTTTTCTTCGATCGCGGCCTGCGCTGCGGCAAGGCGTGCGACTGGGACCCGGAAAGGACTGCAACTCACATACGTGAGGCCTGCACGATGGCAGAATTTGACGCTATCAGGATCGCCGCCGTGTTCACCGCAGATGCCCAGCTTGATGTCGGGCTTGGTCTTGCGGCCTTTTTCGATGGCGATATTGATGAGCTGGCCGACACCGGTTTGATCCAGTGTAGCAAAGGGGTTCTTCTTGAAGATTTCGTTCTCCGTGTAGGGCATCAGGAAGCTGCCCATGTCATCACGGCTGATGCCAAGCGCAGTCTGCGTGAGGTCATTGGTGCCGAAGCTGAAGAACTGTGCGGTCTCGGCGATTTCATCAGCCGTGAGAGCTCCACGCGGCACCTCAATCATGGTGCCGACAAGATAGTCGAGCTTAATTTTTTTCTCAGCCATCACTTCTTTTGCTACCTTATGCACGATTTCCACCTGGAGGTCGAGTTCTTTCTTGAAGCCGACAAGCGGAATCATCACCTCAGGTTTCACCTTGATCTTCAGTTTCGCCACATCTGCAGCGGCTTCAAAGATGGCGCGAGCCTGCATCTCAGTGATCTCTGGATAAGCGATGCCAAGACGGCAGCCGCGATGTCCGAGCATCGGGTTGAACTCATGCAGAGCAGCGACACGTGCGGTGACCTTCTCAACTGACACGCCCATTTTCCTGGCGAGTTCAGCCTGAGCTTTTTCTTCATGCGGCACGAATTCGTGAAGCGGTGGGTCAAGCAGACGGATGGTGGCAGGAAGTCCTTTGAGAGCCTTGAAGATGCCGGTGAAGTCTTCACGCTGATATGGCAGCAGCTTGGCGAGCGCTTTTTTGCGGTCAGCCACATTGTCAGCCAGAATCATTTCACGCACGGCGTCGATGCGATCGCCTTCAAAGAACATATGTTCTGTGCGGGTGAGGCCGATGCCCTGGGCACCGAAAGCGATGGCGTTCTGCGTCTGCTCCGGATTGTCGGCGTTTGTGCGGACCTCCATGCGCGTTGCCTTGGAGCACCAGGTCATGAGCTGCTGGAAGCTCTTGAATTTTTCGGTGCCCTGTGCGGCCTTGTCACCACTGATCATGCCAGTGATGATTTCGGAAGGAGCGGTCTTCAGCTCGCCGCCGTAAACGATGCCGCTGGTGCCGTCGATGGAGAGGTAATCCCCTTCATTGAAGGTCACACCTGCGACAGAAACCGTCTTCTTGTCGTAATCGATTTCCAGAGCGGCGGCGCCGCAGATGCAAACCTTGCCCATCTGACGGGCGACGAGAGCGGCGTGGGATGACACACCACCACGTGCGGTGAGAATACCTTCTGCAGCGATCATGCCGCGAAGATCTTCAGGGCTGGTTTCATTGCGGACGAGCAGCACCTTCTCGCCTTTTGCTTCGGCGATGACGGCACGGTCGGCGTTGAGGTAGATCTTGCCAGAGGCGGCACCCGGGCCGGCAGGAAGACCGGAAGCGATGGCCTTGGCCCTTTTCACGTCAGCGACGTCAAAGATAGGAGCAAGAAGCTGTTCGAGCTGATCGGCAGGATTGCGCAGCACGGCGGTTTCCCAGTCGATGAGCTTTTCCTTCACCATGTCGATGGAGAACTTCAGAGCGGCGGCTGCGGTACGTTTGCCATTGCGGGTCTGCAGCATGAACAGCTTGCCTTCCTGAATGGTGAACTCGATGTCCTGCACGTCCTTGAAATGCTTTTCAAGCTTCTGGCGGACCAACAGCAGTTCGGCATAGGACTTCGGCATTTCCTTCTTGAGCTGGATCACCGGCTCAGGAGTGCGCACGCCAGCGACGACGTCTTCGCCCTGGGCGTTGATGAGGAACTCACCATAGAACTCGTTGGTACCGTTCGCAGGATTACGGGTAAAGGCCACGCCGGAGCCAGAGGTCGGGCCCGTGTTTCCGAACACCATGGCCTGGACGTTCACGGCAGTGCCCCACTCGGCGGGGATGTTGTACTTGCGGCGATAAACGATGGCGCGGTCATTCATCCAGCTGCCGAAAACGGCACCGGCGGCACCACGCAGCTGATCCCATGGATCGGAAGGGAACACCTTGCCGGTGCGCTCTTTGACGAGAGCCTTGAAACGCTTCACCAGCTCCTTCTGGTCATCAGCGGTCAGATCGCTGTCGATGATGTCCTTGCCGTAAGTTTCGTGTTTGAACTTCTCGATCACCGTTTCAAAAGGCTCATGGTCTTCACCTTCGAGCTTCTGCACGCCGAGAACGACGTCACCGTACATCTGAACGAAACGGCGGTAGCAGTCCCATGCGAAGCGCTCGTTGTTTGTGGCGGCAACCAGGGAGAGAACGGTTTGGTCGTTCAGGCCAAGGTTGAGAATCGTGTCCATCATGCCGGGCATGGAGTCACGCGCACCGGAGCGCACGGCAACGAGAAGCGGGAAGCCTTTGGCGTCACCGAACTTGTAGCCCATGATTTTTTCCATGCCTTTGACGGCAGCTTCCATCTGCGACTGCAAAGAGGCAGGATAGGTTTTCTTGTTTTCGTAGAAGTAGGTGCAGACCTCGGTGCTGATGGTGAACCCGGGAGGAACGGGAAGGCCGATGCGGCTCATCTCTGCGAGATTGGCGCCCTTGCCGCCCAACAATGCTTTCATGGAACCATCACCGTCTGATTTGCCTGGTCCGAAAAAGTAAACGTACTTCTTTTTATCTGCGTTGCCCTTGGATGCTGTCTTTGCCATATAAGATATTTCGAATCGTCTGATGCGATCCGTGGTTGTGTGTAGGTTCAGTGGGGTTTGAAGCGCGGATTTAAATCGTTGCAGTATATGATGCAAGCATTAGTTGACAATCCAGGCCCGCCGGTGAATGCGGCGCATCAAGACTCACATGGGTGATTGCTCACTCTGTGAGCAGCCGTCGAAGTTGGCGCTTGTTCATGACAAGTATTGACGTGGCAATGCAAAAACGATTAAATTGCTTCAGCGGAACGACGACTGTTTTTTCGAACCTTTTCGTTCCTGGCACACGCCTAACACAAACCCAACCGAAGATCATGAAACTCAAACCTCGTTCCAACCTTTCCACTCGACCGGGCTTTACGCTTATCGAACTGCTGGTGGTGATCACCATCATCGCCGTCCTTGCAGGTCTGGTCATCTCACAGGCCAACAAGCTGATGGCGGATGGCAGAAAGTTGCAGGTGCAGGTGGTCCTCAAAGACATGCGCAGCGCCATCACGAGCTATCAGGTCGATTACAACCGCTGGCCGGTGAATCCCAGCCTGCTCAGCGCCGCCTCTTCCGGCCAGGACGTTCCGGCTTTGCCGACGGATGAGAACAGCGGCATCGTCGGTGCTCTGACGACTCTGACTACATCTTCAAGTGGTGGCGGCAGCGGCGGTGGCAGCGGCGCAGTCAACCTGAACCCCAAGGGCATCAAATTCATCGACCTTCCGACTGCCAGGAATGGCAAGTTTGGCCTGGTCAACGCCCAGCCTCCCTACAAGCTGGTCGATCTCTGGGGCACCGTCTATTACGTGCTGCTTGACACCAACGGCGACCTCCAGGTGACCAATCCAGACTTGGGCAACTCAGACCCCAAGATTTCAGCCAACGCGATCAGCCCGCCGCCGCAGAAGCTTCCTCTGGAAGTCGCCATCTACAGCTGGGGTCAGGACTTGAAACAGCAGACGCCGGATGACGTTGTGTCCTGGCGGAGCAAGTGAGAGAACCTGCCAGCAGGTGACCCAAGAGGCGCAGCGGCAAACCGCTGCGCTTTTTCATGTCTGGATCAGGCGCGTTGGGCGAGCAGTTCACCGGCTTTGGCGGGATCGACTTTCTCGTAGAAGTCGTCCTCGATCATGCAGACCGGACCAAAGCCGCAGCTCGCAAGACACTCGGCAAATTCAATGCTGTACTTGCCATCGGCGCTGACCGCGATGGGATGATGATGATCTGTGTGCGAGCGGTCGATGTTGCCGGCTTTGCAAAGCGCGTCCATCAGTTCGTAGCTCCCTGCCATGGCGCATGAGAGCGTGCGGCACACCCGGATGTGGTATTTGCCGGGAGCGGTTTGACGGAAGCCCGGATAGAAGGTGACGACTTCGAGCACCTGAATCGGCTCAAGAGAGAGCTTGGCGGCCACCCAGTTCACAGCCTCTTCACTGATGAAGCGGAAATGCTCCTGCACGAGATGCAGCAGGGGTAGGACGGCGCTGCGTTTGGAAACGGGGTAATGCGAGATCGCCTCGTCCATGCGTTTTTCCAATTCGGCTGGAACTTCAAAGGCCATGCGGGGGAGTGTCTCGGATGAAATGGTTAGGATGAATCAGCGGTCACATTCGCCCATGACGAAGTCCAGGCTGCCAAGCACTGCAGGAATGTCGCTGAGCATGTGGCCTGGGATCAGCTTGGAGATGATGCTGAGATTGAGGAAGGAGGGGGCGCGGATTTTCAAGCGGTGCGGGACTCCGCCGCCGGTGCTGTTGATGTAGAAGCCGAGCTCTCCCTTGGGGTTTTCGGCGGCAAAATAAACTTCTCCCGCAGGAGCATCAATGCCCTGGGTGGAGATGATGAAGTGGTGGATCAGCTCCTCCATTTTCATCAGCACTTTTTCCTTCTTTGGCAGCAGCCCTTTGGCGTCGGCCACATTGATGGGGCCTTCGGGCAAAGTGGCGAACACCTGCCGGAGGATGCGCACGCTCTGGCGCATCTCTTCCATACGGACGAGATAACGATCATAGCAGTCGCCCTTGGAGCCGACGGGCACGTCGAAGTCGTACTTGTCGTAATCGAGATAAGGATGCGCCTTGCGCAGGTCATGCTCGACACCCGAGCCACGCAGATTCGGCCCTGTGAGACCATAGCCGATGGCGTCTTCTTTGGAGATGATGCCGATGTCCTGCGTACGGTCGATGAAGATGCGATTGCGTGAGAGCAGCTTGTCGATCTCATCGATCACCGGCTCCAGCTGATCGAGGAAGGTTTTCACGGCACCAACAAAGCCATTGGGCAGATCGCGGATCTGCCCACCCACGCGGGTGTAGCTGGTGGTGAAGCGCGCGCCGGTGAGCTGCTCGCACAGATTGTAGATCTTTTCGCGCTCAGTGAAGGTGTAGAGGAACACGGTCATCGCGCCGACATCCATGGCAAACACCCCGACTCCGAGCATGTGGGCGGAAATGCGGGCGAGCTCGCAGCAGATCACACGGATCGCGCGGCCACGTTCGGGAACTTCCCAGCCCATGAGCTTTTCCACCGCGAGGGCATAAGCGACGTTGTTCGCCAGCGGTGCCAGGTAGTCCAGCCGGTCCGTGTAAGGCACGAACTGGTTGTAGTGCATGTTCTCGGCGATTTTTTCGTCGCCACGATGCAGGAAGCCGACATCGGGATCACACTTGGTGATGATTTCGCCGTCGAGTTCCAGAATCAGCCGCAACACACCGTGGGTGGCCGGATGGCTTGGCCCCATGTTGAGCACCAGTTTCTCCCCGACGATGTCCGTCGTGGCTTCTTCCACAGCTTCGAGCTGCCGGGCCGCTTTGGCGGCGGTATCCGGGGCCTCGTATTCTCGGGTGACAGTGGGCATGAAAAGCAGGGGGCTGGTAGCGTGCGTGAGGGGTATCTATCTATGCTGCCCAAAGAGCGGCAAGGCGATTTTGTGAAAAATTTCACAAGCTCGCTCAAAACCGCCTCAAAAACCCTCTCCAACCACCCTTTAGATAGGCTGAAGATGAGGGAGCTGGCGCGGCGGAAGTTGCCCTCAGGCCCGGTCTGGGACAAACTACGTGCGGACATGCGATACGCACCCCACCTCAAACGATGCCCTTTTTTCCCGGTTTGCGCCGGGATCTGGCTTGCCATGGTCGGGTGGAGTGTGGCCCAGACTGCGCCACCTGCAGACGGTATTCGCGATGAGACCCGGGCGCTCACCTCTGAAAGCCACCGGGTGCTCGCCGAGGAGTTCAAACAGTTTTCCCAAAATTTGAAATGCGATGCGTGGTTCCAAGCCACGAGTTTCATGCCTTCGGGGCTCACCGTCCGGCGACAGGCCCAGATCACGAGACGTGAATGGAGCGGGACGCGGTCTGCCGTGCTGATGGCCTACGACCGCGCCAGCAACAGCAATGCGATGTCTTTTTCTCCGGATTTCTGGGACCGCTACCCGGCAGCCGATCTCGTCGAGATCATCCAGGAGGCTCGCCGCATCCAGTCCGACACCAAGCTCACACTCGAAGAGAGGCTCATCCAGGCCACGCGCTACTGGATGGACCGGCTGCGCAGCATGGAGAGCGTGCGGCTGAAGCAGTCACTCTGGCTGCAACGAGGTGAAAAGCCTTTCGCGCTGGCGGTTCCCATCTTTCTGGCTGGTGGGGGCATCGTGCTGGCCTTGCTTGGGATTGTTTCACGGCGGCGCAGTGCACGCGCAAGCCGTCGTTTTCTTTTCCCCGAGGTGCAGGTGGGCATGCGTTTTGGCGCAGCCTACGGCGGAGGCGTGACTTCTGAGATCAAAACGAACGTCGCTGCCCATTGACGGGACGTCATTCGTCCTCTGACTGCGGCTCGTCTTCCTCAAGCTTGATCCCCATGTCCTCCAGCTTCTTGTCCAGATCGACGACATATTTCCACGGCAGCTTTTTACGCTGATACTTGCGGAAGAGCAGATCGCGCAGCTCCAGCCAGCGCTCCGGGGGTGGATTTTCCAAGGGCATCCATGCCTCGCCATCGGGATGGGCATAGCGAAACTGCCATTCGCGCGAGTTCCAATAGGCGCGGATGTATTGTTTGCGACCGTCTTCGAGACGTTCATGCCATTCGTGGATTTGGTTTTTGGTCATTGAGAGCGCGTAGGATGCGCTAGTATCGCTCCCATGCAAGCCGCCAGCCCCGGCAGTTCCCCTGCCCTGCCCAAACTCCTGCTCTATCTTCTCGCCGTCATGCTCGGCGGAGCGCTGCTGTCCGCGCCGCTGTTTCACCTTGGCAAAGCAGCCCACGGCTGGCTTTCCACTTCATCCCTGCATGACGCCGGGCTGGTGAAGTGGCTGCTCTCAGAAATCGAGCGGGCGCAGTTTACGCGCTACTTCAACCGTGCCGTGCTCGTCTGCGCTCTGGTCTTCATCTGGCCCTTCATGCGCTGGGTGCGGCTGGAGCGCGCCCTGCTGCCCGCCTGGCGTCCGTTCAGCACGGGGCTCAAACAGTGGGCCGTCGGTTTTGTTCTGGCCTCTGGCCTGCTGCTCGCGCTCGGGTTCATTTTTCTCAAGATCGGCGCCTATCAACTGCGCCCCGACCCACGCTGGTGGAAACTGGGGGAACCCATCACCGCCGCACTCGGTGCTGGCATCGTGGAGGAGTTTTTCTTCCGTGGTCTGCTGCTGGGCCTGCTGCTGCGCACCATGAAGGAGACGAAAGCCCTGCTCTCACTCACTTTCGTCTTTGCCCTGGTACATTTCCTCAAACCCCCGGAAGGCTGGCAGATCAGCGATGCCGCCGTCACCTGGAGCAGTGGATTCCTCGTACTCCGACAAATCGCCGCAGGCTTTGGCGATGTGCACTTTCTTCTCGCTGAATTTGCCACGCTCTTCGCCGTTGGCTGGGTGCTGGCCAAAGCGCGCATGCAAACGGGAGCATTGTGGGCCGGCATCGGCCTGCATGGTGGCTGGGTCTTTGGCCTGAAATACTTCAGCGCCCTGACCACCTATACCAGTGGCTGGCTGCCCTGGATCGGTGCCAACCTCAAAGTCGGGCTCATGCCGCTGTGCACCGTTCTGTTCACCGGCTGGATCGCCACCCGTCTGCTGCGCCAGCGATAATTCATTTGCAGCATGGGTGTCCGCACGGAATCATGCCCGATGCAACTCCATGCCGGAGTGGCGGAATTGGTAGACGCGCCAGACTTAGGATCTGGTTGGGAAACTAGTGCAGGTTCGAGTCCTGTCTCCGGCACTTGCGAAGGAGAAATGACGAATTTTAGGTGGGACGACGAAACGCCGAAAAAATGTACCTTGGCCACTTCTTGGCCACTTTTGCGGAGCAACATCCCCGGCCAGTTTCTTGTCTGGACACCCATGCAGACACCTCCACCCCTGGCCTGCCCGCAAGGTGAACTGCAATTTGTTCCTCTTTCGCGTTATAAGAACTTGAGAGGTCGGGCTTTACCCCGGCCACTTTCATCCACCCCCATGCCCCGGCGAACCCATTATTCGCCCTGCATCAACCGGGTCATTGTCTGCGCGTTGTATCATGAAGGCCGGCGCCTACGCCGTCCCATGACGCGACTGGTCAACGATCTGCTCACATCTTCCCTGCAACACACGCAGGGATGGAGCATCGCTGCCACGCAGATGAGCGTCCCGGCTCAGGGCCGCATTCAGGAGGCTGGCACCACTTGCTAGCCGCACCACGTCGTCACTGTATCCCACTTCACCCACCCGGTTCTCTCGCGAGAGGGACCGGGTGTTTTGTTGTCGGGCCATGTGGCGGCTTCTTCATCCACCCAAGCACACCCACCCCACATCAGGAGACACACCACCATGGCCATCAAACTCAGCGCCAATTACAGCAAAAAACTCGGACTGCCCCAATACAGCAGCCACAGCTTCAGCGCCTCCGTTGAAGTCGAACTCAGCGACATCACCCAGGTCGAAGCCGAAGTGCAGAAGCTTTACCAGCTCTTGCAGCAGTCCGTCGATCAGGAAATCCAGCAGCCAGGCTTTGTCCCGGCAGCCAGCACCAACGGCAACAGCCGCCCTGCGCCCCAGCAAAAGGAACGTGCTCAGCCCGTCAATGGCAGTGGCCGCGTAACTGCACAACCCAGCGCCGACCGCTGGAACTGCACCGACGGGCAGCGCGGGTTCATCCTGCGCATCGTCAACGAAAACCCCGGCATCACCAAGCAGGTGGCGGAGGATCTGTCCCAGCAGCTCTTCGGCATCGGCGTCAAGCAGCTCAACAAGATGCAGGCCTCCCAGTTGATCGAGGATCTGCTCGTCATGGCGGGGAAGCCCGCTCCCCGCCAGACCCGCTGGCAGCAGCAACCCACCAACGCCCAAGCCGCATGAACACGCCCGCTGCCTCACCACCAGAGCGCAGCGAGCAGGACGTCCTCACCGCATTGCAGGCAACCGTGTCAGCCTCCCGGCTGTCGCTGTTCCTGCAATGCCGGCTGAAGTTCTACTTCCGCTACGTGCTCAAGCTCAAGAAGCCCAAAACAGCCTCTCTCCATCTCGGCAATGCGGTTCACGCCGTATTGAAGGCCTGGAACAAGGCGCGCTGGGTGCAGCAGCCGCTTTCGCTCAAGGTGGTCCATGAGACCTACCAGACAGCCTGGGCGGACGATACCGAGGGATCGGTGAAATGGGAACCCGGGGAGGAAGAGGCCGACAAAACCACCGGTTGGCGTCTGCTAGATACCTACCTGCGTGAAAGCCACCTCCCTGCCGCCATCAAACCTGACGCCGTGGAAGTCCCGGTAGAGGCCGATTTGCAGCAGCATGGGCTGCCCCGTCTCATCGGCATCCTCGATCTGGTGCAGCAACGCCAGATTATCGACTACAAGACCAGCGCCACCACTCCCAACGCCGACAAGGTCGCCCACACCACTGAGATCCAAACCAGCAGCTACGCCATCCTGTACCGGCACAACACCGGCTCGCAGGAAGCCGGCATGCAGTTGCATCACCTGGTCAAACTCAAGAACCCCAAGGTGGTCATCACCACACTGCCAGCCATGAGCCCACCGCAACAGACCCGGCTGTTCCGGCAAATGGAGGCCTACCTCGAAGGATTGCAGCGTCGCGACTTCATCCCTTCACCTGGGATGCACTGCTCAAGTTGCGAGTTCTTCAACGAATGCCGCCGCTGGCATTAAACCCCGCTGCAGGCCGGTGCTCAACACGAGCACTGGTCTGCGGCTCATCCCCCACACCCACAATGAAACATCTCATCCTCATCACTGGCCTGCTGATGCTGTTCGCCCCGAACATGCACGCTGGCTGGTTCTTCGACGATCCGCCGCCCCCACTGCCGGACCTCGGTCCGGAATATCGGGCCAAGATCTCCAAACTCGAAGAACAAATGTCGGAACAGCAGGCAAACGCCGACCGCTGGAAGATTGCCACAGGCAGTCTCGCGTGCGGAGCCCTGTTGTTGTTTGTCATCGGAACGGCCCTCGGGGCCAAAACCCGCCAGTACTATGATGGAACAACAAGACTGGGACGAACAGTCCCCACCGCTGCCCCGGCAGCTCCCAACGGTGCCCGCCACCACGTGGGCGAAACAGGTCAGTCAGATCGTCGTCAAACGATGGCAGCCTGAGCCGCTCAGCGAACCGGTGGTCGATCAGGACTTGCCTCAGCTCAGTGCCATTGAGCGTTCGGCAGAAGTCGTCTGCTTCACCTGCCGCCGGTTTGAATATTGGATCTCACCGCGGGGCATCCTGCGCGAATGGTTCAAATTCAACCTGCGTCTCGCCCTTGGACTTGCGGTGCCCGCCTTGCTGGTGGCACCGCTGGTCACGCTGGCATTGAAGCAGTTCAATGTCTGGATCGATCTCATTACGCGGACCACCTCCAACATGGTGCTCGTCCCGCTTTCAGCGCTGCTGGTCATCGGCCTCATTTGCGGGCTGATTTCCATCGGGAAATCGATCCTCACGATGCGCTTGCGCCAGCAGCACCAGCGCCGGGATCCCTACAACTACTGACGCGGAACCCACTTCTCAACACCTCAACCCCAGAGCCGGATGATCGCAGGATCGTCCGGCTTTTTTCATTTCAAGAAAGGAACACAACTCATGGAAAGCATCTCCCTGTACTATCGCGAAGGTCCCTCCGATAAAGTGTACCAAGCCAGCATCTGCCCCAAGGACGACGGCTATCACGTACACTTCGCTTATGGCCGTCGCGGCACCACACTCAGTACCGGCAGCAAAACACAAACGCCGGTCGCTTACCCGATTGCCAAGGGAATCTACGACAAATTGATCCAGGAAAAAATGGCGAAGGGCTACAAACCCGGCGCCGACGGCGTCGTCACTGCGCCTCCGGAGTCTCAAAACCAGCACACCGGCATTCACTGCCAGCTCCTCAATCCTCTGCATGAGCAGCAGCTCGCCGAGGTGCTGCTCAATCCGGACTACTGGATGCAGGAGAAGATCGATGGCCGTCGGCTGCTGATCAAAAAGGATGGCAACCAGATCTCCGGCATCAATCGCCTGGGATTTCCCACGGCCATCCCTGAATCCATCGCCCGCGAAGCCGCCCAATACCCTCGCGACTTCCTCCTCGATGGTGAAACCGTGGGAGAAACCTTCCATGCCTTCGACTTGCTCACCATCGGCCCCGAGGACATGCGTTCTTTGGGCTTCGCGGTGCGCTATTTGCGGATGCGCGACATGCTCAACGCCTTCGACCATCCGCACATCCGTTTGGTCGAGGTCATCTTCCCATTTGAAACGGCTGGCCAGCTCCAGCGGTTCAAGCAGGAAGGAAAGGAAGGCGTGGTGTTCAAACACAAGGACGCGCCGTACACTGCCGGCCGCCCCAACAGTGGTGGCAGCCAGTTCAAGTACAAGTTCCACGAGACAGCATCGTTCATCGTCACCAAGGTGAACGACAAGCGCAGCGTTTCATTGATCCTGTTCGAGGGCGACAAAGTACGCCCCGCTGGCAACGTCACCATTCCACCCAACCACGATGTTCCTGTACCGGGAACAGTGGTGGAGTGCCGCTATCTGTACGCATTCAAAGACTCCGGCAGCATCTACCAGCCGGTTTACCTGGGTGCTCGTGCGGACATTCGCGCCGCCGAATGCACCACCGCCCCGCTAAAGTACAAACCTGAAGCTGAGGAATAGTACAACACGACAACCCACGCTCAAGCCTAGGTGCCATCAACGGCGCCTGGACTTGTTTGCGTACAATCCCAAAGCCTACACTCATGAATCCCATCTCACTACCCATTGCGGAATTGAAACCCGCCCTTGTAGGACTCGGCAAAGTGATCAATCCACGATCCACGTTGCCCATCCTGCAGTACGTTAAAGTCGAGCGTACGGCCGATGGTTGGATTGCTCTCACGAGCACCGATCTCGACCGCTTCGTCACTGTGCGTCTCGAACATCCCGCCACAGGACCTGCCATGACGGTGTTTATTCCTCATGACCAGCTCGTTCAACTCACCAAGAACTGTAATCGCAATGAGAGCCTGCTCATTGATACCACACCGGGGGGACCCGTCATCAAATTCGCCCTGGCTGATAATCTCGGCGAATCCAAAGTGAAACTCATCCCACTTGCGGAGTTTCCGTTGACACCGCGCCTTCCTGGCGAGGCCATCCCGCTGCCGCCCGAACTGCGCCGCTCCATCCACGAAGCGATGGAATGCGCCAGCATCGACAGCACGCGGTATGTTCTCAATGGTGCCTTCATCGACGCCAGCAACCCGAAGGCCAACTACATCGTCGGCACCGATGGCAAGCATCTGTACAGCGCAAACTCCTTTGCGCTGCCTTTGAAGCACTCCGTCATCATTCCAAACAATAAATTCCTCGGCTGGAAGGAATTCAACAACGACGGCGAATGGCAGCTCAAGGCGGACGACAAGACAGTCCAGCTCAGCAGCCGACGCTGGAGGTTCATCAGCAAGCAGATCGAAGGGAACTATCCCAACTGGCGGCAAACCATCCCTAACCCAGACGACGCCAAGACACACTTCACGCTCGACCCGGCAAAACTGGAAGCGCTCTCCAAGCTCATCCAGCGCATGCCTTGTCACGATCCAGAGAAGTACCAGAGCATCGGTGTGGAATGCAAAGAGGGGCAATTGCTGCTCCTCGGCAAAGACAACTGCAACGAGCCTTACACGCGAGTCCCTGTGCCCGATGCCAAAGCTCAGGGTCCAGAAGCATTGATCTTCCTGAGTCGACGCTTCTTCATCAAGGCCCTCGATTACGGTCTCAACACCATCAGTATCATTGATCAAATCGCCCCGCTGCGTTTCCACAACAAAGGCAGGCAGATGATCGTGATGCCACTGCGACCTGATGGAGCCAGCACCCCGCCCCCAGCAAACCCACAACCCGCTCCGGTGAGCATGCCTCCATCTCGGCCTGTTCTTCCGCCAGCACCACCACCATCCCCACCCATGATCACGAACCCCACTTCCGAAGGAAATGCGACCAACGAACCCAAAAACGCCGTGGAAGAAGCCATCGATTTGACCTTGCTCATCCGAGACAAGTTCAACGATGGATTCAACCTGCTGCGTGATCTGTCCGTGAAACTCAAAACCATCAACCGGGACCAGAAGGCCAGTGCCCGCGAAATGCAGTCTGTCCGTTCCACGCTCAGGTCCATCCAAGGTCTGAAGATCTGACCCTACGCCAAACCCAAAAGAGCCAGACGCGCCCTCATCGGTGTGTCTGGCTCTTGTCATTTCATGAAACGCATTTCGTCCATTGTCTTCGACAAACACGAGCGACTCAAACGAGCCACGATCATCACCCCGCTCGGCACCATCAAGGTCGAGTGGCGGGAAGTGGCGGGTGATCGCTACTGGACCAGCTCAGGCGAGCTTGCGGCCCGGTTACTCGCAGTTCCTGTCATCAAAAGAATCGAGCGTCTTTTTTCCTGACGTTTTCAACCCCAAACCATAACACCATCATGATTGCAAATCTTGAACCTCAAGCCGTTATCACCTCTCGCAGAGCCCCTAACCTAATCCTCCATTGCGGTGCTCAAAACGTTGCCCTTGATGAAGTCAGCAAAGTCAGGACACCACGCTCCACCGAAAGCTGGTGTCCCATTTCCCATCATCAGCTCATCACCACCGTCCAGCGCACACTGGCCACCACCAATCTGCGCATCGGTACGCAAGCCCACTCGCTGTCCCACGAGGGCCAGCGCTACTTCGGTCTTATGGAAGTTCATGCCCAGAAATCCAGCGACGACTACTGCTGGGTGCTCGGACTGCGCAACAGCCACGACAAAACGTTTCCCGCAGGCATCGTCGCCGGGGCCGCAGTTCTGGTTTGCGATAATTTGAGCTTCAGTGGCGAGATCAAATTCGCCCGCAAACACACCCGCTTCATCGTGCGCGACCTGCCTCAATTGGTCAGCCGGTCCATCGGAATTCTGCTCGCCAAATGGCATGATCAGGACAAACGTATCGCTGCCTATAAAGAAGCCGAGATCACCGACATCGAAGCCCATGACCTCGTCATCCGCGCCACAGATGTCGGCGTCTGCAGCAACCGTCTCATCCCACCTGTGCTTCACGAGTGGCGCGAGCCAAGGCATGATGCCTTTGAAGGACGAAATGTGTGGAGTTTGTTCAACGCGTTCACCGAATCGTTGAAGGAAGGCAATCTGGTGGAGTTGCCGAAACGCACGGAGGCTCTGCATGGCCTGCTTGATACCCATGTCGGATTGTCGGTATGAAGAAAATAAAGCTCGATGGTGGCGGCAAGCCATCATCGAGTTCTTTTTTAGCTATTGCTGATTCAGCTTCAAAGTGATCCCGGTCGCTTGCCTGTTATTTCCACGCCGGAATTTAGCATGGCGCACTGAAGTCTCATGCTCATTTACGGCAATACCAACGCTCCTCCTGCTGAGAGACTGGCTTCAAAGCCGCCTCAATTCGATCATTTCGGGTGTGAGGTTTCGGCAATGGTGGCAGTATTCGTTCGATGCCACCGGACTCGGACAACTCTGACCACTACGAAACCTTTGTCGCGCTATTCGCACGCCACGAGGGGGATCTGCGTGCTTTTACGAGGTCGCTGCTGCCTTCGTGGGAGGATGTGGATGAGGTCATGCAACGGACGGCGCTGGCGCTGTGGCGGAAGTTTGCGCAGTTTGATCTGAATACGGTTTTTATGAAGTGGGCCTGCGTCGTGGCGCGCTTTGAGGTGCTGGCGTATCGACGGAAAATGGCGCGGGACCGGCTGGTCTTTAGCGAGAGCATCATGGAACTGCTGGCAGATGAGGCGCAGGCTGAGGCGGAGGTCTCGCAAGCGGCCGCGCTGGGCAGCCGGGAGCAGCGGGCGCTGGATGCTTGTCTGGAAAAACTGCCGGAGGCGAAGCGTGAGCTCGTCATGCTCGCCTATACGCCGGGGGTGCAGATCACTGACATCGCGGCAAAGCAAGGCCGCCGGCCCAACACCCTCTACATGACGCTGAACCGCATCCGCCAGGATCTGATGCATTGCATGGAGGCCTCTCTTAAACAGGAGGAACACGCATGAACTTCGAGAGCGAACAAGAGCAGCAATGGATTGAGGCTTATGTGAACGGGACTCTCGATGCCGATGCTTTCGGGGCATTCGAGGAGCATCTGCGGACGAATTCTGGAGCACGTGAGAGACTGAGGCGCTACCTGCGGCTGGATGCGCAATTGCGTGCAAAGGCTGCGGACGTGTCGCCTCTTATTGAGGCCTGGCGGCCGAACCAACTGGAGGCAAAACCTGCAACTCGGTGGCGTTCGACATGGCTGCCGGTGGCGCTGGCGGCATCCATCGCCGTGCTGGCCACGCTTTGGCTTTGGCCGCAAAAGATACCCATTTCGGGTATGGCGAAGTCTGAGAGCGAAGAGACCACCATGCAGGGTTATGCCGTGGTTCGTCGTGTGCTGCAACCCGAGTGGGCTGAAGGCGAGACAGCTAGGCGATCTGGAGATCTGCTTGCTGAAGGAAAGCTGAGACTGCAGTCTGGCCTGATACAGATTGATTTTTTCTGCGGAGCCACCGTGGTCGTGCAAGGGCCGGCGGAACTGGACATAACCTCCGCCTGGGGGGCCACCTGCGTCAGCGGTCATCTCCGTGCCGTGGTGCCGCCGGCAGCGCGTGGGTTTCGCATTCTCACTGCGCAGGGGGAAGTGGAGGACCTGGGCACTGAGTTCGCTCTTTCCGTGCAGCCGGGAGCTTCTCAAGTTCAAGTTTTGGAGGGGAAGGTCATTGTTCATCCTAGCAAGGGTGCAGCGCGTGAAGTGCTGGGTGGCGATGCGCTGCAACTCAAGCCCGATGGGCTGAAAGCAACTCTCAGCGATCAGGCTCCGGCCTCTGCTGGACTCAGCGAGATCCGCTCCGGCGATGCCGAACGCGAGCGCCGCGAGTTTGCGCAATGGGAAGAGCATTCTCGAAAGCTTCGCCGCGATCCCCGCCTCATCGCCTACTATCCGATGGCCGCTGAGGACTGGACGGATACGGCGTTGCATGATCGCTCACTGCATGCGGATGGCAGCAAGCCTTGCGATGCGATCCTGCTTGGTTTTGCCAATCGTCTTCCCGGACGGTTCGATGCAAAAAAAAGCGCCTTGGATGTTAAGCGACCTGATGCCCGTGCCCGCGTCCAAATACCCGGCGAGTTCAGCGCATTCACCTTCGCCACCTGGGTGCGGATCGACAGTCTCAGCCGTCTCTACAACGCGCTGTTTATGGGTGACAACTACAACACGGGCGAGCCGCACTGGCAGATCCGGGAGGATGGGAAGCTCATGCTCTCCGTGATGGTGGATGACACGAAGGAACCGATGAAACCAGGCGACCGCGGGCTGCATCGCCTTTATTACTCGCCGCCGTTTTGGCAGGACTCCATGAGCGGCAAATGGCTGCATCTTGCATCCACGTACGATCCTGGACGGCGAGAGGTGGCCCACTTTCTAAATGGCGTGGAACTCAGTCGGGAGCAAATTCCAGACAAGTTTCACATCGCCACGCTGCGCATTGGTGCTGCCGAGATCGGGAGCTGGGGCCTGCCCTTCAAGGCCAATGACGCGCAGTTCGCCGTGCGTAATTTGAATGGTCGCATGGATGAGCTGGCCATCTTCAACGCCGCACTCACCGCCACGGAAATCAAGGCGCTGCACGCAGCAGGCACACCGACGGAAGAGTGAAGGTTAATTTTTATGAAAGAGGACGTGAGGTTTTTGAAGTCTCGGCAGTGATAGGGGGATGACTCCCATGTTTGCCCGCGTTCTGCGGTTCCATCTCACCTTCCTCTGTGTCTGCGCGACTCTGCATGAGACGCATGCCGCCGACAAGCCCGCCTCGGCCAAGGCAGCCCGGAATAAGCCCAACGTGCTCTTCATCGCCATTGATGATCTTCGGCCTGAGCTGGGCTGCTATGGCAACCAAGAAGTTAAAACGCCTCATCTCGATCAACTTGCGAGCACGGGACTGCGCTTTGAACGCGCCTACACCCAGTATGCCATCTGCGGCCCATCGCGGGCGTGCATGCTCACCGGACTGAGGCCGGACACGCTCAAGATTGAGGAGATCGACACCTTTTTCCGCAACACAGTGCCGGATGTCGTGACGCTGCCGCAGCATTTCAAAGCGAATGGCTACACGTCGCTGTATGTGGGCAAGGTTTTCCATGCCGGACAAACCGACGACGCCATTTCATGGAGTCACAAGGTCAATGAGCTGCCCAAGGGCCAGGAGTACAAGCTGCCGGAGAGCATCGCCACCGCCAAAAAGCGGCGGGAGGAATCCGAGGCCAAGTATGGCAGGAGCGAACAACTCCAAGGCATGGGAGCGGACCCAGCCTGGGAAAGTGCCGACTCTGGCGACAGCGAGTACCCGGATGGCCGGACTGCTGATGCTGCCATCGCGACCTTGCGCGAATTGAAGGGGAAACCATTCTTTCTCGGCGTGGGCTTCGTGAAGCCGCATCTGCCCTTCGTCGCACCGAAGAAATACTTCGATCTCTACGATCCGGCGAAGCTGACGCTGACCGACACACCGAATCCGCCGCAGGATGCGCCGAGCATCGCGAGGCACAGCTCCTTTGAACTGCGCACCCGCACGCTGGTGCCGACGAGTGGTCCGATTGATGAACGCAGCAGCCGCGAACTGCTGCGCGCCTACTATGCCTGTGCCAGCTTCGTGGACGCACAGATCGGCCGCGTGCTCGCGGAGCTGGATGCACTCGGTCTGCGCGAGAACACCATCGTCGTCGTCTGGGGTGACCATGGCTGGCATCTCGGAGAGTATGGCATCTGGGGAAAAGCCACCAACTATGAAGTCGCCACGCGCGCACCACTCATCGTGAGCGCACCAACCATGGCCGCCAAAGGGAAGGGAACGCGGGCACTTGTTGAGTTCGTCGATGTGTATCCCACGCTCTGCGAACTGGTCCACCTGCCAGTGCCCCACGCTCTCGAAGGCAAAAGCTTCGTGCCATTGCTCAAGGACCCCGAGCAAAAATGGAAAGGTGCCGCCTTGAGCCAGTTCCCGTCACCTGCCTTGCGTGAGTGGGCTGCACGCCCGCTTTCGACGGCCATGCGCGGCACCTACTTCGGCCCCGTGATTGAAGCGGTGGAAGCCAGGCTCAAACTGGAGCACGGTGCGCGTTACGATGCGGAGCTCTTCAACAACCATCTCATGGGCTACAGCATCCGCACGGATCGCTACCGCTACACTGCCTGGCTGGACCGCCGGGCGCTGGATGAAACGCCGTTCGCCGAAGAACTCTACGATCACGACAACGATCCGCACGAAGCTGTGAACGTTGCGAAAGCCAATCCTGAAGTCACCAAAGCGCACCTGGAGCAACTGCGGGCGCAGTTGAAATAGCCCAGAATACTGACCCACAACACTTTCCAACAGTACACCTTAACATGAAACCTCAAAGATTATCCCTTTTCCTTCTCATCTGTCTCAGCGCCTCAGCGAGCCTGCGTGAGACTCAAGCCGCCGACAAACCCAACATCCTTCTCATCGTCTCGGACGATCACGGCTATGGGGATGTGGGTTTCCAAGGCTGCAAAGACATCCCCACGCCGCATCTCGACCGACTGGCTGCCGAGGGCATGCACTGCACCAGCGGATATGTCTCGCATCCCTTTTGCAGTCCAACGCGGGCGGGGTTGATGACGGGGCGCTATCAGCATCGCTTCGGGCATCAACTCAATCCGTATTACAATCCAGCCGATCACAAAGAGGGTCTGCCGCTGAGTGAAAAGTTGTTGCCAGAGTATCTCGGCAAGGCTGGCTACAAGACAGGCTGGATCGGCAAATGGCACCTCGGTGCAGCACCTGAGTTTCGGCCGGAGAATCGTGGCTTCGGGGAGACCTTTGGCTTCATCGGTGGAGGCCACAAATTCCTTAACTGGAAGGTGGACATCAAAAACGAATACACCGTGCCCATCGAACGCAACGGCAAGCCAGTGGAGATCAAGGAGCATCTCACCACCTCGCTGGGTAACGAAGCTGCGGATTTCATCAAGCGGCACAAGAGCGAGCCATGGTTCCTTTACCTCGCCTTCAACGCGCCGCACATGCCGAACGAGCCGACCGCAGAGCGCCTCGCTCAATTTGCCGCCATCGCCGATCCATTGCGGCGCAAGTATGCTGCCCAGGTCAGCCTGATGGACGATGCCATCGGTGCTGCGTTGGATTCGATGCGTGCTTCGGGACAAGATCAAAACACGCTGGTCTTTTTCTTCAGCGACAATGGTGGCCCAATTGGCAGCAAAGGAAATGGCTCAAACAACGCTCCCCTTCACGGCGGCAAAGGGGATGTCTATGAGGGCGGGATGCGCGTGCCTTTCGTGGTGAAGTGGTCCGCCAAGCTGCCAGCCGGTGCGAACTACGATCTGCCGGTCAGTTCGCTGGATGTCTTCGCCACATCGCTGGCCGTGGCAGGCGTCACCATGCCGACCGACAAGATCTACGACAGCATGAATCTCATTCCCTACCTCAGCGGCGAGAAGAAAGAGGCGGCTCATGCACAACTCTTCTGGCGCACCGGCCCCAGCATGGCCATGCGGGAGGGAGACGCCAAACTGGTGAAACTCGGCGGCAACCAGTTGTCGCTTTACGATCTGAAAACTGACGTCGGTGAAAAGACCAACCTGCAAGGCGACAAACCGGATACGGTGAAAGCCATGAGCGAAAGCATCAAAGGCTGGGATGCGCAGATGGTCCCACCCGCGTTCCCCGGTGCCACGGCTTATGAGAAGCCAGGCAAGGGCAAGCCGAAGGCCGACTAGCCACAGGTAAAGACCGCCCTTCATTCATCACATCCCATGCGAATCCTCTCCCTCCTTCTCCTTGCCTCGCTGTCCACAGCTCACGCTGCTGACCGCGTCCTCCTCGATTTCTCTCAAGAGGCCACGCTCAAGCAAGTCCAGCCGAGAGCCGTTCAGATGTCGCTCGTTAACGGCCACAAAGGACCTGCCCTGAAGGTCGTCGCCAGAACCGGCCTTGACTGGCCTGGAGTGACCTTTCCGATGACGGATGGACTTGATGTCTCGCAATATGGCGACCTTGTGTTCACGCTGAAGAATCCGCAGACGGACTCCATGCAGCTCCAGTGCCGCATTGACAGCCGGCCCAAGGACATGCCGGGTGCCAAAGAACTCGACCGCACCACCGGCATTTATTTGAAGGCAGGCGAGACCAAGGAGGTCCGCATTCCGTTGCTGCCGTTTGTGGAGTATCACGGCATCAAGAAGGAAGACTTGATCGGCATGAGAGGCATCCCGTTTTTCCAAGAAAAGACGTTTCATTTGGAGCACGTCTCCAAAATCACCTTCTTCCTCTTCAAACTCGAAAAACCGCTCACCTTCGAGGTCGGCAGTTTGCGACTTGAAGGCACGCCCAACAAACTGGAGCCAGCACCCGAGAAACCGTTTCCATTGATCGACCGGTTCGGGCAGTTCATCCATCGGGATTGGCCGGGCAAAACTCACTCCGTCGCAGAGATGCTCTCCCGTAGAGACGAAGAGTCCATGCATCTCGCCTCCACCCAAGCACCGGCGTCATGGGATCGCTTCGGTGGATGGAAAGACGGTCCACAGCTCGAAGCCACGGGTTTTTTTCGCACTGCGAAGCACGAAGGCAAATGGCAGCTCGTTGATCCTGACGGCCACCTTTTCTTTTCACTCGGCATCGACGGCGTGGGCATCGGCGACGCCACCATCATCGACGAGCGAAAGCATTGGTTCGAGGGGCTGCCACCAGACGACGAAGCCAACAAAGCCTTTTATCTGAGCTGGATGGGCAACATGGCGGGCTATTACTACTTCGGGAAGAATGCCCGAGGCTTCAATTTCTCGAAGCATAACCTGATGCTGAAATATGGCGGCGACTGGCAACAGTCCTTCTACCAGATCACAACGGAGCGTCTTCCCGCCTGGGGTATCAACACTCTCGGCAACCATTCGGACCACATGCTGTGGACCAGGAAAAAGACACCCTACACCGTCATCTTTAACGCAGACGGTCCGCCTATCGAAGGCACCAGGGGCTACTGGGGCAAGTTCGTTGATCCCTTTCAGCCCGACTTCATGGCCCAGATGCGCCAGCGCATGAAATGGAAGCAACACCTCGCCAGCATCAACGACCCCTGGTGCATCGGCTACTTCGTGGACAATGAACTCAGTTGGGGAGACACCACAGCCCTCGCTCTCGGTGCCCTGGCGTCACCTCCCGAACAGAAAGCCAAGCAAGTTTTCATCGCCGACCTGAAGGCCAAATTCGACACCATTACGGCGCTGAACGAGGTTTGGAAAACCGCGCACGCCTCTTGGGATGCCATGCTGACCTCAACCACCTCACCCGCGATCCCAGATGCCAAAGCCGACCTCGAAGCCTTCTCCGAAAAAGTCGCCGACACCTACTTCATCAAGGTCCGCAAAGCCTTGAAGGAGTATGCGCCAAACCACCTCTACCTCGGCTGTCGGCTCATGGGCGGCACCGTCAATCCCATCGCCGCCATGGCCAGCACCCGGCATTGCGATGTCGTCAGCTTCAACATCTACGAGCAGCAACTTGCGGATCATTTCCCCGAACTTCAAAAGGCCGGCGACAAGCCCTATCTCGTCGGTGAGTTTCACTACGGCGCGCTTGATCGCGGCCTATTCCATACCGGCCTCGTTCCCGTGAAGAATCAGGCCGACCGCGCTGAGCACTTCACGCGCTTTGTCACTGATTGCTTGAAGCATCCCAACATCGTCGGCTGTCATTGGTTTCAATTCAGTGACTCCCCAACGACGGGCCGGCTCTGGGATGGTGAAAACTACCAAATCGGCTTCACCGATGTGTGCGACACGCCGTATGCTGAACTCATCACCGCCAGCCGTGCGATGGGTGAATCACTCTACCAACCACGAACCAAACAATGATCGCGAAGCTCCTGCCCCTCATCGTCTCTCTAACGTTCGTCGCGTCGGCGCACGCTCAGACACCTCCCGTCGGCCCCCTTGGGCAAACCGGCCAGTGGGAGCCCAGACCTGCTTTTTCCGATGAGTTCGATGGAGCAGAGGCCGATGCCCGAAAGTGGACTACAAAAGTCGCAAGCTGGGGACCTTGGACTTGGGAAGAGAAGAACGCAGTGCAAAAAGACGGGAAGCTGATCCTGAGCATGACCTACGATCCTCATGCGAGGAAGCAAGGACAGCCACTATTTTACAAATCAGGCATCCTCCGCTCGAAACTGAAGCGAACCTACGGCTACTACGAGGCGAGAATCAAAGGGTGCAGTCTCTTCCCTGGAGCTTGCCCGGCGTTCTGGATGTTCAGCGACGGCAAGGCCACAACTGGCGAGGTGCGCTACTGTGAGATCGATTTCGTCGAACTGCAAATGAACGAACTCAATCGCGAGACCAACGTACGCGATTCCGTCCATCAGATCGACATGAACCTCCATCTGCGACTCGCCGACAAAGACGGCAACGTGAAATGGGTTCGTCCCGGGACAGACCCCGCGCTCTGCAAGAGCGCCTGGACAGCCCCGTGGGACCCGCGCGAGGACTTCCACGTCTATGGTTGCGATGTCACCCCAGAGACCATCGTTTGGTATATCGACGGCAAAGAAGTCGCGAGGAAACCGAACAAGTATTGGCACCTGCCTATGAATGTCACTCTTTCGCTCGGCCTGCGCCATCCGCACATTGGCTGGGTGGGCCAGGACATGAAACCCCAGCCAAAAGCCGCAACGCCTCAGGGCTTTCCTACCTCGATGGAGGTGGACTACGTCCGCGTGTGGGAGCGGAAGTGAGCGTGGCGACGAAACAATAAAAGTTTGGCAGTCACTTTCGACGAATAGGTGGGTTCATGGACATCCTGTCGAAATCTTGTTAACCTTTGACGGAGGCCGGCATTTGCATGTGAATTCCCCCCACATGAACGAATCCCAGCAGGAGAGCGACTTTGTCGCGCAGCTGACCGACATCCAGATGCCGTTGCGGCTGTATGTGCAGTCGCTGCTTCCGGGTGATCCGGCGGCACCGGATGTGGTGCAGCAGGCGAATGCGACGCTGTGGAAGAAGCGCGGGGATTTCACGCTGGGCACGAATTTTAAAGCATGGGCGTTCAGCGTGGCACGCTATGAGGTGCTGAACTACCGGAAGCAGCAGGCGCGGGACTCGCGACTGGTGTTTGGCGAGGATCTGGAGCAAACTTTTGCAGAGGAGATCGCTGCGCGGGACGATGACACGGAGCGGCGGCATGAAGCGCTGAAAGGGTGTCTGGAAAAACTGCGGCCGCAGGACCGCGAGCTGCTGCTGCACCGCTACACGGCTTCGGCGGGCACGCTGGAGGATTACGCGCAGCGGGCGGGCCGCAGCGTGGGCGGCCTGAAGGTGACGCTGCACCGCCTGCGCAATGCGCTGCTGGGCTGCATTGAAAAACAACTCGCACCTCTGGAGGCGGAATCATGAACCCGGCGGAACGCAATGAACTCATCGACGACTTGATTGAGGAACGGATCAGCGAGGCGGATTTCCTCCGGCTGGAGGCGGAGCTATCGGTCGATCCCGAGGCGCGTACGGCGTACTATGAGCGCGTGCAGTTGTCGATGGCGCTGGTCGAACAGGCGAAGCAGATCCCCGAGAAGAAGGCACCGGTGCGGTGGAAAACCACGCCGTCCTGGCTGGCGATGGCGGCACTGTGGGTGGCATTCGTTGGAGTTGCGGCGCTGTTCCTAGTACGGCCTGAGCGTCCGGTTTCCGTGGCAGAGGTGGAACCTACCGCGAATGGCTATGCCGCGCTGGTGAGCCAGGTGGATGCGGTTTGGGCGGGGAAAGCAGGCGCGATGGCCGATGGTGCGCTGCTGCCCGCCGGTCTGGTCAAGCTGGAGTCTGGCCTTGCGCAGGTGGAACTCTTCAGCGGCGTACGGCTGGTCGTGGAAGGAACGGCGGAGTTTGAGGTGCTTTCACCGATGGAAATGCGGCTGACGCAGGGCCGGGTGCGCGCTCATGTGCCGGAGACGGCGCATGGCTTCCGCATTCACACCCCAGAGGGTGATGTGGTCGATCTCGGTACTGAGTTCGCGGTGAATGCTTCGGCGCAAAGCTCGGAGCTGCATGTGCTTCAAGGCGAGGTGGAGTGGCATCCGCGCGCTGCCAAGATGCAGAGCATGGTTGGCGGCGAGGCCCTGCGCTGGCAGGCGGGTGGTGATCATGCGGCCCTGCCAGCGGACCAGTCACGCTTTGTCGGACTATCAGAAATAAAAATGCGGCATGAGGAGGCGCAGAAACACCGCCGCGCCGACTGGTTGCGCTACAGCGAGAAGCTGCTGAAGGACCCGCGCCTGCTGGCGAGCTACCGCATGGATGTTTCTGATTCGGGCGAGCGCCTGGTGCGCAATCTTGCCTCGACATCGGCAGCCAGGCCTGGTGCGGGGGCCATCGTGGCCGCGCGGCGTGCGGAGGATCGCTGGGGCACGACGGATGGCGCGCTGGATTTCAGTCCCGCAGGCAGCCGGGTGCGGGTGAGCGTGCCGGGTGAGCATGGCTCGCTGACGATGCTGTGCTGGGTGAAAATCAACAGCGTCGACCGGCTCTACAATTCGCTCTTTCTCACCGACGGGCATGAAGTCGGCGCACCGCACTGGCAGATCACCCGAGATGGACGGCTGTTTTTCTCGGTGAAAAAATTGGCTCTATCAGAAAAAGCCAAAGGCAGGCCCGACAAACACAACGCCTTCTCGCCGCCGTTTTGGAACACATCTCTGAGCGGCCAGTGGCTGATGCTGGCGGTGGTGTATGACGTGAAGGCCGGAACGGTGACGCATTTTCTCAATGGAGAAATACTGGGCAGCGAGACGGTGCCTGATGATTTTCTGGTGGAGGACGTGCGCATTGGCAATGCCTCCATCGGCAACTGGAGCGAGCCCGCGTACCGCAAGGACGCCGAGTTCGCGGTGCGCAATCTCAACGGCAGCATGGATGAGTTCCTGCTGTTTGATGCCGCTCTGCCTGCCACGGAGATTTCCGCGATCTACGAACATGGCAGGCCTTAGCAGCCTGCAGAGGACATCCTCAAAGGAAGGTGCGTTTTGCCGTTAACCTTTCCCCAGAAGCGGCATTTGCAGGTAGACACACCTGACCACCCATGGGCACCATCTATCGCATTTCATCCGCTTTTGCTGCATTCACGCTTTCCCTTGCTTCTGCACTGCACGGCGCGCCAGCCGACGAGGCCGCTGCTGCGCGCAGCTTCACGCTGAAGGTTTTGCCGCTGCTCAAGGAGAAGTGCTTTGCCTGCCACGGCGATGACAAGGAGAAGATCAAGGGCGACCTGAACATGCTGAGCCGAGAGGGGCTGCTGAAAGGTGGTGAAAATTCGGACAAGGTGCTGGTGCCTGGCAAGGCGGAGGAGAGCTCGATGTTTGTCGCGGTGACGTGGGAGAATGCAGATTTGGAGATGCCACCGAAGGAGAATGACCGGCTGACGAAGGAGCAGACCGAACTGTTGCGGGCGTGGATTGATGCCGGCGCGCCGTGGCCGGACGAGGCGGAGCAAAAAAAACTACGTGAAGCTGAGTGGGCGGTGGTGTCGAATGCGGATGGCGTCATTTTGAAATCCAGCGGCGGTCTGGCGGATGCGTGGACGTACCGCCGCTACAAGCCGGAGGACATCTGGGCGTTTCAGGCGGTGAAAAAGCCCGCAGTCCCGGAGGCGCTGGCGGGGAATGCGATTGATCATTTCATCCGCGCCAAACTGGCAAAGACGAAGACCGAGCCTGCTGCGCATGCAGATGCGCCCACACTGATCCGTCGCGCCAGCTTTGATCTCATCGGCCTGCCGCCGACGCCTGAAGAAGTCGCGACGTTCGTGACCGCGTGGAAGGTGGATGCGGCCAAGGCGTGGGAGTCGCTCATTGACCGCCTGCTTGCCAGCCCTCACTACGGCGAACGCTGGGGGCAACACTGGCTGGATGTGACACGCTACGCTGACACCGGGGGCATGGCGAATGATTACGAGCGCTCCAACATGTGGCGCTACCGCGATTATGTGATTCGTTCGCTTAACAACGACAAGCCGTACAATGAGTTCGTGCTGGAACAGCTCGCGGGAGATCAACTGGCTGATGCATCAGCGCTCAAGCGGCTCGGTGGCGATGCCAAGAAGCTGGCGCAGACTCGCCTGAAGGGAGACTACACGCCGGAGGAGGCTGAAGACATCGTGGCGACCGGTTTTCTGCGCATGGGGCCGTGGGACAATGCGATGGTGAAGGACGAGGAGGCGCGGCAGATCTACCGTGACGATCTCGTCAATGCCATCGGCCAGACCTTTCTGGCAACGACGATGCGCTGCTTCAAATGCCACGATCACAAGTTCGACCCTCTGCCGACGCGTGACTACTACCGCGTGTATGCCGCCATCTCGGGCATCCAAATGGCCGAGCGCCCTCTGCGCTTTCTGCCGGAGGAACGGCGCGATAGTTTTGCGGAAGGGAAAATATTTGTGCAGCGCATGCTGTTGTTTGCGACTGGTGAGAAGAACAAAATCACCCAGAGGCGCGAAGATGCTGCGCGCGCGTGGTTCAAGGAGCACAACCTGCCTTACAAGACAAACGAGGAACGCAAGGACCTGCCCGACGAGGTGAAGCCCGCGCGCAATGTAGGCCTGGATTTTGTGGACGAAGGCCAGCTCAAGGTGCGCGAGCAGGATGAATGGATCTGGGAGCGTGCTCTGGAACGCTACGAGCCGATGGTGCAGAGCGTCTATGACGGCGGTGATGCCAAATTCAAAAACGCGCGAAAGCTGCGCATGCCGGAGGTGATCAAAGCCAGCCTAAAGCCCGAGACTCACATCCTCACCGGGGGCTCCATCGAAGCTCCGGGAGAAAAGGTTCAGCCAGGCGTGCTCAGCGCAATCGGCCTGGGAGTTGAAGGCGCAGACGGTGACCCGTTTGTGCTGCCGGAGGATTTGACCAGCCGCCGCCTGGGCTTGGCGAAGTGGATCGCTGATGCGCGCAATCCGCTCACCACGCGCTCGATTGTGAACCGTCTCTGGCAGTATCATTTTGGGAAACCCATTGCGGGAACTCCGAACAACTTCGGTGTGAAGGGCGGAAAGCCGACCCACCCTGAACTGCTGGACTGGCTGGCGGCTGATTTCGTGGAGCACGGCTGGACGATGAAGCGCATGCATAAGCTCATCATGATGTCGCAGGCCTACCAGATGGCGGCAAGACATCCGCAGATGGACACGCTCAAAAATGACGACCCAAACAACGAGCGGCTGGCCTACTTTCCGAACCGCCGTCTGACCGCCGAGGAAATGCGCGATGCGATGCTGTTCATCACGGGCGAGCTGAACCCCGCGCTCGGTGGCCTTCCTGTCATGCCGGAAGTAAACATGGAGGTCGCCCTGCAGCCGCGCATGATTCAGTTCTCACTCGCACCGGCGTATCAGGCTTCGCCCACGCCGGCGGAGCGCAATCGCCGCAGCATTTACGCGTATCGTGTGCGTGGTCAGGCCGATCCCTTTCTGGAAGTCTTCAACCAGCCGAACCCGAACGACTCCTGCGACATGCGCGATTCCGCATCCGTGTCGCCGCAGGCGTTTACGATGATGAACAGTGATCTCATCACGGATCGCGCCATCGCTTTCGCGTTGCGGGTGGAAAAGGACACGAAAACGCCGGAAGCGCAGATCAACCGCGCCTTTCAGCTCGCGCTTGGTCGTTCGCCTTCCGCCACTGAGAGCAAGCGGCTGACCGCTTATCTCGGTGAAATGCAGCAGTATCATCGCGGGGTGAAGCCGGAACCGGTGACGTATCCCAAACGCATCACGCGCTCACTCGTGGAGGAGTTCTCCGGCAAGATCTTCGAGTATGAGGAAATCCTGCCCGCCTTTGAAAAATACACCGCCGACAAGAAACCCGCCGACGTGGGCGCTGACACGCGTGCGCTCGCCGATGTGTGCCTGCTGCTGCTGAACAGCCCTGAGTTTGCCTACCTTTACTGAAACCACCATGAACCACCCACTCTGCTCACGCCCTGTCTCAAACGCATTCACACGCCGCCAGATGTTCCACGGTCTTGGGGCCTCGCTTGGCTCGCTCGCGTTCACCGATCTGCTCGCGAAGGATGGTGTCGCTGCCTCTCCGCTCGCGCCAAAGAGTCCCATGCTGCCCGCGAAAGCCAAGAACGTGATCATGCTGTTCATGGAAGGCGGGCCGGGGCACATGGACACGTTTGATCCGAAACCGAAGCTCAACGAGCTGCACAAGAAGGAATCGAAGCTGGCCGCAGGTCAGGAGACGGGCTTTAAATTTTTCGTGGGCAGCCCCTTTAAGTTCCACAAGGTCGGGAAAAACGGCATCGAGATGTGCGACCAGTGGAAGTACCTCGCAGATCCATATGTGGCCGATGAACTGTGCAACTACCGTGGCTGCCAGGCGGAGTCGCTGAACCATCCCGAGGCGCTGTATCACATGAACACCGGCAGCCGCCTTGGTGCAGATCCGGCGCTTGGATCTTGGGTCACTTACGGGCTCGGCTCGGTGAATCAGAATCTGCCGGGCTATGTGGTCATGACCGAACTCGCCTACCCGCAGGGCGGTGCGCGGAACTGGAGCAATGGCTTCCTGCCTGCGAACTTCCAGGGCACGCGCCTGCGCCCCGAAGGCTCGCCGATTTTGGACCTGAACGCGCAGCCTTTCAAGACACGTGCGCACCAGCGCCGTTTCCTCGATGAGATGGCCTTTCTCAATGAACAGCACGCCGTGCAGCATGCGGAGCACAAGGAACTTGCCGCGCGCATGGAGAGCTACGAGCTGGCCTACCGCATGCAGATGGAAGTACCCGAACTGGTGGACATCCAGGGCGAAAACGAGGCCACGCGCGAGATGTATGGTCTCAACGACAAGGACACCGCGACCTTTGGCCGACAATGCCTGCTCGCGCGCAAGATGGTCGAGAAAGGTGTGCGTTTTGTGCAGATCTTCAGCGGAGGCTGGGACAGCCACGACTACCTTGAACGCGCCCACACGGAGCGCATCCGCAGCGTGGACCGTGGCATGGCGGCGCTCATCCGCGATCTGAAGCAGCGCGGCATGCTGGAGGACACACTCGTCATCTGGACGGGCGAATTTGGCCGTACGCCTGACAACAACAAGCGAGGCGGTGTGTATTCCCTCGGACGCGGCCACAACAACCAGGCCATGACCATGCTCATGGCGGGTGGTGGTGTGAAACCGGGCATCGTCGGCAGCACTGATGACCTCGGTCTGAAGGCCGTTGAAACGGTGCATCCGATCCGCGATTTGCACGTCACCTTGTTGCAGTTGCTCGGCCTGGATGACAACAAGCTGACCTACTATCACGCGGGCAGATACAAGCAGCTCAGCCAGTTTGGCGGTCAGGTGATCAAGGAACTCATCGCATAAAGGCTTCTCAGGCGGTGCCCCGAGGTCGCAGCAGCCAGCCCACAGACATCAAGCCACATGAAATTACTTCAGCTACCCCTCCTTGTCTCCGCCCTCCTCGTACTCACACCCGCCTCAGCGCAGGTCGTCGTTGGCGACAAGGCACCACCTAACGCCGCGTCGGCAAAGCCCAACATCCTCGTCATCCTCGCCGACGATCTTGGCTACGGAATCGTAAATGCCTACGGAGGCGACCCGAAGCGCGTTGCCACGCCGAACATTGATCGTCTGGCCGCGGAAGGCGCGAAGTTCACCGAGGCCTATGTGACCTGCTCAGTATGCGCGCCTTCGCGTGCGGGTTTGATGACGGGTCGTTACCAGCAGCGATTCGGCATTTATGCCAACTGCGATTCACAGACCAAGGGCGGCGGAGTGCCCGGCGACCAGACGATGATGCCGCGACATTTCAAGAACGCGGGTTATGCGACCGCCGCCATCGGTAAATGGCACATGGGCACCAAGCAGCCCGGCCAGCATCCGCTGGTAAAGGGCTTCGATGAATTCTTCGGGTTCGACAGCGCGCAAACGGATTACTTCAACTCGCCGATTCTCTTCGATGGACACAAGAAGGTAGAAAAGCACGTCTATCTAACGCGGGCTTTTACCGACCGGACGTTGCAGTTCATCGACAGGAGCGGCGACAAGCCTTTCTTCATCTATCTCGCGTATAATGCGGTGCACGGTCCGAATCAGGCCCCGAAGGAAACCATCGCGCGGTTTTCCGGATTCCCGCAGAAGGAGTTGGTTGAGGCCGCGATGACGGCGGAACTCGATGCGGGAATCGGGCGCCTGCTCGACGCGCTCGATAAGTCGGGCAAAGGCAAAAATACACTCATCTTCTTTCTCAGTGACAACGGCGGACTGCCCTATTGGTGGGAAGGCAGCAACGCTCCCTTGCGCGGCTTCAAGCGATTCCAATACGACGGCGGCGAAAAAGTGCCATTCCTCGTCCGCTGGCCGGCTGGTGTCACGGCGGGGCAGGTGCGGAAACAGCCCGTCGTCTCGCTCGACATCCTGCCGACCGCCCTCGAAGCCGCCGGACTGACCGCGCCAGAAAACGAGGTGCTCGATGGCATCAGCCTTTTTCCGGCGCTCAAAGCCGGTACGGATTTGCAGCCGGAGCGTCCGCTGTTTTGGGCCGGCTCGCACTTTGAAAAGGATGTCGGCAAGAAATCCGTTGGGCACGACAATCCGCCGCCGGCGTGGGCCATCCGCCGCGGGGACTGGAAGCTGATGCAAATCATGGAGCAAGGGCCACCGATGCTCTTCAATATCGCGAACGACCCATCCGAGTCGAAGGATGTCATCGCCGAGCATATGGACATCGCGAAGGAGCTGCGGAAGGCATGGGTGGAATGGTTTGTCATCGGCGGCGACCCCATCGCTTGGAAGCCGGAGTATTACAACCAGCTGAAGGCAATTCGTTAAGTATCGAAGCTAACTCTACTTTTCGTTGCGCCAGCATCCAACGCTCGATTCATTCTCCATGAAGAAGTATTCTCTCGGCATCGACTACGGCACCAACTCGTGCCGCTCGCTTCTCATCGACCTCGACAACGGCGCAGAGGTCGGGTCCACCGTTTTTAACTACCCCAGCGGTGAGACGGGAATCTTGCTCGATCCCAAAGACCCAAACGTCGCACGGCAAAATCCACAGGACTACCTTGATGGTCTCGAACACGTCACGCGTGGTGCGTTGGAGCAGGCGAAGGCAAAGGTGGCAGGTTTTGATCCCGCACAGGTAATTGGCATCGGCATTGATACTACAGGCAGCACGCCCATCCCGGTGAACCAGGACGGCACGCCGCTTGGTTTGCTGCCCGAGTTCAAAAACAACCTTAACGCGATGGTCTGGCTGTGGAAAGATCACACCAGCCATTCCGAAGCTGAAGAAATCACGAAGCTGGGTCATGAGATGCGCCCGCACATCATCGCAAAGTGCGGGGGCATTTATTCCAGCGAATGGTTTTGGAGCAAAATTTTGCGCCTCAGTCGCGTGGATGCGCAGGTCTTTGATGCGGCATTCAGCTTTGTCGAACACTGCGATTGGATTCCAGCCGTGTTGTCTGGCAACACCGATCCGCTCACGTTAAAACGCAGCGTGTGCGCCGCTGGGCACAAAGCAATATTCAGCGCCGAATGGGGTGGATTGCCAGACAAAGAATTCCTTGGCATGCTCGACCCGAAGCTCGCTGATTTGCGCGACCGTCTCTATTCAGATGCTCACACGGCTGATACTAAAGCTGGTGTTCTCTGCGCTGATTGGGCTCAGCGTATCGGACTCAAGGAAGGCACGGCGATCTGTATTGGTGCGTTCGATGCACACGCTGGCGCGGTCGGTGCCGGGATCAAGGAAGGCACGCTGGTGAAGATCCTCGGCACTAGCACCTGCGATCTCATGGTCACACCCACCAGCAAGCCGCTGGCAGATATTCCTGGTGTGTGCGGCATAGTGAGTGGCAGCGTGTTGCCCGGCTTCTATGGCATCGAGGCCGGACAAAGCGCTGTGGGCGACATCTTCCTGTGGTTCGTCAATCACCTCGTGCCCGACAGCTACGGCAAAACGGTGGGCGAGAAATTCGTCAAGATGGAGAAGGCTATGGAAGATCAAAAGCCCGGTGCCACCGGCTTGCTTGCGCTGGATTGGAACAATGGCAATCGCACCGTTCTCGTCGATGCGCGACTCACTGGCCTGCTACTTGGGCACACGTTGCACACCGAGGCCCATGAGATTTACCGTGCTTACATCGAGTCCACTGCATTCGGCGCACTCACCATAATCAAGCGCGTTGAGGAATACGGAGTGAAGGTCGAGGAAGTCATCACCACTGGCGGTGTTTCTATCAAGAATACCACGCTCATGCAGATCTACGCCGACATCATCGGAAAGCCCATGAAAATCAGCCAGAGTGAGCAGACTTGCGCCCTCGGTGCCGCCATCTTTGGAGCCGTTGCGGCGGGCGCTGGCACTTGGCAGGAGCTTCAGAGCAAACTCACGGCCATCCGCGAAAAGGTGTATCACCCGAGGCCTGAGAACGTTGCCGTGTATCGTGAACTCTATGCACTTTATCGCACGCTCCACGATGCGTTCGGCACTGCACAGTGGAGCGGCCAACTCCATCACGTGATGAAGCAGCTTCTTGACATCCGTGCGCAACAGAGATGAACACATCAATTGAAACCATGACCATTGATGAACTCAGAATCCAAGTTTGTGAAGCCAACCGCGCCCTCCCCGCCAGCGGCCTTGTTCGTCTGACTTGGGGTAATGTCAGCGGCATCGACCGCGCGAGCGGTCTCTGGGGCATCAAACCCAGTGGCGTTGATTACCAAGCCCTCACGCCAGATGACATTGTAATTTTGGATTTGGCGGGACGTGTGATCGAGGGCCGCTTGCGCCCCTCTAGTGATACCAAGACGCATCTGCACCTCTATCATGAGCTTCCGCAAATCGGCGGCGTCACACACACCCACAGCATTCACGCCACCACCCTGTGTCAGGCGGGACGCGAGCTGCCTTGCCTTGGCACCACTCATGCCGATCATTTCCACGGCACCGTGCCCATCGTGCGAGCGCTCACTGAAGAGGAAGTCGCTTCCGACTACGAGCACTTCACCGGCGTGGCCATCATCGAGCGCTTGAGCCAGTTGAGGCTCGATCCATTGGAGATGCCCGCAGTGCTGCAGTTGCATCACGCGCCATTCACCTTCGGGAAGAACGCGATGGACTCACTCAACAACAGCATCGCCCTGGAGATGTGTGCACAATTGGCGCTCGGCTGCCTAGCACTCGATCCGCAGCTTCAACCCATTCCTGGCCACATCCTCGAAAAGCATCATCTCCGCAAGCACGGCCCCGGAGCCTACTACGGCCAAAAAGGTGCGTAGCGCACAGCCACAAAAGGAGAACCCTCATTCTCGATATTCCTTATGCAACGACTAATCGCCTTACTCGCACTCCTTGCCGGAGTCGCCCACGCCGCAAAACCAAACATTCTCTACATCATGTCCGATGATCACACGTCGCAGGCCGTGGGGGCTTACGGCGGGCGGCTTGCGAAGCTGAACCCCACGCCGACGCTCGACAAGCTGGCGGCGGAAGGCATGCGCTTTGACCGTGTGTTTTGCACGAACTCGATCTGCACGCCGAGCCGTGCGACGATCCTGACCGGGCAGTATTCACAGACCAATGGCGTCACGGACCTCAACGGCGTGCTGCCGCCGGAGCGCCATTATCTGCCGCAGGAGATGAAGAAGGCGGGCTACCTGACCGCGATGATCGGCAAGTGGCATCTGGAGGCCGAACCGGCCAGCTTTGATTATTACAAGGTGCTACCGGGGCAGGGGAAATACTTTGATCCCGACTTCATCGCGCGGGGCGACAAGGACTGGCCGAATAATGTGGTGAAACACGAAGGCTATGTGAGCGATGTCATTACCGACATTGGGCTCGACTGGTTGGAGAAGCGCGACAAGACGAAGCCCTTCTTCCTTATGCTGCACCATAAGGCACCGCACGACATGTTTGAGTTTGCGCCGCGCTACGCGGACTATCTGAAGGACACGGAGATCCCCGAGCCGGACAATCTCTACGACCAGCCTGCGGCAGGCTTTGGCTCTGTGGCCACGCGTGGTGAGAACGACAGCCTGGTGCATCGCATCGGCACCTCGATTTCAAAGCGGCATCCGGTGCGGAACTACGGCATCGACTTCAACATCTCTCCCGGTCTCGATGAACACGAGTACACGCATCAGGCCTACCAGGAGTATCTGAAACGCTACCTGCGCTGCGTGAAGAGCGTGGACGACAATTTGGCGCGGCTGTTTGATTATCTCAAAAAGAACGGCCTGCTGGACAACACCGTGATCATCTACACCTCCGACCAGGGCATGATGCTGGGCGAGCACGACTACATCGACAAGCGCTGGATGTATGAGGAGTCCATGCGGATGCCTTTCATCATGCGCTACCCGAAGCTCATCAAGGCCGGCACTGTGAACAGCGACCTGATCAACAACACCGACTTTGCGCCGACGATGCTGGAGCTTGCCGGCGCCAAGGCACCGCCGCAGATGCAGGGCCGCAGCTTCGAGGCTGCGCTGGAGGGCAAGGCGCTGACCCACTGGCGCACGGCCACCTATTACCGCTACTGGATGCACCTCATGCATCATGACAACCCCGCTCACTTCGGCATCCGCACCGCCGACAGCAAGCTCATCTTCTACTACAGCCAGGCCGAAGACGAGGCCGGCAATGGCAAGCTGACCATGCCGTGGAAGAAGGGCGCGTCTTATAAGATCGAGCCCACGTCGCCTGCCTGGGAGTTCTACGATCTGAGCACCGATCCGCAGGAAATGCACAACCAATACGCGAACCCCGAATACGCCGCCAAGATCAGCGAACTGAAAGCGGAGCTGAAACGCCAGCGCGAGGAACTGCATGAGGGTGACGAGTCACGTCCTCACATCCAGAAGGTGATTGATCAAAATTGGTAAACAATCCTGATTCTCTTAAACTCATGTGCCTTCCAATCATCTTCGCACTCGTCGCATTTCAATGGACACTGCATGCCTCTGCTGGCAGCGGCCAAGGCACTGTTGCCATCAGCGGCGAACTCAAGCAGTGGCACAAAGTCACCCTCACTCTCGACGGTCCTTTCGCGAGTGAAAAGGATGCCTCACCCAATCCCTTCACCGATCATGCGTTCAACGTCACATTCACGCATGAGAGCGGCATGCCGAAATATGTCGTGCCCGGTTACTTCGCGGCGGATGGCGATGCAGGACAATCCAGCGCCGAGAACGGCACGAAGTGGAAGGCCCACCTCTCACCCGACAAGGCCGGCAAGTGGACTTACCACGTGAGTTTCACGACAGGCAAATTCGCGGCGCTCGATGGCGGCGGTGAGACGCTGAAAACTTTTGACGGCATCACTGGCAGCTTCGAGATCGGTGCCACCGACAAGGCGGGACGCGATTTCCGGGGCAAGGGGCGTCTGGAATATGTCGGCAAGCATCATCTTCGGTTCGCGGGCTCGCAGGAGTCTTTTCTCAAGGCTGGAGCTGATGCGCCTGAGACCCTGCTAGGCTATGTGGACTTTGACAACACCACCGCTGGCAAGGCGACAAAGGTGCCGCTTAAGACCTGGTCCCCGCATTTGCAGGACTGGAAGGCAGGCGACCCGACGTGGAAGGACGGCAAAGGCAAGGGACTGATTGGCGCGATCAACTATCTCGCATCCAAAGGCGCGAATGCCTTCTCGTTCCTCACCTACAATGCCGCAGGTGACGGCGACAACGTCTGGCCCTTCATCGACCGCACTGACAAGATGCACTATGACTGCTCCAAGCTCGACCAATGGGGCATCGTATTCGATCACGCGACACAGATCGGTCTGTATCTGCATTTCAAACTTCAGGAGAACGAGATGGATGATGACCGTATGGGGCATGAGAGCAAACCTGGCCGGGTGCCGGAGTCACTCGATGGCGGCAAACTTGGCCCGGAGAGAAAACTCTACTGCCGCGAAATCATCGCGCGCTTCGGCCATGAACTGGCGCTCAACTGGAATATCGGCGAGGAGAACACGCAGTCCGCTGAGGAGGTACGCGACATGGTGAAGTATCTGCACGACACCGACCCGTATCATCATCACATCGTCCTCCACACCTTCCCCAATCAGCAGGAATTGAAATATGACGCGCTCATTGGAGATCAATCGCTGCTCACGGGCGTGTCATTGCAGAATGGATGGAACACCACGCACCAGCGCACGCTGCATTGGGTCAGCGCATCCGACAAGGCAGGCAAAACTTGGGTCGTGGCGCAGGATGAGCAGAACCCCGCCGGACTCGGTGTGCCGCAGGACCCTGGCTACAAAGGCACCGACGGCCTCGCTATCGAGAAGGGCAAAAAGAAGGAAAATGCCACCACAGGTGATGTGAAGTCCAAGCCCTACACCCTGCACGACATCCGCAAGCTCTGCCTCTGGGGCAACTTCATGGCAGGTGGCGCGGGCGTGGAATACTACTTCGGCTATGCGCTGCCTGAGAACGATCTGGTCTGCGAAGACTTCCGCAGCCGCGACAAAAGCTGGGACTTCTGCCGCATCGCGCTCGAATTTTTCCCGGCGAACAAGGTTCCGTTTTGGGAAATGACGAACGCCGATGCGCTCATCGGCAATGCCAGGAACGACAATTCGAAGTATTGCCTCGCCAAAGCCGGGCAGATTTACCTCGTTTACCTCCCCCAGGGCGGCAGCACGGAACTCGATCTCAGCGCCGTTCAGGGCGACTTCACCGTTCAATGGTTCAATCCCCGCACCGGCGGTGCGCTCAGGGATGGCTCGGTCAAAGTCATCCGTGGCGGCGCTCGGGCGAGCATCGGACAGCCTGCGGACGAGCCGCAGGAAGACTGGCTTGCGATCATTCGGCGCTGACTTCCTCAGGCGACAGGGCACCCATTTCAGAAGCGCTGGATTATTTTCAAGATAGCGCGTGAGGTTCAGGTGCGGGCGGCAGTAGTCTTTTGATGAACCCCGTTCGTACAGCCGCCATCGCTCTCTGCTTCTTTGCGACCCTGCAGGAGTCCCATGCCGTTGATTTCGACAAAGACATTCAGCCCATCCTCAAGGAACGCTGCCTGGACTGCCACGGCCCCGACAAGCAGAAGTCCGGCTTCCGCGTGGATCAGCGCCCGATCTTGCTCAAAGGGGGGGACTCGGGGGTCAGGTCCGTGGTTCCTGGCGATCCGACCAAAAGTCATCTCATTGAGCTGCTGAAGTCTGCGGATGAAGACGAGATCATGCCGCCGAAGGGCAAGCCGTTAAACGCTGAGCAAATCGCATTGATGGAGAAATGGATAGCCGAAGGCGCGGTGATTCCGGGACAGATGGATGCCGTGGTGAAGGTGACTTCTGATCTGTGGTCACTGAAGCCGGTGCAGCGTCCGGAGATCCCCGGGCTGGCAGAGGCCAAGACGCCCATTGATGCCTTCCTGCTCGCAAAGCTGCATGCCAAAAACCTCAGCTACAATCCGGTCGCTGATCCGCGCACGCTGATTCGTCGGGTTTCCGTGCTGCTGACGGGCTTGCCGCCGACGCCCGAGCGGGTGACGAAGTTTGTTACCGAATCCAAGGCGGATGAAGCCGGAGCGTACCGGGTGCTGGTGGATGAGCTGCTTGCTTCGCCGCAGTTTGGCGAGCGTTGGGCGCAGCATTGGCTGGATGTCATTCGCTGGGCGGAGTCGAATGGATCGGAGGCGAATCTCTATCGCAAAAACGCGTGGATTTACCGTGATTACGTCATCCGCTCCTTCAACGAAAACCGGCCATATGATCAGTTCGTGCGGGAGCAGCTTGCAGGAGATCAGATGGGCAACGGTGAAGCCACTGGTTTCCTTGTCGCCGGTCCGCATGTGCCCGCCGCCACTGTGGGACGTGAGCCCGCAGCCATTCGTCAGGCACGTGCAGATCGTTTGGATGAAATCATGCAGACGGTGGGTGCCTCCATGCTCGGTATGACGGTCGGCTGTGCTCGCTGCCACAATCACAAGTTCGATCCTATTTCCATTCAGGATTACTACTCGCTCACCGCCGTGTTTCAGGGGGTCGAATTCGGCGGACGTCGCCCCGAGCTTTCCATGGACCATCCGCGAGTGCAGCGCGCGAATGAGCTGTATCCAAAGCTGAACCGGGAGCGGAAAATATTACGCGAAGGTGTCGGCGTCTGGGAAGAAGACAACGGCGGCTATATGGACATGGTGTTTCCCAACACGACCACGCAGGTGCTGCGCATCGAATTCGACAAAGCACAGACATTCATCGACGAACTCGAAGTCTTTGGCACCAGGGACTTTAAAGAAAATCTCGCGGCCGCGAGCGCTGGCACCAAACTCGTCGAAGACCCGGCGATGGCCGATCCAGGGGCAGGAGTTCAGAAGGCGAACGACGGCGAGTATGGCACGATGATTTGGAAATCGAAAGCTGTGGCTGGCAGCAGCATGAACCCTTGGGTCGAGATCCATTTTCCGCAGGCACAGGAGGTGAACCGTTTTCGTTTCAGCTCGAACCGTGAATACTACTTCGAGACCGACTACCTCGACAATGGCAACAAGGGCGGCAAGAGCAACTTCCCCGGTTATCGCATCCTCGCGCAGCTGGCGGACGGCACGTGGAAAGAGGTGGCCAGCACGCAGCAGGCACGGTCCGCGCTGAAAAAAGACGCCACGTTGAAAACCGCTTCGACACGGCTTCACGAATACCTCAACACCCTGGCCGAGGAAGGCCCGCGACACAGCTTCGTCGGCAGCTTTCACAAGCCTGAAGTGACGCATGTCCTTAGCCGTGGCAGTCCGGAGAATCCCGCCGATGAAGTGATGCCCGCAGGATTCGCCGTGCTCGACGGTGACCTCGGTCTCGACTCCTCGACCCCTGATGCCGAGCGCCGCAAACGCTTTGCCGAATGGCTCACGCGGCCCGGGCATCCGCTCACGGCGCGGGTGTTCGTCAATCGCATCTGGCATCATCTGTTTGGCAGCGGCATCGTGCCGACCACGGCTGATTTTGGCAAAGCCGGGACTGCGCCGACGCATCCCGAGTTGCTGGATTATCTTGCCGCCGAGTTCGTGAAGCCGCAGGACCAGGGGGCGAAAGCCTGGGACATCAAAGACCTCATTCGTCGCATCGTGCTCACGGATGCCTTTCGTCAGTCCAGCGCACCTCGAAATGACGGACTGCAGGCGGATGCCGGTGCCGCTTTGCTCTGGCGCTACCCGCCGCAGCGAGTGGAAGCGGAGGTCATTCGTGACAGCATCCTGCAAGCCTCTGGCAAACTTGATCCCACACTCGGTGGTCGCAGCTTTCGCATTCACGACGTGAAAAAAACCTATGCTCAGTGGAAGGTCATCGACAACCACGGCCCGGAGACCTGGCGTCGCATGATTTATCAGGAACGCATGCGCCGTGTGGACGACCGCATTTTCACCGCCTTTGACTTCCCGGATTGCGGCCAGGTCAGCCCCAAGCGCCCGGTCTCCACCACACCGCTGCAGGCGCTCAATTTGATGAACAGCGATTTCGTGGTCGAGCAGAGTGAGTTCATCGCTCAGCGCGCCCAAAGCGAAGTCGGCAAAGACCATCTGGATGCCGTCGTGAAGCGCTGCTTTCTGCTTCTGCTCAATCGCGAGCCCGACGCCGACGAACTGGCCGCCAGTCTCGATGTCGCCAAAGCCACCGGCCTGCCACTCGTCTGCCGCAGCCTGATTAACTCCAACGAATTCGCCTTCCTGCCGTGACGCAGGGAAAATCTCTTTCTCGCAAATCTCGCGAGTTCAACACACCCACCCCAACGCAAACCATGAAATACACCCGCATCTTCGCCTTCCTCAACATCATCACCCTCCTCGGAACACTCTCTCTGACCAGGCTCGACAGCCATGGCCAGGAGGCTGACGGCAAGCAGATTCCAGAATGGTTGCAGAAGGAGTCGGCCAAAGTGACGAAGGTCATCACTGATCTCAACGCGGAGCAAAAGACGAAGCTCGCTGCCGCCATTCAAACCCGCACTGAGGCGCTGGCGAAAGTCAAAGCACTCAAGGACGGAGGTGCGTCAGCCGAGGAGGTCAAAGACAAAACAGTGGCAGCATGGACCGCCTATACTCACGATGCAAAAGCCTCTCTACCGATGAACAGTTCGAGAAATTCAAGGAACTGTGCAAGCCCAAATCCGCAGCTTCAAATCAGTAATGGAACTGCCGAAAACATCTCCTTCAAAGGTCGCCATCTCCTCGACCGCCGCAGCTTCATGCGCTCCACCGGCATGACCTTTGGCGGACTGGGGCTGGCCCAGCTTCTGGCAGCGGAAGAAAAAGCCAACTTTACCGGCAAAGTCTCCATTCGCCCGCAGATCGATGCTGATCATCCGTATGAACCGCGCAAGCCGCATTTCCCGATGCCTGCCAAGCGTGTGCTGGTGATTTTTTGCCCTGGCGCGGTGAGCCACGTCGATACCTTTGACTACAAGCCGGCACTCATCAAACACCACGGCAAAAAGCCGCCAAACATGCCCGCAGTGACATTTGAAGGACCGAGTGGCAACATCGCAAAGCCGTTCTGGGACTTCAAACCGCGCGGCCAGTCCGGCAAGGGCGATTTCTGACCTGCTGCCGCACCATGGCGGAGAGCTCGGCCGACGACTTTTGTTTTCTCCATGCGCTGAACACGCAGACTAGCGCGCATCCGCAGGGCGAGAACTTCATGAACACGGGATTCACCATGGAGGGTTTTCCTTCCTTCGGTGCGTGGACGACGTATGCGCTCGGCTCCGAGTGCGCGGACCTGCCGGCCTTTGTCGCCATCAATGATCCACGGGGCATGGCACGCTCGGGCAAAAACAACTTCGGCAGTGGCTTCCTGCCTGCCGCCTTCCAGGGCACCGACTTCACAGCCAAGAGCCCTCCGGCGAATCTCACTCGCCCAGCGAGTTACTCAGCAGTCGATGATCGTGCGGCCATCGACCTGTTGAAGCGGCTCAACAGCAAGCACCTGGAGCAGTTCCCCGGCGACGCAAATCTGGCGGCGCGTGTTGCCAGCTATGAACTTGCGGGTCGGATGCAAATGTCTGTGCCTGAAATCATGGCTCTGGAGGGAGAGCCCGAATCGATTCACAAGGAATACGGCACCGACAAGGGCAGCGATTTGAAACGCGAGTATGCCAAAAATTGCATCCTCGCTCGACGCTTGATCGAAAAAGGAGTTCGCGTAGTGCAGCTATTCAATGGCAGCGATCCTTCAGGTGGTAATGGCATCACCAACTGGGATTCGCATAGCGACATCAAGGCCACGCACGCCATCCAGGCCGAGATTATGGACCAACCCACCGCTGCACTCATTCGCGACCTGAAACGCCGGGGCCTGCTGGAGGATACGCTCATCGTCTGGGCCACTGAGTTTGGCCGCATGCCCTTCCTGCAAGGCAACGGCACGGGCCGCGACCACAACCCCGGAGCCTTCACTTGCTTCCTCGCCGGAGCCGGCGTCAAGAAAGGCTTCAGCTACGGCGAAAGCGATGAATTCGGCTTCAAATCCGCCCTCAACAGCACCTCCGTCTATGATTTCAATGCGACGATTCTCCACCTCATGGGCCTCGATCACGAACGGCTGACGTTCTATCACAACGGCCTCGAACGCAGGCTCACAAATGTGCACGGGCATGTGTTGAAGGACGTGCTGGTTTGAGCAGCGGTGACGTTATTTTCAATCCGTTTCTCCCGTTTGGAATGACAGGTTGATCGACATGGACCTAGCTTTGGAGATCTGCGCCACTCTCGCGCATGACCTTGCCATTCCTGCGAATGATGTTGACGTATGTAGCTACCACTCATCCCGCCGGCGCTTCACGGGTGGCGTGAACGACAGCATGAGGCATTTCAGTGCAGGAGGTGGCGGCAAGGTGCATTCTTGCCGAGTCGGCTCAAGCCAGAGCCAGTACAGAATTCTATGAAGAGCTGCCACCTGATCAATGGAAGTGCAAGCGCGGTGATCTTGAGTCAGAAGCAAGTTTGAGGCGTAGTGTTCAGCATACGATCCAAACCCGCTTTTGCGTTCCGGGCGGTAAAGGCCCACGAGCAAAAACGGGTTTGCACTAACAGAGTCAATAATGACCGCCCCATCATCAAGCGGCTGCGGCTTCGTTGACCTCCGACAAAGCGAGTTCGGTAAGTTTTTCGTCGGTTTCCTTTTCTTCTTCAAGCGTCAGAGTCAGGAGTTCGACGGCTTCGTCGAGACCAAGGCGGGTAGCGAGTGCACGAGCGGTACCGTAGCCGGCGATCTCGTAGTGTTCGACGCGCTGGGCAGCGCCGATCAGGCCTGCGTCCTTCACCTCAGGGGCGGCGTCCTCGCTGATAAGTTCAGCACCTTCTTCAACAAGGCCCTCCATGGCCTTGCATTTGTGGCCGCCAAGGCTTTTGCCGAGGGCTTCGCCAATCTGTTCAAGGCGTTGCACATGCCCTTTGGTTTGCTCCAAATGTTCCGTGAAACCGGCCTTGAGTTGGGGATTGGTTGCGGCTTTCGCCATTTTTGGCAGAGCCTTCACAAGCTGGTTCTCAGCACTGTAAAGGTCTTTGAGTTCATGGTGGAAGAGATCTTCGAGTGTGTTGAGTTTCATAGGTGTGTGACCATCGCATCTGGCAATGGCGACTGGTTGTTCGCATCTTTTCCCTGAGGCCTCCGTCAGTCTGATCCCTTAAGGTCGGAATAGCGATAGCCTTCGGCTTCGGAGGGCTTAAGATGACGATTTTGGCGCGAGAGGTGGATTAATGGAGTCGCTTCTTAAAGATGAACACCCCAAGCAAGGATCTGCACGGTAGCGCCCCGGACAGTGGCCTGAGGATCCCCATCATTTGCTGTGCTGTAGCATCGGCAGAACCGCTTTGGTGCTCGCGGGAAAAAGTTCCGTGATTTTACAGTCCAAAATTTTGGCGGGCATCTTGCCCTCGGCATCGTACCAGCAAGTCGGCAAGGCCTACATTAGTCCTTCAGCCTGGCACCGCACAACGTTGGCAAATTGGCCCGTAGGCTCCGATCCGAAACAGCAATCATCTCTTCGGGAGAAACCTTCAGCGCGATTCCGATCACAATGAGTTCATAATCAAAGAGCGAACGAATCTGCGATTCGATTTTGGCCACCGCTACTCGGTCAATGTTTTCCAGGCCAGCGAGCTGTAATCTAGCTGCCAGATCATCCTGAGACAATCCGGCCTTCTTCCGCCATTTGCGGATATTCGGACCCAAGATGTTGCGGAAGCGCTGGCTCATGTGTTCCCCATTGGGAACTTGACTTTGGCATCTCGATGGGCAGCATTGGTTCCCCTGGGGGAACAAAGGAAAATAAACGCATCAAAGCATCGCGTCTCACGGGTCACCAATTTTGAAATGCCATGAAAACGTACACACTTGTTGTTTTGGTCTCCTACCTTTGGGCATGCAACTCACAAGTGATGGCTGAGGATATGACAGCTTTTGAAGGCACATGTCACAATGTCACCGCCAACGCGGACGGACATGTGAAGCTCATGGTCAGCGAAGAGAACAACCGATTAACAGGGATGATGTCGGTTAGTGGCTGGCTCATGGGAGGGGGGCAGATAACGGGATCACGTGTGGGACCGGAATATAAATTCACCAGCACCGATCCATATGGCATGACCATCGACTGGCAGGGGGAGCTTCAAAATGGCAAACTTTCCGGGGAATATGTCGTTGAAGCGCAGGCTGGCCTGCCCAGGCAGGTAGGTGAATGGAGTGTGGAACTGCAAGGCCGCTTGAAGCCAGGTGATCCACCGGATGCAAATGTGGCAGAAAATGTGACGACAGCGATGCTCAAGATGGAGTTTGAAAGAATGCTGAACGCCCCGGTGAAGCAGGCTGATGGAAAGTACATTTCTGGTGCCCAGAATGTTTTCCAGGTAGTTCATCCTTCGGGGCAGGGCATCAGCATCTGGGTCGAAAATGTTGGGGTGGAGTGGAAAACTGGAAAACCCAAGAATCTCAACGGCATTCACAAACTCAGCGTCAACTATACTTTGTACTGGCAGGGTGTCCTCACCCCATCCGGGTGGACAAAAATTCGATTGGTCTACAATGCTAACATTGATGCTGTCACTAAGCATGAAGTCGTCGAAAGCACCGGGACAACCAATAAAGATGCTGACGACCTTGCGTTTGGCCTTGGCGTCATACTGGGCAGAGCGGCCATGGAAAAGATGCTGGGCCCATGATGAGGATTGGGCAAGTGGAGCCCGCATTAACAAAAATCCTAATAGTCACTTGGCGGTCCCAAATATTTGTTTATGCCCCAGATCCATTGCCCCAGCTGTAAACATCAGTTTTTCGCAGATTCTCCCGGTGCCTTTGTGACATCAGCGGGGTTTGCAATTGCAGGCGCAATCATCTGCAGATTGTGTTTTGGACACCTAATCATTGAAGGCATCGACATGGATTTGCCCAGACCCCCAGTTGATCGTCGATTCCTACCGCACTCGCAAGCGAAGCCGTCGGGTTCCGGTTTGGGCCATGCTGCTACAACTATTACAAATGAGCTTGCCGGGGTGATTGGGTGGTGGGGTGTAATTGGCTTGTTTATTGGTGTTCTTATCGGCCTAGCTGTTGATCACTTTTCACGGCGCTGCCCAAAATGTGGACACAAATAATCAGTGATATTCATTTGAACCAAAACTGAAGGGTGATTGCCATGGCACAGACAGCTAAAAAAATACGCACAACAGAAGCCGCTGGGGTTGGATGTTGGATCCAGTTCGCTGGTTTGTTAGCACCCCTCGTGGGTTACTCCTTGGCGGGTGAAGGCGGGGCGATGTACGGAGTTGCTTTGCTTTTTATATTTTTGGTTGTTGGCTCGGTGAAGTCGATTCGCTGGATATGCGGCAACTGCAGCAACCCTCTGTACAGCAAATCCGTTACATGCTGCCCTGCATGCAAGTGTGAGCTGCAATAGCGACTGGGGGGCATTTCCGTGGCAAAATCGCTAACAGCGCAGAATTGCACCAAGGTGATTTTTGGCGCTTTCGATCATAACGCCCTCGTAGTCGGACTTGTCAGCGCCATTTTTCACGATCAGGCCGCAAAGCCCATTTTGCCATGCGCTGACACGCTGACTGTCAGCGGAAACCGCTGCTCAAGCCGCCGCCGCTAGCCTTCCATCCGGATCATCGATCACCAACCCAATAGATTTCAGCCTCTGGATGGCACTGTTGCGAGTGTGGGCACTCAAAGCATGGAAGCTGCGCTGCAATTCCCTGGGTTCCAGAGGGCCTTTGTCTTTCAATTTGGCCAGGATGACCTCTTCCAAGACTGCCATGTCAGTGCTGTCAGTGGCTGGTCCTGTGCTGTCGGTGGCTGGTCCTGTGCTGTCGGTGGCTGGTCCTGTGCTGTCGGTGGCTGGTCCTGTGCTGTCGGTGGATGCCGCATCCACGTAGCTGCACACGACCCGGTAATGTTCCTGGCACAACCATCGGGTCAACCGCACAGCCTGCCGCATGGTTGCTTGAAGTTCGTTTGGATCAGGTTTGGGCGGTTCCTGCGCCACTCCGGTAGGATTCATGTCCAGCAGCCTCTCAATTGATTTGGACAACAGAAGGTTGATAAAGAGGCGCAAGGGAAGATCTGGCAACCAGGACAGATGTGGATGCAAGGATTCAGGCACCCGTACAAGAGCATCGGCAAACTGCTCGTAGAATTCTTCCGCTACCCGCCTCGCGTGTTTGTTGATCACGATGGTAGATGGACCTCCCTGGGAAGCATTACTGCGATAATCGAAGGCCGCTTTCAAACACTTGGACCACTCCACAAACTCCGCTGCATCGACATCTGGCAGCCGCTTGGGATTTCCGTGCTGTTGGAACAATAGCACAGGTGCAGACTGGTTTACGATGGTGCCACGTCGGTCAAACAAAGCTCTCCTGATTGGCTCGCGCCCAGTAAGCCATAGTGCATGTACCGTGCCTGGGACCTCTGCCCCCTTGGACGTGACCGTCAACGGCTTTCCCTGCCAGCCAAGCTTGAGCATTTCCGTCAGCTTCTGTTGTCTGCCAGGAGTTAATTGGGCCCATTCCGTCATTGGGTCACCTGCACCATTCATGATGACGGCACAGTGATCCCGTGAATCAATAACGGCACGCGCCGCTGCGTCGGGATCCACTTTGGAGAGGATGGTACGCCGACGCATCAGGTTCACGACTGTTAGCGGTAGTTTCTCCGCATAGGCCTCGAACTGTGGATCAATTGAGCTGCGGTCTGGTCCCTTGGTCGCGACATCGCGCAATGCATTCTTGATCACTGCTCGAATATGGTCGGAATCCAGATTCTGAATCCGGGTGGCATCGTCAACCCAACCCCGGCCCAGTACAGACAGCCAGTCAAAGGGCAGCAGGCTGTCGGAGAGCACAGCGAGACTGAAGCAGGGTGGAAACTGCGAGGAACCATCGTCGAAGAAGCAAGAACGCCCCAAACTGGCGGCAAGGTGGGCCAGGCCGGCAACAGCCACAACGGGTGTGTCTAGGCCAAGGAGTGCGAGACCTTTGGCGGCCAGAGCAAGCAGTCGGGGAGGGATGCAGTCGCGGACATCAGCAAAGCTGTCACCGCTGCCGAATACAAATGGAGGTGGAGTGGACATGGTGGTTAAGTGTGATCGAGGTGGTTGGTGTCATGAGGCGGTGCCGTACTGAGGGATGGACCGGGGGGCTTTTGACGCTCATGACTGGCCGATAAGCTGGAAGCGGTTATCCGGATCGACCCGCACCCGCCCTTGTTGTTGCAGGAGGTTTAGTGCAGGCTTGAATGAATCCGCACTCTGCTTGTTGCAGGAACGCTGCAGTCCCCGAACTTTGCAGGGCCCTTTGCGGTTCAATATAGAGGTGACTTTTTCAGCACTTTTCAGGAGATTTCGCACAGTGTACATTTCACGCGCCTGCTTCAGCATGTTTGCGTGCATCTTTGCCGCATAGAGTGCAGTCGTGAACGCCGCCTTGCCGCACCAGAATGACTCCCTGTCGTCGCGGAACAGGAGGAACACCCACATGAGACGTTCCGGCAGGTCACAAAACTGCACGACCTGTGAACTGTCGCGCGGCAGGGCCTCCTCAAGCAACGCCAGGTATTCATTCTGCGTTCTCTGAAACATCTGTTGGTAGTCTGGAGGGATCGGCAATCGGCTCTGCATCTGCATTGGTCCGAAGCACCGCCTCTCCAACAGGTCGTTCACGAGATGGTCGTAGTGCCGCCATGCTTCGACCGCCTTGTACTCTTTGTCCAGAGTTGCCGTTCCCGTGGAACCATCCCACAGGAGGCATTGATCGTACAGCGCGTTCCAAGGGGATGACTCATCCTGCAGCGTATCGCCTAACCGTTCCAATGTCATGGCAGCCCACAGATTGACGCGCGTGTGCTCAAAAGTGCCCGGTCCCTGATCTGGGTGCAGAGGGGCAAACTCCACATCACGACCACGTAACAGGGCCACCAAGTTGCGCACCAGTGCTTCATCCTTGGTGGAGAGTTTGTGAAACGGGTCGAACACTCCGCCGGCTGGCATGAGCAGCAGTGCCTCACGATGAATGGTTTCGTTCAAGGCCGTGGCAACCTTGTCCAGAGAGATGCCTTCAAAGAAAAAAGATGGCAGATGTACGGCACCCGGACTGCTGCGTACTGGATTGCCTCCGAGACCAAAGTACATCATTGAGCCGGTTAGCCTCGCCTCATCGAAGACTTGGGAATCGAGTCCGCGTTCTAGGAACAGCTTTTCTTGCCCCTCGTTGGCATTCTCCTTCCGCTGGTGGAAGAAGGCGGGAAGGCCTCCGTGTTTCATGCCGCCCGAAGGCGGAGCGCCGCTGGGGAACGTCCACATGTCGGCGAGACGGCGCGAGTGGCTGCTGGCACTTTGGCGCAGCCAGTTCGCACGAGTACGGAGCGGATGAAACAGCCGTCGCTCCAGCAGATGCAGCCGGGATGCCGTACTGCCGATGCGGAGCAGGCTGAGGTGTGGTTTGACACGGCCGCCGCAGGAATCTACCAGACCAGCATGAGGGCCGGCAATGTTGGTCAGTACACCTGCAATCCCAATTGCCACATCAACGGGGTGCAGGCTGTACTCAATGGCAATGCCTTCGATGCGAGCGCCATAGGAAACCCCGGGCTTGTTGAGCGTCTCGGAAGTGTCGGTATTCGGGCTGGGTGGTATCGCAGGTGTTTCGGGAGCGTTTGGCGTGCCTGGTGGTAGTAGAGCAGGGGTAGATGGATCTGGAGTTGCGGTCATGATGACAATCCGGTGAAGAGTTCGGGCTGCGGTGAACTGAAGTGCAGTGGCCCTGAATGATCTTGGCGTTCTGACTTCCGCTGAATCGGTGAGGCCCGTGTGGGTGACATGAAAAAGCTCCGGTCTCGCGTACGAAGTGTCAACAACAAGCGCTCCGTGCATGCATTATTTGAAGACCATGATTACCAGTGAAGATGACAATGCGGATGTATGTCCCTTGATTAACTCGCCGTTGGACACTTTTGCACAGCGGCGAGTTGTTTGAAGCGTTGATATGTGTGGGCCAGGATTTGGAGCAGCCCCCCGCAATGTCTCGGTCGCGCGCCAGCACGGCTTTGGAGTAATTCTCCCGCACGATGCGCCCGTGGCTGGACAGCAAAAAATAAGGTGCATGAGGTTCGTAATGACGCCCGCCCGCTGTGCCCTCACAGAAAATGATTCCGCCCTTCCGCGTCGCGTTCACCCCTCGGATGACAGGTTGTACTTGCCCCGCCCAGAGACAACCCTGCGTGGAGGTTCTCGGCTGCGATCATGGCGGATGGTCCGTAGGCGCCCACCGCACTGGCCCCTCACGATGGAGCCAAGGATCATGAGCATGAAGGTCATGGCCCCTTTTGGCAGATCCAGATCAATGCAGGCACCACTCAGGTGGGTAACCGCAAATCCGCCTAGGCGCGTTGGGTCTGGCAGTCAGGGAGCTGATGCGCAGGTCATGCTGCGCCACGAGCGCCGACAGCTCGGCACCGTACAGTTGCCAGTGCCCAATCAACCATGTCAGCGGCCCGTCAGGGGATCACGGACCGCCACTGGCTGTCTTTTGATCCCAGCCGAGATGGGGTGTCGAGGAAATAAACCTCATGTACGGCGGGGGGAGAGAACAGCCGGAGCCCCTACGGCGACGAGGTGGTGGAGACTCCCAGTACGACGATGAAAAGCACACATGTTCTTGAATAAGGTACATCGGGCATGGTCACCACGACTGCCGGGAAAGGCTGAGGTATACAGGCCTGACATTGTACGCCATCCAGGTTTGTGTACATCGCAACGGCGTAGCGTACTACGGCGGCGCAGCTATGACGTGATTCGTCACAAAGGCACATTGTGCGCGGTCGGTGTGAGTACATTCGCTGGAATGCGATGGTTCAATTCTCAGGAGTGTGTGGGCCAGCCATGAATCTGCCTTTCTTGTACATGCATTGTTCAGACATGGGCCACGGAATGTACGCGCGCGTGTTCCCGGGAAGGGGATGCTGCACACAAGACCCAGGAGAGTCTGAAATGTCCCCCCGTTTTTTCAGAACCCTATCCCCCTTGTGTTTGTTATGTCGCCGGCAGGGCAAGACCGATTGCATCACACTTCGAGGGGGCTGAACGCCAATCGGGAGGGATATGGGGAATTTCGCAGATAATGCAGATTCCGTCGTGGGTGCTGCAAGCCGAATTCGACAAATTGAAACCATTTCGCAGATAATGCAGATTTTGTCACGTCCCCCATGATCACGATAATTTGGGTGGCCGAGTCTCCGCCACTCATTTGACCCGGGAGGCATATATGATTCAGGATATTGGTAAGAGACTGACCTTAATGGAGGGTCTTCCTGGCCCCGTTGGTTTGATTTCTTTGGTGAAAATTTGGTTTGGGTGGTCTTTGGCAAGGGCCAGTATTTCCTCCTTTGTGAAACCATGTCTGCGCTCCATATCGCGCGTCGTAGAAGTGCTTTCTGGTTCGCTTGAAAGCAGTGAGATTAACCGAGTGAGCCTTTCCAATTTCTTCTCCTCACGTCCAGCTGACAGGAGCTGAAGTTGTTGGCGCGAAAACCAGCGCATCAGCCTGATGGCATCGCTTGCTGTTTTCGTACTGATTGTTTCCTCCAGAGCTTTTGAACCATGCAGCCCAGCATGCAGCACAATTGCCAGACGCCATGCCAGCTCGGCCCATCTTGAAACGTATGTGTCCACATCATAGAGCGCCCCGCCGGGTTGCCGGATGTCCACAAGTTCATTGGTGTACTCAATAAACATATCGGAGACTTCAGGTGTTGGGCTAAGGACAACAGGCTTCTTTATGTCGTGGACATTGACAAGGAGATCCTTCACCAAGCGTGACCATGAATCACTGGCTTCTTTGTCAATGACATGGCGCACCTTAGGTACACGTTGAGGGCGAGCTTTGGAATCAAAAATGAGGCAACGAGGCAGCCACCCGCTCTCACAGAGAGACGGTTTTGACCTGAGTTCATCAAATTTGTCCGGCTGTATCATCCAAAGAATACCAAGACATGGCTGTGCGATCTGAATGCTCGGTCTGCCAATGCGGTCATACTTGCATGGGTCACCGGAAAATCCGGCCAGATAAATGCTCTCATCGCTTTTCTTGTTGTACCTGCCTGCCAGTACATCAGCACACCCCCGCGCTTCGCTGCTCATGCTTGCTATTGCTTCGTGCTTCCCATGTTTGAGGGCAATTGCAAGCGCCTCTGCGGTGGCATCAGCGACACTTAAACGTGGCTCGTGTAGTTGTGCCTCCAGATCCTGCCGACGCCTTTGAAGTGAGGTGAGGCTATCCAAACCATCGTTAGTGTCCTGACTCACTTGCTTCCCAAGAGACTTTTCCAAACTCTCAGTTCGACGCTTCACTATCGCCAATTCCGCTAGAAGTCCCGGCAGCACCTCGTTCTGCCACCTGTCCAGCTTCTCGGATTCATAATCAGTAAAGGGCTCCATGATGGCCTTGAAGGCTCTGCCTTTGCCCGTGCCGCTGGCCGCTACGGCAATGATGAAAAGATTAGGCCTCATGCCTCGGATTCCATCAGTCATGATTTCCACTCCGGCTCCGAGGCCAGAGGAAAGGGCACCCAATGAACATGCCGCAACAAGAGGCACCGGAATCAAGACGGCCTTGCTCACCTCCGCTATGATGCGACGCGGAATGTCCGGGAGGCATTCGAGCGGAAATTCATCTTCCTCATTCTCACCGATGTCAAAACCTGCGTTTTCTGCGGAATTCGTTATCGCCTGATTTTGAACGCCGGGCAAAACAGCATCTGCATTATTGGAACAACCCGGCATGGCCGTCGGGGTGAAGTCTTCAGGAGGACTGCTAAATTCTGCAGGATTGAAAGGTGGAGGGCCGCTAGCTTTAATCAATCCCTCGGGTACGGGTGGTGGGCCGCAAGAAATTGGAGTGCTGCTTGAATCAAAATCTGGTTGGTTTGTGTTCATGGAAGGAGGAAGTGAAGTTTTTGTTGGTCCTGGGGAATCTGGAGGTGGTGTGGGTTGATCGTGGTGAGATCATTGAGGTCCTTGACCGGTTGACCGTTCGTGCGGTTTAACCCGTCAAAATGGAACAGATCGACCTGACAGCCTGACTGGCTGAGCTGGGTGCTCCACCGCACGGCAGTCTTCAGACCGCCTCCGTCCGGGTCATTGTGTGGATAAATTCTCACACGATGACCCCTCATCAATTGCACCGCTTCAGGGTGCATTTCGGCCTTCCCGAGCATCGCGACAGGCAGGATGTCACGCCTCTGAAATTGATGGATCCAGTGAAGAGCAGCCAAATAATCCGGCCCACCTTCGACGAGCACAACTGCCCGCAGCTCTGCATGCCGGCGCAACAACTCGATCCCTACTGGCCAAGACTTCTCAGACCCTTTGATGGTGTGAGCTTTTCGTTCACCCACATTTCCCCATTCAGGATATTTAGTCCCATCCAGACGGCGTGCCTCGGCTATCCGCATTGTTCCGTCCGTCAAGACCCATGAGCGATAGCCGCAGACCTGGCTGAAGTGCAGGGCCCCTAGACGACATGCCCATTCGACTGCGCTTACATCGATGGCACGTAGTCTGGCAATTTGCGCTTTGTCGGCTTCGCTCAATGAGCATAGACCGACGGACACCATTTTTGCTGCCTCTCTTTTTGCCGGAATGATCACTGGAGGTCTGCCGACTGCCAGGCTGTTGAAACTCCTGATTGCCTGGGCACTTGAGACGTTCTTCCATCGCTTGAGAAACTCTGGTCCATCAAGGTTGTAGCCACAGACGAAACATTTGATGCGGGTGCCGTTGGCGTAGATGCTGCATGATGGGTTCTTGTCCTGGTTGCTATGTCGATGAAACCACGGACAGCGGACGTTCTGCGCAGTGCTGTTCGAAGCGCGATACTTGGGGATGGATGTCGGAGGAACCCCGATCAAGCGCATCAAGTCTGGAATGAGAAGCCGTAATTTGGCATCAGAAATTGAATTGTTCATGGGAGCAATTCTTGGTTGCAGCGCCGCCCGGCTGTGTCAGACTTCAGTTGTCTCGTCGAAAAGACCCGTATGTCTGTAACAGGGCGTACGGCTTTTTATGCTTTGGATTCGGCTTCGATTTTCTCGATGTCTTCGAGGTCAAAGCGGACCGCCCTACCAATGTGCAGGGTTGGTAGCATTCCTGCATGCCTCATCCGCCTTAACGTCATCGTTGTCACCTGCCAACGGATTGAAAGTTGTTTGGATGTTAATAGTTGCGCTGGGTTTGTATTGTGAGCTTTCATGCGCGCTCAGAAAACACATCCAGCTCGTCTCATCTACAGCACGAAAAATGATCCAAAATCATGCCGTTGTTAGGCGTCCAATTTACGCTTAACTTTCTTTTTTTGCCTTTTCGGAACCGAAATACCTGCCTTGTCGAGAATTTGCGTCCAGGTGCGATTGGGAAGTTTGCTGATCTTCGGTCCAGACTGGAATTCGGATGCGAAATTGGACTTCTTCTTTTGATAGGTGGCATCACCATACTTTTTTTTCACCCCTTCTCGCAGTTCCTTGCCTGATGGAATCCGTCCAAGAGCGTTTGCAGTTTCTAGGTAAGTCAGAAGGGTCGCGGAGGACAATGGCCGGTATTGTTCGTGAGAAATCTTCACAAGGAGTGCGTTACCATGTGGGGTAAATCCTTCGCCTCTTTCCAGGAACTCGAACAGGTAGTCAACGGCTTCGCACAGGCGTTTTTTAAGACTTTTGGTCTCATGCTGGCGTTGTTTTTTTTCCATTTGAAGTGCCTTCTTGAATTCGTGCCCAAACGCATGTCCAAACGCATGTACTAGTGAAATCCATTCCGATGAACTTTTGCAAATGCCGCCGATCAAGGCTGGCAACTCGTTCTCGGAGGGCACATTCATCTTCTCTAGATCGATTGCTCTCAGAGACTGTGGATCAAGAAGCTCCGATCCCATTGCAGCGATAGCGGCTTCAACGTGTTCACGAGTGTCGTCCCGAATCGCAAGTAACATATTTGCCAACAGGATCAATCGATTAGGAAGCAGCCCGGCACATTAGGAGTTCGTTGCCCCCATGTTTCTTCCAACAAGAATCGTCCACGGCCTTCATTGTAAATCTCGTCTCCATAAGGGCTCCCTGAGTTCATTACAGAAGTTTTCATCGCGGTTTCGAGATTCCTGTTCGGTGAAGGGACTTTGGATACGTGTGGGAGTTACGGATGTGATGGTGCCGTGTGTGCGTGAGGAGCACGCCCGGTTGACGCGTTGGACAGATATTCAACTCTGTGCTGCGGGGTCGTCGGGGGAAAATGACCGTTGAGTGCGGGTTTTTGATTGCCGAACGGGATCAACAGCCTTGATTTCGGCTTCGACGATGTTGGTCGATGTCGCGGCGAGGAGCGCGCCCAATCCCGCGGTTATGCGCTTTTTCTTGTCGGCGTAATAAGCGGCGGTCGTGCTGATCTGCGCGTGCCTGAGCACGCTCTGAGCGGCAAAAATGCCCTGTTCCGAGGCAAGGACTGCACCCAGTTCTTTGCGCAGCGTATGCAGCTTTTTGGTGTCGCTGATACCATGGCCCTTCAACCAAGCGTACAGCGCCTTGAAATGCCGGGTGCAACGGTAATTCGAGCGAGACATGTGCTGCTGCGGCTTTAGGTCCGGTGCTATGACAAATTCTCCCTTGTCCTTTGCCTTCCAGGCTCTCATGAGCCCCAGCAGTTCGGCATCCAAATCCACGGCTCCGAATGACTCCTCGCTCTTGGGCTGAAAGAGTTCCGTTGCCTCAATGCAAATCTGACCGCTGTGAAAATCGACCTGCCGCCACAGCAATGTGTCGATCTCACGCTTTCGCAGACCGCAAAGCAAGCCGAGGCAAAAAATCTTAAATGGCTCGCCGCTCAGTTCGAGATGCGCCGTCTTGATCAGTGAGTGGGTGTTGATCCGGGAGAAGTAGCGAGTGCCGGCCATTTTGGGGATTTTAAGCCCGGCAAATGGAAGTGGATTGGGCAGGGTGAGCGTTTCCAACACGTATTTGAGCGCGCGCTCTGAAAACAACGCTCTGGCGCTTCGGAGCAGAGAGCCTGCCGTATTGGTGGCTCTTCGAACTGCATCGGGTGCCGTGCCTGCTCTCTCGATGTATGCGAGTTTCCAGCGCTGCACAGCCGCCCCTGTTAAAACATCCAGCGGTTGCGCCTCCACTTTCGCCACCCATGCCAGCCGTCCTCCGCTCTGATGGTCCCGGCGCGAAAGATAAACGATCCGTTTTTTGCGGTCGCGCTTGGGTCGTCCCCCCTCATCCAGAGCAGGCTGGTCCCCAATATCGCAGATCTCTGCGGTTATTTGTCGCAAGCTCTGCGAATAAACTGTGAATGTGGATGCGCGAAAACCTGCCGTGGCCTTCACCTCGGCGAGAAATTCTCCGACGGTGGCGATGTGCGTCGGTTTCGTTGCCTTTGGTTTGAATTCCGAAAGGGTCTTTTCCCATCCCTGGGTGAGAAGAGACGAATAGATCTTCTGGGCGGTGCGTGCCGCCGCATCCCGGTTCGGTGAACCGAGGTTGAAAGTTTCGCGTCTGCCTGCGCGGGAAATGCGTGCACACCAATCCCGCGTAAGCGCAATTTCGCCTCCGTTTTGGTAGGTGTTTCGAAACAAGCGAGCCAGCCAGTACCGCGAATCAGTCTTTGGCAACGCCTTCGACTTCTTTCGCCCAAGAAGAACCTTGGCCACTTCTTGGCCACTTTTCTGGTTCATGTTTGAACGCGAGTGTGCGCTCATGGACTCACCCGATGACATTGAAGTCATTGATTCCGAATGAACTGTGCCGCTCATGAGCGAACATTAGCAAACTTGGCGAAACCCGCAACAACGAGACTTAGGATCTGGTTTGGAAACAAGTGCAGGTTCGAGTCCTGTCTCCGGCACTTGCGAAGGGGGAGCCGCTCTGTGGCGCTGGCAAAAAATCACATTGAACAAAGCGGGCCCTGCTCGCATCTTAGCTTCGCCATGGTACTTTTCCCCAAGCGCATTCTTGCCTCGCTGGCCGTTCTGGTCGTGGGGTGTGCGCAGGTGTTTGGGATGCAGCGCGGGTTTGTGTGTGAGCATCAGGGCGTGGCCGTGGAGACGGCCGCAGAGCACTGCCATCATGAGGCGGAGGCCGGAAAGACCGGGTTTGTTTCCTGCTCTGAGGCTGAGCACGAGGAACACGACGACCACGAGGACACGGAGCATCATGCGCCGCTGACGGTGGATTTGCAGGCTGGCACCGCAGGTCTCACGGCGGTGTCCATCCCGGCCTTTGTGGCGGTCCTGGTGGCGGAGATTCCCGTGCATGAGCGGGTGCTGATCCAGGCTCTCACGGTGAAGGAAATGATGAAGACGCCGCTGGAAACCGCGGGCGAGAGTCCGCCGACTGCGGCTTTGCAGGTGGCACGTTGTGTGGTGATTTTGGTTTGAGAGCGGTCCGCGCCGCCGTCCACGACTGACGGCTGAGGCGCTCTGCTTTTTTCCCTGGCCCAGGGCATGGACTGACCACGCCCGCAAATCTCAAACCATCACGCTCTCCATGTTTCGCTCATCTCTTTTATGCACCGCCTTGCTGCTGGGAGCCACCGCGGCCCCGGCCCTGACCCTTTCACTGGCCGAAATCGGCCTGAAGGTCCGCACTTCACACCCAACTCTTAAAGCCGCACGGCTCGCGGTGGAGGAGGCGCGGGGGCGGCAGCTCGGCTCCGGCAGGCTGGCGAATCCGACGTTTGGCTACGGTTTCCAAAATCAAAGCAAGGTGAGTCCGCAAACCGGGGTGTTTTCCATTGATCAGGCCTTTCCCATCACCCGCAGGCTGAGCCTGGAAAAGAAGCTCAGCGCGCAGATGGTGGGTGCGGCGGAGCTGGAGGTGCGGGATGCGGAGCGGCGCCTGATCGCGGAGGCGCAGAGCCTTGCGGTGCAGGTGCTGTCGCTCACGCAGCAGAGTGCTTTGAGAAAGCAGCAGACGGCGCTGGCGGCGAAGCTCTCCGAGTTTGTGCGGGGGCGTGCGAAAGCGGGGGAGATTTCCGCCCTGGATGCCGCCCAGGCGCAGGTGGATGCCCAGCGGCTGCTGCTGGAGACGCGGAAGCTGGAGACCACCCGCATCAGCCTCATGGGCCAGCTCAAGCCCATGCTGGGCCTGCCGCCTGAGGAGGCGCTGAACCTCACCGGCGGACTGCCTGCCATGGCCGTTCCTGGTATGGGTGCGGGCTGGATGCAGCGGGCGGACTACCAGCTTGCGCAGACGAAGATCGCGGCGGCGCTGACGGACCAGCAGCTCGCGAAGGCCAAGCGTCTGCCGGATGTGAAGGCGGGCCTTTTTGCCTCGCGGGAAATGCAGGATGTGACGCCGGCGAACCGCCAGTACACCGGTTACTACGGCTTCAGCTTCTCCATTCCGCTGCCGTTCTGGAACCGCAACCAGGGGGAGATCGCCGAGAAGGCGGCGAGTGCGGAGCGCGCCCTGCTGGAAAGAGAAGCGCTGGGAAAACAAATCATCAGCGAAGCCGAAACGGCCCGCCTCGAAATGCAGGCCAATGCCGATCTGGCGCATGAGACGCGGGACAAGCTGCTGCCGCTGGTCATTGAGCAGACGGACAAGCTGGAAAAGGCCTACGAGCAGGGCCAGACCAACCTGCTGACCATCCTGCGCGCACGTGAGCAGCGCCTGCAACTGGAGGCCGCCGCGCTGGATGCGGTGCGTGATTTTCATCTGGCGCGCATCCGCTACGAGGCAGCCACCGGCAGGCATGCGCCCGCTGCTCCCACCCCCGCCTCATCTGCGACCGCCAGACCGTGAGCGCTCTTCCATGTTCTGCACTGATTGACCCTTATGACACGTTCTCTTTCCCAACTGATCCTCTGCCTCGCCATGTCTGGCATGGCCCATGCCGGGGACGACTCCAAACGCGCGGCGAACACGGTGGTGCTGGATGAAACCGGGGTGAAAAATCTCCGCATCGAAACCGTGGAGGCGGAGGAGACGGACTTTGAGGCCACCATCTTCTCGCTGGGCCGCATCGAAGCCATCCCGGGCAAGGTGGCGGCGGTGAGCACGCGCATTTCAGGGCGCATCGTGGAGCTGAAGGTGGCGCCGGGCGACACGGTGAAGAAGGATGACGAGGTGGCGAAGATCGAGAGCCGCATGCCCGGGGATCCACCGCCGGTCATTCCGCTGAAAGCTCCGCTGGGCGGTCTGGTGACGAGCGTGGACGCGCGGCTGGGTGATCCGCTGGACCCGCAGAAGGCGCTGCTGGAAATCACAGACCTTAGCGAGGTGTATGCCGTGGCGCGTGTGCCGGAGCACCAGGCCGGACGCATGAAGCCGGGCACGGAGGCGCACATCAAGGTGGCGGCGCTGCCGCATGAGAAATTCACAGGTGAGCTGCTGCGCTTTGGCACCAGCGCGGACAAGGAGAGCGGGACGATCGACGCGATCTTCCGCCTGACGAATCCGGGCGGGCTGCTGCGCGCGGGCATGCGCGCGGAGTTCTCCATCGTGATGAGCCGGCGCAGCAACGTGGTGAGCGTGCCACGTGCTGCGCTGCAGGGTGAATCGAGCAACCGCTTTGTCTATGTGAAGGACTTCGACCTGCCGAACGCTTTTATCAAAACCCAGGTGCAGGTGGGCGAGATCAACGACCGCTTTGTGGAGATCACCAGCGGCCTGCTGCCTGCGGATGAGGTGGTGACGCGCGGCGCGTATTCGCTGTCCTTTGCGGGAGCCAGCAGCGTCTCGCTCAAGGAGGCGCTGGATGCGGCGCACGGCCATGAGCATGCGGAGGACGGCTCCGAACTGACGCCGGAAAAGAAGGCCGCGATGGCGGGAGAAAAAGGCGGTGCTGCGCATGACCATGAGCATGCCCATGAGCATGAGGAGGAAGGTGTCAGCCCGCTGTGGAGGTATGCCTCCATCGTGCTTTTTGTGCTGCTGCTCATCGCGCTCTTTTCCCAAAAGCGTGGGATTGGCGGTGAGGGTGCCGCGGCGGCGAAACCCACGGAGAAGGAGGCGCAGTAGCCATGCTCAACAAGCTGATTCATTGGGCGCTGGCAAATCGCGCGCTCATCATCGGGGTGTCTCTCATCCTCATGGTGATGGGGGTGCGTACGGCCACGGAGCTGCCGGTGGAGGTGCTGCCGGATTTGACGAAGCCGACGGTGATCATCCTCACCGAATCACCGGGACTCGCGCCTGAGGAGGTGGAGATGCGCGTGACGCAGCCGATGGAAAGCGCGCTGATGGGCGTGGCGGGGCTGACGCGGCTGAGGTCAAATTCCGATGTGTCGCTCTCGCTCGTGTATGCCGAGTTCGGCTGGGACACGGACATCTACAAGGCGCGCATGCTGGTGCAGGAGCGGCTGCAAAGCGTGCGCGGCCAGCTGCCGCCGGGCGTGCAGCCATTCATGACGCCGGTGGCTTCGCTGATGGGTGAGATCCTGCTGGTGGGGGTGCGCTCAACGACGAAGGAAGGCGAACCCGGCCACATCCCGCCGCGTGACGTGCGCTCTCTGGCGGACTGGACGATCAAGCGCCGCCTGCAGAGCATCTCCGGCATCGCGGAAATCCTCAACATGGGCGGCGGCATCAAGCAGATCGAGATTCAGCCTGACCCCTACAAGATGCAGGCGAACGGCATCAGCTATGATGAGCTGGAGCGTGCCGCTGCCGAGGCGGCGAACACGACGACGGGCGGCTTTCTCAACACAGGCCCCACGGAGATCATGGTGCGCAATCTGGCGATGACGGTGGAGCTCAACGACATCGCGCGCACGATCATCAAGAAGATCAACGACCGCCCCATTTCCATCGGTGACGTGGCGAATGTGGCCTGGGGCATCGAGCCGATGCGCGGGGATGCCACGGTGAGCCAGGCCCCGGAGAAGTCGCCGACGTACGGCGTCATCATGTCCATCACCAAGGCACCGGGCTTTGACACGCGCAAGCTGACGGCGCAGATCAAACAGGCGCTGGATGAACTTCAGAGCACTTTTCCGAAAGGGGTGGAAACCACGCTGCTGTTTCAGCAGAAGGACTTCATTGATCATGCCATCGGGAATCTGACCGAGGCCATCCGTGACGGCGCCATCATGGTGACGCTGGTGTTGTTTGTGTTTCTGCTGAATTTCCGCACCACCTTCATCACGCTGATGGCCATGCCGCTGTCCTTTGGCATCACGCTGCTGATCTTCAAGGGGTGCGGCATCAGTGTGAACTCCATGACGCTCGGCGGGCTTGCCGTCGCCATCGGCATGGTGGTGGATGACGCGATTGTGGATGTGGAGAACGTCTTCCGCAGGCTGCGGGAAAACGCGGCGCTGGCGAAGCCGCACCCGAAGCTGCAGGTGATCGCCAAGGCCTCGGGCGAGGTGCGGAACTCCATCTTTTACGCCACCATTCTCATCATCCTCGTCTTCCTGCCGCTGCTCGGTCTGACGGGGGTGGAGGGGAGGCTGTTCGCGCCGATTGCCATCGCCACGATCATTTCGATGATCGCCTCCTTCATCGTTTCACTCACAGCCATCCCGGTGCTGTGCTCGCTGCTGCTGAATCCGGCCGCAGGCCACGCGCACAAGGAGGGCTTCATCACGCGCGGCATGAAGTGGCTGCTGGAGCACACCCTGCTGCGCTTTGCGCTGGATCAGCCGCTCATGGTCCTCGTCGTCGCCTTCGTGCTGCTGATTGGATCGTTCTCGCTATATCCAAAGATGAACAAGGACTTCCTGCCGAAGTTCCAGGAGGAGACGGCGCTGGTGGCCGCGACGACTGCACCCGGCACTTCGCTGGAGGAGATGAACAAAATCTCCGACGTGATCGAGCAGCAGATCCTCACCGTGCCGGAGGTGCGCAAGGTGGGCCGACGTCTGGGGCGTGCCGAGCGTGGCGACCACGTGGTGCCCGTCTCCACGGCGGAGTTCGATGTGGATTTCCGCGAGATGGAAGGTGAGCACGCAGGGAAGGGGCGCAGCCGGAGGGAGATCCTGGATGACATCTCGAAGAAGATCAAAACGGTGCCGGGAGTGTTTGCCATTGTGGGAGGGCCGCTGGCGGATCGCATCGGCCACATGATGAGCGGTATCTCCGCCCCTGTGGCGGTGAAGATCTTCGGACCTGATCTCGACAGGCTGCGGCAGATCGGCATTGAGATCCAGGGCATCGCCCAAGCCATCCCGGGGTTTCAGGACTGCAAGCTCGACCAGACCTCCTCCATCCCGCAGCTCCGCATCGAGGCGGACCGTGACCGCGCGAAGGCGTATGGCATCGCGCCGGGCAGGCTCAATGACCAGCTCTCCAGCCTCATCGGTGGCAAAGCGGTGGCTGAGCTGCGCGAAGGGCAGCGCCGTGTGAATCTGGTGATGCGGCTGCCGGTGGAGTGGCGTGATTCACCGGACAAGATTGCGGAGCTGCCCATCGAAATGCAGGACGAGGGCGACGGGCGGCACCTGCAGCGCATCCCCTTGTCACTGGTGGCGGATGTGCGCGAAGCGAAGGGGCCGAACGTGATCTTTCGTGAGAACAGCCTGCGGCGCTTTGCGCTGGCCATCAAACCCACGGTGCGGGATGTGTCGAACCTCGTCGTGAGATTGCGGGATGAAGTCACGGCGAAGGTGAAGCTGCCGGAAGGCTACTTCATCACCTTTGAGGGAGAGTTCCAGGCGCAGCAGGAGGCCACGCAGCGCATCGCGTTGTTTTCGGCCATCGTGTTCGTGGCGGTGTTCCTGATGCTGTATGGGTACTTCCGCAGCGCATCGCTGGCGTTGCAGGTATTGGTGAACATCCCGCTGGCGCTCATGGGCGGGCTGGCCTTCACGTATTTCAAGCTGAACAACATCAGCATCGCCACGCTGGTGGGCTTCATCGCCGTGGGCGGCGTGGCGGCGCGCAATGGCATCATGATGATCAGCCACTACCTGCACCTCATGCAGCATGAGGGCGAAGGATTCACGCGCAGGATGGTGATACGCGGCACGCTGGAGCGGCTGGTGCCGGTGCTCATGACGGCGCTGTCAGCGGGCATCGGCCTCATACCGCTGGTGCTGGCGGCGGATCAGCCGGGCAAGGAGATTCTGCACCCTGTGGCCGTCGTGATCGTCGGCGGCCTGATCTCCTCCACCTTTCTCGACATGGCGGTCACGCCTGCGATGTTCTGGCTGCTGGGCCGCAAGGCCGCCGCGAGAGCCATCGAGAACGAAGCACCTGCATCCCATTGAATTTCCACTGCGGTCAGGCGCCCAAGCCTGGCCGCCAAGATAAAACCAACCCAACAAGAACACCGACATCCCATGAAAAAGCTGATCACCACCACCCTGCTGGCCCTCGCGCTGGCCTTCACCGCCAGCGCTGCTGACAAAGACAAGCATGACCATGAAACCAAGGCAGGCCCCACCGGCGGAAGGCTCATCACGGCAGTGGAACCCCACGTGGAGTTCTTCGTGAACAAGGACAAGAAGGTGGAAATCCGCTTCATCAACGACGACATGAAAGTTGTAGCCCCTGGCGAGCAGGTCATCAGCGTCACTCTCGGTGACCGCTCGGCACCGACGAAACTGAGCTTTGCAAAGGAGGGCGACAAACTGATCTCCGACAAGGCCATCCCTGAAGGCAACGACCTCCCCACCGTGGTGCAGATCCGTGCGAAGGAAGGTGCGAAGGCGGTGAATGAGAAGTTCAATCTCAATCTGGATCAATGCCCCACCTGCAAGAACAAGGAGTATGCCTGCACCTGCGCGCATGGTGATGAGGCTAAGAAGTAGCACGCGGCCAGTCACAGCTCCGGCGCGGGACTGCCGCGCCGGATTGCTCTCATCAATTCGGGATCGCCAGCGCATCGATGCGGCGCGGAGATTCGCTTGATCGCCGCGTGATGGCATGAGCCAGAAAGCCTGTCAGATGCGTTATAGCGTTTTCCGAAACGGATTTCCGGAAAGAGGCGCATGGGCTCCGACGGCGGCGGCTTGAGGACAAGCCTCCCTGCCTCGCGCTGGGTGCTCTCATGCTCAGCGCTGGTAGGGCTGGCTGTCCAGGCTGTGTGAAAACTATTTCACCGGTTTGACCGGTGGCATGTTCATGAGCAACAAGATGAGCATGAGCCACCTTCGAGGAACTGATCGCAGCGAAGTGCAGATGCTGCCGCCATGCCTG
>NZ_JBGANL010000037.1:0-62393 GCF_044222345.1 Prosthecobacter sp.
TAAATGACGGCCTGTTCTGCCAGAGTGGCGGCCTTGTGGCCAGATAAATCCAGAACCTATGCCATAGAAAGATCGTTTCTAAGGTTGTTCAAAAAATCCCTCATAGCATGAATGAAAAAGCCCAAGCCTTGCGGCCTGGGCTGATTCGGAACCGCACTCGGAGAGTGCGGACCACTTCACTGTGGGTCGTTACTTCGCCTCGGGCTTGATCTTGCCCTTCTCCTCCAGCTTGTGCTTAAACTTCTCGGTCTTGGGATCGACGACGGCGCGGACGTAGCCCTGGTTGGGGTGAAGGGCTTTGAAGTTCTGGTGGTAGTCTTCGGCGGGGTAGAATTTCTTCAGCGGGGCGATCTCGGTGGCGATGGGGTCTTTCCACTTCTTCTGCACTTCGATCTTGGAGGCTTCGGCGATCTTGTGCTGCTCTTCGCTGGTGTAGTAGATGGCGGAGCGATACTGGCTGCCGTAGTCGTTGCCCTGGTAGGCGGTGCCTTTGGGCAGGAACTTGCCGTGATGCACGCCGTCTTCCTTGGTCACGCTGGTGGGGTCATGCGCATCCCAGAAGAGGTCGATGATTTCCTTGTAGCTGATGACGGCGGGATCGAACTCGACCTTGATGACTTCGGCGTGGCCGGTGTCTCCGGTGCAGACGTCTTCATACGTGGGGTTTTCGGTTTTGCCGCCGGCATAGCCGCTGACGACATTCTTGACGCCTTTGACGAGGAGGTACTGCGCCTCCACGCACCAGAAGCAGCCGCCACCGATGATGGCGGTTTCAGTTTTGGCGGCGTCAGCAGCAGAGGAGGTCGGGGCGAGGGAGGCCATGAGAAAGAGAGTGAGAAGGGTGAGCGCGGTTTTCATGGGATAGATACGAACGAGTTGGGTCGGGGAGTCAATCATCCGTCTTGTGAGAGGCGAAACTTTCGGCGGAATTTCAAGAAACCGGAGAATGATGGCCGCAAAGAGACACAAAAAGGGACAAAAAATGAGTCTGATTCCGCAGTCTTGGTTTTTTGATCTTTTTTGCGTTTCTGGGTGGCCGTCTCTACTCTGCGGACATGGACGAACTCTCAACTCTCTGCGCCCGGGTGGGCGAAACCAAGCTGCGCGAGATGGTGACGGCGTTTTACCGGCGCGTGCGGACGGATGATGTGATCGGCACGATGTATCCGCCGGATGACTGGGAGAATGCGGAGAAGCGGCTGGCCGATTTCATCGTGTATCGTTTTGGCGGGCCGCAGACCTACATCGAGGAGCGCGGGCATCCGCGTCTGCGCGGCAGGCACATGCCGTTTTCCATCGGGGAAGCAGAGCGCGACCGCTGGATGAAGCTCATGACCGAAGCGATGACCGAGGTGGCGGTGCCGGAGGCGGAGGCGCCCATCATCGCTACTTTCTTTGCGCAGGTGGCGGACATGATGCGGAATCGTCCGGGCTGAATCGCTGCTTGTCAGGCGGGGCTGTCGCAGGATGATAGCCACCCCATGGAAAAGACCCCCGTACTCATTCTCGCTCCGTTGCCGGATTTCCTCATGCAGCCTCTGCTGGCGGCGCATGTGTGTCATGACTACTTCCATGCGGAGGACAAGGAGGCGCTGCTGGCAAAGGTGGGGGCGGAGATTCGCGGCATCGTGATGGCCGGGGGCAGTGTGTCGCCGGTGCCCTTGCTGGAGCTGCTGCCGAAGCTGGAAATCATCAGCGTGTTTGGCGTGGGGTATGATGGCGTGCCGGTGGACTGGTGCAAAGCGCATGGCATCCGCGTGACGAACACGCCGGACGTGCTGACAGAAGACGTGGCGGACACGGCGAGCGCGCTGGTTTTGATGACGAGCCGGAAGCTGATCGCGGCAAATCGTTTCCTGCATGCGGGTGCGTGGACGAAGGGTGCCTTCCCTCTGGCGCATGCGCTGCATGGCAAGCTGGCGGGCATCGTGGGCCTGGGGCGCATTGGCAAGGCGATCGCGCACCGGCTGGAGGCGCACGGGATGCGCATCGCCTACCATGGTCGCACGAAACAGGAGGTGAGCTGGGAGTATGTGGACTCGCTGATCGCGCTCGCGCAGAAGGTGGACTTTTTGATCGTGGCCTGCCCCGGCGGTGCGGCGACGAAGCACCTGATCAATGCCGAGGTGCTGGCCGCACTGGGCACCAAGGGCACGCTGATCAACATCGCCCGTGGTTCCGTGGTGGATGAGGCGGCGCTGGTCTCGGCGCTGCAAAACGGCACCATTCGTGGCGCGGGGCTGGACGTGTTTGAAAACGAACCCCAGGTGCCGGAGGCGCTGATGCAGTGCGAGAACGCGGTGCTGCTGCCGCATCTGGGCAGCGGCACGCATGAGACGCGCGCGGAGATGGCGCGGTTGGTGGTGGAAAATCTGGCGGCGCATTTCAGCGGCGCGGCCTTGCTGACGCCCGTGTGCTGAGGTGCTCTGACGTGACGGTTTTGGCAGATTGCCTGCTTGCCCTTCCTACTTGAGCCACTATTAAACTTCATGGGCAAAATCATTCTCGGAGCAGTTCTCACCGCCATGGCTGTCTTTGGCTGGGAGGCGGTGTCGTGGACAGCCCTTGGCTGGCATCAAAACGGATTCCGCGCCTTTCGTGATGAATCCAAGGTGGCAGAAGTGATCAAGGCCAACGTGACCTCCGGCCATGGCATCTACCTGCTGCCTGCCATGGGTGAAGCACCGAAAATCGCCACTGCGGAAGAGAAGAAAGCCTTCGAAGAAGCGCAGCAGAAAGCGATGAAGAACGGCCCCTACGTCTATGCCATCGTCCGTCCGGGCAAAAGCGATTACAGCATGGGGATGAACCTGACTTTGAGCTTCATCCGCTGCCTGGTCTGCGCCCTGTTGATTGCGGCGCTGCTTTCCCAGACGGCGCTGTTTTATCCGGCACGCATTGCCTTTGTGGCAGCGGCAGGATTGTTCGCCGGTCTGGCCGCCGACCTGCCGATGTGGATCTGGTTTGAAAATCCCGGCCGAGATGCGGTGGTGAACATCGCCGATCATTTGATCGCCTGGGTCATCGGCGGTGCCGTGCTGGGCATCTTTGTGGGCAAAGACCCGGTGGCGGAACGCTGAGGCTTTAGCCAATCCTGCTCTTCCTCTTACTCCTCATCTTACTCCCGGAAGGGTTCCGAACCGGGGGAGGAGGAGTATGAGTAAGAGGAGGAGGAAGATTTAGCTTTCGACGCCGCTGGTCTTCAGCACGGCCTGCGCCACCTCTTCGGGTGTGACGAGCTGCATGCAGTTGTAGTGGCCGAAGGGGCACTCGCGCTGGAAGCAGGGGCTGCATTCGATCTTGTGCTGGATGACGGTGTGGCGGTCGCCGAGCGGGCCGGTTTCGATCGGGCAGGTGGAGCCGAAGATGCTCACGGTGGGAATGCCGAGGGCTGCGGCCAGATGCATCGTACCAGTGTCATTGGTGAGCAGGAGCTGGCATCCGCGCAGTTTGGCGATGAGTTCGGAGAGGCGTGTTTTGCCCACGAAGTTTTCATGCGGCGCCTGGAGCATGGCAGAGAGTTTTTCGCCCATCTCCTTCTCACCGGGGGCGCCAACCAACTGCCAGCGGAACTGGGAATGCTGCGCGGAGATCTGATTCACCACGGCGGCAAAGCGCTCCAGCGGCCAGCGCTTGGCGGGTCCGTACTCGGCACCGGCACACACGCCCACGCGAATGATGCCGTCGGTCGAGACGGGCGCGGCACCTGCCTCCCACAGGCCGGGCTGATCGATGTCCGCACCGATGCCTTTGGCGATGCGCAGGTAGCGGTGCGCATGATGCTCCTTGCTTCCTTTGGCCGGGCCGCCCTTGATGATCTGATTGAGCAGCTTCGAGCGGAAAGAGCCTTTCACACCGACGCGGCGGGGGACGCCTGCGAGCCAGATTTCCAGGGTGCTGCGGGTGGAGTTGGTGCAGAACACGGCGGCATCAAACTTCACGCCGGTGGCCTTGATGCGCCCGGCCACGGCGAAGAGGCCTTCCTTGGCGGGCTTGCCGATGTAGCGCGAGACTTCGGGCATGGAGAGCCACAGCTCCTCCAGTTTGTCCGGGCCGAGAACGGTGATCTTCATGTCCGGCCTGCCGCGTTTGATGGCGCGCACCATGGGGAAGGCCATGCAGGCGTCTCCCAGCCAGTTGGGGCTGCGGATGAGCAGCTCAAAGGGCTGCAGGCGGCTCATGTCGTAGCCTGTGGGAAAGGCCACCCCACGACGATACTCGGCCAGCAGGAATCGCGGCTTGGGCAGCTTCCAGCGGTTGTGCACCCAGAACCAGCTCGCCGGCTGCTCGCGGATCAGCTTTTCCACGGCGGCATTGATCGCCAGGGTCAGGCCGTCAGCGTTGGGTTGCGACTCGTCGGCTTTGACCTCCGGTGCGCAGACGAGCCACCAGCGCGCCGGGCCGTCATTGTACACCATCATCGGCAGCACCACCGCATCCGTGCGGATGGCCATGAGCGCCGCAATGGTGGTGGTGGAGGCCAGGCGGTCGAAGAAGGGGCACCACAGGCCGTGATCTCCGGCATGCTGATCCACCAGCACGCCCACCTGACCGGCCTCGCGCATGAACTTCATGGGGGCATTGAACCCGGCCTGGCGGTCAAAAAGGGCGTATCCCAGCTTTTCACGGCGGCGCAGCACCAGGGCATTGAGCCAGGGATTGTGCAGCGGCTGGTAGATGGCACCGGCCTTGTGGCCGCGAACATACATGGAGGGCACCTGGGTCAGGATCTCCCAGCAGCTGGCATGCAGCACCAGATTGAGGAGTGGGCGTTTGCCATGGTCATAGGCCGCCTGCGCGCGCTCGATGCCTTCGGACCGCACATGCCTGCAGATCGCAGCCTCGCTCATCAGCGGCAGTTTGAAACCGCAGAGCACGTTGGCGAACAGGCTCTTGAAGTGCTCATAGGCGAGGACCTTGAGTTCGGCGGGGGATTTTTCGCGGCCAAAGGCGATGTGCAGATTGTGCAGGGCGAGCCGGCGGTATTTGCCAGCCAGCACATACGCCACGCTGCCCAGCACCCGGCCGATGTACCACACGACGATGAGCGGCAGCAGCCACAGCACGCCTTCGATGCACCGGAACAGCGCGTAAACAACCCACTGCACGGTGCGTGTGGATAATCTGGCGGATTCTTTGGCGCTGCCCATGTGCCTCTTTATGCCGCAGCGCTTTCACGCACGCAACCCTTGATGCGAGATCAGCGGGGGCGGCTTCGTTTGGCGTGGCATGCACCGCCTTCTTCTCCTGCTCCTGACCTGCTGCCCGCTGCTGCAGGCCGCCGCTGCGAAGCCCAACATCGTTTTCATCATGGCGGATGATCTGGGCTGGGCGGACGTGGCCTTTCATGCGGGCACGGCCCCCACGCCCGTGCTGGACAAGCTGGCTAGGGAAGGACTGGAGCTGACGCACCACTACGTGGCGCCCGTGTGCAGCCCCACGCGCACGGGATTGATGACGGGCCGCTGCTGGAGCCGCTTTGGCGTGACGACCCCGCAGAGTGAACGGGCGCTGCCGTGGGATACGGTGACGCTGCCGTGCGCGCTGAAATCCGTGGGCTATGAGACCTGCCTCACGGGCAAGTGGCATCTCGGTTCCAAGCCCGCGTGGGGACCGAATCACTTTGGCTTTGATCACAGCTACGGCTCGCTGGGCGGCGGTGTCGGCCCGTGGGATCACCATTACAAGAAAGGCGAGTTCACCGAGACGTGGCATCGGGATGAAAAGCTCATCACGGAACCCGGTCATGTGACGGACTTGATCGCGAAGGAGGCGTGCGACTGGCTGGCGGCACGGAAGGACGCGCCGTTTTTCCTCTATGTGCCGCTGACGGCGGTGCATCTGCCGGTGAAGGAACCGGAGGAGTGGTTGTCCAAGGTGCCTGCGGGCATCACCGGTGCGGTGGCCCGGCAATACGCCGCCTGCATCATGCACATGGATGCTGCGGTGGGGCAGATCGTGACCGCGCTGGAAAAGAACGGGCAGCGCAACAACACGCTGCTCATTTTCACCAGCGACAACGGCGGCAGCACCGCTGAGAACAACGGCCAGGCCTACCCGCCGGATGGCTATGCCAGTGGCCCGCTGCCGGGAAACAACCTGCCGCTGCGCGATGAAAAGGGCAGCGTCTACGAAGGCGGCACTCGTGTGCCCTGCCTCCTGAACTGGCCCGGAACACTGAAACCCGGGACGCATGACGCACCGGTGCAGATCATCGACTGGATGCCCACCTTCTGCGCGCTGGCGGGATTCAAACCCGCCAAGGATCTGAAGTGGGACGGCGTGAACCTCTGGCCGCAGCTGGCCGAGGGCGCGCCACCGCCGCCGCGCACGCTGTACACCGTGGGGCCGAACGTCAAATCACGCGCCCTGCGCTGCGATCCGTGGAAACTGGTGGAGCATGGCAGCGGTGAGAAAGCGAAGTATGAGCTCTATGACATCCTCGCCGATCCCGGCGAGACGAAAGACGTGGCCGCCCAGCAGCGCGATGCCCTGGCCACCATGAAGGAGCGGCTGCGGGTGATGGCGCGGGCGGACCGTGATGCGGTGGCGAAGGATTGAAGGAAAGTCCTCGTGAGCTTTAGCTCACTCCGAGGGCATGGGAGATGCGGCGCTTTCCAGAGCGAGCTACTGCGAAGCCGCGAAGCGAACCTCGCGAGTACTTTGCACAAAAAAACGGGCGGTGTTTGCACACCGCCCGCTGCTGAGAGTTGTTGCTGTGAAAAATCCTATTTCTCCACCCAGCGCACGGCTTCCATGAGGAGTTCGCGAGCGGAGGCGAGGCCGAGCTTCTGACGGATGTTCGCCTTGTGGGCGTCCACCGTCTTGGCGCTGAGGGCCAGCTTTTCAGCGATGCTGTGGGAGTCGAAGCCACGGCCCACCATCTCGAAGATTTCGAGCTGACGGTCGCTGAGCATGCGGGCGGGTTCGCCACGGGAGCCGCCGCGAGGGCCGCCACCGGAGACGATGCTGCCCAAAAGGGAAGCGCTGAAGAAGAAGGAACCAGCGGCCACCTGACGGAGGCCCTGCAGCACGCGGGTGCTCGGTTCGCCTTTCATCACATAGCCCATGGCACCGGCGCGCAGGCAGCGCTCCGCATACACGTTTTCATCGTGCATCGAGTACACGAGGATCTGCATGTTGGGATGGCTGGCACGCAGCTTTTTGATGAGGTCCACACCACTGCGGTCCTTCAAGGTGATGTCGAGCACGACTACGTCGGGCTTGAGTTTGGCGATCTGCTGCAGCGCGGTATTGGCGTCTTCCGCACTGCCGATGACCTGCATGTCTTCCTGCTGGTCGATTAGTTTCTTAAGCCCTTCGATAACGATGGGATGGTCGTCGAGTATATAGATTTTGCTTTTCACGGTGCAACTAGAAGACTCATTTTCAAAAGAATGTCAAGCCGCCGTTCTTAAGAAACTTTGAGTGAGTCACGCACTCCATTGCTTTTCAATGTTTGAGAGCATGGTCATTTAACCCAAAGCTAACCCAAATGAACCTTCCGGCACAACCTTAAAGCCGGGTTTCCGGGCTTAAAAAGCCCCCCCAAGATTCCCCTCTAGGAGCCGTGATGCAGACACACGCCATGAAACACCGCCTCCATTCCGACGATATCGCGATTGGTTTTCAGATCGCTCCCATGATCGATGTCGTCTTCGTCATCATGCTGTTTTTCATGGTCATGACGGGCACTGTGAAGGTGGAGCGTGAGCTGCGCACCCGCCTGCCCAATCCGGGAGATCCAGAACAGGCCGTGCGGTTTCCTGCGGAGGAGATCACCCTCGGCATTCTCGAAGACGGCACCGTGACGATGAACGAGGAGGTGTTCGACACGCCAACGGACAAAGCCCTGCCTCTGCTCACCAAGAGCCTTCGCCGTGCAGCCGACTCCTCCGCACGGCAGAAGCAAAAGGTGCTGGTGACGATCCAGGCCGAAGAGCAGGCGAGCTACGAGCGGATCGTGGATGTGCTCAATTCGCTGCATCAGGCCGGGATTCAAAACGTGACTTTCACGGTCGGCAACGAACCGCTTTGATCTCCGCCGACAGGCTTTCCTCATGGCGTGCGTTCTTTGCGCATGTCTCGCTGCCTTCTCTTCCTGCTGCTTTCAGCCTGCGCCTTTGCCCAGATGGCCAACAGTCCGCCGGTGCCGCAATGGCTGGCGGCTCCTGAAACTGGGCAGACATTCACCCAGACCGTGAAGCACGAGGGCAAGCTGCTCAAGGCGGTGCTGCTCACCGCCAGCGATAGCGCGGTGGAGATCGTGCTCGATGGCAAAAGCATCGCCACCGTCAAAGCCGCTGACACCGCGACCGGCACCGATCTCACGCAGCAGCTCGGTGACGGCAAAGCGCATCAGCTCGGGCTGCGTGTGCCGGGCAAAGCGAAAACCGCCGCAAGGCTGGAGCTCAATGGCGATCTCGCCGCCGTGCGCTGGATCGTGACGGATGCCACCTGGCAGAACGCGGTGGTGGCAGGCCCCACCGATGCCGATCCGGCCACGAACCCCTTCGATTTGAAGAAGACCTTTGATGCCTACAACTCCTGGCAGCTCGCCAAACCCGGCGCGCAGAATCAGGCCACCGATCCCGCGACGCTGACGCTGCCACCGGGTTTCAAAGCGGAGCTGATCCGCTCCGCACAGCCCGGTGAAGACTCCTGGGTTTCGATGGCCTTTGATCCGCAGGGCCGCATCACACTCGGCAAAGAAAAGAAAGGCCTGCTGCGCCTCACATTGAGCGGCAGCGGAGATCAGAAGATGGAAGTGATCGATGACGAGCTGCTGGAGTGTCGCGGCCTGCTGTATGCGCACGGCTCGCTGTTTGCGAATGCGAACAACACGAAGGCGCTCTTTCGCCTCACCGATGCGGATGGCGACGGCACCTTTGAAAAACGCCAGGAGCTGATGCGCACCGAAGGCGGCGTAGGCCATGGCCGCAATCACATCAAGCTGGGCCCCGATGGCGACATCTACGTGGCACACGGCAACAACGTGCTGCTGCCGAAGAACCTTGATCCCGATTCCCCGCTGAAAAACTACGCGCCCGACCAGCTCATCCCGAACCCCTGGGACGGCAGCATGTTTGACGGCAACGTGGAACTCCCCGCCGGCCACATCCTGCGCGTGAAGCCGGACGGCAGCAAGATCACCCTGCTCGCGGGTGGCCTGCGCAACCCGCTGGACATCGCTTTCAATTCACGCGGCGATCTTTTCACTTTCGATGCCGACATGGAGCGGGATGTGGGCACCCCTTGGTACATGCCGACACGTGTGCTGCAGATCCTGCCCGGTGCGGATTACGGCTGGCGCAGAGGCACAGGGCGCTATCCAGCATGGTATGCGGACACGCTGCCGAGCGTGATCGACATCGGGCTGTCTTCGCCGACGGGGATTTATTTTGGGTATGGGGCTGAATTCCCGCAGAAGTATCAAGACGCACTCTATCTGCTGGATTGGAGCTACGGACGCATCATCGCAGTGCATTTAAAGCACCGCAGCTCGAGTGCGAGCTACACGGCCGAGCAGGAGACTTTCGTCACAGGCAGGCCGCTGAACGTCACAGACGGCTGCATCGGACCCGATGGCGCGATGTGGTTCACCACGGGTGGACGTGGCACACAAAGCGGGCTGTATCGTGTGTCGTGGGCCGGGAAGGAACGATATTTTTCAATGATGCGCGACCGCGTTTTCCGCCACTCTTCGGGACCTGAGGAGTATGCGGAAGCAATGCGCGAAAGAAGCGTGGATGGCGGATGGACACCAGACCTCTCCTTCACCTTTCGCTGCCTTGAGTCACCTGATCGGTTTGTGACCAACGCCGCACGTCTGGACCTGGAAAGATCCGATCCTGCGCTCTGGAGAGAGCGTGCGCTGGCTGGGAGGAGCATCCACGCTCTCCTAGCTCTTGCGCGGAAAGGAGAGAAAAAAGATCTGCCGGGCATTCTTGATGCGGTAATGAAAGCTGCACCCACCCCCACGCTGGATGCCCTGCGCGTCATCGCTGTGGCCATCGCGCGGCACGGCACACCGGACGAAGCGCATCATCAGAAGCTCATGGCCTGGGCGGTTTATCCACGTGATGACGTTTTCCTCAACCGCGAGCTCTGCCGTCTGCTCGTTTACCTCCACTCGCCGACGGTCATCGAGAAGACGATGCCTCTTCTCCAAGCGGCCACGACTTCGGAGGACCTGCTCTACTACCCCTTCATGCTGCGCTATCTCAAGGAGGGCTGGACGCTGGAGCAGCGGCGCATCGCGTTCGAGGCGCTGAACAAGGCGGAGAAGATGAACGGCGCGTCCACCTTCTTCAAAGCGATCAGCGACACGCGCAGCGAGCTGGCCGCCGCACTGAAGCCGGAGGAGGCCACGCAGCTCGCGGCGGTGATCTCGCCGGCGAAGCCTGCGGTGCTCTCCGTGCATGCGCTGCCGGGGCACTCCTTCAAGAACTGGACGCTGGAAGATCTCACGCCGCTGCTGGCGAAGATGGATGCGAAGACACGCAGCCGCGACAGCGCGAAGGATGCTCTCATTCGCGCGCAGTGTGTCTTCTGCCATAAGGTGAGCAATGATCCCACGCTGCCGGCAGGCGTGTTCGGCCCGGATTTGGTACAGGTGTCTGCGCGCTTCAACCGCCGCGACCTGCTGGACCACATCCTGAACCCCTCCAAGTTCATCGACGAAAAATTCCGCTACGTGACGGTGAAGACCAGCGATGGCAAAACCATCACCGGCAGCCTGGAGAGCGAGGACGATGAGCGCGTGGTGCTGCGGCCCAATCCGCTCGCTCCCGAAAAGAGCGAGATCGCCAAGGCCATGATCAAAGAGCGCAGCGTGTCCGAGATTTCACCGATGCCTGCGGGGCTGCTCAATTCGCTGAAAGCGGAGCAGATTCTCGATCTGCTGGCATGGTTTGAGACGCTGCGATAACGCGGCGCTGTTGACACTCCGCTTCGTGCCACCATACTCTTGCCATGTTCTCACGCTCCCAAGCATCGCTGCTGCCGCGAATCGCGCGGCTGGTGGTCGTGGGGGCGGTCTGTCTGTCTCTGGGCATGCACTGGGCCTTGCTGCAAGGCGTCGCGTGGGCGGGCATGCTGGTCTCCTTTGCCAGCAAAGGCACGGTGATCGAGGCGGTGCAGAAGACTTTCGACGGGCAGCATGGCTGCCCGCTTTGCAAGAAGGTGAAGGAAGGCCGCAGCTCCTCCGGCAAGGAGCCGCAACAGCAGCAGAACGGCCTTTCCTCACTCAAGATCCACGCCGTGCTGGTGGTGGAGGCGGCACGCCTCGTGGCCCCTGCCGGAGACACTTTTTCCTTCACACCGCTGCATGCGCAGATGGTACGCCGCTCCGAAGCACCGGAAACACCACCGCCAAGAAGCGTGCGGATTTGATTTTCCAGGCCGGTCTCTTGAACCTGCCGGCCTGACTCTGCGTAGAAGCTGCGGAAGGAAACCCGCGCTCCAGATCCGGCACCAGCCGCAGTCATTCGCGCAGTCACATCTTTCTGGTGGGCAGTGTTTCGCGGCGTGAGCTGCGTTCTCATCAGAGGCCCCCGTCCGGTGGGTATCCGGGCGGGGGCAATCCTTTCCAGCCGGTGGTTTGCGCCGCCGGCTTGAACGCCAAACACCACAAACAGGCAGACAAACAAACACGACACGCCCCGTGAAGAAATCATCGCTCGCCTTTCTGTTCGCGTCCTTCAGCCTCGGCTCCGCCGCTGCAGATGACGCCATAAAGGACATCATGAAAAAATACCACAAGCCCGAGGACGCCCTTTGTAAAAAGGTCGGCAAGGGCGAAGCCACCAGTGCTGACCTCAGCACGCTGCTCAAAGCCTACGAAGACATGAAAGGGGCCACGCCGCCGAAGGGGGACAAGGCCGTTTGGGCGAAGAACTGCGATGCGCTCATCAGCGCCGTCAAGAAAGTCCAGTCCAAGGACGCCACCGGCGCGAGTGACTTCAAGAAAGCCGTGAACTGCAAAGGATGCCATGACGGCTTCAAAGGCAAATAACCGACATGCCTGATCCCCAGGGAAGTTCTGCGAATGCCGCAGAGCCTCCCTGTTCAAGACAAGATTGTTTTCCTCCATGCTGCACCGCACCGCACGCCTCCTGATCATTGCCGCCCTGATGTTTTCCATCGGGCTGCACTGGGTCGTGCTGCAGTCGGTGGCCTGGGCGAGCATGGTCGTCACTTACACCGTGCAGGAAGGATCTCTGCTTGAGGGGGTGAGCCAGACCTTTGATGACTCGCACCCTTGCGAGCTGTGCTACACGATCAAAGAAAGCAGGAAGTCTGAAAAGAAAGCCCCTGAGCGGACCGACTCCAAACAGAAGATGGATCTCGCGCTGCCCGTTGCTGGCCGGATCGTTCTTACGCCGCCCACTTCTGTCCTTGCCACGCCGGCTGATTTTCCACGTGCTGTCGCACGCTCCATCTGTCCGCCAAAGCCGCCGCCACGAAGCGAGCGCTGCTCACTTTCTCTGGGTTGAGAATCGCAGATGCATCCGTTCCCCATGGCTTCATGAGGGTGCGTCTGCGACTTGTCTAAACGTCTGGTTCCAGGCCTCGCCGGCCCGTGGCTGCACATAGGCAGAGCCCTGTTTACCTCAAGCAATACGCATCGTCATGCCATGTGCGGATACTCATGGCTGAGAGTCTTCATACTCGTGTCCGGTTTCACTTTTTCTTCCATTTTTCAATGTCTGACATCCTTTCTTTGCAACGCCACCCCCGCACCAGGCTGCTGACTGCGGCCGCTGCTCTACTGGCCGCATCCTCTGTCTTTTCTCAAACCTCGTCGCCGGCTGCTGGCACGCCAGCGAACTCCGCTGGCAAGGTCAAAACCAAAGCTGAAACCAAGGCGAATGCCACGTCTGCGGACCTGGCACGCCAGCAGTCCACGGTGCTGCCGGAGATCCTCATCACCGCGCAGCCAGACCCTTACCTGGCCCCGTATGCCAACAGCACCACGCGCTCCGAGATCCCGCTGCGCCAGCTGCCGCAGTCCGCGCAGGTCATCACACGCAAGCTGATGGACAATCAGCTGACCCAGCACCCGGGGGATGTGGTGAAAAACTTCAGCGGTGTCGTGGGCAACGACTGGCGTGAAATGAACAACACTCAGTACTACGTCCGCGGCTTCCAGTCCGCGCCGTATCTGGACAGCTTCCAGCTTTACTATCCCGGACCTGCATCCGAGACACTGATCAACACCGAGCGCGTGGAAGTCGTCAAAGGCCCCACGGGTACGATGTTTGGCGGCGCAGCCGGCGGCCCGCTGGGCGGCCTGCTGAACTTCGTCTCCAAGCGGCCTGAAAAAGAAGCCCATTACATGGTGGGCATGAGCGCGAGCACCTGGGGAGGTTATGGCAATATCTGGGATGTGAACCAGCCGCTGGATGACAAGGGCCGGGTTCTCTTCCGCATCACCGGAGATGTGCGTGACACACGTGACGTGAATGCCTACATCAAGGGGCACCTGACCAGCTTTTTCCCCACGCTGGCCATCTCCCTGAGCGATGACACCACCCTGACATTGCGCGGCCGCTATTCCGACCGCTCGCAGACGGACTACAGCGGCCTGCCTGGTGCCGGCACGGTGGCCCCAGGAGGTTTCACCTTTGGCCGCTACGACATCTTCCGCGCCGAAGGCCAGCCTGCAACCTCATCCAAGACCCGCAGCCTGAACGCCGAGCTGAAGCACAGCTTCAACAGCGACTGGAACGTGGTCCTCGAAGCCAACTTCATCGACATGAACTTTGACCAGTTCTCGGTGTTCCCCAGCTTCTTTGGCGCGCCCTTCGGCTCGTTCTACCCGGTGGACTCCGGCACGCTGCTGCAAAACATGCACTCCTTTGCCTTCAATGCGCGGGTGAATGGCAAGTTTGAAACCGGAGCCGTGAAGCACACCCTGACGACGGGCATGGACTTTGACCAGACCACGGACAACGGCGTGATGCTGGTCAATCCGTTTATCGGCATCATGGACATGAGCAATCCGACCTACCCGACCTGGGCGGGCGGAGGCCTTCCATTCTCAGACCAGCACAATGACTACCAAACCATTGCCGGATTTTTGCAGGATCAGATCACATTTGCAGAGAAGTTCCACCTCATGGGCTCGCTGCGCTACAGCCAGCTCAAGGTGCATGATGTGGACACGGCGGCGGGCATTGACTCCCGCCTCAATGAGCACCGCCTCACCAGCCGTGCGGGCGCATCGGTGGATGTGACGAGCTGGATGACGGCCTTTGCGGGCTGGGGCCAGGGTTTCCAGGCGCCGGTGGGCACGCCCATCGCTGGCCCAAAGAAAGTCATCAGCGGAGAGCAGATGGAGGCGGGGCTGAAGTTTGAGCTCAGCAAGAAGCTGCAGGGCTCGCTGGCCTGGTTCCGCAATGAGCGCTCGAATGTGCCTGTCTCCACGGGCCTGCTCAGCGTGCAGTCTGGTGTGCAGCGCGCCTACGGCATCGAGGCGGACCTGATCTGGAAGCCGCTCGACGGTTTCACCGTGCTGATGAACTATGCCTGGCAGGATGCCCGCATCGTTTCAGACACGACCCTGCCCACCGGTGCACGCCTGCCGCGCATCCCGGAACACACGGGGCGTGTGGCGGTGCGCTATGACCACAGCGAGGGCCTGTTCCGCGGCTTTGGCATCGGCCTGGGTGTGAGCATGGGCACCTCCCGCCCCGGGAACTCCGCCAACACCTTCTCCACCCCGGCCTACGCCACGGTGGACGCACAGCTCAGCTACACACGCGGCCCGGCCACGGTGTCTGTGGGCATCCAGAACCTCCTGGATACACGCTACTACCAGCCGCAGGCATTCCTGGGCGGCAGCGTGGCGCCCAACGCGCCCTTCAACGTCTTCTGCCAGGCCACCGTGCGCTTCTAACCCTCCATTCATCGCATGAACACCGAGCGTCGTCACTTTCTGCGTCAACTCACCTGTGTGCTGCCCGGTCTGGCCGCGCTGGCACAAACTACCAGCGCCCATGCCCAACAGCGTGCCGGCCAGCCGCCACCGGCCCACGACATGTCCGCCATGCCACCCACCTGGATGGGCAGCGAGCTCATCGTGCAGGTGCTCTACCCGGGATTCACCGCGCTCGATCTCATCGGCCCGCACTACTTCCTGTCATCGCTGATGGGGGCCAAAGTCCTGCTGGCGGCCAGGACCAAGGACCTCGTCAGCTCAGACGCGGGCGTGAAGATCATGCCGGACATCACTTTTGCGGAGTGTCCGGAGAAGATCGATCTGCTCTGCGTGCCGGGCGGCACGACGGGAACGCTGGCTGCCATGCAGGACAAAGAGACGATGGACTTCATCCGCCGGGCGGGAGCGTCCGCGCGGGTGGTGTCCTCCGTCTGCACCGGCTCCCTGATCCTGGGGGCCGCAGGCCTGCTGAAAGGCCGGAAGGCCACCAGCCACTGGCTGGTGAAGGATCTGCTGCCCAACTTTGGCGCCATACCCTCTGACGACCGCGTGGTGGAGGATGGCAGGGTCATCACCGCCGCCGGTGTCACCGCCGGCATGGACTTTGGCCTGCACATGTCCCTGAAGTGGCGCGACCGCGAATACACCGACTGCCTGGCCCTGCTGGCCGAGTACGACCCGCACCCGCCCACCACGGCGGGAGACCCCGCCAAGGCACCTGCGCACAGCAGGCAGCTCATGGTCGATATGCTGGCCGGATTTCACCAGAAGGTCGAGGCCGTCAGCAAAGGCGGCTGAAGCCCGAGCTCCTGTCACTCTCATCCAATCACCCTATCCAAACAAACCCCCATCCCATCATTCATGAAATCATCTCTTAAACACCTCCTCCTCGCAGCCGCTTGTGTGCTGCCTTTCACTTCCATCATTCACGCCCAGGATTCCCTCGCACGTGGGCAGACGGTTTACATGCAGGTCTGCTTCGCGTGCCATCAGCCCACGGGCCTAGGCCTGCCGGGTATGTTTCCACCGCTGGCCAGCTCTGACTGGGTGACGGCGAAAAAGCCGGACCGCATCATCCGCATGGTGCTGCATGGCTTCACCGGACCCATCACGCTCAATGGCAAGCCCTTTGCCTCGCCCGCGCCGCTGATGCCGCCGCAGGGCGCGGCGCTCAGCGACACGCAGATCGCCGATGTGCTGACCTATGTGCGCAGCAGCTTTGGCAACAAGGCGGGGGCCGTCACGCCCGCAGAGGTCGCCGCCATCCGCGAGGCTGAAAAGGCCCGCAGCGCGATGTGGACGGAGGCGGAAATCCTCAAAATCCCCACCGAATAAAAAACAGGTCAAACATCATGTCTCAAAAATCATCTTCTCCCAAGAGCCTCGGCTCCTACATCACCGACCTGCTGACCTACGGCGTGGGCGCTGTCATGGGCGGCTCCATTCTTTTCATCGTGGGCGCGTTCATCGAAGGCTCCTACGTGGCGCTGCGGGCCAAACCTCCTGCGCCCGCGGCAGAAGCCGCGCCGCCTGCGGCCACGCCACCCGCTGCTCCCACCCCGGCACCTGCCAGTCCTGCTGCTGGTGGCGGGGTGGATTTGCTGGCCACCGGTCAGCGCATCTACTCCACGGTGTGCATCGCCTGCCACCAGCCCACGGGAATGGGGCTGCCGCCCATGTTTCCGCCGCTGGCGGGGTCTGACTGGGTGAACGTGAACAAGCCCGACCGCATGATCCGCATGGTGCTGCACGGGTTCACCGGCCCCATCACCATCAATGGCAAGCCCTTCGTGTCTCCAGCTCCCATGATGCCGCCGCAGGGTGGCGCGCTGAATGACGAGCAGATCGCCGGAGTGCTGACCTACGTGCGCAGCAACTTTGGCAACAAGGCCGGCCCTGTGACTCCGGAGCAGGTGAAGGCCATCCGTGAAGCCGAGAAGGCCCGCAGCGCGATGTGGACGGAGGCGGAAATCCTCAAAATCCCCACCGAATAACACGATGCCGGATTCACCTCCAGAGTCTCCGCCGCCGGGCATTCGCTACACCTCCGCCGGTGATGACCTTCGCGTCAGCACCGGCTCCTGGGTGCGCATGGTGCTGGGCATTGGCATGGCCCTCGCGGGCGTGCTGGTGCTGGGGCAGTATGCGCGGCAGGCGCTCCCGCAGGCACCGCTGCCGGTGGTCACTCAAATCAAAGGCGACCTCGAAGCCACCGAGCGCAGCGGGCAGACGGTGAAGCTTTCCGCCCTGCGCGGAAAGGTCACCGTCATGGCCTGCCTCTACACCGTGTGTCCGCATGGATGCGCGGCGGTGGTGGCGCAGATGCAGAAGCTCAATGCCGCCTACCGCACGCGGCCGGATTTCCATCTGGTCTCGCTTGCGGTGGCGCCGGAGCGCGACACCTCGGGCTTCCTCAAGGCCTACGCTGAAGGCGTGGGCGCGAAGCCGGAAGACCCCTGGTGGTTCGTGACCGGTGAGCAGCAGCGCCTCTGGGACTACATGACCCATGAGCTGCAACTGCAGGCTCCCGCCGCCATCCCGGAGGAAAAGCGCATCAACCCGCTGGACCTCTACGAGCACGACCTGCGCCTCGTGCTCATCGACCGCCAGGGCCGCGTGCGCGGCTACTACGCCGTCTTCCACCCTCAAGCCGAGATCGCCACGATCATGACCGAAAAGCTCGGTCGTGACGTGCAGCGCCTGCTCGACAACCCCGCTGAATAATCACCCACCCCCACATCCAAAGTTTATGAAACATATCCTCACACTCCTCCTCAGTCTCATCACCATCGCCTCATGCACCGCCGGAGATCCGGTGACATTCGTCTATCAGGGCGAAGTCGCGGGCATCATGTGCATCCACTGCACCAACAAAGTCGAAGCAGCGATGAAAAAGCTCCCCGACGTGCAAAGCGTCAAAATCACCCGCGCTGAAAAGGGCGGCCTGCCCAGGCTCGAAATCATCGCCACCAACGCACGGATCACCCGCGAAGATGCCGTGAAGGCGCTGGGAGACGATGCGAAGATGTATGACATCCGCAGCCTGAAGCTGCTCCAGGCGAAGTAACCCCGTGCTTGTCTTGACACTGAAACTCCCGCTTCCATAATCGCCCCCCATGCCTCCCACCGCATCACCTCCACGCCCCCGGCTGCGCCACGCGCAGCGCGGGCTGGTGCTGCTGCTGTGCCTGGCGCTGGGGCTGCAATGGGCGCTGCTGCAAGGCATCGCGTGGACGGGGATGTTCATCAGCTTCGCGCGTGAGGGATCGGTGATCGAGGCCGTGGAGAAGACCTTTGACGGGCAGCATGCCTGCGAGCTGTGCAAGAAGGTGAAGGAGGGGACGCAAGACTCCAACAACCGTGAACAAGGCACGCAGGAAGAGGATGCCGCAAAGGGACTGGCGGCGGTGCTCACGGGCACCGTGGTGCTGATCCCCCCCGCAGGAGACACGATTTCATTCGCGATGATTCGCGGGATGATGGTGAAACGAAACGAACTGCCGGAGCCACCACCGCCACGACGCGGGCTGGTTTGACCTTGTCGAGCGGTTTTCCCAAACCGCTTTTCTCCGCCACACGCCGGACTTGGAAGTCCGGCCTACCCCCCATGCGCATGCCGCCTTCCGCGCGGCTGCCTGTCTCCCGCATCCATTCATGAAACCATTCTCTTTTCTCTTTTTATTCTCTCTGACCAGCGCGGCGCTCGCGCAGACCGCCACCCCCAAGAAAACCCCGACGACGGAACTCAAGGAAGTCGTCATCACCGCGAAGAAAGATTCGCCTTCGCTCACGGTCCCAAGCCTGGAACTCCGTCAGGAACAGATCGCTGCATCCACACCCGGCGGCGCCGGTGTGGTGGATGCGGACTTTTACAAACGCGGCCGTGCCTCCACGCTGAAGGACGCCCTGGACTTCGCGCCCGGCGTGCTGATTCAATCGCGCTTCGGTGCGGAGGAGTCGCGCCTTTCCATCCGTGGCTCCGGCCTGCAGCGCACCTTCCACGGTCGCGGCATCTGGATGATGCAGGATGGCATGCCGCTGAACCTCGCGGACGGCGGCTTTGACATGCAGGCCATCGAGCCGCTGACGGCGAACTACATCGAGGTCTTCCGTGGTGCGAACGCGCTGCAGTACGGCTCCTCCACCCTCGGGGGCGCGATCAACTTCATCTCCAACACCGGCTACACCGCACCGGCCTCCCAGGCACGCGTGGAGATCGGCAGCTTCAACACCTACCGCGCGCAGATTTCCTCCGGTTTTGTCAGCGGCAAGACGGACATGTATGTGAGCATCACCGCCTCCCACACGGACGGCTTCCGCGACTGGAGCAAGCAGGAGAGCTTCCGCGTGTTTGCCAACATCGGCACCAAGATCAGCCCGAACCTGGAGAACCGCTTTTACATCACTTATGTGGACAGCAACTCCCAGCTCCCCGGAAACCTGACCAAGGCGCAGATGCAGGCCAATCCGCAGCAGGCCGCGCCGGGCTCCTTCATCCCCACCGTGGCCGGGGGCGCAGGCTACCAGGAGCGCGACTACCGCCTCTTCCGCCTGGCGGACAAGCTGACCTACAGCGACGGGGACAAGAACACCCTGACCCTGAGCACCTTCTGGTCATGGAAGGATCTGAATCATCCGATCTTCCAGGTCATTGATCAGCTCAGCAACGACCTCGGCTTTGACCTGCGCTACGAGCACAAGGGCCGTTTGCTGGGGCATGAAAACACCCTCACCGTGGGCACGGGCTTCATGTATGGCGGCACGAATGACAACCGCTTCTTCAACATCAACGGCGCACGCGGCGCGCAGGTGGGCGCCTACCGGCAGCAGGCCACGAACTTCAACTTCTACTTCCAGGACAAGCTGCAGCTCACGGACAAGCTCTCCGCGTTTGCCGGTGCACAGGTGGCCTATGCCTCGCGTGAACTCGATGAGCTGCAGACCTTTGCCGGCGTGAATCCGCCGGGCCAGTTCACCGGCCTGCCCAACCTCATCAACAACAGCGACCGCATCGAAGCCTGGGGCTTCAGCCCCAAGCTGGGCCTGCTGTATGAGGTGGACCCCAAGACGCAGATCTACTTCAATGCGAGCCGCAGCTTTGAGCCGCCCACACTCGGTGAAGCCACCCCTGCGGGCAACGGCCTGCTGGCGCTGAAGCCGCAGACCGCCACCACGCTGGAGATCGGCACACGCGGCCAGCGCGGACGCGTGGCCTGGGACTTCAGCTACTACTACGCCTGGGTGGAGCGCGAGCTCCTGGCGCTGGGCTCGCCGATTCTCGGACCCACGACGACGGTGAATGCCGGCAGCACGATTCATCAGGGCGTGGAGTTTGCGCTGAATGCGGACCTGCTGCGTGACCTCGCGGTGTCATCCGACCGCCTGGTGCTGAACCAGAACTTCCTCTGGAACAACTTCCACTTCAACAAGGACGCCGCCTATGGCAGCCGCCTGCTGCCGGGCTACTCGCCGGTGTATTACCGCGCGCAGCTTCTCTATGAGCACCCCTGCGGCTTCTACGCCGGCCCCACGCTGGAGTGGTCTCCCTTCAAATACGCCGCCGATCTGGCGCGCACCACCTTTGCAGATCCCTACGCGCTGCTGGGCCTGAAGCTGGGCTACCGCACCAAGAAGGGCCTGTCCTTCTATGTGGAGGCCCGCAACCTCACCGATGAAACCTACAGCCCCACGGTCAACGTGGTGAGGAATGCCACCGTGGCAGGCAGCACCGCCGTGTTCCTTCCCGGCGACGGCCGCAGCTTCTACGGCGGCATCGAGTGGAAATGGTGAGCGCATCTGCCGTGTCGTGGGATGGGTGTGGCGAAAGCCCGCCCGTCCCTCAGCGCATGGCAAACACCTCGGCCTGCGGAAGCCCCCCACAGTCGGGCGGTTTGGCGAAGCAGCCTTCCTGTGTTTGAGAGCGCATCATCCGCCAAACACACTCAACCTACGACCAAGCATTCCAACCCTCCACCCCTCTTCGTCTCCTATCCCCCCCCATGAACCCACGCCTCATCCGCAAACTCCACCGCTGGCTCGGCCTCGTCTTCAGCGTCTCCGTACTCATCGCCTCCGGCAGCGGCGTGCTGCACAACGTCATGACCCGCACGCAGGCGCCACCCCCGCAGGCGAAGCCTTCTGGCGGCGGAATGGATGTGGGTGCGATCAAAGTCAGCGTGGCGGAGGCCGTGGCCAAGCTGCCCGAAGACAAACCCGAGGTGCAGGCGGTCAACCTGCGCGGCATCGGCGGCCAGCCTTGGTACCAGATTTACACCAAGACCTCCCGCGCACCGCAGTACGTCAGCGCCGTGGATGGCCGCGTGGATCCCGCCATGGATGAAGCCTACGCCGCTGAGATCGCGAAAAAGTTTCTCGCCGGAGCCAGCGTGAAAAAGACGGACTTCCTCACCGCCTTCAACACCGAGTACATCAACATCTTCCGCATCCTGCCCGTGTACCGCTTTGATGCCGGCGATGCGCTGGACACCCGCGTCTATGTCTCCACCACCACCGGCAGCGTGACGCGCCACACCGACAAGCAGCGCCAGTTTGAAGCCACCGTGTTCACCAACTTCCACAAGCTCGGCTTCATCCCGGACAAGGACACCCGCGACCTCGTGCTCACCGTGGTGACCTTTGGCATCTTCCTCGTCTCCTGCCTCGGCATCGCGCTTTTCTTTGCCACCCGGCCAAAGAAACGGTGAAACTATGCGGCGTTTGATTACGATAGAGCATCATGCGCCGCTCCTTCCTTACCTCCGTTGCTGTTTTGCTCTCCGCCAGCCTGTTGCACGCGCAGGCCCCCACCGCGGAGCTGGTCTCCGTGGAAAAAATCTGGGACAAGGGCGCGCACAACGGCGCCACCGACATCACGCGCTTCCAGAACCTCTTCTACTGCTGCTTCCGTGAGTCCGACTCCGCCACCAAGGGCGAGGGCGTCGTCCACATGCTGATCTCCGCCAATGGCAAGACCTGGGTGGACCACGTCACCGTCAGCGAGCCCGGCATGGATCTGCGCGATCCCAAGCTCATCGTCACCCCCGATGAAAAGCGCCTCTACCTGCTCTGCGGCGGCGACTCCGCCACGCTGGGCCGCCAGACCCGCTACGCCACCTCCATGGACGGCAAGGTCTGGACCCCGCTGCAGAAGCTCCTGGCCAAAGGCGACTGGCTCTGGCGTGCCACCATCAATCCGGCGGACAAACGCTTCTACGGCGCCAGCTTCAACATCCACCCCACCACCGGCGGCCCCGCCCCCGAGAAGGAATTCTCGCTGAAAACCTACGCCAGCACAGACGGCAGCGTCTGGCAGCTCTCCTCCCTCATGCAGGTGCCCGGCCAGCCCGGAGAGACCACCCTGCGCTTCCTCAAAGACGGCACCGCCCTCGCCCTCATCTCCCGTCAGGGCGGCGACCGCAAAGGCGTGATCGGCAAAGCCGTGGCCCCCTACCGCGACTGGACCTACGCCGCCACCGGCCTGCCCCTCGGCGGCCCCAACTTCATCGAACTGCCCGATGGCAAGCTCATCGCCGGCTCCCGCGGCTTTGGCAAAACCCCCGGCGCCCACATGGTCCTCTTCGCCATGACCCCCACCAGCCTCACCCCCATCCTGGAACTCCCCAGCGGCGGCGACTGCTCCTACCCCGGCCTCTACTGGCACGACGACGAACTCCACGTGACCTACTACTCCAGCCACGAAGGCAAACCCGCGATCTATTATGCGCGGGTGAAGATCAAATAGTGCAGACGCCCATCGGAATCAGACGGCCGACATCCGCGTTTAATCCGCCCTCATGGTGAAGTGATGGGGCAGGCTCATTTCGTCTTGCCGTCTGTCACCCTTTTGATGTCGAAGCCCAGCGTCATCTCCTTCACCTCGGTGTATGGCATCACACCAAACCAAATGCTGGTGTTTTCAAACGAGTCTTTCTCATAGCTGGTCTTTCGAAGAAAAAGGATCTTCGACTGGCCCTCCTTGATTTGGAACTCAGCCTCAGCAGGCCGCTCCACGTGAACCGCCAGCCGGGTGAAAATCAGATCCCCCACCTTCATCTCCCGGTCGGTCTTCAGTATCTTCTGGATTCGAAATTTCACAGAATACTTCACCAAGGTAATCTCACTGGCCGTTCCCATGGGTGGCATTCCCTTTTCAAACACGGGTGTGGCGACGACAATCACCGGCGAATCAGCGATGAGGGCCTCGATCGCAGGCTCCGCGGCAGACACCTGGCACAGGAAAAACAGGGTGAAACAGATCAGCGTTTTCATGCACTTGAGAGCCAGTTGATGGGCGGTAGGCCGAGATCCATTTCAGTCCGCGGATTTCACTGCCATGCTCTGCGTTATCCCACATTTCCAAACGAGGATCAAGATGATCCCCATCCATCCAGAGCCAGGTCTGGCACCTCCAACCCTTCACACCTCCCTGCGCCGGTACTTTTGCAACCGGCTGTTCGGCTTGTCCGGCAGCGTGCGTTCGATCAGCCCGGCATCCACCGCGGGCTGGAGGTAGTTTTGGCGAAAGGTGGGCCGGTGGGAGAGGCCCAGCTTTTTCATGCACTCCAAGGCGCTGACCGGCTTCGTGCCCATGCCTTTAAGCAGCGCTTTGACTTGATCGGTGACTTGGCCGGTCGCAGCGCACATCCGGCAGGAGAGGGATCATCCTGATCCCTCCACGTCCCGCGCGTGCCATCCTCAGTGCGAGGCGGCAGCGGGCGGTGGCAGCTCCTCGCCAATGTATGCCGAGACAGCCTGCTGCAGCGCCGGGGTGTAGACACCGTTGACGCGTCCTGGAAAGGCCCGCACCAGCTGTGCGACGGCATGCGCAAACTGTCCAGGCACATGCTGATTGTGCCGCTTGCGAAAATAGATCGGATTCGGCAGCAGCTCCCAGGCCTGCGCTTCCTGCGGTTCAGTCCATTGGCGGACAATCCCCCTTAGACCCTGGTGATGCCAGGCGATCGTGCGGGTGTCGTGCTCCACGATCTCAAGCAGCACATTCTCCTCCGGATTCGTGTCGCTGTAATCCAGCAGGATCAGAGGAGCGCTCTGTGGCGTGAAAGCCGACAGCAACACCGCAGGATTGAAGTGAAAATCCCCCGGAAAGTAAAACACCTTGTGCGGGTCTTGAATCCATACCGACCACTCAATGCGCAGCTCCAGGCTGAAGCCATCATCCGGAGGCACCACGCCAGAGCCCTGCGTTTTCAGAAACGCCTCAAAGCGCAGGCTGGCAACAAACGGCGGTGGTTTCACGACAGATAGCTCGGTGAGTGGGCGAAAGTCTCGGCGAAGGCGGCGCACTTGTTCAAGTGCCCGGTTTGGAAGATCGCATCAGCTCATCCATATTGTTTTCCAGCATCCTGCGGTACTGCTCCACGAGATAGTCTGTGGCTGCTGCACGGTTCTTGGCTGCCTCGGGGTCCAGGGCCAGCACGCAATGAGCATTGTAGCGGGCTGCGGCATACATGATGACGGAGCTGACACGGGAGGTCGGATGGTCTCGGGTCTGTTCATTGGCAAGGCCGATGAAGCGGTCCGCGAGATCGTAGAATTCCCGGGTTTCGGGCCTTGGGTCAGAACTCATCATCCAGAGTAATAGGCACACCGGCATTCACCACATGAATCGATGGGCGGGAATCTCTCCAGCATGATGCGGTCACACTCCAAAAGCGCTGCGGCGCCTGCAATCACCAGCCCGCCCCCTTCGAATCTTCCCCAAATTCCTCGGGGGGGTATACGCACGCACCGCGACCTGCGGTGCGTGCGGGCCGATCAACCCTATGACATCCAAGGTAAATTTTTGGACGGTCCGTAAATGTGCCCTTCCGAAATATAAAATTGGCCAGCCGTTCCCGGTCCATAAATATGACTGCCGCTAATGTAATAGCGGCCTGCATTACGAGGCCCATAGATGTGAGTTCCCGACAGGTAATACCGCCCCCCAGATTTTGGGCCGTAGATGTGATTTCCGCTAAAATAGTATCCAGTATACATGGTGCGTAATGGTGCCTGAGATTCTGTGAATGGTTACAAATTGGCGCAGGATTGTGGGGTGAAAACTTGAAGTGCGCTGTTCATTAGCCAGCACGCTAACATGTTCCCACCCCACGTACCCGTCACCTTCCTACAGCTTCCGCCACTTGTCGGGGCTTCCGCCGGAGGTATGGCGCACACGTTCCACGTGAATGGGGGCGTTAGGAGCCATCTCTTTCGCCCTTTCGATTGCAGCGGCCTGCGTGCTTTCAACAGCACTTGCCCGCTGGGAGTTTGGCTTTCTGACGGCGTAATCGCCTTCAGGACGCTTCTCGATGAATAGAGGTGTGTTTTTCATGGTATTTTCTGCTGTAATGTGATTTGAATAGATTGAATTTATTAATGCTCGGTATTTTGTTTTAAGTAGGGAAGGAGGGAGACGGATTTCTCCGTCTCCCTCCGTGGTTTTAGAAGGCGAAGACGAGCTGCTTCGGATCGCAGCATCCGCCCTCCAGGTGAATCACCAGGCAAGGATTGCCAATGGTGATTTGGTTTGTGATGTGGTGCCGTGCCCATCTCCTAAAGATGATGGGACCGCCGCAGATACGGCACCGGTACGTGTTGTGCGATGTACGCATTGTGTTATGCGACACCCCCGGTCTTGACGACTGCGGTACGTGTGGTACCCTTTAGCGACTCCACGTCACCTCAGGCATGTACCGCTCCCATCGGGGATGTCAGAGTATGGGAAAAATCTGGCCTCCACGGGTAGTAATGGACCCGTGGTGGCCTATTTCATTTGGGTGTATCCTCCTCAATGATAAATTGGAATCCCAACCACTGTTGGAGCCTCGCCAGTTCGGCAGTGCGCAGTGTTGGAGGGGCAAAAATAACCACCTTACGGCCAGCTTTGGGGTCTAGCGTCAAGGAGTGCTTTTCCAAGCCTTCGATTTCGATTTCGATTGGGTCTTTGGGTGCCGCTGGTGGCGGCGGAGTTTGAGGATCAGGAGACTCCTTTGCACCTCCCAAATAATTCGCGCTTAGCTTGATGTTGCCCGAATCACGCAAGATCAAACCAGCACGCTCCAAGTAGAGAATGCCCATCTCAAGCTGAGCCTGATGGTCTTTGTCCGCACCACTAACCTCTGCAAGGCAGTGAATTGCGTCCATCTCGTTCATCTCCCTGAGTTTAAGGCGAGGCAAGAGCTCCTGTCCAAACCAAGATCTTTCAAAGAGAGGCCCGAGCTTCAGCCACGCCTTTTCCGGGGAAAAACCTCGAATCCTCCCATATTCTTGAAGTTCAGCCGCAGGAATGAATTTACCACCATCTACTTTTTGAACGAGCCCCAGGTCGTAAAACGATGCGCTGAGCTGAAGAAGGGTGGCCTCAGAAAGGCCCACAATATCACCCACATCTTTGTAGGTGATGGGTCCCGATTGCTTTTCATAAGCAATGGGAATAGCGGTAATGACGTCACCCTGCTTGAGCCAAGGGATCCGGTCTGTACAGAGGGTTTTGGTTAAGCGCCTCTTTCTTCTAACCACCGGACCCGGGGGCTGAGAGGTCTTGACTTCTGGTTCTACGTCGGGTGTTTGTTCACTCATGGTAATGGGCATGGGTTGTTATTGGAGATTTCACCCTAATAACACACGACGCAAGAGGAAGTTGGGGAAATTTCGCTCCACCCGATAACCTTGACGCTAGATCGGGCACCAGAGGCACAAGATTAAGCACCTTAGAACAATTGCATTACAATAGATTGAACTTATTTATTTGAATCTCAGTCGTTTACGAATTGTGTCTTGCTTGTATCGTCAAGTTATTCCATGCGAATCCGCTTCATCATCTTGCCCAACAGGCACTATGGCAACTTAGCAGAGTCTAATTTCCGTTCGTCGACAAGCTTTGCGCCCTCCTGATTACCAGCTTATCACCTTTCAATTCCCCTAGCCTCCCAAGAACGAAATGCTGAGCATTATATAACCGATTCCGCCCAAGCCACTGATAATCAAACGAATAAATCCCCTTTCCCTGAGCGTATGGAGCGCGTGGGGTAAAGCCCCCATCGAAACTTCACCAAATTCCCATATTCCTCGGGGGGGTATACGCACGCACCGCGTCCTGCGGTGCGTGCGCGGCCTGCTTCACTCCCAGGTGAAGGTGTAGGTGATGCATTTGCCCACCTTGGAGCGAATGCGGCACTGCCCTTTCTCGATGAGCCGGGGGAGGATCTCGCTGTAGAGGCGGGAGACGGTGAGGGCTCCCTGGCGGCCGGGGTTGTGGGCAAAGCGGCGGGTGAGATCGCTCCGCGTGTAGTCGGCGCTTTTCTGCGCGGGGTGGTCTCCGCTGATCTGCGCCAGCAGCCACTCGGCGCTGTCCTCCACCTGCAGGCGGCGGCCGGTGGACTCCAGCTCCACCAGGGCGTCCAGGCAGGCGTTTTGGTGCCGCTCCGCCAGCGCCAGCACATCATGCGTGATGGTGTAGGGATCGGCGATGCTGCCTTTGGCCCAGCGGCAGGCCTGAAAGATCACCGCCAGCTTGAGACAGCGGGCGGGCGATTCATTGAGGCTGGAGAGCAGGCTCTCCTCTCCGCTGGTGTATCCTGGTATTTGCTCGCACTTCAGGCGGTTGCGGGCCTGCAGGCCCCGCCAGTGCTCCCAGGCCTCCGGCGTGAAGCTCCCGCGGCTGATGACTCCCTTGAGGTGGGTCAGCTCCTGAAACTTGTCCGCCAGGCGGCTGATCTCCGCCCCTTGCAAGCTTTCCGGCCAGTCGAGGTAGCGCGCCCTCTCGGTGGCGAGGTAAAAGCCGAAGCGGCGACGCAGGCCGCTGCCGGCCTCCAGTTGATCCAGCCGTGCCACCCCAAAGGTGGAGCCGATGCACAGGCTCAGCGTGGCCTGCGGGATGCTGCGCTCCGAGCCGCCGCCTTCGTGCAGCTTGCGCTCCCGCAGGTAGTTCTGGGACCAGGGTGCGCCATCGTAGAGCTTCAAGTATCTGGCCGACACTTCGCGCCCGTGGGAGCTGGTCTCCCAGGTGCGCAGGATGGTGTTTCCCTCATCTTCAAACTGCAGCCGGTGGGGCTGCTGCTCAAAGGTGTCAAACAGCGCGGAGTCGCTGGCATTGCCGCATAAAAGATCCTCACTCATGAGGATCTCGCGGGCGATCTTTTCCGCCGGAGCGAAGGTGGTGCCCTTGCGCAGCCCGGCGGGTGTGGTCATGAAGTTGTAGAGGGTGAGCGGCTTGAGGCCGCCGAAATCCAGCATGACTTCGGGCGTAAGCAGCTTGCCACAAAGGGCCAGGATGGGAGCGACGATGAGGCCGTCCGGCAGCTCTGAAACCTGGCGCACAAAGTCGCGGTAGTCTGCCAGGATGGAATCCTCCGGGATGGGGTGCTCACGCGTACGCCCTCCCGGTGAATTTGGCGAATTGGGTGAAGTTTCTCCACCACCGGACTCTGCGTGTGCATACCCCCCCGAGGAATTTGGGGAAGTTGTGGCCGTTTCTCCACAGGCGGGCTCTGCCTGCGGACTCCGCCCCGCAGAATTGGGGGAAGGTGGGGAGGTTTCTCCGCTGGCGGGCGGCTTGGGCTTGGCCCATTCGGGGACGGGAGCATCCACGGGGCGGAGATGCCGCGTCCAGTCGGCGGAGGGCCGGAAGGCTGAGCGGGCCATCAGCTCAGCGGTGCCATCGGTGAGGCCGCCGGGTTTGGGATTGGAATTGGAATCAGAGTTCATGATCAAAAAAGGGTAGGGGTGTGAAGGGTTCAGCGTTTGCGGCGGGCCTGGCTGCGGGAGGATGGAGGAGGAGTCGGCCGGTTGCGGATCTCCTCCATCCGCTGGTCCACCTCCTCCGGTGTGAGCATCTCCACTTCTGGGATGGTGCCGGGCGGGGCTTTGGCCGCACGCGCCAGCGCCTCCTCCACCGTCTGCGACACGGGTACCCCGGCATAGGGGTCATAATGATGCCGCCACACGGGCCTGCGGCGTCTGGGCTTGGAGAGCACCAAACTGGCCAGTTGATCAGAGGTGAGGATAAACTGGCTGAGTGGCGGGCGGGGCGTGTTGTTGGGAGCTGTGTTCATAGTGATAAGGTTTCAATGAAAGAGGGTGGAAGGTTCAGCGGATGGGTGTGGTCGGGGAGGTGTTCTGAAGGCTCTGCAGGGCCCCATAAACCGAACATCCATCATAGAGTCTGGCAGGGTTCTCGAAGCCTTGGGCGCGCCTGGTCTCCACCGTCTGCTCATGCTGCTGCAGCGCGGCGAGGACCTTGTGATATTCAAAGCGGCAGAAGCCGCGCACCTTGATCATGGGCACCGTCCCCTCCCGCACCCAGCTTTGCAGGGTGCGGCGGGAGATGCCCAGCCTGCCCGCCAGCTGGTCCTGCGTGAGCAGCTCCATGGGCGTGGCGGAGCATGACGGGGTCTGAGGAGTCGTAAGTGTGGAGTTCATCGTCGTTGGTTCTTCTTGAGTCTGGGTTCTGTGTTTCACTTTATATTACCTAATGCTTCTTTATGGCAGCATGCGGTCGCGCCTGGGCATGGAGATGCCGGAAAGGCGCGGAGACCGCGTGCGGTTGAGCGTGGTGGGCCGGAAGCCGTCTGCGGCTTCAGCGTCTTGTGCGGGTTGCGATTCCGGAGTTCTTCACTGCCGCTTCGCTGTCATCTCTGCTGCAGGCCGCGTTCTTCACACCGGCCTTTCGTCAGGAATGGAAACAGGCTTGGGCCCGTTTTTCAAATGTCAACGCCGATTGCCGAAAAAAAGCGCATTTCATCGCAGCAAGCGTTGAATCATGGTAGGTACTGCCAGATCCGGCGCAGGGATGGCGGGCCTCAGTACGCCTCAGGATCATCCTTCGTGGTGACCGTGGGGCTGGTATAAACGCACTCCAGACGCAAGGGCTGCAGGCGGATCCGCCAGGTCTTCCGGTAGTGGTAGCCGCCGCCCCGGGCCTTGCCGCCATGGGGGCCTGAGTCCTCGACGATGAAGGTCCGTCTGCTCACCCAGCGGACGGGAACCGTCCAGCCGTCGATCACGTGCGAAAGGTCGATGAGCTTCCGGTCCGCGAATGAATAAAGGGCGGTGCTGTAATACTTGCCGTCGTCATAGCGAAGCAGGGCGAACTGACTGTCCGCGCTCCACAGGATGTCACTGGCATGGGTGGGGAGCCAGCGCTTCGAGGCCTCGTCATCTGTCCTCAGCAGCACCGCTCCCGCCCGGGTGCGGATCTCAAAGTGGTGCTCTGCCTTCGCCGTGTCTCCGATGTTGTGGATGGCATGGCGTCCGTCAGGAGAGACATTGGGTGCCGCCTCTGTGTCTGCGAGGACGCAGACGCTGCTGGTTAGCAGGAGGAGGGTGGCAAGGCAGCTTCGCATGATCAGAGCTTGGGCTGCTTGTGCTGATTCACATAGGCGAGCACCTGCTCAGCCACGTCTCTGCCAATATCGGCTGTCTGAATGGGATAGCCGATCGGCCCGGAGAGAAAGATGTACAAGTAGGCATCGGTCAGGGTGGCGTGGCTCACCGCATCCCAGTTGAACGAGCTCGATCCCATCGGTGAAGTCGAATGCAGGCCTTCGTCATTCAGAGTGAGCGTGCAGGGGCCCAGCGTCTTGCTGTACCCAGGCTCTGCCAGAGCCTTCTCGGCGTATTTGCGGGCATTCCGGTCAAACCGCTTGGGATAGAGCACAAACCACGCAGCCGAAAACACGCCGTAGAACACGACGCGAGACGTCTCAAATCCCGATTCCAAGGATTGAACCACGCCAATTGCCATCATGAGCAGCGGCAGCGCCCAGCGGGTGCGTGAGCGCACTTTTTGATAGGTGGGAGACCCGGCATGATACGCCTGGGAGAAGGCGATGACATCTTCACGGCGGAGTTCGAACTGGAGCGTCATGGGGGAAGGACTTGATGGGATCGGTTAAACTCAGGTTTGACGGCCTCTGTACCCGAGGGCGGCAGGGCGGGAATGGTCAGCAGCGTGACGGATGAAAAAAGTGGACCGGTCACGACTCCTTGAATTCCTGCCGCCGTTTTATCCTCACATGCCATGCTGGAGCAATCCTAAATGTGGTTTTTAACCAGCACGGGCGTGCTGTCCGCCCTGCATGGCCGGAAATCGGGCATTAGCTCCAGAAGGTGCGGATCACCACGGTGCCCCGGATGGGGTGGTGGATCAGCTCGGCAAACGCCGCGCCGCCTCCCGTTCGAATCTCATACGTCACGGTCCCGTCAGCGGATGTTTCCTGCGTGGTCTTCGGATCGGAGATGCCGGGGCAGCTGCGCACCCAGTCGCTGATGGCTTTCGGTTCTCCGAAGAAAGTGACGCGAAACTGCCGCGTGAACATGTTCCCCTTTGTCGTGATGGAAAAGCTCTCGGCGTCCTGGGGAAAATCACTCACTCGCGCCCATTCAAGGACGGCCGACCTCGCGCTCCTCTCGGTGAAATGGGGATACCCAGGCGGCCCAAAAGTGATGTCCAGTCCGTAGATCAGAGCCGCCAGTGAAACGAGCGTGAGCACCATGCCAGCGACCACACCGCCGATGAATGAGCGTTTTCTTCCGTGTGCCATGGTTTCACTATATTGGGAGCATGCTCCATGCACAACCCTATTCCGGGGCGATCAAACGCGGGGCTTTGCCTTCGCTGGCAGTGGCACTTCCCACACCAGAGCACGCCCGGCGCCCTTGCGCCGCACCAGCCCGATCTCCTCCTCCAGCCTGCGCGTCCATTCCGGACAAGCACGCTCATAGGGCAGGGCGAGCGTCTCCCGCAGCTCCACCCACGTCGCGCCCTCGCGCTTCCGTTTCAGGTGGTGCTGAATGGCGGCTTTGAATTCAGGGTAGGTCATGGCCGGTGGAGTGGATGATAAGGGGGCGGCTCAATTTTCGTCGAGGTAAATGTAAGCCCCCGGGTAGAGCGGGTAGTAGCGCTCCGGGTAGTACACTTCCTCATGGCCATCTTTGCCACCGCCATGGAAGCCGTCTCCACGGAACGGAATCTCTTCATCCGAAATGACCAGCCCGTGGCGGCCGATGAGCGACCCGCCCCAGACCAGCCGCACGGAGGAAAGCCTGCCCTCCTTGTTGAAGCTGCAGGCTGCATATCCGGGCATTCCCCATAGGGTGCCACCGACCGCCGGAGGGAGATCCGCTTCCGAGAGCACCACTCCGCCAATCCTGCCCTTTCTCGCGGTCAGTTTTGCCGCCGCGGCGTGCAGCTCCGCAATCACTGCGGGAGTAAACGTGGAGCGGATGTGCGCACGGCGGCCCATCTTGAAGTAGTCGTCATCCTCCTCGAGGTACGAGGGCAGGCGCAGGAGCCCCCCCCAGCACGCGGCCAGAGCGGCAATGCGGAGCGCCCATCGCCTCCAGAAAGGCCCGCCATCCCGGCAGGGCAGCAGCACCCACACTGCGGCCAGCAAAGTCAGAAAGGCCGGAAAGAGCATCGGCGGTATGAGGAAAAACAAAGCCCAGCGTCCGCTGACATAGTCGGTGAACACCGTGAGCAGCGTGAAACCTGCGAGGATGCTTATGCGGCGCTTCATGGCTCCACGTTTAAAATGACCTGCTGTGCGGCGGGATGTCGATGGAGGCGAAGTCGTGCATGGCGCGTAGGAGATGCTGCGCCAGCGCGCGCGGAGTGCAAGGGGGGAAAGTTTACTCTGCGGCCTCGGCCCGCAGCTGCGTCCGGAGCTCGATGAGCAAACGGCCGAGCATGTTTTTACCGGAGCCATCACCGCCATCTCCCCAGTAGTCGTCATTCGGAGTGCTCTCGATCAGCCTGCGCTCTCCCGTGGAAAGAAGCAGCACCTTCAGCTCCGCATGCTGGGTAAACTTGGCCAGCAGCGCCAGACGCATGACACCGATCTTCACCGCCTCCCAGTCCTTGCGCAGCGGTGCCTTCCGGTCCCGTCCGAGCCGGGCTGCCATCATCGGCGTGCCCGCTTTTCGAATCTTCTCCGCATGGCCTGCATCCTGAAACTTCTGCGCCTGAAAATAGTGCTCCGAAGTGGGCCAGGTCTTCTTGCCGATCTTAACCGGATAAGCGGCAAAGTTGGAAAATTCACCAAAGGCATCTCCGGTGCTGTAAAAACGGATGGACTCATCAATGGAGGGATTGGCCATGGCCGGTACAGATGGTGCGCTAGAGTGCGTAGGGTGCAAGTGGGAGTAAAGCAGCTCTCGCCAAAGGCGGCTCACTGCAGCGCGTCTCCCTGCATCACCTCCGGCAGCATCCTCATGCCTGTGTGCCATTTTTTCAAATCCATCTTCTGCGCGGTGCCGTCCTGTTTCATGATGAGGTCGATCTGATCGTCCTCAACCTTTTCTCCCAGCTCTTGTTCATTGAATGTGCGACGGAAGCTCAAGCATGGAAGTTTAAGGACTCAGGTGCTACGTGTGCAAGAGCAGGCATTGGCTTACTTTTACCCGCTGGAGCGTGAGGGAGCGCTGACCGACAGACAAGAGTGTCCGTCGTACTTCCAGGCAGGCCCTATTGCATGGAGGAACAATAGGGACGCTCGCTTTGCGGGCACTCCTGCCAGTACTGTTCGGCACGCACCGTTCTATTGAGCGATGGGGAATGATCCATGCACCTTGCTTTCAGGCAGTTGTGAGATGGAGCGAGGTGGTCAGATAACTGGCAGCGAGGCATCCGGGCACGCGCAGCCCTGGCAGCAGCCGCGAGTGCGCTGCTGCCTAGCTTGAGGGCTTCCAATTTTGCAAAGATCCATACCGTGGTTTGCGCACGCGGGTAGCGCGTCCCACTTCAAGCTGCAGCGCTTCGGCAAGCTCCTCTTCGCTCGCCGTCTGCATCTGATGAAAGGCCATCATCTCCAGCATGCGTTTGCTAGGCCGCCGTCCGAGCCTGCGCGTCAGCAGCACCGCGCAGATCAGCGCGGCATAGATCTGGATGGCCACGCCGTTTTCGCTCTCCGCAAACCAGTGCCGGCAGGGCAGCAGACATTTGAGCCAGCGGAAAAAGCCCTCCACCTCCCAGCGTTGCCGGTAGAGCCCGGCGAGCGCTCCGGCGCTGAGTTCTTCCGCCGTTTGATTGCTCACCAGCCATACGGGCTCCTCCATGTCAGGCCGGTCCACGACCACCAGACGGAACGGGCCGCGTTTGCAGAGTGCCCTCTGCCCAAGCATGACGCGCTCATCACGGCAGACGCCGGCCTCAATGTCGCCCTGGCTCAGCGGCAGTTCCTCAAGCGTCTCCACCTTGACATGGTTTTGGCGCAGGCGCATGAGAAAGCCGCACCCGGCGGAGTCGAGCTCCTCGATGTAGCGGTAGTTCATGCCGTAGTTGCGGTCGCCGATGTAGAACTCCCCGGCCTTGAGCTGCTGGCGCAGGGCTTTGCGCTCGCACAAGACCCCGTTGGATGGCAGGCCGCCTGCAGGCAGGCCGTCGGCCAGGCGGTATTTGATGTGCAGACGCACGGCGCGCTGGTCCTTATACTGGCTGCGCCAGGTGGCCCAGTCCATGCGCGGGAGCACATACCACAAGGTGCTGTCGACCACGCGCAGCGCGGAGAGGTCCACGCCGCCGGGGCCGGGCTGCGGGGGAAGATCCGCCACCAGGCGCTCCAGCACGGCCTGGAGCAGCCCGGCGTCAAAGAGGCTCTGCGCCTCCGAGAAGCTGCCCAGGCTTGCGGGCAGCGTGCCCAGGGAGCGGCAGCGTGCCCAGGGAGCGCTGCGTGCGCTGCAGCCTGCTGGCCTGGCAGAGCCCGCGCATGGAGGTGATGACCGGGTTGAACAGGCCGAGCAAAAACAGTGAGAAGTAGTCGCGCTGGTGAAGGGTGCGCCTCGGGTCGTACTCACTGCGGTGGGGCTGATGCTGCGGGCTGACCTCGTCGAGCACACGCTGGAACTGCTCAATGAGCTTCCAGTGCCGCAGTTGGGCGGCTTCAATCTTGGATGCGGGGACTCGGGCTGCAGCCATCAGCAACTTCATGCCACCCTTCGCTCAAAGGTACAGCAACGTTTTTGACACATTGCGCCCCCTCAAACACTGTGCCGAACACTATTGGCACTCTTGCCCGTCGATCAGCGTTCCCGCAAACACTCCTCAGCCTCAGGGATTCACCACCGCATCGCAAGTGCGTAGCGTCGAAGCTTCGCCTTGCAGGCGCTGCTGGTACGCTCGTTCGTCAGTGGCTGTCATCTCACGCTGATCGATAGACAAGAGTGTCCGTCGTACTTCAGGCTACCCCCTCACAAAGAAGTTCGCAAAGCTCACGGCAGTACCAAAATCCGCCACCCCCACCGGCCCTTTCGCTGCACCTTCTAGCGTGCCTTCGATCACCTGCGGATTGGCGTCCTGAGGTTCAGTCAGCGTGGCGGTGGCTTTGCTGCCATTGAGCGTCAGGCGCACGCGGTACCATTGGCCGGGTTTCACCTTGTCCGCGCCAAAGACGATGGGAGCGTGACCGCTACCGATGAGCACGGCGGGAGCTGCCTGACCACGCACGCAGAAGCCTGTGCAGGCGCGTGAGAGATCGGCGTCTTTTGGGAGCTGGAAGTCGGCGATGTATTCGCCGTCGGTGATCTCGCTTTCGCTCCAGAGGGGAGTGGCTGGCTGGCCGGAGATGAGTTTGAGATTCCAGTTTGACGCTTTCCATCGCTCTTCTGCGCCGGTGGGTGCTTTCCAGCCGCGCAGGTCGAGTCCGTTGTAGAGGTGCTTCCAGCCCTGGTCCAGCGGCGCAGATTCCGCGGCGGTGGCTCCGGTGCTGGGCAGTTCCTTGATACGCACGTTGCGAAATTCCACCGGCGCGCCTTCGGATTCCAAGGCGAGATAGCCTTTGCGCCAGAAGCACTTGTCACCGCCGCTCACCACCTTGCCGTTCACGGCGAGGGTGAGCGTGCCATTGTTGCCGGTGATGCGGTAGTGGTTCCACTCGGGCGAGGGCTTGCTGCGCTCCTCGCTGGGAAAGCTGCGCTGGCCGCTGTGATCGCCATGGGGTTCCATGGTGGCACCGTGGATGGGAAAGACATCGCCATGCGTCGTGAACCAGCGCGGCTTCGTCGGGTCTGCACGCTTCATGTAACCCTGGTCCAGCACCTGCACCTCGATGCCGCGCAGGAACGGCACACCCGGCGCGGAGATGGGGCTGCCCCAGATGAAGACACCTGAGTTCCCCCCGCTCGTGAGGTGCCGCCACTCGCACTCCAAAATAAAATTCTCGTACTGCTTCGCCGTGCGCATCGCCCCGGTGGGAACGCCCGTGCAACTCACCACACCGTCCTTGATGCTCCAAGTCTCAGGGGCGCAGTTAGCATTGACCCAGCCGCTGAGGTCTTTGCCATTGAACATGGGCACAAAGCCGTCCTCTCCGGCAAAAGCGCTTGAGAGGACGAGAAGGCAGAGAAAGAATGTGGATTTCATGTGCGAAGAGTACGCACATTTTGGCAAAGTCTTTTATCTGTGCCTGCTGCAGTCAATCCTTAGCCAAACAAAGCCGCCACCGGCTTCCCGCCATCGGTGATCGGCACAGGGCGCGTGCCGTCCATCAGTTCCTTGCTCGGATCAATGCCCATCGCGGCATGGATGGTGGCGTGGAAATCCACGAGCGGGACAGGATTCTCGACAGGCTTCTTGGAGAGCTCGTCGGTCACGCCATACGCGCCGCAATGGTTCAGGCCGCCTCCGGCCAGCACCATGGAGAAAGTGGTGCCCTGATGTCCGCGTCCGCCGCGTCCGTCAAACTCAGGCGGGCGGCCGAATTCGGTGCCCACAACGATGAGCGTCTTGTCGAGCAGCTTGTGGTTCTTCAGGTCGCGGATGAGCGCGGCGAGGGCGGTGTCCAGCTCCTGAATGAGGAGATGCTGGTTTTTGTAGCCTTCGTTGTGAATGTCCCAGCCGGTGCCGTTCATGAAGTTGAGGTTGTGGGAGACCTCGATGAAGCGCACGCCGGCCTGCACCAAGCGGCGGGAGAGCAGGCAGCGCTGACCGAACTCGCCGCCGTACTCATTGCGCAGGGAGGCGGGTTCCTCCTTGAGATTGAAGTGACGCATGAACTTCGGGCCGGAGAGGCCGAGCGCCTGCTCCTGAGCGGCCTTGTAGTCGGAGATGCTGGATTCGCGCGGCGCGCGGGACATCAGCGGGGCCAGGAGCTGCTCGCGGGTGAGGGCGCGCTTTTCATCCACAAAGTCCGGGCGCGTGAAGCCTGCGGGGCCGGTGTTGGTGTCGGTGAGATAGACGTAGCCCGCCTTGGCGCCGAGGAAGCCGGGGCCGCGGCTCACATTGGGATAGCCAATGAGAATGTAGGGCGGCATGCCCTCACCGGCTGCGCCACGCTCATGCGAGATGATGGACCCCACGCTGGGATAGACGACATTGCCGGAGATCATGCGCCCGGTGTGGACGATGTTGGTGGCAAAAGCGTGCTCGTCGATCACGTGATGATTCACCGTGCGCATCACCGTCACATGCTCCATGACTTTCGCGGTCTTGCTCAGATGTTCCGTAAGCTGCACCCCGGGGACGGAGGTGTCGATGGCCTTGTAGAGGGAGCCTGCGATCTTGGTCTTGTCCGTGTTGTTGCCGAGCTTCTTGGGGTCAAAGGTGTCGATCTGCGCCATGCCGCCGCCCAGCCAGATGAAGATGCAGTGCTCGGCCTTGCCCTTGGGCGTGTGCACAGGGGTGTTGTTCGCAAACAACGGAGCTGCGCCAAAGGCGGCTGCGGAGGAGAGGAAGGAGCGGCGTTTCATGATCTTGAGCTATAAACGTTGAACAGAGGTTGTTTTCACTTTTGGCAGCACCTCACTTTCGTGGGGTGCTTGGCGTGAGCAGTCTTGGTGATGATGCTCAAGGGCTAAACGCCCACTCGGGCGCGTTCAGCAGGGCCCACAGCACGTCTTCCATGCGGCCGCGCCATTCGGCGTTCAGCTTGTTGGTGGGGGGATCTCCGGCTCGGGCGGCGGCTTCCTGGGCCATGCGCACCGTGGTGGCTTCGCCGTCGAGGTGGTTGGACCAGCTCACGTATTTTTCGCGGGTGCGGTTGGAGGCGGGCGCTTTGCTGGCAGTCGTTTGATTTTGGATGCGTGACTCGTAGCCTGCGCTGAGATGCTGGGTGTACAGCGAACGTTCTTCGGCGGTGGGGTGGCGGGTGAGGAGCTTGAGGAAGAGCTGGTCGATGAATGAATCGAGCGATTCGTTTTTCAAAGCCAGGGCGGTGATGCCGTGGTCATCGCTGAGGCGGGTGAGCCACACGCCCACGGTGCCGTTGCTGAGGATGGCGGGTTGCAGCACGTTGGGGTCGGCATCGCGCTTGCTCACAGGGTCCTGGCGGGAGCCGCGCCAGCCGAAGGCGCTGAGCACATCCGTCACCGCCTGGATGCGGGGCAGGGCCAGGCTGGGGCGGTCGCGTTCATTGCTGGTGCTGGTGAGCATCCAGCTATGGTGTGGCTTGCCCATGTGGATGGCGTTCTTGAGATCGCGGGTGTTGTCGATGTCCAGGCAGACCTCCTCGGTGTGGAAGGGCTTGCCGGTGGCGGAGAACAGGGAGTCCACGATCTGCTCGGCCTGCAGCCTGCGCGGTGCTGGGCTTGTGAAAAGCGGGCTGGTCTGCTTGAGCGTGGGATCGGTGGCGCGTTGGTAAGCCTCGCTGTTGAGGATGAGGCGGGCGAGGTGCTTCACATCATAACCGCCGCTGACAAGCTGGCGGCCTAGCCACTTGAGAAGCTCAGGATGGGAGGGCTTGCCCTTCTCCCAGTCTTCGATGGGCTCCACGATGCCACGGCCCATGAAGCGTGCCCACACGCGGTTGGCGATGACCTGCGCAAAGCGTTCGTTCTGCGGCGCGGTGATCATGGCGGCGAGCACATCGCGGCTGTCCTTGGGATCTTCAGCGAGCTTAGCGGCGGCTTCGTCGCAGAACTCGGCAAAAGGCCACTTGGGCTGCACTTTGGTGCCGGGCATCAACGTCACCTGGATCAGCGGCTTGCGGCCACCGGCGTGGATTTTGTCCATCGGCACGCTGCTGGTCTTGGGAACTTCGATCTCTTTGGTGCCGAGCATGGCGGCGAGCTCGAAGAGGTCCTGCTGCAAAGACTTGCCGGTGGGTGAATCATGGCAGCGTGCGCATTTCATTTCCACGCCGAGGAAGGCGGTGCTGACGATGGTGCCCTTCGCGGCCATGGGCACGTCATTCTGCGAGGCGGTGCCAAATCCGGCGGGGCCACCAAGGCGCTCGCTGCCGCGCATGCGCAGCAGCTCGGTGACGAAGAAGTCCATGGGCGTGTTGTCCTGCAGGGAATCATAGAGCCACCAGCGGAAGGGGCCGGTGTTGTTCAGCGTGGGGTTCAGGATGTTCGGGTTTTCCGCCAGCACATCCTGCCAGTAGCCCATCCAGTTGTCCGCCCAGCGCGGGTCCTTCAGCAACTGGTCGATGGCGGCCTTGCGATCCGGGTTCTTCTGGAATGCGGCGATTTCTTCCAGAGATGGAGGCACGCCGATGGTGTCGATGTACACGCGGCGCAGGAAGCTGAGATCGTCTATGAGCGGCGTGAGCGTGAGATGGTCGGCACGGATCTCCGGCCAGTGTGCGCCTTCCTTGATCCATGTGGTGAGCAGGGCGATCTCGTCCTTGGTCAAAGGCTTGCCCTTGGGGGGCATGATCTCGTCTTCATCTGAAGAAGTGATGCGGGCGATGATGGAGCTGTGGTCGGGCTTGCCGGGATCGACGGCGGCACCGTCGGATTTGCCGCCTTTCATCGCCTCGGCCAGCGAGTCGAGATGCAGTCCGCCTTTGGCTTTCGTGCCGCGATGGCACTCGGTGCATTTGGCTTCGAGGATGGGCTGGATATCCTTGAAGTAGTCGATGCTGCCTTTGTGGGAATCCTGAGACTTCACGGTGGCGATCTTGGCGGCGATGAATTCATCAATGCTGCCTTTGCCAGCCGGGTTTTTCGTCAGCCATTCTTGTGCGGCCTTGCGGCGTGTCGCCCAGTAGGGGGCGGACAGGGCGCGCAGCTCGGCACGCTTCTTGGCATTCATCTCGGCGTAGTGTGCATTGCGCTCCTGCTCGTAGGCAGCCCAGCCGGCATCGGTGTAGGGCACGGTGCGCTTGCCTGGGGTGACGAGCTTCCAGCTCTGGCTGCCCTGCGGGCTCCAGGCCACCACAGTCTCGCCCAGCTCCGCGCGGCGGATGCTTTTGCCCACGTAGCTGCCCACCAGCGTCTCCAGCACAATGAACTGAGGCTTGCCTGTGCCTTCAAACTCGCACCACGATTCGCGGTTGCCGGGAGGCGCAAAGCGGAAGTCGGGACCGAGATCGAGATACTCCTGCTGGTCGGCTACCAGATGATGGCCGTCGCTGTCATTCGGCGGGAAGGGGGTGTTCAGGACGATCTTGTTATCGACATAAAGATCCGTGGCGCCACGGGCGCGCAGCAGCAGGCGGTGCTTGCCTTTGGGAAAGGTGATGCTGGCGGCGGCGCGCAGCATAAAGGGCACGTGGCGCTCTCCGCGCACACCGGTGTCTACGTATTTCTGCGGAACATCGAGGAAGCCAAACACATCCTCCGTGTAGGTCTCTCCCACCTTGGGAGCCTCGGCGGGCCAGGCATTGGCATCGGGCATGCCTTCTTCTGCCAGCTGGACGAGCACGCGGCCTGCAGGCACTTCCTTTTTCGCCACGGGTGGTGGCGGCGGCACAAACTGATACTTGGCCTTCAGCGCGGTGACATCAATGGGCCCGCGATAGATGGCCACGTCATCGAGCCAGCCATTGAGCGTGTGTGATGACGCGAGCGAGGAGCCGCTGCCGAGCACGAGGGAGTCGCCATCGGTCACAGGGGCGCGGTCAGTGGCACCGCCCATGTCCCACACGCCGTCGGTCTCGCGGCCGTCGATGTAGCCTTTGATGCTCTTGGGCTTGCCGTAGGTGTAGGTGACGGCGATGTGGTGCCAGCCGGAGGAGGGCAGGGTGTCCTTGGACCACCAGCGGTGCCAGTCGCCTTTTTTATCGGGCACATTGGCGCTGCGGAAGAGGAAGCCGATCTGTGCGCCCCCCTTGGTGTTCTGCAGGCGCAGGGCGTAGTTTTGATTTTCGCTGCCAAACTCCTTGGTGCCGAGGCGGCCTTTGCCGATGATGTAAGGCGTGCCGTTCTGTCCGGCGGGCTTGACCCAGGCTTCGAGGGTGATCGTTTCATTCAGGCCAAAGCGCAGGGCCTCGTTATCCTTGATGATGACGGCGGTTTTCTTGCCGTCGCCATCGAACCGCTGGGCGGTGTTGTCCTTGGAAAAGCCGGGGTAGCTGGGAGAGCGCGGGCCGGGCTCCTTGGAGTTGTCAAAACGCCACTGCATGACGGGTGTGGCGAGCGGTTTGTCCGCAGTGTCGTTGCCGCCGATGTCATTCTGGGCGGAGGCGGCGATTGCGGTGAGCAGGAAGAGGGCAGGAACGTAGCGCGTCATGCGCCTATCAACGCAAGTTTGGCGCGGTTTTCAGCATTTTGGGCACCCCACTTTCGTGTGGGGGTGGCTTGTCCTTCGGCTCTCTTCGATCATGGCGGATCTTTTGGGGCCCAAGCAAAGAGCAAGATCGGGAACCTGAAAGCCCGGCTTACACCTGCACCAGCCCCCGCCGGATCGCCTCCGCAGTTGCCTGAGCACGGTCATTCACTTTGAGTTTCATCAGAATGCGGCTGACGTGCTGCTTCACCGTGTCTTCACCGATGCCGAGGATGGCGGCGATTTCCTTGTTGGCATTGCCCCGGGTCACAAGGGCGAGGATCTCGCGTTCACGTGGCGTGATCTCCGGTTCCGCCAGGCGGTCCTTGAGCCGCTGAGCAATGTCCTCCGGCAGGCTGCGTTCGCCTTTAGCCACCGTTCGGATGGCGGTGAGCAGATCGTCACGGGAAGAAGACTTTTGCAGATAGCCGAGCGCACCCGCCTTCAGCGCGGCCTGGATCTCATCATCGCGGGCAAAGGTGGAGAAGATGAGGACCCGTGCATTGGCGTGATCACGCAGCAATGCCGCAGTGGCCTCGATGCCGCTGATGCCGGGCAGTTGCAGATCCATGAGGACGACGTCCGGCCGCTTTTTGGCAAACAGCGCCGAGGCCTCTTCACCACGATCCGTTTCTCCCACGACCTTGAAGTCGTCCTCAAGCTCCAGCGAGGCCACGAGGCCGCTGCGGACCACGAAGTGATCGTCGATGAGCAGGAGTGAGATGGGGGCGGCGGACACGGGGAGGTGGGTCAAGAGGTCAATGCTTCAAGCGGGAGGCGAACGGTGACGATGGTGCCTTGCTTGGGCTGGCTATGCCAATCAACACTGGCGTTAATTTTGCGGCAGCGCTCGCGAATCCCCATGCAGCCGAAGTGGCCGGGCTGGCCGGTGGTTGCGGCGCTGGCGGCGAGCCCCAGGCCATCGTCGGCAATGCTTAGCGTCAGCAGTTCAGCGGTGGAGGAAAGATGCAGCGTGATCTTCGTGGCCTGCGCGTGTTTCAGAGCATTGGTGATGGCTTCCTGGGCGATCATGCGCAGGTGATGGGATACAGGCCCGGTGATGGGCGGAATGGGATGCAGGTCGAGTTCCAGTGCCGGCGCCCCCGGCGGCATGCGCGTCTGGATTTCCCGCAGCGCGCTGAAGAGATCATGCAGCTGGGCGGTGTCGCGCAGATCGGCCACGAGATTGCGCGCTTCGCTTTGAATGCGGGAGACAAGGCTGCGGGAGGTTTCGATGAGCGTGCGGGCTTTATCCTCAAGCGGTCGCGTTGTGGCGGCATCCAGCCGCAGGGAGAGGCCCGTGAGCTCCTGCTCCAGCGTGTCATGAAACTCACGCGCAATGCGCTGGCGTTCATCCAGCGTGGCCTGCTGCACGATGCGGCTGCTGAGTGCGCCGATCTGCCGCCGTTGCGCGGCGATCCAGATGAAGGCCAGCAGCACGATTCCGGCGAGAATGCTGCTGGCGACGACCAGACGACCCGCCGTCCAAAAAGGGGCTGAATGGACCACTTGAATGTCATCCGCAGAGCGCAGCAGCAGGGACGCGCGCTCGGCCTGAGAGCGAAACCCTTTGTCCGTGGAAGACTCGACGAGGCAGATGCCGGTAAGCTCAACGGAGGTGCCAATCTCGATGTCAGGTGGGCCGGATTGCAGCAGAAAGGCCCGCAGCGGCGTGCCGTTGGAAGTGAGGCGGAGTTCAAAGCCGTCTGCACTGCGAAAGAAATCATTGAGCACCGCTGGCGTGGCGAGGTGGACGAGATCGGCGTCATGCGAGCCATCTTGGAATTCTTTGAGCGAAACAGCCGCCGGAACAGGTGATGCATCCGGCTCCGAGGCAAGCACGAGCGCATCGGCGAGCGAGGCGCTGAATCCGGCCATGATGGGAAAACCGGTGATCTCAGCACGATGCCCGGGCGTGAGATTGACTGCGGACATGAGACGGATGGCGATCGAACGTGACTGCGGCGGCTTGGGTTGCGCATCCTTCGGCGTTTCACGGGGAGGTGGCGGCGGTGTGGCATCGCGCAAAAAAACACGGCCATCGGGAAAGGCCGCCAGCACGGTGCCACGAATGCGGGCGCGATGGTGGGGCTCGTCCGCCGCACCGAACTGCAGCAAAGTGACCACGGAGGTGATCGGCAAGGCTTCAATTGGCAGCGCGGCTTTGGTGATCACCACATCATTCCAATCCGTGACACGGATGTAGGGAAAAACCAGCTGGCGGCGGTCATTGATGCCGCCTGCTGCAAGGGCGGTGATGCGGAGGCGGGCGTCGATAAGAGCGGGGGCGGTTTCCAGCGGCGCATCCACGCGTACTTCCAGCACCCGGCTGCCGATGGCAAGGCGCAGCAGCGAGCGTTTTTCATCCAGCGGCGTCAAAGTGCGGCCAAGGCCTTCAACGATCACACGCTGGTAATGAAAACGGCCTGTGGCCAGATCATCATAGCTGGCGGGCGCCGCAGAAGGCGGTGCTCCATGCCCGAGGATCTGCAACTGAGCCACATCGACGCCGGGAAAATACAGGCCGGCGGTGGTGGTGCCCTGAATGCGCACATGGTCCCCCACACGCAGATCATTGCGCGTGGGTTTGAAGTGCAGATGCGTGCCTGCAGTGTCGTCTTGCACAAAAGCAGTGCCGCCACTTTCTACGAAACCGATCGTGGCCGTGAGATCGACCGGCAGTTTTTCCAAACTGCGCTCATACGGCAGCATGCGGATATCGATGGCGCGGGAGAGGGGGGCACCTGCGGCGAAAGACGAATGTGAGATGACAAATGCGGAAAACAGCACGACTCGCCAAATGAGAGATGCTGGGCCGTGAGGTCCGTTATTCGTCATTTTGCATGCGTCATTCCTCATTTCAGTCATCCGTAGGATCCACGCCCCGCTGCAGCTTGCGCACGAGATCTTTCACGACGTGGGCGCTGCGCATGTCCTTGAACTGTACTTCGATGCCGGCATTGGCTGCGGTGGAAAAATCGATGGTGCCGAGACCGAGCAAGCCTTTGAGGCCGGCTTCATAGACGTCGATGCTGCGGATGTCGCAGATGCGGGCCTCTTTGGAGCTGCGGCCAATGATGCCCCAGATCAGCTCCACCCGTTCGCGCGTGACGATGTAGTCGTGCGAATAGCGCGCAATGCCGACCGCGATGAGCGTGGACGAGGCGCAGAGCAGGGCGATGATGCCATACTCGAGCTGGATCACGCACAGCAGCCCGCCCGCAACGGTTAGCAGCAGGCAGAGGATCAGCGCCTTGGTGTAGCCCAGCCAGGATGGGTGTGCATGATGCAGGATGATTTCACCGCTGGGCGAGTAGTCGAAATCGTCATCCTTGTCTTCCTCGGGGACTGTTTCGTCGGCTTCCTCCTCCACTTCTTCTTCGGCCTCTGCCTCCGGTTCCTCGGGAAGTTCCGTGTCTGGGCTGATCTCACGATACATGGGGCGCGCGATCCTGGCCTGGCCGCTGCTGGCACTGGGACGGCGCATGCCGCTGACCAGTTCCCCCACGGTGTGCATGTGGCCGGTGTCCTCATCCATGCACATCTCGCCTCGGGCGAGCGAGCCGCGGGACACGAGTGTGTACAGATCCTCCTTGGACAGCGGATCGCTGAAAGCCGGGTGCTGCGGAAGTGTGTAGCGGGCGGACATTGGGGGAGCCTGTTCGCGGCCACAAAAGCACAGGCGGACTGCCCGTGTCACGTCCAATCACTCGGCCTCGGGCACGGGCGGCAGCAAATCTTCGCGTTTCATCAGGTCTGCGACCTTGAGCAGCAGCAGTTCACCTTTGGGCGTCTGGATGATCTCGCCGAGAAATGGTGTCAGCCGGTCCATCTCCGCCACGGCTGAATGCACGAGGCTGGCGATGATGCGCGCATCGTGGCGGTGTGGCGGGAAGACATTCGTGACGCGGAACATCACCTGGCCGCTTTCCCATTCGAGTTCGAAGTTGCCCAGGTTCAGATCTTTGTTTGTGCGCATCAGCAGCTCGCACACCGGCAGGCGGTGGGAAGCCGGCACCTGAAGCGTGGAAGTGGCGACGACGGTGATGATGTGCGTCTCGCCAAAAACCTGCACGTGCAGAGGGATCTTGGTGTGGTGCGCTTCAAAATCAGCCTCGATGACGGAATGCTCAGGCACTTCTCGGTAGAGCCAGCCCATTTCCTTGAAGGTGTTCAGGGCGGTGGCGTAAAGGGCGGACATGCGGCGGGAGTGAGATCTGAGATTTTAAATCTTAGATGGTCGGGGCGGCCAGATTCGAACTGACGACTTCTTGCTCCCAAAGCAAGCGCTCTACCAGGCTGAGCTACGCCCCGAAGGTTGTTTCCCGTGTTCGAAAACGAACGAGGGGTCGCGATAGTGCCGCAGTCTGGAGCAGACGCAAGAGGAATGTCGAAGGAATCATCTTCCGGAGGCTTTTAGCGACATCGTTCCGCTGAAATTGCCTCTGAGTTCACGCTCCCACCATTCCCCGGAGGCCTTCCGCACCTCCGGGCTGGTGAAGTGGTAGCGGTAGAGTTTGGCGCGGATGTGGGTGATTTTCTCGATGGGGAAGGGCGGGGGCTCCAGCAGGGCCCACACCGGCTGCTTGTGCTGTAGCAGGGCGGTGCAGAACTGGCCAAACCAGTGCATGGGGGAGTTTGGGTTCGCATCCCGCTGCGGATCGTAGCCGGGATAGAGCGCGGCAAACCATATCTGCCAGTCCAGCCGTGGCTGATGCGGGGCGATGAAAGGCGGGCGGCGCTTGGGATCTCCTGGCTTGTACTTAAATTCCAGCGGCAGGAAGAGCGCGCCGTCGTCACTGGCTTCGAGGATGATTTCAGGGCGCTCCTCGGTCATGTCCTGAAACAGGCCGTAGGCATTGAATGAGCGCGTGTGGCCGATGGGGGCATCGAGTTTCTCATGCAGCACGGTCGGGAGCAGCGGCTTGAAGTGGGGAATCCGCCCGGCCAGAAAGGAATCTGCTGCCAGCAGGGTGACCAGTACCACCGGTGCGACTGCCGCCAGCGCCGGCCATTGCGACCAGCGGGCAAAGGACGGGCGCGGGGTCTCGGAATCGATGCGCAACCAGTGGCACAGGCGTTTGGGAAACCAGCGGTCATCCAGCAGCGTGATGGCGAGTGCTGCCGTGAGGAGGTCAAAGAAATTGTAGTTCCCCGTGGCGGAGATCATGGCCATCAGGAGGAGAAAACCCAGCACCGCCGTCAGACGTCCCCAGCGGCCAAAGAAAATGGCAAAAGGCAGGCCCAGTTCGATGCCATACATGATCCAGCAGCTGGCGATGTGAATCCAGCGCGGGGCATTGTGGGCGAACCACGAGAGGCCGTTTGGGAGGGGCTGCGTTTCGTAGTGGTAGAGCAGAGCGGTCATGTCCTGCCAGGGGATGTCGCCGCCGCCGATCTTCACGTAGCCGGAGAGAAACATCAGGCGGAAGAGCAGCCAGTGCAGGAGGAAGACAGAGCCACGCGGCGGTTCCGTCGGGCCGCGCCATGACCAAAGACGCCATGGCGCGAGGAACAGCGCGAGAAAGCCTGCCTCCAGCAGCAGCGCATCCCACTGGTAGCCCATGAAGATGTCACCCGTGGTGGCGAAGGAAAGATACCCAAACCACAGCAGCGCCAGCAGCGGCCCTTGCGCCACTCCGGCCATTACCAGCACGGCCAGTGCGCAGCAGGTGATCAGGCAGCCATGAGCAAAGGCATCGCTGTAGTGCCAGTGAAAAATACTGGGCAGCTGCCAGAACAGCGACTGGTGCTCGCGCTCTTCAAATGCGTGGACATTTTCGAGCAGGGTCTTTGCCGGCAGGATGCCGTTTTCCCCCACCAGCCCGTCATACTGAACGCCCCAGGATGCAAAAGCGATGAGATAGATCCCCGCGAGCAGACGCGGAAAAAGCCAGCGCACGACCGTGTAGCGTCCGCGATGGGAGTCGAGCCAGGGGATTGGGTTCACGGATGGGCGCTGCAATAACTGATTGGTTTTTTCAAAAGGTACAGAGCAGGTGGTTTTACCAAGGCTCTCAGTGCGGGGCGTCTATTTTCTGGCGGCGTGCACACAGCAGGGGCAGGCCGAGGGAGAGGATGAGAAGTGGGATGACGAAACCGCTTTTGAGCGCATGAATGAAATCCTGGCCGCCGCGTTGCTCGATGAAGCTACGCACAAAGCTGGCGAGGGGCCAGCTAAGTGAGCAGAGCGCGGCTGAGGCCAGTGCTGGTCCGACTTTGATTGGGACGCCATAACCACGGCACAGCGCGCAGAAGGCCAGGGGCAGAAGCGGCCAAAACAGCAGGAAAATGACACCTCTCACTATGCGCAGGTCAAGGAGTGAGTCTGGCGCTGACCAGTAGCGTATAAAAAAACAGGAATGAATGAGGTATTTCAACAGCTCAAAGGCAAGCATCGAGAACACCAGGAGGGAGACTGCAAAAATAAGCGGCCGATGGACCCGGGTAACGCACATGACCCAGACCAGAAAGGCGAAGACTGAGGCTGGGATGGACCAATGAAAATAGCCAATCCAAGTGAGTCCTGCCCATCCACCCCGCAGTTCGAGTTCAGCGCGCCAGGCGACGCCTGAGATCAGCGCCAGCAGCAGAAGTGTGATGCACGGAATCCAGATCTGAAAGCGGTGGCTCATACGTGATGCGGTTGTACTTTAAACAGGCGTCATACGCGAGGTCTGAATTTAAAAGAGCTTTGTCGCCAAGCGACCTAGGAGTGCGCACAGCGGGTTCATCCATCGCGGTACTGGTGTGTGCTTCTCTGAGGAAATTTGCTGGGCGTTTCCGCGGCGACGGTGTGGCCTTCGCTGTGGATTCGTGCCAGGTGAAGAGGTTCAATGGCATCTAAAATCACCGTTTGCATCGTATGAGCGCATGGCGCGGACAATGAAAAGTGTTCCGGCTGAATAGGATTCAGATGCCAGCCCCCACGCTTCGGGGTGATCAAAGTCATCGGGCAGCCAGAGTGAGGCGAATGAGTTTTTATCCTTTAGAATGGTGATGTCCCATTCTTCGTTCTTACCTGACAAGGGATTTTGAAACTGGCGTCCCTCGTAGTGTTGCTGGATTGCTTCAGCGGAGCTTTGGCTGCGATAAACAGCTCCGGCGAAGAAGTCGCAGTGGTTGCCGTTGCCCACCAATAAGCCTACGGCGGCTTTGGTGGATATGAGGATTGTGCCTGGAGGCTGCGGCAGCGTGTCCAACTGTCTCGTGATCTTCGAAAGCCGCAGGTCATTGGCGATGGTATCTCCGCAAAGAAAATACAACAGGCCAAGGATCAACAAGACACCTGCGAGCACGAAGATGACTCGTTTGATGCTGAACTTGCGGGCGGACATGCGCGGATACTGGTCGCGAAACCCAAACAGGCAATCACGTGTTTGCCCATGACGCGGATTGATGGCTATCCCTTGATCGCCAGCCTCGGATTCACATCCAGCACCTTCTTCAAATCCGCATCACTCATGCCCAGCTCCGCCAGCGCATTCGCCTTGATCCTCGGCACCGTGACCGTGCTGCCGACAAAATGCGTGCCATCCGGAGAGCGGGCCACGAGGTCCTCGCCGATGAGGATGTCCCAGCCGGCGAGGGTGTAGCGGCCGGGGCCGAGGCGGGCGGCGGAGATGGCATCGGTGACGAAGATGGTGCGCTCCAGGCCGATGCCGGCGAGCCAGTTTTTCAGCACAAAGAAGGGCACATGCACGCCGTCCGGGATGAAGCAGAGCCAGAGGCGGTCATGCAGGCTGAGGGCGCGCTGGATGATGTTGTCATGGCGGTGCATCTGGATGGGGCAGCCGTTGCCCAAGTGGGTGAACATCGACAGACCGGCATCGCAGGCGGCATTGAGTTGATCGAGCGAGGGATCGCAATGACCGGCGGAAATGGTGACGCCTTGGGAGGCCAGAAAGGCGGTGGTCTTGCTGCCTTCATCGTGCTCCGGGGCGAGCGTCACCAGCCGGGCCAAGCCGCCGCAGGCGTCGAGCAGGCGCTTGGCATCGTCCACATTCGCGGGCTTCACGGCCTGTGGTGGGTGGGCCCCCACGTAGCCTTTGATCGGGTTGATGAACGGCCCCTCAATATGGATGCCGGTGATGATGCGGCGGGCCAGTTCATCCTTTTCCCGCAATTCGACCAGTTTGCCGATGCGGCGCTCCAAGGTGGGGATTTCATCCGTGATGAAAGTGGCCAGGATGGCATCGCACCCGTCTTCCGCCAGGGCCTCACAGGCGTGGTGCAGGGATTCGGCGGTGAGGTTGTCGCCGTTGAAGTCGGTGCCGGCGTAGCCATTGACCTGAAGATCGAAGGGTTTCATGCAGGCATTGGAGCGGGTCAGGGCAGGGGAATCAAGGCTGGGAGGTGATGGGTTTTGGTATGAATGTCACTTGAGGCGGGGCTGTGCCTGCCCTGCGGGCAAAAACCCTGGAATCTTCCCCGCTTGACCTCCGTCCCTCCATCCAGTTTATTTCCAGTGTTTACAAGCTATCAGTCTCGGCATAAAACATGCTAGGTATTTCACGTCTCTCCCGAACTGGCGTGCGGTGCCAGTCTCAACCCATACTCTTTCTGATTTTCGGCTCATGATAGATCTTATCTCCAAAGGCGGACCGCTCGTATGGCTCCTCATAGGGTGCCTGTGCTTCGCCGGGGCTATTTTCATCGAGCGTCTGGCCTACTTTCACCGGGCGAGCATGAACGTGGGTGAGTTCCTGGCCGGACTGGCCAGCCTGATCCGCCGCAAAAACTTCGCCGAAGCCCTGCAGGAATGCGTGGCCACACGGGTGCCGGCCGGCCGGGTGATCCATGCGGCGCTGCTCCGCCACCATGCGCCGCGCGAGCAGCTCAAAGAGATCGTGCAGGAGGCAGGTCAGCTTGAGGTGCCACGGCTGGAGCGCTTTCTTGGCATTCTGAACGCCATCGCGCACGCGGCACCGTTGATCGGCCTGCTGGGCACCGTGATCGGCCTGCTGGACAGCTTCACCAGTCTCTCCTCCGCCAATGGGGTGGCGACTCAGGCGGACGTGGCTCGCGGCGTTTATCAAAGCCTGATCACCTCGGCGCTCGGTCTGGTCGTGGCGATCCCCGCCTATCTCTCCTTTGCCTTTCTCAGCGCCCGCGCCCGCTCCCTGATGCATGATCTGGAGCGCGCCGGCATCGAAATCGTGAATCTGATCGAAGACGCCAACAGCACTGACAACATCGTGGAATTCCGCCCGGCGGAAGCCGCGCCACCGATGACGAAATCGCGTGGCCGTGGGATGAAAGGATAAGCGCCCTCAGCGCATTTTCGGCTGGCCCAACCACTTCGCGCCTCCGATACTGTGCCTACCGCCGTATCAATCATGAAGCTCGAGAGTCATCTGCCCAAGCAAAGCCCCTGGCTGTATACGGTGCCGTTGCTGAACACGATCCTGCTGCTGCTGGTGTATTTCCTTCTCACCAGCAACTTTGTGGTGCAGTCCGGCATCAAGGTGGAGCAGCCGCAGTCGAACTCGCGGCTGACGGGTTTTGATCGCGCCCACATCATCACCGTTCCCGCCGGGCTGGAGAATGCGCTGTATTTTGACGGAGTGCGCATCACCACAGGCGAGTTGCGGGAAAAGCTCAAAGCGAACCGCGAAGGCGAACGCCGCGCCATCATCCACGCCGCCAAACAGGCGCAGCATGGCCGCGTGATCGAGATCGGAAACATCGCCCTCGAACTCGGTTACGAAGTCGCGTATTCCACCGTGCCACCCAAGGCCTGAAACGCCGCTGATCACGATGCCTACGAAATCGCATTCAACCACACCCGGGCTGATCTTCGCCTGGGGCGTGCGCGATCACTCGATGTGGCGTCTTGTCGGGGCGCTGGTGGTGCTGATGGCCGCGATGGCCGGTTTCTTCTTCATCTTCCGCATTGTGCATCCTGTGACGCAGCGGTTGCCGGTCACGCCGCAGCATGTGATCTCGCTGGACCCCAGCAATCCAGCCGAGTTGGCCCTCATCCACCGGGCGCAGGACCGCAGCTTTGCCCTGTTGAGCGACTCCGACTCCGTGGCACCGGTCGAAAGTCCGCTGCTGGCTTTTCAGCCCTCCTTTGCAGGTCATGAGATCAAGCTGCGCGAACTCGATCCTGCGACTGCCGCCATCCACCAGCCACGTCTGTTCACCGCTGCTGCGGATGTGCTGCCGCCGGTGCCACGTCGTGACGTCAAATCTGTGGCCGTGCCACCCGCCGCGAAGTTGCTTGCCATCATGAGTCCTTCTCTGGCCAAGCGCGGACCGGCCAATGTGGAGCTCAGCAGCATCAGGCTCACCCAGCCCACGCGTGTTCAGTTCCGTGTCGCCATTGGCAGTGCCGGGCAGATTGTCACTGCGCTGCCGCTGAGCAGTGTCGAAGATGCTGAAATCATGCAGCAGTTGCATGCCGCCATTCGCACGCTTCGGTTCACCCCTTCTGAGGTGAAGCGGGTCGAGTGGGGCGAAATCTCCTTCCGCTGGGAGGTGGCCGCCACGCCATGATTCCCATTCCCCTCGGTGGTTTGATCATTCTGTTCATGGCGGTCGGGGTCACAACGGTCTGCGTGCTGTGGTTTCACAGCTTCTGGCGCGATCGAAAACGCGAAGTTTATCGGCGGCGCATCGCAATCCAGTGTCGCATTTGCGGCACCGCCTATGCCTGCGAGGCCAAGCGCAAAATCGACGTCACCATCTGCCCCGTCTGCCACACTCCGAACGAGCGGAACAAGCTGCAGCAGATCTAAACATCAATTTGTCAGTGCTGGCGAATGCAGGCTTGCTTTCGAGCAGGCATATCGGCGACATTTGATGGCATAATCCCTTCACTCGTGTCCTCACGCGCATCCCATTCCCCCACAGACGCCATGCTGCCCGCCGCCACTGCTCTGCAAGCGTCCCAACAAATCGAAACCATCATCGCGAGTGTGTCGCAGATCATTCTTGGCAAAGAGAATGTCGTGCGCCTTGCGGTGACCTGCCTGCTGGCACGTGGCCACCTGCTGTTTGAAGATCAGCCCGGCGTCGGCAAAACGATGCTTTCTCAGGCGCTCGCCCAGGCGCTGGGTCTGGGTTTCCGCCGCGTGCAGTTCACCAGCGATCTCCTGCCTGCGGACATTCTTGGTGCTTCAGTGTATGACCGTGACACGGCGGCCTTCCATTTCCACCGCGGCCCGGTCTTCACGCAGGTGCTGCTGGCGGATGAGATCAACCGCGCCACGCCCAAGACCCAGTCAGCTCTGCTCGAAGCCATGGAGGAAGGCAAGATCACGGCGGATGGTTCCACGCATCCTTTGCCGGAACCGTTCTTCGTCATCGCCACGCAGAATCCCTCTTCGCAAATCGGTACTTTCATGCTGCCGGAATCGCAGATGGACCGCTTCCTCATGCGTCTCGCGCTCGGAGTCCCTGACCGCACCGCTGAACGCGCGCTGCTGGAAGGCCAGGAGCGCCGTGAGATGCTGCGCGCGATGCAGCCGGCGATGACCTTCCTCGAACTGCAGCAGCTGCAAACCTGGACGCGTGCCGTCTATGCTTCGCCTGCGTTGCTCGATTACCTGCAGGACCTCCTGGCCGCCAGCCGTGTGCAGGGGCACGGCCTCTCTCCGCGTGCCGGTCTCTCCGTGCTGGCCGCAGCCCGTGCCTGGGCCCTGCTCAGCGGACGGGCGATGGTGCTGCCGGAAGACATTCAGGCCGTCGCCGTGGTCGTCATGGGACATCGCCTCGAACATGCCGCCGATGGCATGACCGGCGTGGAACTCGCGCGGCAGTTGATCGCTGAAACCCCGGTGCCTTGATGCCATGAAAGTGCGCGTGCGCTGGAACCGACACACGCTGGCGCTGCTCGCCATCGTTGCGGGCATGTGGTATGCGGCGGAGGCCCAGTCCAATGGGGCGGCACATTTGATCGCGCTGCTCACGGCCACGATGGGGCTGCTCTCATGGCTGCATGCTCGGGCAAATCTGCGTGGGTTGAGTGTCCGGTTGATCGGTGCCAGGCCTGCGGCACAGGATGCTGAAAAGTGCATTCCGGTGGAGCTGCGTGCCACGGGCGCGGTATCCCCATGCGGACTGGAAGTCTACGTTGTAGGTGCCGCCACGCCCGTGTTTGTCGAGCGTGTTCCGGCAGGTGGCGCGGTGGTTGTCGATCTGCCTCCGCCCGTAAACCACGCCAGCGGCGCATTGCAGTTGGTGGTGCGCAGTGTTTACCCGCTGGGCCTTTTTTCGGCGGAGTGCCTGGTGGAGACAAAATGGGTGCGCCGCGTGCATCCCGAGCCTGCCGGTGATCTGCCTCTGCCTGCGCCAGACACCACACGGCAGGGAGATGCCATCGCTGTATCCTCCTCCCGTGGAAATACGGGCGCCGGTGATGATTTTGCCGGTCTGCGTGAATGGCGTGCGGGAGATTCACCGCGTCACATTGACTGGCGTTCGGCGGCGCGCGGCGGCCCGCTGATGGTCAAATCATGGAGCAGCGGCGTTCAAGGGGTCGTGGTGCTCGACTGGAACTCACTGCAGCTCGATGCACCTGCCCGTGCGGCACAAATCGCCCGCTGGATGGAAATGTGTGAGGACGAAGGAAAGCCGTACGAACTCCACATGCCCGGGCTCACCATTCGTGCTGGCCATGGTCCCGCCCATTTGAGGCGCTGCCTTGATGCACTTTCGATGCAGTCAGGCACAGATGCCGGATCTGCCCTCTCGGATGAACTTCAGGCAGGCAAAGTGGACAACGTTCTAAGTTTGGAGCAGTCCACCTTTCTGCCCAAACGACCGCTGCTGTTTCTCAGTCTCGCGTTGCTTCTCGCCATCCTGCCGCTGCGCGGATACATCGCCATGCCAGGCTTGGTGGTGTGTGCCTTGTGCCTCATCTGGCGCGGGGTGCTGCGCATGGCCGTGCCGCATCTGCTCGTACGCATTGGCGTCATCATCGCAGGTGCCACGGCTGTGTATTTTAGTTATGGTGAGCTGGGCGGCATGGAGCCCGGCATCGCGCTGCTGCTGGTGCTCGCCGGGGCCAAGATGCTGGAAAGCCGCACTCCTCGTGAATTTCAGGTGCTGGCGCTCATCGGGTGGTTTCTCGCCTTCTGCGCAGTCCTGCTGGAAAACCACCTCGCGCGGTCTGTGTGGACGGTGCTGGTCGTTCTGTTCATCACCGCGTGCATGGTGCGCTTTCGGCGCAGCATTCCGGGGGCGCGTGAACCGCTGCGCGTGACCGGCATGCTGTTTGCCCAGGCCCTGCCATTGGTCTTGCTGCTGTTCTTTGTGTTTCCGCGCGGGCTGCTGGATCTGGGGTCCGCGCTCGGGCGCAGCCGTTTTGGTGAAACGGGCCTCGATAATGTTCTCGATCCCGGCCACATCGCGCAGGTGGCGCGGAGTTCGGATGTGGCCTTCCGTGTGCGCTTTCCTGATGGGACACTGCCTTCAAACGAGACGCGCTACTGGCGCTGTATCACGCTTTGGGACTGTGAAGGCATGCGCTGGACGCGTGGTGATCGTCTCAGCTTTGCACCCCAGCTGCCACGTCCGAAAAACGGCGCGGATCTCCGTCAGATCATCGATCTGGAGGCGCATGGCAAACGCTGGCTGCCCGCGCTGGATCTGCCGATCATCGCCAAACTGCGCGGTGAGCGGCTGTCTCCCGAATTCGATCAATCGCTCAGCTCTCCTTTCATGGTGCAGAATTCAGAGCGTTTCGAGGTTGTCTCGCGCTTCGAGCTGCCGCCATTTCGTGAACTGCCGGAGGATCACCGGGAAGCCGCGCTGCAACTGCCGGCAAACATTTCGCCCAAGCTCAAGCAGCTCACCGACTACTGGGAGTCGGTGACGCAAACGGACGAGCAGATTGTGCAGATCGCGCTTAACTACATCAGAACAATGGGTTTCAGTTACACGCTGGAGCCCGGAGAGTACAAGGGGCCGCAGGCTCTGGAAGACTTTTTTCTGAACCGTCGCATCGGTTTCTGCGAGCACTTCAGCGCCAGCTTTGCCACGCTCATGCGCATGGCTGGAGTGCCGTCGCGCATCGTCGTTGGCTACCTCGGTGGCGAATACTCCGACCACAATGGTGGCTATCTCATCGTGAAACAAAGTGACGTGCATGCATGGACCGAGGTGTGGCTGGAAAAATACGGCTGGTTTCGCGTCGATCCCACCGGCGCACTCGCGCCCGACCGGGTGAACATTGACCTGCAGGCCTTCCTGGCCGGTGGGGCCGAGGAGGCGGAACGCCAGCGCCGTACCCTCTGGGGCCGTTCTTTGCAGCGCCTGCGGCTTTGGTGGGACAGCGTCAACTACGACTGGCAGAACCAGGTCATCGACTACAACCAGGAATCCCAGCGCGGCCTGCTGGAAAGTGTCGGCCTGCGCCAGAGCAAGCTGGTGCTGCTCATCCCCAGTGCCGCCTTCGTGGTGGTGGGGGGCTTGCTCATCGCCCTGTGGCTGCGGCGTCCCGCGCGTCATGCCGACCCATGGATGCGGCTGTGGCAGCGCGCCTGCAGCCGCGTGGGCAAAGCCGGTGTGGCGACCTGGATGCCGAATGAAGGTCCGCTGACCTTTGCCCGGCGCGTCGCCGAAGCACGCCCCGATCTCTCTCCTCAGTTTGATCCCTTGGTCGCCATGTATGTATCCGGCCGCTACGGGTCCTCGCATGAGGTGCTGGATCAATTCAAGGCAGCCGTGCTGCGGTTCAAGCCCAAGCGTCTGACCCGCAGCCCAAAGTGATTCAGAGCAGCCGTCTTCTCCGCAGCCCCAGTCCCACCAGGCCACACATCAGCAACAATGCACGCCCAGGCTCCGGCACGATGGCGATGACTCCCGTGCTGCCAAACTGGCTCATATCCCAGTACCAGCTGCTGTTGTAAATCGTGAGATCAGGAAGATCGAGCGCAAAGCCCGCATTGTCAGCGCTGCCTCCCACGCGCACGCCGGAGCCAGAGTCATAGTAGCCCAGCGCAATGTTGGAACCGGTCCAGTCCACCAGATCGAAAACCGCCTGGTAGGTGGGCGTGAAACCTGTCCCCAAGGTGACATTGATGGATGAGGCCGCATCGAGCGACAGCGTGCCATTCACGATGATGCGGTCGTTGCCGCCATCCGTCGCGGTGCCGCTCACGCTGGTCAGGCGGTTGGTGATGGCATCAAAGGTCGCGTTGAGACCGGAGTCGCTGTTCTTCAATTGCAGAGCCAGCGTGGCGGAGGCACCGACGGTGAGATTCCCGCCGATCAAAACGGTGCCGATCTCCGTGCTCAGCCCGGTGGTGCCCGCAGCGATGGTGGCGGCATTGCCACCGGGGGCCAGCGTCGCGTTCGCAGCGAGGTTGACGGAGCCGGCGATTTTTCCCGTGCCTCCGAGTGTTGCGTTTGCATTCACCTGCACCGTGTTGGTGCCGGTGGCGGAATCTGTGCCCGCATACGCATTGTTCACCAGCAGGCTGCCGGCGCTGACCGTGGTCTGTCCGGTGTAGGTGTTCACACCGCTAACGACGGTGGTGCCGCTGCCGGTTTGATTCACCACGCCGGTGCCGCTGACGTTGTTGGCCACGGTGAGGAGATCACTGCGGTTGAAGGCCATCGTAGCGTTGTTGATAACGTTCCCGGAACCCAGTGTTCCAGAGGTGCCGCCATTCCCCACCTGCAGCGTGCCAGCGCTGATGGTGGTGGCTCCAGTGTAGGTGTTGGTGCCGAGAAGCGTGAGGGTGCCCGTGTTGCTTTTCGTGACAGCCCCACCCCCGTTGATTTCCTGCACGTCTTTGAGAGTGCCGGATTCGAGCGTGAGAATGTCGATGGTGTTGGTGGCGTTGCCAATGCTGTGCCCGGTCATGTCCAGCGTGCCGCCTGTGAGCTGGATGGTGCTGGTCGTATTGGCCGTGGTGGCACCCGCGCCGCCGCCTTCGACGATGTTGACGTTCGAGATTAGCGAACCACCGCTGATGGTGAGCGTGGCCTTGGCATTGCCGAAGGTGTTGGTGTTGGCATAAGTGGCCATGACGAAACTGCCGCCGCTGTTCACGGTGAAGGTGCCGCCACTGATGATGAGCGTGCCGCTGCCCGATGGTCCGGGAGAACTGGTGCCTGAGTTGCCGCTCATGGTGCCCATCTCAACGCTGTTGACGGTGAAAGTGCCACCATCAAAGTACACGGTTCCGGCCGCTCCGCCTCCGCCGCCGCTGTTGCGCTTCCCAATGATGAGCGTGCCCGCTGTGATGGTGGCGGTATGCCCGCGCAGATCGAGTGTGCCGGTGGGCTGGGCTCCCGTGGCCGTGCCCAAAGTGCTGCCCACGGTGATGTCGGTTGTTGCCCCGGTTTTTCCCCCGATGACCACGGTGCCCGCGCTGCCGGCCGTTTGGGAGGCGAACTTCAAGGTGGCCACGCCTTTGGACACACCGATGTTGATGGCATCCGTCACAAAGGTGTTGGTCCCGGCACCGAGAATCGCGGTGCTGGTGCCGGAGTTCAGTCCATTGCTGTTGGCAAGCTGCACTACGTTTGCGGTGATGCTGTTGCTCGTATCTGAGAGCAGGAGGGTGCTGTTGACGTTGACTCCGAATCCCACGCGAAACTCCTTCACGTTCACGATCAAGGAGCCCAGACCTGTGAAGTCAGACGTCACATTGTTTGCATTGGTACCACTGTCGAATGGGAAGGTGGCATTGGGAAGCAGATCGGCGGCGGCCTGTGAAGTGACGGTCTGCAGCCCGGCATCAAAGAATGCATTCGTGTTGCTGATTACCAGCGACCCTGGTCCGGTGATGATGGCACGCGTCACGGTTTTGACATTGTTGGCAACGCCGGTGCTGAAGCTGCCATTGACCTGAAGTGTCTGCCCGGCGCCAATGGTGACGGTGCTGCTAAGATTGGCGTTGTTTGATGCGATCTGCAGGCTACCAATGCGCTGGCTGGCGCTGCTGAGATCCAAGGTGGCCGTGAAGACACCTGAGCCGACAGTGACGGCGGTGCCTGTGGGAAGGGTATCGGTGGCACCGATTCTCAGCGTGCCGGAAGTTATGAGGGTGCTGCCAGCATAGGTGTTGACACCTGCGGCAGCGGTGAAAACGAGAGTGCCGTCACCGGTTTTATTGAGGCCACCTGCACCAGTGACGGGTGCCGCCACGGTCGCGGTGACAGACGTGTCCACACGGAATTCAGTCGCTGCATTGGTGATTTGAATCTGGCCCCCCGAGCTGGCCAGCGTGTAGTTCCGGGCAAACTGCAGCCCGTTGACCGCCACCGCATCCTGCACCTGCACAGTGCCGCCGGTCGCCCCGCCAAAGATGGCGATCTTTTCCACGGATGCGGACCAGCTTGTATTGTTGCTGCCGTCGGCCAGCGTCCAGTTGGTGTCGGCATTCGTCCAGGTGCCGTTGCCGCCGTCCACGAGGTTGTCTGCCACGGTGTCGGTGCCGTCCCAATACTGCGCGCTGATGGCGGTGGCGACGAGGTTGACGGCTTTATTTACGGTGTCGACGACGATGCTCGTGCTGTATCCCGCGAGCATCTGGGCCACGAGGCCGTTGTCGGTCAAGGTGCCGGTGTAGCCGATGAGTTTGTAGGTGCCTGCGGTGAAGCCCGCACCGGTGGTGACGCGGACGACGCCATCGAGGGTGATGAGGGTGCCATTGGCCTGAATGAGATCGCTGCTGGTGCCGAGATCAAAAAGGAGCACGCTGCTGTCATTGAGGACGAGATTGCCGCCCACGGTGAGGGTGGCGGTGCTGCCGGCGGTGAGAATATTGCCAATGCTGAGGGTGCCGAGATTCGCCACGGTGAGGCTGCCTCCGAGGGTGTTTGCAGCAGCAAGTGTGCCCCCCCCTGCGACGGTGACGGCGGTGTTGCCGAGGGAGCCTGTGACATTGAGCGTGCCTGCATTCACCGCTGTGGCACCGGTGTACGTACTGGCTCCGGAGAGCGTCCACATGCCGGTGCCGCTCTTGGTCAGGCCGGAGACGGTGGTATTCATGGCGGCTGCCAGGCTGCCACTGCCCGCGCCCGTGAGGGTCAGGCTGCGGGTGCCGCCGACGATGGCGGTGGTGCTGGTAAGGGCTAGGCTGCCACTGTCTGAGGAGATGGCGACATTCGCAGTACCGAAGGTCAGTGCGCCGCCGTAGCTGTTGGTGCCGCTGACATTGACGAGTGCGCCATTCTGCCCGGAGGCACCGGTGCCACTGAGGGTGAGAGCCTCGGCCCCCACGCTGATGTTGTTCTGAATCTGGAGCGTGGCACCACTGGCGACCACGGTGCCCGCGTTGGCGGCGGAGGGCGTGGTTTCATTGGTCACCACCGCACCGAGGGCGCTGCTGTTGCGGATGTTCAAAATGCCCACGCTGATCGTGGTCTGGAGCAAGTGCGTATTTGCCCCGGAAAGCGTCCAGGTGCCGGTGCCGGTTTTGATGATCTGCATGTTCACCGCAGTGGCGGCGTTGCCGGTGGTGCCACCGATCTGCCCTTGGATCTCCCCATTGCCATTGCCTGTCAGTGTGAGGTCGGAATAGTTGGCGTTGGAACTGACGGTGTTGCCTGTGGCCACACGGACGCCGTTGGTGAAGGTGATCGTCTGACCGGCCGTCATGGCACTGATGACGCCACGCCCGGTGTTGCCGGTGGCGCTGTTGTTCATGACAATGAGGCGGTCTGTGGAGGTGGTATTTCCTGCGTACTCGAAGCGACCGATCGTGGTGCTGGCTTGGCCGAGAGAAATGGTGCTGCCCTTGCCGGCGGAAGAATTGACACCGGCGTTGAAGATCGTGAGGGCTTGAAAAGCACCGTCAGAGATGGAGATGTTGCCGCTGAAGGAATTGCTGTTGTTGTTCAGAAACACCGTGCCGCCATCGGTGCGTGAGAGCCCGGAGGCTCCGGAAATCAGGCCATTGATGATGAAGTTCTGCGATCCGCGAAAGGTGAGCCCGGCCGCCAGGGTGCCATTCAGGGTCAGCGCGCCCGTGCCGTTGTTGTAAAAGGAGCCGGTCCCGGTGATGGCGCGGTCGGTGGAGGCAGCGCCGCCTACGTACTTCACGTGCGTGTTGCTGCCCAGGTTCAGGATGCTGCCCGCACCGATGGCGCTGTTCACCCCGGCATTGGCGATGCTGGTGAAGATGAGCGTGCCGTTGTTGACGGTCGTGCTGCCGGTGTAGCTGTTGTTATTGTTGTTGAAGCGCCACACGCCCAGCTGGCCGCCGCTGCCGGTGACATTGACGCTGACGCCGCCGGATGCCCCGTCTGAGATGAGGCCGTTCATGAGGTTGGCGGTGGCGTCGTTGCTGCGGTTGCCTGTGGTGGCGGCGAAATTCAGCGTGATGGTGCCGGTGGTCACTCCCCCGCTGATGCTGCCGTTGATGGTCATCGGGTACGGGTTCGTGTCCGTGCCGGCCGTGATGGTGGAGTTGTTGGCGAAGGTGTAGGAGCCATTGCCAGTGCTGCTGACCGGCTCGATCACCATCGGCGCATTCAGCGTGACGGTGGAGGTGTTGCCAAGGTTCATCGTCACAGAGCCGCCGCTGCTCAGCAGCAGGGCTTCGCCTGCATTCGCACCCGCGCTGCCAATCGTAAAGCTGCCGCCCGCAGTGTTGGTGAAGAGGAGATTGAGCAGGTTGCGTCCGGTATCTATCGTGATCGTGGTCGCACCCGCTGCGGTATTGAATGTGGCAGTGTCCGCATTCGTGGTGCCCGAGGTGGCTCCCGGCGCCGAGTTCGGGCTCCAATTGGTGCTGGTGGACCACAGCTGCGTTCCGGTGCCGCCAGTCCAGCTGGCATCTGCGGCCACGCTGGCGCGGGTCACCAGTAACACTGGCAATAGTAACAAGGCATGGAGGATGGAGCAAAAGGCACGGCGACGAAGCGGCCTTTTGAGTAGCGAAGCACTCATGGGTCTTTTTTTGGGGATGCCTTTCGGAATTCGAAAAGCGGGGGGGGCCTGTTGGATACCCCAAGAATCAACCAAGTTCAAAATCTGAGTGCCCCACAGGATGCATGTGGCGCATAGCGCCACAATGCAGCGAAGTATAAGCTTTAACTGAACTTATCAAATGCCTTTGCCTGTGGTGTAACGACCGGCTTCAGAAAATTTTGAAGCGAATGCAAGGTATGGGCTGTTTTCCTGAACAAAATCTGCCAAGCATCCGGTGCATGAACGAAATCAGAACCTACGACGGCTACTTCACCTTCAAGATCCTCTCCCGCGAGTCCGCAGACCAGCTGGATGAACTGTTCGCCGAGGCAGGCATCGAAGTGGACTTGGCCCTGCAATCCCTGGAGTTTTCATGGATGGGCCGGGAGCGTGATCATGCGATCTTGAAGCTGTTCATGGCAGTCGCCAGGACACTCGGCGAGGCTGAAGGCGAACTGCGCTGCGAAATCGACGACGACGCTGTCGATCCTCATTTCGAATTCTTCACCATCAAGCAGGGCCAGCTTCTGCTGCAACGCGCCAAGGTGGTGCGCGAAAGCGAGTTGATCCCGCAGGTTTAGTATGAGCCGTCAGGTGAGGCTTTTGCCGAGTCGCAGTGCTCTTCGCTCATAGGCGGTGGTGTGGAGCAACTAGGAAACGAATGGTGCGCGATGCAGGGTTCGAACCTGCGACCCTTGCCGTGTGAAGGCAATGCTCTACCACTGAGCTAATCGCGCGAAAATCGTGGGGCGCAGTCTTTAAGCGGGCTTCGGCATTGGAGCAACTGGAAAGTGAAGGTCAGGAGAGGGATCATCTTGGTCCCTCCAGGCTTTCGCAAAGGCGCACACCTTCAAACCGGTCCCCCCCTCCTACACCCGCCGCAGCCTGAACTGCTGCAGGTATTTGAGCGGGGTCATGCCCATGTGCCGGTGGAAATGGTGAGTGAGGGCGCTTTGATCGCAGAAGCCCAGGTCGCGGGCCACATCGGAGATATTGGCCCCCTCGCGCTGCAGGGCTTCGCAGGCGGCCTGGATGCGCAGCTTCATGATGAAGGCCTGTGGGCTCGCGCCAAAGGTTTCCACAAACTTACGGTGCAGCTGGCGCGGCGAGAGATGAACGATCTGCGCCAGCTCGGTGATGGACACACC
>NZ_JBGANL010000093.1:0-10591 GCF_044222345.1 Prosthecobacter sp.
TCATTGCTGGGAGCGCCGATGTCCACATCGGCTCCGGCGAGCGTTCCTGCAGCATCGACACGGAAAAAAGCTCACGGGTTACATGCAGCGCTTGCCCGTGCGGCGGAGCCGTACCCAGAGCCGATGTGGACATCGGCGCTCCCAGTACGGAATCCATGCACGGCTCCCTCTGCTGCTTTGCCCCTCTCTACCGCGTTTCCTTCAGCCCGCGTGCTTTGTCGATGAGCTGCAGGAACTCGCCGCGATAGCCCAGCTTGTCTGCGCCTTTGCCATCCAAGGCCAGGCGGCGCACGGTTTCCCAGCTGAGGCTGCCCTTGTAGCTGGAGTCGCGCAGCAGCAGGCCAAAGCCCGCCACGGCGGCGCTGAATTTGAATTCCTCGCTGCTCGCGGTCAGTGTCTTGCCCTCGTCCTTCGTCGGCACTTCGATGAGCTTGCTCAGATCGCTCTCGGGCTCCTTGTAGCGCAGCTTCACGGTCATCAGCTCGCCGCTCTTTGCGGCTTCGGCGAGCTGCGCAGGAGTGATGGCAGGGGCCTGGTATTTCAGGCTGTCCACGGCAGGGCGGCCTTCCGCGCCCGCGGGCAGATTCGCAGGCACCACTTCATACAAGGCCACCACGCTGTGCCCTGCGCCGATCTCTCCGGCGTCCTTGGTGTCGTCGTTGAAATCCTCCTTCGCCATCACGCGGTTTTCATAGCCGATGAGCCGGTAGCCGCGCACCGCCGCCGGATTGAACTCCACCTGGATTTTCACATCTTTGGCGATGGTCTCCAGCGTGCCGCTCATCTGCTCCACCAGCACCTTGCGCGCTTCGCTGAGGCTGTCGATGTAGGCGTAGTTGCCGTTGCCTTTATCAGCGAGGGTTTCCATGGTGCGGTCCTTCAGGTTGCCGCTGCCAAAGCCGAGCACGCTGAGGAACACACCGCTCTTCGCCTTGTGCTTGATGAGTTTTTCCAGCTCCTCCGGCGAGCTGACGCCCACGTTGAAGTCGCCGTCTGTGCAGAGGATCACGCGGTTCACGCCGCCTTTGATGAAGCCCGCCACCGCCTGCTCATACGCCAGCTGGATGCCCGCGCTGCCATGGGTGCTGCCGCCCGCGCTGAGGCGGTTGATCGCCGCCAGGATCTCCTCCTTCTTCTCACCGCTGGTCGGTGGCAAAACGACGCCGCTGCTGCCGGCATACACCACCATCGTCACGCGGTCCCCTTCCCCGAGCTGCTCCGTGAGCATGCGGAGAGACTGCTGCACCAGCGGCAGCTTGGCAGGCTCATTCATCGAGCCGGAGACATCCACCAGGAAGACCAGATTGCTCGCCTTGCGGTTCTTGTCCATCTCACGGCCTTTGATGGAGATGCGCGCCAGCCTGTGCACCGGCTGCCAGGGGCACGGGGCCAGCTCCACACGCACGCCGAAGGGTTGCTTCGCCTCATGCGCGGGGCCTTCTTCGGACGTGGGGAAATAGTTCACCAGTTCTTCAATGCGCACCGCATCCGGCGGCGGCAGCATGTTCTGGTTCAGGAAGCGCCGCACGTTCGCATACGAGGCGGTGTCCACATCGATGGAGAGCGTGGAGAGCGGCTCACGCGCCACCTCCTTCATCTCGTTTTCGATGATGCGCGTGTAGCTTTCCCCCGCGCTCGGCTGGCTGGGACTCTTGGAAATCTCTTCCACGGGAGCCGCTTTACGAACGAGATAGAAGTCATCCGTCTTCACGTCTTTGCCCATGGTGGCACTGCCATACTGCTCCTGCACCGGCACTTTGTCCTCCCAGGTCTCGGTTATTTGGGCCAGCATCTTGGACCGCTGGCTGTCATAGGCTGTCTTAAAATACGCCTGACGCTTTTTGTCAGCGGCTTCCATCCCACGACGAGCTGCCTGGTTGTATGGATCCGTGCGCAGCACATTCTGGTATTGAGTGATGGCGGCGTCGTAGTTTCCAGATTCAACCGCGCTATTGCCCAGCATCAGCCCCGATTGCACCTTGTCCACAGCAGCCGCCTGCGGCGTGGTCGCGGAAAAGCTCACAATGGCATCCGCAGGGACTGCGGGCGGACTCTGCACCGGCGCTGCGCTTGCACCCAAGCCCCCGATGTTCTTGCCATCCTTCACCGCCAATCCACGATTGCCCGTCACCAGCACCGAGGCTGGCGCAGCCGCAGGCGCCGCGGTTGCCCCGGCTGCCCCAGTTGCCACCATGCCACCGTTAAAATTCAGCGACGCGCCCGCATTGCGTTTCATCGCTCCGAGATCATCCAGCATCGGAGCAAACGCATCCCCACTCGGCATCGCCGCACCATTGGCCACACTCAGCGTGCCGCCATTGATCGTCGTCGCCCCTGTGTAGGTGTTCGCACCCGCCAGCGTCAGCGCTCCCGCGCCGGTCTTGGTCTGGCTCATCGCGCCGGATGCTGTGGTGACGGTGGACGCATTCGCATCGGCTGGCAGAGGAGGGAGCGCCACGGCATCGGTCCTCGCGATCGTGGCACGGTCGTGCAGGTCGTAGTGCCAGCCGCCGTTGACCAGGTCATAGTTGGTGCTGGAGGCGAGATTGACCGGCCCGAGATTGGTGTTCACGCCCAGCGTCAATGGCTGGGTGTCATTCATGCCGTAGCCACCGTGGCCGCCCGAGAAGCTGTTGAAACCTCCGCCGTTGGCCAGAGCGCCCATGTTGTTGAGGAAGCTGTAATCAAAACTCACGCTGGCAGGGCCTAAATCTCCCGGAACAGTGGCCGCAAGTTCGGGGTACTTGAAGGGGGCTGCTTTGCTGATGGCAGTCCCTGGGAGATCCCCCCCGCTGGAAGACAGGCCCTGCATGCCGCCGAAGTTCAGCGCGTAGGCGTTTTGATCCTGAATCTGTTTGAGCCTGCTCACATCTCCTGGGGTCATGGCGCTCTGGCTGTTGTTCAGGACCAGGGGGCTGGCAGCCGGCGCGGCACCGGCCACGGGCGCAGGTGTCGGTAGCTGGCTGACCGTCGGCTCCAGGCTGACCACCGCTTTTTTCTGGGTGCCCGCCAGCAGTCGTGCCTCGGGGCCCTGCGGCGTGCTCTTCTTCGCGAGCTGCACCTTGATGCCCGGCTTCTCCGCCACGGCGGCGAAGGCACGGGCTTCGCTCTTTCTGGAGGAATACGCCTGCCACGTCCAAAACCCGCCCAGCACCGCGCATGCGGCGAGGGAGAGGCGGACGATGACGCCGATGTTCCACCGCGTGGTCTGGCCCGACTTCTCGCTCGATGCAGGCGGTAGCGCAAGCGTCCCGCTTGCTTCGGTCTCCGGCTGTAGTGCAGGCGTCCCGCCTGTTCCGGGCAATCGAGACGATTGCTCTACGAGGCGTTCGCGCTGCTTGTCGGTCAGCGCCAGGGAGTCGTCGCGCAGTTCGCTCAGAAGGAAGTCGCAGAAGGCTTTGGTTTCATCCGCCTTCACTTTGTCCTGCGGATTTTCCTGCAGCGCCGCCTCCAGCTGCTGGCGTTCTTCGGCGCTGGCTTCATCCAGCGCCCAGGCGGTGATTTGTTCCGGTTTCATGATCTCAAAAATAGGCAGGGGGTTTCAAGCGATGGCGTGTTTCAGTTTCTGCGCCGGCGGCGGCGCGTCGTGGTCCTTCCACTTCGTCTTCAGGGCGGCCACGCCGTGGTGGATGAGGTAGCCCACGTTGCCGATGCTGGTCTGCATGGCGGCGCTGATCTGCTGGTAGTCGAGTCCGGCGATGAACTTCAGCCGCACCGCCTCGCGCTGCCGCACGGGGAGTGTTTCGATGAGTTCGCGCAGGGCGGTGGCGGTCTCCCGCTGCTCCATGGCGTCATTCGGCGCAGGATCAGCGGCGATTTCCAGATCGAGAGTTTCGGTTTCCATAACGACGAGGCGTTGATGTTTGCGGTGATGGTCCAGGGCACGATTGCGGCACACGGTGAAGAGCCAGGGAGCGAGCCTCTCGTGGTCGAGCGTGGCGAGGTGCTGGCTCAGCTTTAAAAACACGTCCTGCACGATGTCCCGCGCGTCCTCCAGATCCCCCGTGTAACCATGCGCATAGCGGATGAGGGGCCGCTCGTAGCGCTGCAGGGTTTCGAGAAAGAGGTCGTGCGGTTCGCTCATGGGAGTGTGTTCGGCGGGCATCACGGCTGACATTCCCGCATCTTGGGAGAATTTTTCACAGAAGGCGAGATTGATCCTACAGAGCATGCCCCGCCCGGGCGAAACGAGAGACGCGGGACCTGGAAACCAGCGCAGTGCGCGGCCACCGTCTGCCGCCTTTCCACACTTCATGGACGGCGCACGTTTTTGGAGGGCCTGCGGGAAAGACAGACCCGAAGCTTCGGACCCGGCGCAGCGGGTCCCTACCTTCCCCTGCGGCACGCGCTAGCGTGGGCTGCGGCCTCATGGCATGCCCCTTTTCAGAAGCGCCGGCCCTCAAGCCACCATCTCGATCTGAAACGGTGTCAGCATCGTCAGCGCCTGGTCCTTGGCGCTTTCAAAGGGATACACATGCACGTTTGGCACCACGCAGTTCAGGTGAAAATCAAAGAAGGCGCGCATGTAGTCTGCGGTGATCGGGGCGTCCGGGTGGCGCTGCCGCCAGAGGATCGCCTTGATGACGTAGCCATGGCAAAACACCGCGATGCGCTGCTCCTCGCGCTCGCGCAGGGCTTTTAATGAGGCATCCACGCGTGCGCAGAAATGCCGGAACGTCTCCGCGCCCTCGCCATCGCAGTAGTCGGGGTCGCAGCGCTCCCAGTACTGCCGTGCGGGCTCGCGGCGTGTGGTCTCCGTGGTGCCGATGTAGCGGCCCGGCGCCAGGAAGGTGAGCTCATGCACGGGGAGCTCCACCACCGGCACCTGCGGCAGCCGCCTGCGCAGCGGCTCTGCGGTGAGGCCCGTGCGCGAGTAGCGCGATACCACGATGAGATCCGGGTCCGCCTGCCACTGCGCGGCCACCGCCTCCGCCTGCGCCCGGCCCTTCTCGCTCAGCCCGATGGCATGCGGCGTGTCCGTGGGAAACCCCGCGTTGCTGAGGCTTTCGGCATGACGGATGAACCAGATCGTTTTTTTCATGGGGGCGTCTGCCATAGGCGCAGGCATGCGCGATGGCAAATGCGGGTGCGTTTTGTTTGGGAAAGACACAGGCCATCGCCTCTCATGGGCTCCCGGAGGGAGCAGAGAAATGAGCCGGTGGTGAAGCGAAACCGCGAAGCGGTGCAGCGGGAACCACCGGACCCTGCCATGAAAACATCCCCGTTCTGGGAGGCATGCCGGAGGTATGCGAGAAGCGTTCGGCCGCCCAGCGGCCACGAGGAGTCTGCGCACGGCTCTCGCATACCTCCGGCATGCGGCCTTGAACTCGGGGGATGGGGCCGCGTGATCCGGTGGTTCTCGCTCGCCAAGCCTCGCTTCACCACCGGCTAATTTCCGCACTCCCTCCGGGAGCTTCTTCCCTAGTTGCGTCTCACCTCAACGCTTCACTTCGGCCTTTCCCCCAGCCCGCACCTCCGTCTTCGCCTTCTCCTCGATTTTGTGACGTTCCTGCCGCGCAAAACCCACGGGCATGTACACGGCGAGCGCGTAGCCGCACAGCCAGAAGCCCGTGCGCGCCCAGTACTTCACCGGCTGCCGGCTGCGGAAGGTCGGCCCGGCATTGTCGTCCAGGCAGCCGGTGCGCAGCGTCTGCACGAGCTGACTCGCTACCAGAAAACACCACAGCGGCGCAAACACCGTCATGAAGCTGAACTCATGGATCACCACCCCGCAAGCCGCCGTGACCACCGACAAGCCAAACAGCCCCCAGAACCACGGCGAGCGAAACTGCATCTTCCGCGACGGCACCACCGGCTTCCGCCCGCAGGCCTCTTCCTTGTCCCGCACGATCTGCCAGCCCAGCCGCCCGCCGCCACGGATCTCCCCGCACTTCGGGCACTCCATCCCCAGTCCTTCCGAGCGATCCAGATGCGCATGCCCCGGCCTTGAGCAAAACGGGCACAGCAGCGCCAGACTCCCCCGCATCAGTTTGACACCCAGCACCCCACCCACCAGCGCATACACCACCACCAGCCCAACCATGACTCCTTCCATCGTCGAGGTGTCCCCGCAGGACTGCCGTGGAAAGAGCAGCATGTTCAACACCCAGCCCCCCACCAGCACCCACGGTGCCGTGTGAATGGTGTAGAAACAGAAACGGTAGCTGAGCATGCCCCCGAGTGAAACGGATTGGCTGAGTTTTGGCAATGACAGTCTGAGGCGGGGATTGGAAGCACGATGAAGCAAAGCCGCCATTCCAGTAAACGATTTCCTTCTCACCCCCACCGGTTACGTGACAGACTGCGCCAGGCCCTTCTCGCTCAGCCCGATGGCATGCGGCGTGTGAGCACGTTGCGGAGCGCATTCCAGAGCCGATGTGGACATCGGCGCTCCCAGTACGGAATGCCTGCCATACGTACGATGGGTGTGGCGACAGCCCGTGCGTCCTTCGAAGCACGCAGTGCGAAGAATGGACACGTCCATGAGCGTGATCGCAAACGCCATGACGTGCGAGCGTCCTCGCAGTCGGGCGGTTTGGCGGAGAGGGCGGTGGAGGGTGGCAGTGGTTTCGACGCCAAACACGACCAACCTACGACCGGAGCGTTGCGCTATTCGTGCACAAGCCTGCACAGACCGTTTTAAGTGGCGCGCAGCTCATTGCTGGGAGCGCCGATGTCCACATCGGCTCCGGCGAGCGTTCCTGCGCCATCGACATGGAAAGAAGCTCACGGGTTACATGCAGCTCGCGCGTGCAGCGGAGCCATGCCCAGAGCCGATGTGGACATCGGCGCTCCCAGTACAGAATGCCTGCCCTACGTACGATGGGTGTGGCGACAGTTCGTGCATCCTTCGAAGCACGCAGTGTGAAGAATGGACACGTCCATGAGCGTGATCGCAAACGCCATGGCGTGCGAGCGGCCTCGCAGTCGGGCGGTATGGCGGAGAGGGGCTGGTGAGTTGAAGCCAGCAGCATTCGCCACACACGCCCAACCTACTTCCAATCATGCGCGCGCTCCGGGGTGATCGGACAGATCCCCCGGCGCGAACTTCTGCGCAGCCGCGAAGCAAACTCAGCCCTACTTCTTCGCCTCCGCCTGCAGCGCGGCTTTATCCGCGGCGAGCTGCGCGAGTGCGGCGGCCTGACGGGCTTTCTGTTTGGCTTCGTACTCGGCGAGGGTTTTGGCGCGGGCTTCGGCGCGGCGGGCTTTGGCTTCTTCTTCGGCCTGGCTGAATTTGGCGCGCTCGGCGTCCTGGGCGGCTTTGATGGCGGCGGCTTCGGCGGCGCGTTGTTCTTTTTCGAGGCGGATGGCTTCCTTCTCGGCGAGCTGCTTGGCCTTCAGCTCGGCGGCGGCGGCGCGGAGGGCTTCTTTTTCGGCCTCGGCCTGGGCTTTGATGGCGGCTTTGGCGGCCTCGGCCTCTTCTTTGGCGAGGCGTGCGGCTTCCTTGGCGGCTTCTTTTTCGGCGAGTTCACGGGCTTTGGCAGCGGCCTTCTCGGCTTCGGCCTGCTCCTTGGCCAGGCGGGCGGCTTCTTTGGCGGCGGCTTTTTCAGCGTCGGCCTGCTCCTTGGCGAGACGGGCGGCTTCCCGCGCCTCCGCAGCGGCGAGCATGGCGGCCAGTTTCTCGGCCTCGGCCTTTTCCTTGGCGGCAGCCTTCTCGGCAGCTTCCTGCTCTTTGGCCAGACGTGCGGCCTCCTTGGCGGCGGCTTTTTCGGCTTCGGCCTGCTCCTTGGCAATCCGGGCGGCTTCCTTCGCGGCCTCCTTTTCGGCCTGTTCGCGGGCCTTGGCTTCGGCTTTTTCGATGGCGGCCTGTTCTTTGGCGAGACGCTCGGCCTCCTTGGCGGCGGCTTTTTCGGCTTCGGCCTGGGCCTTGGCTTCCGCGGCGGCGACCATGGCGGCCAGCTTCTCGGCGATGGCACGCTCCTTGGCGGCGGCTTTCTCGGCGGCCTCGCGTTCCTTGGCCAGACGTGCCTCCTCCTTCTCGGCCAGGGCACGGGCTTTGGCGGCTTCTTTTTCGGCGAGTTCCCTGGCCTTGATGGCGGCGGCGGCGGCGCGCATGGCCTCCAGTTCCAGCGCAGCCTGAGCCTTGGCGGCAGCGGCGGCTTCTTCCTTGGCGATGCGCGCGGCTTCCTTGGCCTCGATGGCGGCCAGGCGCGCGGCTTCCTTCTCGGCCAAAGCCTGCGCCTTGGCGGCTTCGCGTTCCGCGATGTCGGCGGCGACCTTCGCCTCCATGGCGGCGGTGAGTGCGGTGGTGAAGTCGATCATCTGCTGGCTGAGCTCCGCTGCGGTGGCGGTGAGCGCCGGGGCGGCGTCTTCGAGCACGCGGGGCTGGATTTCGAGCGCCTGAAGTTTCTGCGCGGTGTCAGCAAGAAGGGCGAGGAATTTGGGATCGAGCTTGGTGGTCGGAGTCATTGCGATAGGTCGGAAAAAGGGGCGGGAATGATGGTCAGAGATGGGCGGGTGTAAAGCGGAAGCGGCGTTTCGGGCGGGAGGTTTCAAGTTTCAACCGCGCGCCCAGAGCGCGGACTTCAGTCCGCAGCAGCTCTTTGCTGGGAGCGCCGATGTCCACATCGGCTCCGGCGGGCGTCCCTGCACCATTGCCACGGAAACAAGCTCACGGGTCGCACGTCGCTTGACCGTGCGGCGGAGCGCATGCCAGAGCCGATAGAATATCGGCGCTCCCAGTACGGAATTCATTCTCGAGACGCGACATGGTGGCGCGCAGGTGAGGGACTCAACATTCACGAAGCGTGCCGTTAATGAAGCGCCTTGGGCACATGGCTTCTTGACCTCGGCGCTGGCTGCGCAAGCCTGACGCATGCGAAAACATCCCCTGACCCTGCGCCTCTCTTTTCTGGCTCTCCTCGCCTCCACCGCCACCGGCTTCGCGGCGGAGTTTGCGCCGCTTTTCCTGAGTGCGAATCAGCTTTCCATCGCCACGGGAAAGCCTTCGCTGGTGATGATGTCCAGCGGCTCCACGCACATCCCGGTGTGGTCCATGTCCGGCGGCACGGACGGGCAGTCGGTGAGCGGGGTGGTGACCGGGCTGCCCAAGGACTGCGGCGGCGTGCGGGTGGAGATCACGGTGACGACCACGGACGCGGAGACGAGCCCCGCCTTGGAGGATGTTTACCGCGTGCACCTTTCCCAGATGGTGGAGGGGGCGCCCTTCACCGAGCGTCATCTGCAGGGCGATCCCATCCGCACGGCGCTGCCTGCCGCGCCGCTGCACTCCCGCACGATTGTTTTGGAGTCGTACTACCAGGTGGTGCCCGATGCGCCCCTCACCCTGCGCATTCAGCGCGAGCCGGCGGACCCCGCCGACACCTTCACCCGCCCGACCGGCCTGGCGGTGGTCAAGGTGACGCCGCTGAGCGCCCTCGCTGAGCCCCGCATTGTGCAGGACGTGCCTGGCTACAATTCGTGGCCGATGCTGCAGGCGCTCGGCGACAAACTCGTCTGCGTTTACACCCGGGGCTCGGGGCACACGATTGGTGAAGACGCCCGCGCCACCTACGCGCGCACCTCCACGGATGGCGGCAAGACGTGGACCGCTGAAACGGTGGTGGCGAACTCTCCCGGCTATGGCGATGTGCCCGTGGGCAAAGGGCTGGACTCCACCGGGGCGATGCTGCTCTGGGTGCGCCGGGTCGGGAAAGATTGGCATCAGGATCTGTACCGCACGACGGATGGCGTGAAGTTCACGCTGGTGACCACGCCGGAGCTGGCCGTGCGGCCGGTGCAGATCACGGATGTTTTTTCCGTCCCAAACGTCGGCCTCATGTCGCTGTGGTTCGCCGGAAACTACGGGACTGAAGCCACCAACTCCTGGGGCATGGTGACGAGCAAGGACGATGGCAAGACCTGGACGCAGACGCCCGTGGAATCCGATCTGCCCAAAGACCAGTGGCCCACCGAACCGGCCGCCGTGTACCTGGGCGATGGCAAGATCCTCTGCATTGCACGCACCGAGATGGGCGGCCCCGGCACGGTGCGTTCGCAGTTTCAGATCACCTCCACCGACTACGGCAAGACCTGGACGCGCAAGCAGACGAACATCACCGATGTGGCCGCCTCCACCCCGAGCCTGATCCTGGATGCCAAGACGGGGCTGCTGAGCCTCTACTACTACCAGCGTGGCCGAGCGGGCCTGCTGCGGCGGCGGGTCGTGGAGCCCAAGCATGTGTTTGAGCATCCGCTGCTGTGGCCAGCCTCCGAAGCGGTCGCTGCCGGGAGCCAGATCGCGTATGATGCCGGCAACGTGAACGCGACGGTGATCGGCGGCACGCACTACCTGTCGTTTTACTCCGGCAAGGCACCGAACACGGCGGTGCTGGTGAGCGAGCTGAAGGCGCCGGGTGGGGGGAAGAAGTAGAGGGGGGACGCGTTGGTGAGGGATCATCCTGATCCCTCCTCGCAGGCGACGCTCGGCTCCGCTGCCGCCGGTCATTGCGCGTTCATCCGCCTTGCTCTCGCGGAGGGCTGGGGACAGCGCTCCCTACCCGGCGCTGGTACGCCCGCAGGCCCAAGGCTGGTAGGGCGGATTGTCCACAAGCCGCCGGGGCTGGCGGGTTGCCCATGGACAGGTAGGACA
>NZ_JBGANL010000038.1:0-61832 GCF_044222345.1 Prosthecobacter sp.
GTCCACGAGGGCATTGGGAAAGTACTCGTCATCATACATGAGTTCGAGAAACGGATAATCTTTCAGTTGTTCGTTGGTGATGGGCATGGAGGGAAAGGATAAGATTCCGATTTAATACTATTGACTGACGCCAACCTGCCAACATAAAAACAGCACATGAATGTGCGCGCCCGACTATTGCTGGCCGCAGCAGCGCTGGCTTTTTCAGCAGTCGCAGCAAAAGCCTGCCTTTGGGACAGTGACACACTGGCGGCTGAAAGTGCTCGTTTCCCTGGCATCTCTCAGCTCATCACCGGAGCTTTTCCGCGCCATTCGCAGGAGTTTTATGAGTGGCGTCGGAAAACCAGTGAACAACAACTGGCCAAAAACCCGGCGCTTTTTGCCCTTTACGATGATCTGGCTGTAGCGCAGCACAAACTCGGTGATCACAAGGCCGCCATCGCCACCATGCTGGCCAAGGAAAAGCTCCGACCCGGTGTTTATGAAACCTATTCAAACCTGGGCACCTTTTACATCTACACCGGCGAGCTCGAAGAAGCCGTCAAATGGATTGGCAAGGCGCTCGCCATCAATCCCAACGCCCACTTTGGCCGGGAGAAATATCAAAAGTGGCTGGTCGAATGGCTGATCGAAAGAAACAAGCCCCACGAAGAGAACGCCAGCCCGCCCAAACGAAGATTATCACCTCACAGTATGTTGATGGGCTTTGCTCAGTTCGTGGCCAGCAAAGAAGCTGACATGATTTCATCTTCTTCCGACGCCGAAACCACGCTTTCCCCGGAAAATGCTCTGGCCGCCATCCGTGGAGTCGCGGGCATGATGCGGTTTGCTGACTTTGACAACCCGCTGCTGCAGGAAGCCATGGGAGACCTCCTTCTCTCCGGAGACCAGGAAAAAAATGCTGCGCAGCTTGCCTCGATTTGCTACATGAAGGCGGCTCAGGAGTCGGCTGATGATGAAAAGAAGCAAGCCCTGCTGGCCAAATGTAAGATGGCAGGCCGGTTTACCCCTGACTTCAGCATGGATTTAGTGCAAAGACAGCTGCATTTCGGACTCAAGGAGGGCAACTCCTACTTCCAGACAATTCGAGAAGACGAAATGGACTGGATCGCCGCAGGAAAGGACGCGAGCGCCGAGTTCCAAAAGAAGTATCTTGCGGCCCACTGACGACGAAAGCGACTCATAGAAGAGTGCTATTTTTTGGAATCTTGGGGCCATTCCGCCATTCGACAGCGGGGGGAATGCATGCTAAACACCCCGCCCCATGTCTGCTCCAGCCAACCGTCTTGATGCCCGTTTTGCCCAGCTTCGTGCCCAGAAGAAGAAGGCCTTCGTCGCCTATGTCTGCGCCGGAGATCCAACGCTTGAGGCCACCATTGACATCGTTCTGGGGCTGGAGCGCGCCGGAGCGGATGTGGTGGAGCTGGGCGTGCCCTTTTCCGATCCGCTGGCGGACGGGGTGGTGAACCAGATGGCGGCAGACCGCGCGCTGAAGGCCGGGGCCTCCACGCCGAAGGTGCTGGAGATGATCCGCCAGCTCCGCACGAAATCCCAGATCCCTCTGGTGCTCTTCACTTACCTGAACCCCGTCTATGCCTACGGCTACGAGCGCTTCCACATCGACGCCGCCGCAGCCGGTGCCGATGGCATCCTCGTGCTCGACCTCCCGCCGGATGAGGCCGCACAAAACACCGAGCTGAAGCCCACGCCAGAGCTGCGCCACATCCAGCTCATCGCCCCGACATCCTCGACCGAACGCATCACCAGCATCGCGAAAAGCGCTGAAGGCTTTGTTTATTACGTCAGCCGCCTCGGCGTGACAGGCGCGCAGGTGGAAGTCGCTTCAGGCATCGCCGAGCAGGTGGCCATCATCCAAGCAGCCACCGACGTTCCCGTGTGCGTGGGCTTTGGCGTGTCCAATCCCGCCCAGGCCGCCGAGATCGCCAGCAAAGCCGATGGCGTCGTGGTGGGCAGCGCCATCGTAAAACTCATTGAGCAGAACGGCAGCAGCCCCGACTGCGCCGCCAAAGTGGAGGCTTTTGTCAAGCCTCTCGTCGATGCCGTGCACGCCCTGTGACCTTCTGACCGCCTTGACTCCCTGAACAATCCCAGCCCCCCCTTCCCCGCCATGACTCTCAACTTCACCAAAATGAACGGCGCCGGCAATGACTTCGTCATGCTAGACAATCGCGACCTCTCCATCGCGCTGACCAAAGAGCAGATCGAAAAGCTGTGCGACCGCCATCGCGGCATCGGCGCGGATGGCCTGCTGTGTGTGGAACCCGCCACGGCGGACGGCGACTTCAAGATGCGCTACTACAACGCCGACGGCGGCGAGGCCGAGATGTGCGGCAACGGCGCGCGCTGCTTTGGCCGCTTTGTGAATCATCTGCATGGCGACACGCTCACCAAGATCCGCTTTGAGACCCTCGCCGGCATCATCTCCGCCGAGTTCGAAGGCGGCCATGTGCGCATCAACATGAGCGCACCGCACAATCTCAACCTCTCCCAGCACCTCGAAGTGGCCGGGGCCGGGCTCACCGTGCACAGCGTAAACACCGGCGTGCCGCATGCCGTGGTGATGGTGGATGATCTGGAAGTGGTGCCTGTGCGCGAATGGGGTGCTTCCCTGCGCTACCACGAAGCCTTCAAGCCGAAAGGCACCAATGCGAACTTCGCCAAAGTGCTCGCTCCCGGCAGCATCGCCATCCGCACTTACGAGCGCGGTGTGGAGGACGAAACCCTGGCCTGCGGCACCGGCATGGTGGCCTGCGCCTTGATTTACCACGAACTCACCGGCGAGCCCAGCCCGATCAGCGTCCTCGTCAAAGGCGGCGACACCCTCAAAGTCGGCTTCGAAGAGCCGGACAAGAGCGAGTACACCAATGTGACCCTCTTTGGTCCGGCTGACTTTGTGTTTACGGGGAGCGTCTCGATTTGATCGGGAGCTTTCCGGAGACTGAAAATTGAGAACTGAAAACTGGGAACTGAAAATTGCATGAGCGCTGAGAAGTCGTCTTTGGCATTGGCGGAGGAGATGGAGGATCGGTTCCTAGATTTTGCGGCGCGGATTTGTGCCTTAGTTGAAGCACTGCCGGACACCAAAACCGGCAGACATATCTCCGGGCAGATGATTCGCTGCGGAACTTCGCCTGCACCGAATTATGCAGAGGCCTGTGCCGCGGAAAGCCGGAATGATTTCACTCACAAGCTTGGCATAGTGCTCAAAGAACTGCGGGAGACACGCATCTGGCTAAAGCTTTCGGTCAAGACAGCCACCATGAAGAAGAGCCGCCTCAATCCGCTGATCGAGGAATGCTCTGAGCTGATGAACATTGTCGGAAAATCCATCGTGACAGCCAAAGCCAACGCCCCCGCCAAAAAGATCCGTTGACGCCAACGGTCAGTACAATTTCCAATTTTCAGTTTTCATTTCTCAGTTTTCAGTCCGACAAATCCCGCCCTTTCCACCTACCGCCCCCATGTTCGCAGGAACCCACACCGCTATCGTCACCCCTTTTCGCAACGGCCAAGTCGATGAAGCCGCGCTCAAATCGATCATCGACTTCCAGTTCGACAACGGTGTGACAGGCGTTGTCCCCTGCGGCACCACCGGGGAGTCCCCCACGCTGGATCACGAAGAGCACAGCCGCGTGGTGAAGCTGACCGTCGAGTTTTCCAAGGGCCGAGGCGTCGTCATGGCAGGCACCGGATCAAACTCCACCCGGGAGGCCATCGAGCTCACTCAGGAAGCCGAAGCGGCAGGTGCCACCGCATCCCTGCAGGTCGCGCCTTATTATAACAAGCCCACCCCCGAAGGCCTGTACCAGCATTTCAAAGCCATCGCCGACAACACCAAGCTGCCCCTCATGCTTTACAGCATCCCCGGACGCTGCGGCATCGAGATCGGTCTGGATGTCCTTGTGCGCCTCGCGGAAAACTGCCCGAACATCCGCTCCATCAAGGAAGCCGGCGGCAACCCTGAGCGCGTCAGCCAGATGAAGCAGATCCTTCCGGCGGACTTTGAGATTATGTCCGGCGACGACGGCCTCACCCTGCCCTTCATGTCCGTCGGCGGCGTCGGCATTGTGAGCGTGGCAGGAAATATTATTCCAAAGCAGATCAGCGAAATGGTGCAGCTGGCCCTGAAAGGCGACTACGTCTCCGCGCTGAAGATCCACACGAAGTACTACCCGCTTTTCGCCGCCTTCCTGAAACTCTCGACGAACCCCATCCCGATCAAGACCGCGATGGCACTGGCCGGTCACTGCACCGACGAGCTGCGCCTGCCGATGACCGGCATGGAGCCCGAGAAAGTTGCGGAACTGAGCGCCACGCTGAAGAAGCTGGGGATCATTGCCTAGGGGCTGGACAGCCAGCCACCGATGCGGCATCAATAGGGCATGAAGTTTCTGCTCTACCTATGCCTCCCTTTGCTGCTGGGGTTGTCCAGTTGCACCTACTTTGCCAACAAGTTCGCGTCCTCGAAGAAATCGAGTGAGGACAAGCGTGTCGGCGAGGCCAAGGTGATTGGAGTGATCGAGCTGGTGAATCCGGAGCAGAACTACGTGCTCATCAATTGCGAGCATCGGGTGGACATCCCGGTGGGGACCGAGATCATCTCCCAGGGCATCAACGGCACGGATGCGAAGCTCAAAGTGACCCCTGAACGCAAAGGCAACTACATCACGGCGGACATCACGGAAGGCACGCCGGTGGTACGTGATCTGGTGGTCTATCAGGTCAAGCGTGATGAACCTCCCCCACCCACGACAACCACCGCAACGGGTGTTGTCGTTCCCATGACTCCGGTGATGAAGGCCGATGTGATCCCACCGCTGGATGCCCCCTTTCAACCGATGACTCCGGTGCAACCCACCTTCGTCCCTTCCCCGGCTCCGCTGCCACCGCAGCCGACACCCGCAGCCCCTGCCCCAGTCAAAAAAGAAGAGCCTGCTGCGGATCTGAGCAAACTGCCACCTGTGATCCGATGATCTCCGAAAGCGAGGCACTCGCACGTGTGCTGGCGTCAGTGACGCCGCTGCCGGCCGAACAAGCGACATTGCTGAATGCACTGGATCGTTATGCCGCGCAGGATGCGACGGCCACGGTGCCGATTCCCGCCTTTGATCAATCCGCGATGGATGGCTACGCCATCGTCGCCGCCGAGAGCGCGACCACGCAGCCGCTGCGGGTGATGGGCGAACAGGCCGCCGGACTGGATGACGGACTACGTCTCCAAACCGGCTGCGCCATTCGCATTTTCACCGGTGCGCCCATTCCCGCCGGAGCCGATGCGGTGATCATGCAGGAAGACGTGCGGCGTGATGGAGATGCCATCGTCTGCACCGATCCCGTCAGCCCTGGAGAAAACATCCGCCGCGCCGGAGAGGAGCTGTGCCAGGGCCAGTTTGTGCTGCGTGCGGGAGAGCAGATCCCCCCCGGACGCATGGCCTTGCTGGCCTCTCAGGGGCTCGATCAAATCTCCGTGCATGCTCTGCCGCGTGTGGCGGTGCTGAGCACGGGCGATGAACTGGTGGCACCCGGCTCCGGCCCGCTGCAGGCCGGTCAGATTTACAACACCAACGGCCTCATGCTGCGCGGCATGCTGGCCCAGCTGGGCATCCGCACCAGCACCCAGGCCCACTGCCGTGATGATCTGCACAGCACCACCGAGACTCTGCGAGAGCTGATGCAGGCCCATGATGTGGTGCTGATCAGCGGTGGTGTTTCCGTCGGCGATCATGATCAGATCAAACCCGCGCTCAAAGCGCTCGGCATCGAGCCCGATCTCTGGCGCGTGAAGGTGAAGCCCGGCAAACCGTTTCTGTTTGCGCGCTCGGAGCAATCCTTCGTCTTTGGCCTGCCGGGAAATCCGGTGTCTTCCTTCGTGACCTACCTGCTGTTTGTGCGGCCGGCTTTGCTGAAAATGATGGGCGCTGCGGATTCCCATCTCAAGCCACGTCTGATTCCCGCCACCACCGGGACTGCGCTCTCGAACCCTGGTGACCGGCCCCACTATCTGCGGGGGACACTCACCCACGGTCAGTTCATGCCCTTCGGCCTCCAGCAGAGCCATGCCCTGCTGTCCCTGAGTCGTTCGAATGCTCTGCTGCGTCTGGAGGCCGGCCAAAATTTACAGGCGGGAGATGCCGCTGATGTGTGGTTGCTGGATTGAGTGGTTGCGCACCCTGCGCGGCCATCCATTCTGCACGACTACCCATGGAACACGTTCTCGTCATCACCCGTCAGCTTTTCGATCAACTCGGCAGTTTTCAAGGTTTCCAAGCCGATGCCTCGCGCTATTTGCACGCGATGCTGGCGCCGGGAGCCAATCACTTCATGGAGCGCCCTGCGGCTGAAAAAGACCCCTCGCACAAGCAACTCATCCCTTATGCCATCTTTCATCACGAAGGCCGCTATCTGAGCTACACCCGCGGCGGCAGCTCGGGAGAAAAGCGTCTCGTGGCCAAGCGCTCCATCGGCATCGGCGGCCACATCAATCCAGTGGATGCAGCGCAGGATGGTCTTGGCGAAACGATGTACTACAACGGCGTCGAACGTGAGATGGCCGAGGAACTGGTGATCGGCGGCACACACACGCAGAAAGTCATCGGCCTGATCAATGACGACGCGACGGAAGTCGGCAGCGTGCACCTCGGAGTCGTGCATTTCTTTGACCTCAGCAGCGACGATGTGCAGTCCAACGAAGACGCCATCCAGGACCTGCGCTTTCACACTTTGGCGGAGCTGCATGCCATGCGCGACCAGCTTGAAACGTGGTCACAAATTTGCGTGGACCACCTTTGGAGCGTTCAAAAATAATTGATATTGGTGGGTCCATAAGAAATGCTTGTCTCTTGAGTCAACGAGTGTTTCTCTTACTTTAATGGAAGAATCATCACTCAGCGCCGCAGCGACCCCCATCGCTTCGCTGAACCAGCCAGCTCCCAACAGCAGCTCTGCGGAGGATCGCATCCTGGTGGATAAAGCTCAAGCGGGTGACACGCGTGCCTTTGATGACCTCGTTCGTAAATACACGCCCAAGCTCTATGGCTTGATTTATAACATGACCTCGAACCGCGAGGACACCGCCGACTTGCTGCAGGATGTCTTCGCCAAAGCCTACCGCTCCATCAAGCGCTTCATGGGCAAGTCTTCATTTTACACATGGATCTATTCCATCGCGGTGAACATGACTTTGAACTTTCTTAAGAAGCGCGGAAGGCATCACAAAGTCAGTCTTGACGATGTAGATACGGGCATTGAAAACGATCCCGATTTCATCCGCGTCACCACCGCCAACACGGGCACGCTGCGCGAGGTAAACATCCACGAACTGCAAAAAAGGTTGAACGCAGCCATGATGAAGCTGTCCGAAGACCATCGTGCAGTGGTGACCTTGTACGATGTCCAAGGTCTCCAGCATGCCGAAATCAGCAAGATACTTGGAGTCTCGGAAGGGACCGTCAGATCACGATTGTTTTACGCACATCGCCTGCTCCAGACTTATCTTGAAGACTTCGTGAAATAAATACGCCCCCAGAACCTTTGAAGAAACAACAATCCACAGCACGCCATGAGTGAGTTTGAAGACATCCAGCGGTTGATTCGATTGAAGCGGTTCGAACAGCCTGAGGAAGGGTTCACCGAAAAGTTTCTCCATCAGTTTCATCAGAGGCAGCGGGCTGAAATGCTGCAGCAGTCGTCCTTGGAATTGTTCTGGGAGCGTGTCTCCACCTGGTGGAGCAACCTTCTGGTGCCCAAATGGGGCATCGTGACGGCGGCCGTCTCCGTTGGCGCCATGAGCCTCTGGCTGCTTTCACATCCTTCTGAAAAGCCCGGTGCAGAACTCACCGCAGCCCCAGTCGTTCCTGAAAAGCCCTTCATTCCCAAACTGGACCTGAGCGACCTTCCTCTGGCACGTATGGCGCAGCATGATGATGCCACCATGGCCGACATGCTGATTCGCAGACATCTTGAGGTACGCCCCGCTCTCGAAGGCAATGTATTGCCTGCGAATGGCTGGGCGCAGCCTTCACTGCGCAACGCCACACCTGCCATCCAGTCAGGTCTCGAGGGCATGCTGGGCAAATAAGCCCCCTCCCGCACCTGCAGGCCCCAGGTGGCCAAAGGCTCCCTGGCAGGCGAAAACTTCCCTTTGCCAGCAGGGCTACCCCGGCGTAATCCTCATGCTGCTCATGGGAAACCGCCCTGACATTCGCCTAACCACCCGAATTAGTTTCGGACTCATCCGCGCCTGACGCCGCCGGGAGAGTCCGTTGTCATGCATGCCTGCGCTTAAAGCGCCCCCGGCATCCGGCGTCCCGGAATCCATGGCAACCGCCAGTCCGGCCTGTTTTCTCGTTGCACCCACCTTCCATCTCTTCATTTCCCCTTCCCACATGTCTCCAGTTACCATCTATGACACCACCTTGCGTGACGGCACGCAGGGCACCGGCATCTCCTTCAGCACCCTCGACAAGATCCGCGTCGCGGAAAAGCTCGATGAATTCGGTGTGCACTACATCGAAGGCGGCTGGCCCGGCTCCAACCCCAAAGATGCCGCCTTTTTCGAAGAGGCCGCCAAGCGCTCCTGGAAGACGGCAAAGATCACCGCCTTCGGCATGACCCGCCGCGGCAAGATGAAGGTCGAAGATGATCCGCAGGTCAAGATGCTGCTCGATGCTAAAACGCCGGCCGTCACCGTGGTGGGCAAGACCTGGGCGCTGCATGTGACCGAAGTTTTCCAGGTCACCCTGGAAGAGAACCTCGCCATGATCTCCGACACGGTGGCCTACTTGAAAAAGCATGGCCGCGAAGTGCTCTATGATGCGGAGCATTTCTTCGACAGCTTCAAAGAGAACCCAGAGTACTCGCTCAAAACCATCAAGGCTGCCCAGGATGCCGGAGCAGATCTCATCGTGCTCTGTGAAACCAATGGCGGCGCGCTGCCTGAGTTTGTCGAAGAAACGACGCGCAAAGTCATCGCCCATCTGGGACGTCCGGTCGGCATCCACACGCACAATGACGGCGGAGTCGGCGTGGCCAACGCCCTCGCAGCTGTGCGCGCCGGTGCCTGCCAGGTGCAGGGCACCATCAATGGCTACGGCGAGCGCGTGGGGAACTGCAACCTCACCACGATCATGCCCAATCTTCAGATCAAGATGGGCATCCCGCTCGGTCTCGACCTGACCCACCTGCGCGATCTGGCGCACTTCGTGGACGAACTCGCCAACGTGCCGCATGACATCCGCGCTCCCTATGTGGGCGTGGCTGCGTTCACACACAAAGGAGGTCTGCATGTGCATGCCGTGCAAAAGCTGGCCCGCACCTACGAACACGTGGACCCCACGCTCGTCGGCAATCAGCGCGTCATCAGCATCTCGGACATGTCCGGTCAGTCCAATGTTCTCGTGAAGGCCGAGGGCATGGGCTTCAAATTCGTCAAGGGCGATGCCCGGGTGCAGACCATCCTCACCGAAGTGAAGCGCCTCGAAAGCGAAGGCTACGAGTTCGAAGCCGCCGAGGCATCCTTCGAGATGCTCATCCGCAAGCAGCTAGGCCAGCATCAGCCGGTGTTCAATCTGATCGAATACCACTCCACGCACCGCTTCCACGGCGGCGAGCATGGCTTTGAAACCTGTGAAGCCACCATCAAACTCGAAGTCGGCGACAGCCGAGTTTACACTGTGGATGAAGGCGACGGCCCGGTGAATGCGCTCGACAACGCACTCCGCAAAGCCCTCCTGCCCTTCTTCCCGGCGCTCAAAGACATGCGCCTGGCAGACTACAAGGTGCGCATCATCGACGGCGGCACGGGCACGGCGGCCAAGACCCGTGTGCTCATCACCAGCACCGATGGCAACGCCACCTGGGGCACCGTCGGCGTGAGCTGCAACATCATCGACGCAAGCTGGAAGGCGCTCGTCGATGGCATCGAGTACTTCCTGCTCAAGCGCGCCTAAACAGCCTTCATTCCCGCCGCTGCCAGCACCGCCAGCAAATCTGGCGGCAGCGGCGCTTTGACACTGAGCTGCTGGCCTGAAGCGGGGTGCTTCAGGCTCAGCTCATGCGCATGCAGGAAGAGCCGTTTGGCCAGAATGGTTTTGCGCAATTTTCGGTTCAGATCAAAGGAGCCGTACACATCATCCCCCACCAGCGGAAGCTGCCGTGAAGCCGCCTGCACGCGGATCTGATGCGTCTTGCCGGTGATCAGCTCGACTTCAAGCAGGACCACGCGGTTGAGCGCATTCGCCTCCAGCACCCGGTATTTCGCCTCCGCATTCGGACGCGCACCATGGCGCACCGTGGTGCGCACCTGGTGTTTGGCATGCGCTGTGATGAGGTGATCCAGCCACACGCCCTCAGGCTTGGCCGCACTGCCGCTGCATAGGGCGAGGTATTTTTTGCGCACCAGTTCCGCTTCAAAAGCTGCACGGCATGCAGCGGCTGTTTTTTCATCCTTGGCCCCCAGCAAAACACCCGAGGTGTCCTGATCGAGACGATGCAGCAGCCACACCATTCCAGCCGCCGTTTTAAAACAGCGCCGGTCATGATCATAACTGCCTTCAAACGCCGCCATCTGCGGCTTGCCTGCCTTCGGGTTCGGATGCGAGAGCACGCCATGTGGCTTGTTCACCACAATGAGGAAACGATCCTCATGAAGAATGTCGCAGCGGGTCATGTCGGAGGCGGGAGTCATTGGGGCTGATACTTCTGCACCAAATACTCTTCCAGCGCATCGAACCAGTTGCGAATCTCACCGGCCAGCAGGCCTTGCAGTTTCGCATTGCTCATCACGGTCATCAGTGGGCGTGGAGCCTTGAGCTGCGTCAGGCTGGCCAGATTGATGGGCTTAACGGTTGTGGTTTTGACCGGCACCTCCAGCCGGGCGGCGATCGCTAGCGCAGCCTCAGCCCAGGAATGCCATGAAGCAACGCCGCTGTTGCACAGATGCAGCACGCCACTGGCTGTCGGATGCCGGACTATCAATTGTTCGATCCAGCCGCAGATGTCAGCATTGCTCGTTGGCACTGAAATTTTATCTGCCACGGCACTCAGGTCGTCCGTCTGCAGCGCACGCTGAATGATGCTGTCAGGATGGCTCGGTTTGTGAGGACCAAACAACCACGAGACGCGTGCCACAAGAGCGCCGGGAGATGCCTTGAGCACTGCCTGCTCTCCGGCACGCTTGGTGCGGCCATAAATGTTTGCCGGGACTGTCTCGTCTGCTTCGAACCACAGGTCACGATCCACCCCGCTGAACACGTAATCGGTGCTGAAATGGATCATGCGTGCGCCACGTTGCTCACAGCATTCAGCAAGAATCCGGGGGGCCACCGCATTGACCAGGAATGCGCGCTCCGGCTCCGCCTCACAAACATCCGGGCTGGTCATGCCTGCGGCATTGAGCAGCACATCGAATTTCTGGGATGCCAGCGCCGCCGCGATGGTCTCTGGCCGCTCAAAATCCAGCTCAGCGCGCCCCCATGACAGGGTTTCAAAATGGGCTGCAAAGTGGCGGCCCAAGGCACGCCCTAAGCCACCGTGGGCGCCGAGAATGAGGATACGAGGGGCTGGCATGCCCCATGCTTGCCATGCCTCCCGTGCTTGCAAAGCCAAAAGGTATGTTCAAGGTGAGTGCAGGACTGATTAAGGATGAATGAGTGAAGCACAGCCCAAAATTGTAATCATCGGCGCCGGCCTTGCGGGGCTGGCCTGTGCCCGTGTGCTGGCGGCGGCAGGTCGCCCGTTCACCCTTTTGGAGGCCTCCAACGCCGTGGGTGGCCGGGTGCGCACGGATGTGGTGGATGGCTTCCAGCTTGATCGCGGCTTCCAGATCTTCCTGCCTGCCTACCCTGAGGCCAGGCAGGTGCTGGACTATGAGGCTCTCGACCTGCGACCAATCTACCGTGGCGCAAATATCTTCGTCAAGAATCGTTTCCACCGCCTGGCGGACCCTCTGGCGCATCCGCTCGACGCACTGAAAAACTTCAATGACTCCATTGTCTCCCTGCGTGACAAATGGACCTCGCTGCTATTGCGCAAGGAAGTTTTCGGCCTGCGCGAACCTCCACGTGAGCTCCCTGAAATGGAAACAGAGGACTATTTGCGCGACTTTGGCTTCTCTGAAAACATGATCGACCGCTTTTTCCGCCCGTTTTTTGGCGGGGTCTTTCTGGAGAAGGATCTGCGCACCAGCGCACGCATGATGTTATTTTTGTTCGCCATGTTTGACCGCGCGGGCAGTGCGGTGCCAGCACGCGGCATGCAGGCGATCCCTGATCAGATCGCCCTGGCGCTGCCCCCGGGAAGCCTGCGGCTGAATTCTCCAGTGTCTGCCGTGCGCCCCGGGGAGGTCACTCTGGACACCGGTGAAGTGCTGCACGCAGACCATGTCATCGTAGCGGTCAGTGAAGAAGTGGCTCATCGGCTGTTACCTCCTGCGGAAAACTCCCCACTCCTTCCCAGCCGCTCCACCACCTGCATGTATTTCGCCACGGATGATCTGCCGCCCGGCGATGCCGTTCTGCATCTGGATGGAGATGGCCGCGGCCCGGTCAACAGCATCCTCGCGCTCTCACGAGTCTCACCGCACTATGCGCCCCGGGGACAGCACCTTATCTCCGCCTCCATCATTGGCGCTCCATCAAGCACAGAACTGGAACAGGTCGTACGCGAGCAAATGCGCAGCTGGTTCGGGGAGGCCGTTGTCTCCAAATGGCGGCATCTGCGCACCTACCAGATTCGTCATGCGCAACCGGAGAGCAGGCAGCTGCGCCTCGGTGACAACCCGCTGGCCAGTGTGATCCAGCCCGGCCTCTATCGCTGTGGCGACTGGTGTGAGCAGGTCTCCATCAACGGCGCACTTCTCAGCGGCCGTCGGTGCGGAACGGCGGTAATGAAAGCGTTGGGAGAACCGACCCTGGATTAGGCGTGGCCGGCGCCGACTGCGTGGGCAGCACAAATGGGTTGATCGTGGCAGCGGCGTTGTTGAGCCGCACCTCCACTTTCGTCACGCCAAACTTCTCGGGCTTTTTTTCAGCAATCGCACGCAATTCCTGCGCCACGCCCTCGACATCCGCCCGGTTTTTGAGGTCTCGAATAGTCACAGTGGTGAAGCCCGGCCCAGCCTGCACTTCGATCTTGCTCGCAGGCACCCCCATGTCCACGTGAATGAGTTTCTCCCAGGCGCTGGCGTGTTGCAGGTCCGGCAGCGTGATGAGCCCGGCTTTGTGATACCGATCATCCTCTTCTGAGTTGGATTCAGGCAGGGGTGCGTCTGGCTTGTTCTGGCAGGCGACGAGACAGGCGAGAGCAGCGAGGAGGAAAAATCGAGGGATCACAGTTTGATAAAAGCCTTCTGTCTATACAGCCAGAAGCAGATCAGCCAAAGCACAAACAGCACTCCGCAACGCTCGATGACGGGTGTCCAATACGCCGGGAAAGCTGTCTCCGGCAGGTGCTTGTGCAGGTTCTCGGTGATCCACCCCGCACAAAGGCTGTGCAGCAGATAAATCACGATGCTGTTCATGCCCACGACCACCAGCGGGAAAACCAGCCGCCGCATGCCCAGGACCTCCACCAGCCAGTAAAAGATCGAAAGCAGGATGAGCACCCAGCCACCGCTCAGTATGGCCCAGGAGGGCGTCCAGATGCGCTTCACCACTGGCAGCAGTGTGTACTGATCGAGCTGCGCACCCACCACGGGCAGAATTTTGAAATCAAGCGCAGTGCCTGCCACCACCAGCAGGATGCCTGTGATCAGCAGCGTGGCACACCTGCCCTTGTCCGTTTTCCGGCTGTTCATCAGGAAGCCACCTGTGAGCGCACCACCGAGCATCGTGGCGAGTGCAGGGACGAAGTTGAGCGTTTGATAGCCCCCATTCGTGTATTGGTATGGCTGCGCCTGTGGCAACAGATTGAGCCACCAACGGTCAAAGGCAGCAGCAGCATTGGTGTGGATGTTCCAATGCCCGGCAAAACCTGGCAGGATCCCATGCGCCGAGTCCTTCATGCCCGCGATGGCGGCGAGCTCCTGCGCCGTCGGCAGTGGATGATTGACGAAGAACCAGGTGTAACCCGCCAAGATCAGAATGATGCCGGACAAGATGTATTCCCAACCCATGCGTGACAGGAGAAAGAGCACGAAATAGCCGAGGCCGATCTGCGCCAGCACATTGGTAAAGAGAAACACCGTGTGCTTGTCTCCTGAACGCGTGGCCAGCATCACCCCCAGGGCCACCAACAGGATGGAGCGTGAGAGCGCATGCCAGGCCATGCCAAAGAATGACTGCCCATGCTCGCGCCTCTTCGCATACGAAAACGGCACCGCCATGCCCACCATGAACATGAAACTCGGCTGAATCAGATCCCACAAGGAGCAGCCCTGCCAGTCCTGATGTGCGAACTGCGGTTTGATGAACTCCCAGACGAAGCCTGGATGCGCCGCCGCCATCTGCGCTATGCCAAAGCCCCCGGAGGCCATCAGCAGCATGATGAACCCTCGAAAAGCATCGAGGGACAGAAGACGTTGGTTGGAAGTGGTCGGGTTCATGGAGCAACCACAAACGCCACTCGTGCAGGCCTGCTATCGAAAGCAGTGAAGGTTATGCTCAGGCAGCCTTGAGAACCTCGTGCGTGTGGATGGCCGGATTGACAATGTCACGCACGAACTGAGCCGGCTCCGCACCTTCTCCAAAGACATAGATGCGGGTCCGCAGGGTGAGCTTTTTGATCTCAAACCCTGGATTCTGGATGCTGCGGTAATAGTTGAGGATCATTTCTTTTTCCAGATCCAGAGCCGCGCCTTTCATGCCGTATTCGAGCACAAAGGCGGCTTTTTCAAACGCAGGCTGGCCGCCGATGCGGGCCCCCTGGCTGATGGAATCGATCAAAACCTTGTCCACAAAGGCCTTCAGCGCCGCCTCATCTCCCTCGAATTCGATCTTGTACACGCGCCCCTCACGGTATTTCAGCGGCAGCGGATGCGGGGCGTAGAGCAGCTTGTGGCAGTCGCTTTCAGTGTCGAATTTACCGAGGATTTCAAAAATTTGGGTCACGAGGGTGGCGGGGATGGTTCCCAGCCTTCCTAGCAAGAACGCCCGCCCGCGCAAGCTCGCAGCGACCTGCCGTGAATCCCTCTTGCCTCCCCTGCCCCGGCCTGCTACAACTGCGCCGTTATGCCACGTATTCAATTCACCACTCCTGACGGTGCCTCTGGTGCCCTCGAACTCGACGCCGAACGCATGTCCGTGGGACGTGCTGATGACAACCAGCTCATCATCGCTGACGATTCTGTGTCCAGTCATCATGGTGAGTTCGCCTTTGACGGCAGCAGCTGGACGTTCACCGACCTCGGCTCCACCAACGGCACCAAAGTGGGCGGCTCCCGAGTGGACAACGTCAATCTCGCCTCAGGCGCTGCGTTTCAGCTCGGCAATGTGAACTGCGTTTTCCTCGGCGACGGCGAAGAAGAAGCCTATTCCGCTCAGACGACCACGATGTCCACGCCATCCAGTGGCTATGGCAGCCTCCCCTACAACGGCCGCCAGCGCACAGGCTTTGGCCCGAAGGTGAAACAAAAAAATCCTGGCGGGGCTCTGGTCACGCTGCTGGGAGTAGCTGGCATTCTGGCCTGCGGGGCCGCCATTTATTTCGCCAATCTAATGGGAGCCTGAGACCGTCAAATACCACGCGCTCGCGAACCAGGCTCCCGCACGGAGCACTCCAGCGGCCCTTCCGGCTGCCATGGTACAGTCTGCGCGTCATGAAAAACAACCCCCTTGCGGCATCCCCATGCCGCCATCCCAAGAAAAGAATCCATGTCTAATACAATCATTGTCGGTGCCCAGTGGGGCGACGAAGGAAAAGGTAAAATCGTAGATTACCTCACTGAGAACACGGACGTCGTCGTCCGCGCCGCCGGTGGCAACAACGCCGGCCACACCGTCATCAGTAACGGCACCAAGTACATCCTGCACCTGATCCCCTCCGGCATTCTCTGGAAAGATAAAATTTGTGTCATCGGCAACGGCGTCGTCATGGACCCCACCGGTCTGCTCGCAGAAATGGCCAAACTTCGCGGCCAGGGTGTCACCATCACCCCGGAAAATCTCCTCATCAGCGAAACCGCCCACTTGGTCATGCCCTACCACCGCGGCCTGGACAAGGCACGTGAGGCCAAGCGTGGCGACAAAAAAATCGGCACCACGGGTCGCGGCATCGGCCCCGCGTATGCTGACAAAGTCGAGCGCGATGGCCTGCGCACCATCTTGATGACGCAGCCGGAAATCTTCGAAGAGGAACTCCGTGACCGCCTCGCCCGTCACAACGCCACCTTCGCGGAACTCGGAGTCGAACTCGTTCCCGTCGAAGAAACCGTGAAGGAGATGCTCGAAGCGGCCAGAATTCTGGCCCCGCACATCACCAACACCACCGTGTATCTCCATGAGGCGATCAAGGCTGGCAAGAACCTGCTGTTTGAAGGCGCCCAGGGCACCTACCTCGACATCGACCACGGCACCTACCCCTTCGTCACTTCGTCCAACACCACCTCCGGCGGCGCCTGCACCGGCTCGGGCGTGCCTCCGCGCATGATCGACAAGGTCGTCGCTGTGGGCAAAGCCTACACCACCCGCGTCGGCAGCGGCCCCTTCGTCACTGAAAACGACGCCATTGGCGACATGCTGCACAACATGGGCCGTGAATTCGGTGCCACCACGGGCCGCGCCCGTCGCTGTGGCTGGCTGGACTCCGTCCTCGTGCGCTACGCTGTCATGCTCAATGGAGCGGACGAACTCGCGATCACCAATCTCGACGGTCTGGACGGTCTCGACACCATCCAGATCTGCACCGCCTACACCCTGCGCGGCAAAACCATTCACTACCCGCCGAGCACCGCCGCCGATCTGGCAGCCTGCGTGCCTGTTTACGAAACCCACCAAGGCTGGAAGCAGGACCTCAGCGGCATCAGGAAGTTCGCCGACCTCCCTCCGCTGGCCAAAGCCTACCTCAAACGCCTCGAAGAACTGACCGGAGCTCGCGTCAGCCTCGTCGGCATCGGTCCGGACCGCGAGCAGACTCTCGTCGCTTGAGGTCACATTCCAGTTGACGCCCGGCCTCATTCCCCTACTTTCACACCCCTTTTCCCAAACCACCCAGACCCGTTTATGACCGAAATTCAGATCCGTAAAGGCGAGCCCGTTGACCGCGCTCTCAAACGCCTCAAGACCCGCCTTGAAATGGACGGCATCCTTGAAGAAGTCCGCCGCCTGCGTGCGCATGAGACTCCCAAAGAACGCACCAAGCGCAAAGCCCGTGCTGCTGCCAAGCGTGGTAAGATCCGTTATCGTTTCACCCTGCCTAAGGCCCCCGGCGCTCCCGAGGCTCCTGTCACCGCAGCTTAATTCGGCTCAGGGAAAAGACTCTTTAAAGGGCGGGTTCACCCCCGCCCTTTTTTGTGCCCGCGCATCTTGGCTCGTGGCTGTCTTTTCAAACCAGGGGAGGTCTGTGCACCATTTGCCCCCACCCTTTCAGTTCCTTCTGTTCATCAGGGCGCATTGCTGTTAATTCCTGACAGCTCCTCATTATCCCCTCATGAAACTCAAGCTCGACCTGGATGACTTCCGCGTGCCGGATGGCAAACCGTTTCACATCAAGAAGGCAAAGACCAAGGTGAAGGATCTCTACAAGGACGATGCGCACTATGAGTCCCTCATCGCCGAATTCCGCATGGAGATCGACGACCTGCAGCAGAAGATGTATGCGCAGGACCGGCAGGCATTGCTGCTCGTCTTTCAGGCCATGGACGCCGCCGGCAAGGACAGCACGATCAAGCATGTGATGAGCGGTGTGAACACGCAGGGCGTGGAGGTGCATGCCTTCAAGCGCCCCACATCGGCTGAACTGGACCATGACTTCATGTGGCGCCACACTCGCGTGATGCCACCGCGTGGCCGCATCGGCATCTTCAACCGCAGCTACTATGAGGAGGTGCTCGTCTGCCGGGTGCATCCTGAGATCGTGACCCAGGTGCAGCGTCTGCCCGCGCAAACGACGAAGAACGTTGAAAAGCTTTTCGCCGACCGGCTCAAAGACATCCGCAACTACGAGGCCTACTGCCACCGCAACGGCATCCTGATTCTCAAATTTTTCCTCAACGTGTCCAAGGACGAGCAGAAGAAGCGCTTTCTCGACCGCATCAACACGCCCAGCAAGAACTGGAAATTTGAAGAGGGCGACGTGGGCGAGCGCGGCCACTGGAAGGAATACATGGAGGCTTATGAAGATGCCATCCGCACCACCGCCACCGAAGACTGCCCCTGGTATGTCGTGCCAGCGGACGACAAGAAAAACATGCGCCTCATCGTCAGCGCAGCGATCCTGGCCGAGATGAAGAGCATGAAGCTCAAGTATCCCGAACTGCCGGCGGAGCAGAAGAAGCACCTGCAGGCGGCGAAGCGGATGCTGCTGGCGGAGTAGCGGCGGTCAGATTGGCCGAAAAAGAGGAAAAGCGGGAAAAGGGCCGGATCAAGAATGCGGCCGTTTTTTCCCACCTTTTCGACTATTTCAAATCACTTCAGGCTTCGCAGCCAGGCAACGAGGTCGAGGAGTTCAGCTTCAGGCATGGTCTGGTCCAGCCCCTGCGGCATGAGGCTGGTGATCAAGGTGGTGTCTCCGGCGATGGTTTGATGCGCGATGGTTTTTTCCTGACCGGCGATGTCCACGACGAGCAGGCCTTCAGCGGTATGGGATTTGATCACGCCCAGGGTTTGCTGACCGTCGCTGGTTTCGATGACGTGGGCCTCGTAATCGCGGGCGAGGGTGTTGCTGGGAAAGAGGATGCTTTCGAGCAGATCACGCTCGGTGCGGATGGCTCCGATGTGGGAGAGATCGGGACCGATGGGGCGGCCTGCGGAGCCGATCTTGTGGCAGGCGATGCAGGTCCCCTTCCCCATCTCGAAGTTCTTTTTCCCATTCGCCGCATTGCCGCTGGCGATGACTTTGTCGGCCAGCGGGCCGAGCTGGCGTTTCTTGGATTCGGAGGCAGCGACGGCGGCGTTGTAGGCGGGGAGGATGATCGTCTCAAAAATCTCCGGCGACAGGTCGCTAAACGTGGTGCGGTAAGCACTTTCCTGCTGGCTGGCGATGACAGGATTTTTGGCGATCTCACGTGCGAGCGCACTGCCGACTTCGGGGTCTTTCGATTTGCGCACGATGCCAAGCAGCGATTTGAGTTCGACGGGACCCAACGTGGCAAAGAGCGGTGCGACTTCGAGGAGCTGCGGCTTGGCCAGAGGCGCACTGGCAATCATACCTGCGGCCTGAATCTTCGCGGCGGAAGAAGAGGCAGCATCGGCGAGCACGCCCTTGACCATCGTGAAGGTTTCGCCAGTGAGCTTGACGGACTTGGCTGAGTCGAGGGCTTTGAGGCGAATGGCAAGCGGACGCTTGGTGTCGTTGGCGAGGGCTTGCAGCGCGGCGTCGAAGTGCGGGGTCTTGAGTTTTTTGACGGCGTCGAAAACAAGCGGCGTCGGGGATTCAGCGAGAAGCTTGTCAAGAGCGGGAAGCCAGGCTTCGTTGGTGGTGCCGGTGGTTTGAGTGGCCAAAACATTCAAGGCTGCGCTTCGAACATCAGAGGAAGCATGCGAAAGCATCGCGGTCATGCGTTTTTGAGTCTCCGCCTTGGTGATCAGCGTAGAGCAGAATCCCGAAAGAGCTTTGAGCCGCTGCGGTGCAAGCCTGGGTTCGTCCAGCCACCGGGCGAATTCAGAAGCGATACGTTCATCTGCATCCGGATGAGCGGTGACAAAAGACAAGGCCACCCTGGCCAGCTCGGCGTCGGCTGCATCCAATTGCTTCATTGCGATGCCAAGACTCAGGTCCTGGCCCGAGGCATCTTCTGCCGTCAGGCTTTGCAGCATGCGGCGAAATGCCACTGTGTCTGAGCAGTCTTTGAGGTCCTGAGGGCGAATGGCTTTCTGTCTTTTAGCCGCGTAAATCAGGCCGTGTTCGAGGGAGGGATCCAGTTTGTCTCCCATCATCTGTCGAAGGGCGTCAACTACATCGTTTTTTCCAGGGCTGGCCTTCGCGACAATCGCAAGGGCATGCAGCCGGACATGCGGGTCTGACGATTTGAGATCTGAAATGGCTGACTGCAAATCTCCTGCGGACTGGGTGGCAGCCGCGCCCTTGCTGGCAAGCGGTGCGGCATTCGGCTTCGTCGATTTGATCCGATATACAGCCCCGAGCAGGTCCGACTTGGCCATGAGGCTGGAGGGGCAGCCGATGCGGAACCAGCCGCCGGTGTCGATGAGGAGGAGGGAGCCGTCGCGGGGGTCTTCCATGACATCGGTGAGATGGATGTCGGGATTGTGAAGCTTAAGGAATTCGTTTTCGACGGCCTTGTAGGTGCTGCCACTGGGAGTGAGCTCCATGCGGACGAGGCGCTGGGTATTGAAGTGGGTGACCATGAACTGCTGCGCAGACTGAGTGCGGACAGGAGTGTCCGCGCTCCCGTAGCTCTTCCAAAAGCAGCAGCCACTGACGGCGACGTGGCCGAAATTGTACATGACGGGCATGGTTTCGAGGGTGCGCGGCAGATGGGCGATGGCTTTGAGCTGATCGCTGCGCTCATAAATGCCGCCGTACAGCCAGTGGATGATGGTGTCGCCACGGGGCTGGGTGTAGTAGAGGTTCTGCACGCCGATGATGTCGCCGTCACGAGTAAAATCGACTTCGACGGGGTTGTCTCCGCAGCCGAGGGAATGCCAGGCGACGTCGCTACCATCGGGCTTGCAGCTCCAGATGCCGCAGGCGAGTGATTCATCGACCAGCGTGCCGTCCTTCTGCGCGACCTTGTGACCTTTGCGGCCATGACACCAGTAGAGGCGGCCATTGGGATGCAGGAAGGGGCCGTGAATGTCGGCGGCATTGCCGGTGTAGTCAAAACCGCCGACGATCATCTCGCGCTGGTCGGCGACGCCGTCGTTGTCGGTGTCGGTGAGCTTCCAGATTCCGGGTGGTGAGCCGACGTAGAGGCTGCCATTCAACCAGCAGGCACCTTGGGGAAAGGTCATCTTGTCCGCGAAGACGGTGCTCTTGTCGTAGCTGCCGTCCTTGTCGGTGTCTTCGAGCATGAGGACGCGGTTGGGCGGGCTGGCTTCAAGCTGCGCCTTGTTCCAGTTCACGCCGACGGCATCGCCGACGAAGAGCCGTCCCTTGTCATCGAGACAGCCCATGATGGGATGCGTGACGAGCGGCGAGGCTGCGGCGACTTCGAGGGTATAGCCGTCAGGAAGATCATGCTTTGGCAGCGCGAGCGATGCTTTGCCGGTGATGACAACGGGACGTTTGCCACTTTCGGGGATGGTGCTGCCTTTATCCGGAGGGAGGTCAGCGGCGATAACGGGGATGGCAAGGAAGAGAAGCAACTGGCGCATGATGGGAGTCATACGTTGCCAATGAGGCGTCTCATTGCAGACAGACTGGCTTATCACCAAATTACCCGCCTACAGCCGCCGGACTTCCTGCACTTCGAGGCCGGTGAGCTTCCATTCATCTTTCACCGGGGTGATGGTGACGCGTGCGTTGTAAATGTTAACGCGAGGGTGGCTGTGCCCCCAGTGTCCGACGATGCCACGGGCCATCCAGTTGCAATCCGCGATGAAGCCTGCGCCCTTGGGATTCGGCTCCACCTTGTCCACGGTGGCGGAAAATTCGGCTATGGTGACACGGGTGCCTTCACGGCCATCCAGCGTGAGCGCCTGGATGGTTTCGAGATAGAGTTTGCGCAGCAGCTCGCCATCGACACTGCGGGCAAGAACGTCATACACGTCTGACTCGGCGTGATGATCAAAAGCACGATAGACATTGCGCAGCAGCGGAGAGACGATTTTTTGAGCCTCCGCCACCTGGGTGATGGCCTGAGCGGCAGGCCCTGTATGAATGGGCAGCACGAGCAGCTGGCTCATGAGCACCCCACCCAGCAGCCAGACGAAAAAATAGGGCAGACTGCCCCCCGGAAGCTTGTGATCTTTCACCTTGAGGTAGATGTAAAACACCAGCCCGCCCACGAGCCAGAGGATGCCGCCCAGGGGCAGGCGAAATGGCTGTGGCAAAGGAATCTGCGGCACAGCCACAAGCGGGGCCGGGCGGGGCATGCGGCCCTGGTTGCGCCAGCGGAATGTTTTGATCGTGGAGTGTATTTCCCCGGTCTCGCTCAAGGGTCCAAAGAAGACACGCACCGGAAGCTTGGTAGTGCCTTTGATCCAGCCTTTCCAGGTGACATTCATTTCATCCGGACCCGGAGGTGTGGCAAACTCCCACATGAATCCGACGAGCGCCTGATTTAGGGCCACTTCCTCCCCCTCTTTCAAGGGCAGCGTGTTGCCGGGCAGGCCCTTGATCACCGCCACCAAGGGCATCGGCACTTGCAGCGCCTGATCGCCGACGCTTAGAGTGCACCAGTCGGAAGCACGCGATGCCATGGTGTCGACAATTTGCTTTTGCTGGTCGGCCGAAAGCGCGGCAGGCAGTGCAGCCTCAGGTGCCAGCCAGGCCAGCACGGTGGCCGCATCAAAGATCACTTCAAAGCGCGTCTGATAGGGCTCGATGTAGAGATATGCCTGCGCAATCGGCGCGGTGATGGTGAGAGCACTGCTGGTGGGCAGTGGCGGCGGTGCTGCGGCAGGAGGGACCGCAGGCGGCGGAGCCTCTGGCTGAATTGCTGGCGAAGCTGCGGGGGCGGCCACAGGGGCTTTCGTTTGGGGCACCACCGGAACTGCCGGCCCGAGTGATGGCAATGTCTGCAAGGGCTGGAGCGGACCGATCTTGATCGTGTCCTGCCCCTGTATTCCAACGGGAAGCCCCCCGCCAAGTCCGAGCACGACCATCAGGACAACACCGTACCAGTGCGATGTCAGGGAATGTTTTGGCATGCGATGGTGTTGAAAAACGCTAAATCAAAGCACCCATGGCTTGCGCCATTCCTTGGAGAGCAGTCCAGAAGCGGCGGCATTGTCTGCAATGGTCTCCGTTTTCGGATCCCACTTCAAGCCAGTGCTGCCACTGCGCAGGGCAATGTTGGCGAGGTGCGCGATGGTAATGCTGCGGTGTGAGACTTCAATGGGGGTCGCCGTCGGTTTGGCATCATAGATGCAGGAGAGGAAGTTGTCCGTGTGGTCCTTGCTTTCGTAGAGATGAATTTCCTCAGGGCGGGTCTTTTCGCGCAGGATTTCGGGGCTGCTGGCGGTGATCTTGCCACGATTGACGTAGATCCATTTGCCGTCATCACCTTCAAACATCACGCCGACGTGATCGAAGGGCTTTTTGGCGTTGGGCGTGGCCAGCACTGCCTCCACTTCAGGCATGATCTTATGCGTCGGACTGGCCACCTGCATGACAAGGCCGTTTTCATACACGCACTCAAAGGCGAACTCGGAGGCGGTGTTGTAGAGCGCCGCCTTGTCCATGGTGCCGGAGACGTTGCGCAGCTCGACGGGGCCGCTGAGCTGGGTGCCCATGCCCCACTGGGCGATGTCGATGTGATGCGCGCCGAAGTCCGTGATCATGCCGCCGGAGAAATTGAAGTTGTGACGCCAGTTCAGCGGCAGCAAGGCGGGGCGGTAGTCCATGTGCTCCGCCGGGCCAAGCCACATCTCGTAATCAAAGTCGGGCGGGAGCGGTGCGGGATTGATCTGGTCCGCCATGCCATTCCAGTTGCTGTGGCCTCCGGGCAAACCGACGCGCACGCGCTTGAGTTTGCCGATGCGGCCGTTCTGCGTCATCTCGCAGGCGAGACGGAAGTATTGATCACTGCGCTGCTGGCTGCCGGTCTGCCAGGTGACGCCAGCCTTGGCCACTTCATCGCTCATGCGGCGGCCTTCGGCGATGGTGAGTGCCAGCGGTTTCTGGCCATAGATATGCTTCCCTTTGCGCGCGGCATAGATGGCCAGGTAGGCATGCCAGTGGTCGGGAGTGGAAACCTGCACGGCATCCAGGTCTTCTTTCTCCATCATTTCGCGAAAGTCCGAATAGGCGGCGCAGGCTTTCACGGGCTTGCTGGCCGACTGGGAATAATGTGCGTCGATGATCTTCCTGCCAGCCTCACGCCCACCAGTCCGTTTGCCATCGTAGCCGTAGTGGCCGTACTCCTTCATGGGATCAGCCACGGCGATGACCTGGCACTTGGCGTTGTTGAGGAAGGACGGGGTCCAGTCACCTGCAATCGTCCCCCAGCCAATGGCACCGACGGTGATTCGCTCCGAAGGCGCGGGGCGTCCCCCTTTCCCGAGAGCCGTGGCGGGAATGATGGTGGGAAAACCAAGCGCGGCGGCGCTGGCGGTCAGGAAATGACGACGAGAGACGGTGGAAATATCTTTGGCCATGCTGACAGCTTAGCGGAGGCTCCCGCCGTGGCCAGAAAAGAAATGAAGAACTCCCCAGCAAGCAAAAGTGGACATGATGCGTCAGTTTGTTGCATGCTGGCAGGATGAAAGATCCCAAGGCGCTGCTGCAGCGCTTCCTGCCCCTCCTGTGTGCCGCAGTGCTGCTCGCGGCCTCATTTCTCCCTTATCAAGAGAAAAAAGGCCGCCTCCGGATCGTCCCTGGGGTATGGCCGGCCGCCGAGCCCCTGCTGCTGGCTGGAGACCTGCAAGTCCTGCCACCGAACCGCTTTCAAATCATCGAAATCACCTGGTCATCCGCAGTGGTCCGCGCATTTGGCAGCGGTGCCGCTGATGTGGCGGTGATGACCTTGGACAGTGTCCTGCGCATGCGGGAGGCGGGACAGAAGCTGAAAGTGCTCAAGGTGCTGAGCCAGTCTGATGGAGCAGATGCGCTTCTGGCGCGCCCTGAAATCCGGCGGCTGCAGGATCTTAAAGGCAAGCGAGTGGGGGTGGAGCGCAGCGCCGGCTCCTATCTGCTGGCGAATGCGCTGGAAAGCGTGGGCATGACCATGACAGAAATAGAAATGGTTCCCATGTTTCAGTCTGAGATGGAACCAGCCATTCAAGCCGGGCAGGTGGAGGCGGTGGTGATCACGGACCCATGGCTGACCAGGCTGTCTCACAACGGCATTCACAGCCTTTATGATTCAACCCAGCTCAAGGTTCCGATCACCTATTTGCTGGTGGCCTCCGAGCGTGCCTGTAAATTTTCCCGTGAAGATCTGGAGTCTCTGCTGCAAGTTCAGGAAGTCATGGCTGACGCCCTATGGGCAGGCAAACCCTTCCTGGGATTGGATGCCGTCCTGCGACGTGAAAACCTGAACGCCGCCGAACTTGCCTCATGCCTCGGTCGTCTGCGCCGGCTGAGTAAAGCTGAAAATGCGGTAATGCTGAAACAACTCCCGCAACTGGCGCTGCAAATGGAGAAGCAGATGCTCCACACCGGCATCATCATGTCCAAGCCGACGGGCGGCGAATGGATCGACGAGAGCTTTACGAAGGAGGTGCACCCGTGAAATTTTTTCATTCCATCCAAAGTCGCATCACACTGAGTGTGTTGTCGTTTGGCCTCCTGATGATTCTGCTCAACAACTCGAGAAATCAGCAGTGGCTGACAAACCGCCGGCTCGTACGCCTGGAGCAGGAGGCTACTGAAACGGGCAGCCGCCTGGCGGGCCTGCTGCAGCACCTGTCCCGCAGGCAGCAGGAACGTGCCGCCGAACTCGAGATGGCTTACGTGTCACTATCTTCAGATGTGGATCTGGGGCTGGTATGCAACAAGGAGGGAATCGTCACCTGCTCCACTCACATGCAATGGAAGCAGATGAACGTGCTGGAAACACCGCTGGCAAAAGAATGGCAGCGGCACGCTGCTGTACTGGAGACCATGGCGCCTGCATTTGAGTGGAACGCTGAGAAAACCAGCCTTGTGGTGATGGTTCCGTTCTTCGAAACCTATGAATCAAGCAGCCGCGCGGCGGTCCTGATCCGCTATGATGCCACGCTGGCGCTGGTCGAAGTACATGAGGAAGCCTGGCAGGAGTCTTTGCGACAGGCCGGGGTGCTGCTGGCATCATGCCTGCTGCTCTGGTTTGCCCTGGATGAATTGATCACCCGCAGGGTTCGCAAAGTGGTGGAAATCTTACGCGCCGCCAGCTCCAAGGACGGCCTCCCGATGACCTTGGAGGGACGTGATGAACTCTCCATGATCTCCAAAGAATTTGCCGGGGCGGTGACCAAGCTCAGGACAGCGGAAAACATGGTGCTCGAAGCCGCTGAACAGGAGCGCAGGAAGATCGGCAGAGATTTGCATGATGATCTCTGTCAAAGACTCTCAGCAATCAAAATGAAAGCAGGAGTCGTGCAGGGAATGATCCATGATGAAGATGGCAAGATTGCCACCCTCGCCGGACAGGTGGCTGAGGAGCTTTCAGAATCAACGGTGATCGCTCGCAGCATGGCGTGGGGGCTGGCCCCAGTGGGCATCGAGAATCATGGATTGAAGGATGCGCTGGAGAATGTGCTGCAGTTTGCCGAGAAGTCATACATGGTGCGGTGCTCGCTGGACTATTCCGATTTGAGCCCCTCTCTCACCGGGAGCTCCCAGGAATTGCTCTTCCGTATTGCCCAGGAACTGGTCGTCAATGCATGCAAGCATTCCAAGCCGAATGTCATCACCATCACCGTGCGGATGGAGGGCGCGAATGTGGTGTTGAGCGTCATTCATGATGGAACGCCATTTACAGAACGGACCGCGTCAGACGGTCACGGCATGGGCCTGCATCTCATGAACCAGCGGCTGCGCACACTTTCAGCAACGCTGGAGAGGACCATTGAAAAAGGAGATCGGGATTTCTCGATTGCCATTGTGAGGATTCCGCTAAAGACTCCATGAAACAAAAAAGCAATTGCCCCCCAAACTTGCACCAATGAAAACCAATGCCACACAAGCCGCCATACGAATTGCCATCGTGGATGACCACACGATGATGCGTGAGGGATGGAGGCTCTTCATTGAAAACGCTGCGGATCTCGCCTTTGCTTGGATGGCCGGAGATGCCTCCGAGGCCGTGCGCAAGGTGGACGAGGACACGCCGGATGTGCTGGTGGTGGACATTTCACTGCCAGACCGCTCAGGGCTGGAACTCATCAAAGATCTCCGACTGCTGCGTCCGAAGCTGCCGATGATCGCCATTTCCATGCACGATGAGAAGCTTTACGCACAGCGCGCCCTCAAGGCAGGTGCACGCGGCTACGTGATGAAGAGCGCCCCGCAAAAAGTGCTGGAGCAAGCCCTGCACCGTGTGGCCAGCGGAGGCATCGCCGTCAGCGAAGAGATGTCCGAAGAAATCCTGAAGGCTTTTTCCTCCGGCAGCGCCACCGAATCCAAGGATTCTATTTCAGAGCTGAGCGACAGGGAGTTTGAAGTCTTTGTCCTCATCGGCCAGGGGAAAAACACCGGTCAGATCGCGGAGGCGCTGCGAATCAGCACCAAAACCGTGGATGTGCACAAGATGAACATCCGTGCGAAACTGGGGATGAACGAGACAGGCGAGCTGGCTTATTTCGCCATTCGATGGGCGGAAGGGCAGAAAGCGAGCTGAGCACACGCGATTTTCTGCCGCCAATTGGCCCCTTGGTTTTGCAGTTCTTTGAGGGCTGCCATCCCGTGATTACAACGGCTTTCGTTGATCCGTTGGAACAGCTGGCAAGCTCTCCTTCATGACCTCTGCCAGCCCTTTCCTGGCATGACGAATGTCGGTTGAACGCTCCAAGCGGACCTTGCAGCTGGCTGAAATCATTTCAGCCAGCTGATATCGAACGGGCAAAGCCAGGCATCAGAAAGTGGAACGACGGCGACGGCGCATGCACAGGCCTAGCAGACCAAACATAAGCAGCAGCAGGCGACCGGGCTCGGGCACAACCACAACGATGATGCCCTGCGTATCGAACAGGCTCACGTCCCACCGGAAGCCGGAGCCAAGCTCAAAAAGGTCAAGATCTGTGCCGGTCTCTGCACCCGTGCGGAACAAACCACCGTTGTAGGCGACTCCGCCGACATTGTAGGTCAGATTGGCACCGTTCCAGTCGAGGAGTTTGAACACATCCCCTGCAGTGGCATTGTAGCCATTGTTAACAAGGGTAATTTTGGAACCTGTAACAATGGTCAATGCACCGCCAACAAGGATTTGATCGTGCTGAGCATTGGTGACCGGATCATTGAGAAGATGGCTGTAAGTCGGATCAGTGGTGATTCCACTGACCCAGGTGCTGTAGCCCGCAGTATCGTAACCGACCGTGTTCATGGCGGTGTAGCTGGAACGTTGGGCTTGGAGAGTGATCTCCGAGGTGGCTCCAAAGGTGGCCGAGGAGACGAAGGTCAGCGTCCCCATGGAGGCTCCCGCTTCATCACCCGGGCTAAGACGGCCAAGAATGGTCGCAGACCCTTGAATCTGGCCGGTCCCTGCGACGGTGGTGCCAGCAGCGGATGAGAATCCAGCAGCGTTAACGGCTCCCGTATCCCCCACACTGTTGCGACCCACCTGCAGGATGCCTGCGGCGACTGCCGTCGTGCCCGTGTAGTCGTTGTCCAAGGTCATCGTGGCCCAGCCATCACCTGATTTGACCACATTCAATGCAGCAGAGACCGTAGGGCTGGCGCCTGGAGCAAAGAACTGGCTGTTGATAGTGCCGTTACGGAATTTGGCGTCCCACAACACTTCCGTGGAAGCCGGTGTGCTTTGAGTAATGGTCAGAGTGCCTTCGGTGGCGGCGGCGTTTTCAATGATTTCGGTGCTGCCATTGGTGCTGCCACCCATCGCGCCAGTGTCGCCGATGTAGGGGCCGACGCCGCCATTGGTGGTCAGAGAGCCGATGGTGCGTGCACCACCACCGATCTGCAGGATGGAGTTGAACCCCATGTCCACATCATTGGCAGCAGTAAGCGCCTTGTCATTTTCCAGGCGCAGAATGGTGGTCTGATCCTGATCGTAGCCAGTATTGGCACTGACGCGGACATCACCTGTCCAGCCGCTGTTGTCGGCCTTGAGCACGGCGTAGTTGTAGGTGCGCCCGCTGGTGTTGTCGCTGGCGCCGTTGGTGTCATCTCCGTAGAAGGTGATGTTGCCGCTGGTGGTGGCACCGTCCAGAAGACGGCCGTTGAAGTTGATGTAGTTCTGGCTGCCACCGTTCTCAGCGCCGTCGTTCATGTAAACCAGGAGGCTGTCATTCAGCGTGATGTTGCCATTGATGTTGATCAGGTCGCCGTTGCCGACGGTTTCGACCGAGAGCTGCTTCGTCTGTGCGGAGTTGTAAACCACGTTGATGTCATGGTTGAGCTCAATGATGTAGTTCTGAACGACATCCTGATTCGAGAGCACCAGTCGGGCCGTGCCCTGGCGGTCAGCAGACCCCAGAGTGATGGTCTTCCCGGTCAAGTAGCCGGTGCCAAAGGCATCCGCCTGATACATGCCATAAACAGTGCCCTGCTTGACGATCAGGTTGCCGGTCCAGTCAGGATTGTTGTTGCGGAACTCCAGCTGGCCGATGCCATCCTTGATGATGTCGCCGCTGCCAGTGAGGTAGCCGGAATTGTAAGCAAGGCGCACTATCTGCCCGCTGAGAATGTCGAAGGTTGTGGTCCCCGCAAGGGTGATGACACCGTTCAAGTTCAAGGCGCGAACTGCGGGATTGGCAAAGCCCGCAGGTGTGGCCACAGAGGGATCCAAAGACCCCGCGGTCACGTAGTTGCCGCCCTCGAAGGTCAGCCACTCTTCAATGAAGTAGTCCCTTGCGTTCTGCAGGTTGCCCATTTGGATCGCCAGATTTGTGCCTGTGCGGAAAATGGTGCCGTCGGCGAAAGAATTATTTGTTCCAAGTATCGTTGATACCGTGTCAGCCGTGGTGGATGCGGAAGGATTGTCACCGTTTAGACGCAACGCACCTTCACGAACATCAAGCAGGCCCTGGAAGTTCGCGTTGTTGGTGGTGTTCAGAGTACCTTCAAGAGTCAACGTTCCCGCGCCCACCTTGACGATGTCGCCACGATACAGGGCGGTCGAGGCAAGAGTTCTGACACGCAGCTCGGCTGCGCCATCAACCACGTCGATGGTGCCGCCGCCGCCTGTCACTGTCACGCCACGGTTGCCAAGATCAGCATATCCAGTGCCGGTGTAGCGCAACGTGCCGCCGCCAAAGGTGATCTGGTCCACGGTGGCCGCCCCTGGATTGACACCAAGCTGGGTCACATCACTGATGGAGAGGATGGCCCCGTTGATGAAGGTTTTGCCTGTGTAGGTGTTCGCTCCGTTGAACACCACCACACCGGAGGTGCCAATGGTGGAGGCGTCCACCGTGCTAGGGCCAGTGATCGTCACGTTGATCGCGCCTGTGATAGGCACGTTCACATTCAAGTTTCCGGTGCTGAACTGGTGGAAAATCAGCTCAGCACGTCCGCCGGTCGTCGTGAGAGCCGCACCCGCGCTGCCATTGATGGACTTGTTTGCCGCACCCACGTTGCTGCTCACCAGGATGGCACCGCCGGAGGAGGCGATACTGGTGCCGGCAATCGTCAGAACGCTGCTGCCGAGATCAATGACGCCGTCTGCACTGGCGTCAAAGCGAAGAGTGCTGATGCTAAGGGCAGAACCGCGCGTGCCGCTGAAGCCAGCACCACCGTTTTCGGAGATGTTGCCGTTCGCAGACCAGCTGGCCACATCATTGTTATAGTCGCTCAAGACACGAATCGTGCCAAAAGAACCGACGTCATTGCCGCTGGCGCTGGCCACCATGGCAAAGTCAGTGGCCGTGCGCAGTTGAGTACCGTAGGTCAACCAGGTAATGATGGCATCCTTGACCGCTGCGGTTGAAGTGACATTGAAGTCGAGGGTGATCTGAGCGGTGCCGCCAGCCACATTGTCTTCGACCAGGTTGGCCGTGGCTCCAAGGCTGCGGGTGAAGTTGCTGGTGGTGTTGTTGGCATTGGCATTGCCCATGTTGATGGTCATGTTGCGCGCCGTGCCAGTATTGGTTGTGCGCGCCACGATTTCATTGCCTCCGAGGGTGAAGTCCAGCACCCGAATGGCGGCATTGTTGGTGGCGAAAGCGGTGGTCGTGTTGGCACCACTGCTGGCCAGCGCGATCAGAGTGCCCCCATCAAACCGCGCATTCTGGTTGGCCACCAGCGCCTGCACCGTGGTGCCGGTGTGGTTAAGCACCAAGGTGCCGCCAGCAAGAACGAAGTTGGCATCCGAAGCAGATGCAAGCCCGGTGTTTTGCAGGATCACCGTTCCGCGGCCTTGTTTGAGGAAGCCAAAGTTTGGCGCTGTGGTGCTGCCGGTGTTGCCTGTGATCACCTGGTTGATGACCACGGTGCCACCGCTCTGCGCCTGAAGATTGGCCACGATGCTGCCTGTCACAAGCGTGCCTGTGCCAGTGCCGAAAGTCACCGTGCCATTTTCGTTCAAACCGCCCACGTATTTGGCTCCCGTGCCAACCATGGACCATGCGGCCATGTTGAAGAACTGGTCCGCCCGGGTCAGGAACAGAGAGCTGAACAAGTTGGAGGCATTGCCCATCACAAAACCCTGCATGGTTGTGCTGCCATTGATGGCAAAAGAGGTGGTGTTCGAATCTGCATTCGGTATGCGGCTGATGGCCGTGTTCGTCCAGAATCCACTGCCATCATTGCCCACAGCATTGGGGTCGTAGTTGATCAACATGTCTCCACGAAGGAGGGAGAGGCGCCCGGCAGCATTGTACTGCTTCTCGAAGATGAAGCTCGTCTGGTCGTTACCAGCGGCAAGGTTGACACGCAGCACCTCATTCTCGTTGGTGCGAACGCCTGCCACGGTCGGGAGAGTGGAGATCACATCGGCGATAGGAATGGCGTTTCCGCTGCCATCCGCCTTGTCACCAAAGGTTCCTCGGAAGATGAACATCTGCGTCAGTTCCCCGGATGTGTCGAACTGGACAACGCGGGAGTCGATCTGCGTGATGTCATTGCTGATGGCCGTGTTGCCGCCAACGATGTTGCCATTGATGATGGTGTTGCTGTTGCCATCCAGGCGGATACGCGGCGTGAAAATCGTCTGGCCGGCAAGATCCACGTTGTCGATGGTGATGTTGCCAAAATAGTTCAAGGTGCGGCTGAAATTGCGGAGGATCTGCTGATCGCCTGAAAGCACGCCAATATAGATGTCCTCGCGCGCAGTCGCGGAGCCGATCTGGACACCTGCAGTGGAGCTGAGATTGCCGCTGCCGGTGATGACAACGCCGTTGCCAGCGCCCCCCGCACCGAGTCCGGTGCGACCGTTGGTGACCTGCAGATCCCCCTCACTGATACTGGTGATGCCGGTATAAGTGTTGTTGCCAGCCAAAATCATCTGAGCGAAACCGGTCTTGAGCAAGCCTCCTGTGCCCATGATGTTTGATCGGACATGCAATGTACCGGTGCCGATGGCGCCCGAGGTGGTGACATAATAGCCATTCTGAGCGTTGAAGATGGCTTCGCGGCTGCCGAAATTGAGATTTCCTCCCAAGATGTAAGTGGCCGCATCCGCTGTGTTGCCCACTGCAAAAGTGGCGCTGCTGACCATGCCGGAGGAGATGGTCAGGGTTCCGTCCACATACAGCAGCGCCGCGTGATGATCGGTGTAGCTCGTCAGAGTGGTGCTGCCGTTCACAGCGCCACCGGAACCATTGTTGTCAAAGACCGGGCCAAAGCGCAGCGCATTGATGGTGGTGCTCTCTTTCATCACGGTGGCCAGATCATTGAGGCTCACGTTTTGATTCAGGCCCAAAGCGAGGCTGTTGCCCAGGAGGCCGTCAGCAGCCGTGAAGTATTCCGAGTCATCCAGCGGGCGCAGGTAGCCGCCGTCATATGTCATGAAATTGCTGCCGCCCAGATATTGAAGGTTGCGCTGCTGGTTCCACAGGTCGCTGATGTTGCCGTTGTTGAAGCCAAGGATGCGGAAGTCCGTATCCAGTCCAAGCGGGATGACACCCCCGAGAATGCCAACGGCGATTTGTTTGTCGGTGGCGATCCAAGAGCGCCCACGGCCACACGGACACTGTCTCCCACCGCCGCAGTGCTGAAGGTGGAGGTGGCGTCCAGATCAACGAACCTCACGACAGCACCCGCAGAACGGTTCAGGTTGTTGATGGTAAGCGTCATGTTGGTGCCAGCACCGTTGGTAGGATTGAAATCCACAATGTTGGTGCCTGACGCCACATTGACCGTGCCAAGCGTTTCCGTGTTGTTGACGGCACCACCGCCAAGACGCAGCCAGCCATTGTTCATGTTCGTGATGGCACCATCATTAATGCGGTCATTGTTGTTGCCGCCGGTAGTACCGGAGGTCGCATCGAGACGGTTGGTATTGTCCAGAGTGATCATGCCCCGGCGTTGGAGATTGATGGTGGTCACGCCCGAAATCACACCATTGACGCCATTGAGCGTGAGGCCCCACTCCGCCCAGCCTTCAGCCAGCCCCTGAGTGGCGTAGTCCACGCCGTTGATGGCGTAAGTATGGCTTTCCCATGGCAAGGCTGCATAGCCGAAACGCAAGACGTTCAAATCTCCGGTGAAAGTGTTGTTGGCAGTCAGTCTCAGCTCACCAAATCCGAGTTTGGTAAAGCCACCCGCCCCCTGGATCACACCGCCAATCACCAGCTTGGATGCCGGCGATTCCGTTGTATTGCCCTGCTCCACGACGCTGTAGTTGCCAATCGAGTCGGAGATGATGATGTTCCGATCAGCGGTTCCTGTCAGATTGAGTTTCCCATCCAAAAAGGTGGAACCGTCCTGGATGGTGAAGAAATCCACCTGGAGATAGTTGTAGCCACCGTTGGCAGCGGCGATCACGCCATTCATGCTGATGTCCACCGTGTTATGGGTGTTGAACTGGTTTTCAAAGAGCAGACGTGCCCCTGTGTTTGCTCCAAGGCCGAGTGCAGCATTCGTTGCATCCGCCTGAATCTGGCCGCCATAGCCGATTTCGATGCCGTTGGTGATGTCCGAACTTTGAATGCCGTTGTCGGCAATCGCAGCGGACACTTCATGCCGGAAGCGAACGCTGCTGCCACGGATCACCAGACTGTCGAGCGCGCTGGAGAAGCTTGCGTCTGCAAACACCATGTTGTCCGTGGCATTGCGACCGCCGATGATGGTGAGGATCTTGTTATTACCAGCAATGACCGGACGATTGCGGGTCACCGCGCCAGTCAGGCCGTTGGCATTGCTGAGATTGGTGTCATAGGTGCCGACCACGAAGGCTGACGCATTGACCGTGCCACCGCTGTTGATCGTGGCATTGCCATCGAGGGTCAGGAAGGAAATTTGCCCTGTGCCGCTGGAATTACGCAGAGCGCCGGTGCCATTGAAGCCTGTGCCGGTGATCTTGAAGATTTCACGGAAAGGATCGCTGTCATCCCCGAAATTGAGCGCCTGACCGCGCAGATCCACGGAGGCACCATCAGCAACGACCGTTTCATTACCGACTCCAAAAGCACCCAGCGCACGGGCACCACCGACATAGAGGACACCCTCATTGACCATGATCTGACCAAGGAGAGTCGCTGTCTTGTTGATGCCGGTGTAGCCATCATAAACGTCGGAGAAGTTGTTGGCGCTGATCTGCAGGATGCCGGAACCGGTCTTGGTGAAGCCATTCTGGGCATAAACGATGCCAGAGATGTTCAGACCGACACTGCCATTGGCGGCTGCCACCGGGATATTGAAAGTGAGACCGGCCGCCGTCGTGTTGTTCATCGTCTGCTTGCCGCTCAGGGTGCCCAAGGCAGCAGCAAGTGTCGTCACGGTGGCCCCATCATTGTAAGTGATGAACTCGCCGGTGTTGCGGCTGTCATTGAACAGCAGAGTGCCTGTGCCGCCGATGGTCGTGGTGCCGCGCACATTGCCCAGGGCATTGTTGTTCAAGCCGATCTGGATCGTGCCGCCGTTGACGACAATGTCGCCATAGAAGTTGCCGTTGTCGTCATCGAAGAGGACCACACCCAGATTGCCGTTGTCGAGAATGATCGTGCCGTCCCCGGTCATGACTCCCGTGTTGTAGACAGAAGCATTGGTGGTGAGGAAGCGAAGCACCGACCCGATCCCCATGTTGATGACGTTGCCCTGAGGCGAGACGCCGTAACCGCCAAGGAAAGCATTGGTGGCCACGGTGGGGGCAGCCGCCGTACCACCCACCTGGATTTCGCCTTCATTCAAATTGAGAGCACCGCTGTAGGTGTTAAGGGCGTTGAGGTACACCTTGCCCGTGCCAGATTTGGTCAGGATCTGTGCACCTGTGTTGTTCTGAATGACGGCGTCAATTTGGAGCGCGCGTGCACTGTTTTGCAAGATGATCAGCGTCTCGAGCCCGGCTGTTGTCGCCGCATTCTGAATGAAGCCGTTCCTGATGATCACATCTCCCGCATTCACGTTCGGAGTGATGAGAAGGCCGCCACCAGTCATGGCCAGTATACCGCCACCGAGATTAAGCGTGCCGCCACCGGCTGTGTTAAACCGCAGGGTGTTGGCTGCCGTGCCTGTGATTGAGAAATTAGTCACGTCCACGTTGTTCGTGGCCGCGTAGCTGTTCACGCTGTAGGCAGTGTATGCAGTGACCGGACCGTCGCCACCGTTGGTGGAATTCACCGCCCAGTCGGTCTTGCCCACTGTGGCGTAGCCAATCCCAAGAATGCCGTTCGTATTGGTCGTGTCCACCTGGGCGATTCCCGCAGCACCGAAGTCGATGGTGCCACCGACATTTCGAGTGATGGCATTCATCCGGAGGACAGAAGTGCCGCTGGTGCGAGTGACCGCGTTGGAGCCAGGAGCGATCGTGGTGGCGCTCACCACTTCCACATGGCTGCCACCGCTCAGGTTGATCGTGCCGCCGGAAGTGCCCAGGATCTTGGTCTGGCCCGCAACGTTGGCATCTACGCCCACAGTTGTGAGCGCGGTGATCGTACCCAGAGTCAGTGCGGCACCATCTGCCAGCTTGCTGTTGTTGTTCGTCCCATATTCAAGCTGGAGTATGCCATCGCGGACGACCGTTTGACCAGTCCATCCGGCACCATTCACCCCGGAGAGGGTGAGAGTGCCCTTGCCAAAGAAGAGCAAGGTGCCAGCGCCGGTGAGCGAAGAGGTGGCATTGTTCAGATCCAAGGAAGCGCCGGCATCCACGGAAAGACGCAGTTGAGCGGACAACGTGATCAGTCCACTCATGATGCTGGTGCCGCTGGTGACTCCAAGACCACCATCTGCGGTGGAATTGGTAAAGGCATTGGCAAGGGTGATGCCACTGCGGATTTCCAAGCCATTGCCTGAAGCACCGTTGACCGTGATGGTGCCGCTTCCCAATGCGTTGCCAGCGCGGATGGCCAGTGTGCCTGCGGTGATGGTCGTGCCACCCGTGTAGGTGTTCCCTGCACTCGGATCAATGACCCACATGCCACCATCCACTTTTGCAAGAGAGGTGGCTCCGCCTTGATCGGTGATCTTGAGGCTGAAGGTGTTGTCGCTGATGGTAGAACCGCCCAGTGTCAGAGTGCGGACGCCGCTGCCAGCAAAGGCGATGGAACCGGTGTTGCTGAATGTGAGGGTCGGTGTGTTGGTGCCAATGATGATGCCGGAAGCATTAATGCGCGCGGCAAGAGCGCCCAGCCCCATGGTGAAGAGACGGTCAGTGCTCTGGTTTGTCAGGCCCTGCCAGGTGAGGATGCCGCCTTGATTTGCGGCCGTGTTGCTCACGAAGACAAGATTTCCAGCGGCGTTGCTTGAAGCGCCGACACCGCTCGCGATGCCGCCGTCGGCAAGATAATAGATGGTCATGCCCGCACTGGCGGTGGCACCCCCGGTGGCACCGATGGTGGTGATGCCCGTGTAGGTGTTGCGTGCGCTGCTTGTCAAAGTGGCCGCGGTGGAGGAGGACACCGTGCGGGTGAGATTTCCCTCTCCCGAGAAGAAGCCGTTCATGGTGCTGCTGCCCCCGATGATGGAGAGCGTCTGGCCGGAGAGTATCTCCGCCTCCGTCAGCACATCTCCCGTCAAGGTGGCGATGGTTTCGGAGTCGATGATTCTCAACTTCGCGGTGCCAGAGAAGATGCCGTCGCCACCATCTCCATTGAGTGCCACGCCGACCGTGTCCAGAATGGCCGCACCACCAGCGAGCTCAAGAATGCCATTGTTGATGACAAGGGTTCCGGTGAAGGTGTTTGCGCCGCTGAGACGCCAGGTGCCCGCGCCCTCTTTGATCACCGCCGTGGCCTGGCTGGTGGTCGGATTGCTGATGACGCCGGCAATGGTGTTGCTCAGGGTGTTGGAGCCATCCAGGACCCAGTTGTGAGTGCCCGTGGATCCTGAAGTAAGCGCACCTTTGATGATGATCTGCTTCACTCCGTTGTTGATCAACTGGCCGCCTGTGGTGTTTCCGGTTGAGGCATTGACCAGCGCCCAGGTGATGTTGCTCTCGAAGGTGGCAACTCCAGCATTGGAATCATTGAAAATGATGGTGCCCACGGCAGCACTATTCGGGGTGATCGTGTTGGTGCCCTGGCCGAAACCGCCATCGCCAATCTGGTCGGTGTTGCCATACTGGTCGTAGCGGCGGCCATTGAAGTTGTTGCTGCCGAGCGTGATGCTGCGCGCCACATTGGTATTGCCCATGATGCTGGTGGTTTCCGAACCGTCGCCAAGATCGCCCTGCAGCTCAAGCATGCCGACATTGACGGTGATGCTGCCGCTGAAATCATTGCCGGTGTTGGTGAGAGCCCAGCGGCCCGTGATGCCGTAACGGTCATCATCACCCGCATTTCCCATGGCGATCGAAAGGACATTGGCGCCCTGAGAAATGACACCCGTGATCTGATTGGTGATCGGGTTGAAGTAACCACCGGTCTGACCGGTAAGCTGAAGGGTGTTGGTGGCGGTCGCAGTGATGTTGCCACTGAGAATGAGCGCTCCGCTGCCATTGGCAGTGATGCGGTTGCTTCCCGTGCTGGTAACGGCCGAACCCGTGCCGGCCAGAATGATGTTTCCAGCATAGGTTTCCCCCGCCCCGACGTAATCAATGGCCCCAGCCCCCGTGCCTGCACCGAGAGTGACCGAACTGAAGGAGCCGATGGCATTGGCGAGGCTGGCGGTCTGGATGCCACCGCTGCTGTTGTCGGAAAGCCTGCCGAGCTGCAACGCGCCGGTGTTGGTATTCGTGCCGTACATGGCCATGAAGTTGCCACCACCGAGAGTCAGATTGCCAGAACCTTGGAAGGAGCCTGCGATCAATTGAGCCCCGCCGTCATCGACGGTCAGCGTTTGACCGGCATTGATGAAAGTGATGCCACCACGCTGCATGTAGAGCTGGCCAATGGTTTCCGTATTGGCAATGCTCAGCGTGGCACCGTTCAAAACGTGAGTGTCATTGTCATCGTGCATGGCCACGCCATTGGCGAGGACGACCGTGCCTTTGTCAATGTAGGTGCTGCCGGTATTGAAGGTATTGAGACCCGCGAGGGTGGTGACTCCCGAATTCTGGAAGACCCACACGTTGTTGCCAGAGAGCACCCCATTGTAGGTGTTGCTGGCGCTGCCGCCAAATTTGATGATGCCATTGTTGACGATGTTCAGCAGGTGAGTGCTGTCAGCATTGACGAGGGTGCTGTTGATGTAGAGGATGCCGCCGCCCTCGGATTGGAGAATAGCGACCTGGGTATTGGGAGCTCCCGTGGTTGAGCCAATGGTCAGATTGCCGGTCAGGGTGACGTTGCCCAGTCCTTGGCGCAGCAAGGTGGCATTGCGAGCCGTGGTGCCATCGGTGTTGGGATTGAGCGTGATGTTGTTGGCCACGGTCGTGTCTGCAATCAGGTGCCAGCGCAGATCGGTTGAGCCACCGGTCGTGGACTGCAGGATCACATCTCCCGTGCCCAGAGAGCCGGTGTAGGTGTCATTGCCGATGCGGAGAGAGACGCCGGCATTGACGGACTGGAGCCCCAAAGTGGTCGTGCCGGAGTAGGTGTTGTCCGCAGTCAGATAGACGTTGTTGCGAGCTTGAATGAAATTGCCGGAACCAGAGATCTTATTTCCCAGCACCAGATGGCCGTCATTGGTGTTCGTGACAAGCGTGCCATTGTTGACGATATCCGAACGGCTGCCAATGCCGCCGGCCGAGTTGTTGCCAAACTGAACGGTGGCATTCGCGCCAATGGTGAGAGTGCCGTTCAGCTGACTGGTCGCATTGGTCAGCAGCAAGGCACCACCCACAAGGGTGCTGTTGACAGTGAGACCAGCGCCAGGAGCTGAAATAATCTGCCCGCTGAGCACATGATTGAAGGCGGAGTTGAGACTGATCGTGCTGGCACTTCTCAACACCAGCGGCGCGGCCAAAGTCTGCGCGGCCCCGCTGCCGATGGCAAGCGTGCCGCCATCGAGATTCAAGAGCTCAATAATCGTGCCTCCGCCGGTAACGTTGATCTTGAGCGTACCACCAGCATTCACCGAAGTGAGGTTTGCCCAGCGGTTGGTGACAGCCGTGGCGGCAGCCCCAAGTCCGGCGTTGTTTTGGATTTCCAGAATGCCGCCTCTGACGGTCACCCGGCCTTGGAAGGTATTGGTGCCGGTGATGATGGTGGTGCCGGACCCAAGCTGCTCAAGGTTGCCCATGCCGGATATGACAGCGGCAATGGTCACCGGGTTGCTGCGGTTGATGCCAAGGGTGCCATTGTTCAGGATGGCTCCGCTGCCCACCATGCCCGCCGTGCTGCCACCAGCGGTGCTGTCGCCAAGCTGGAGGTAGCCGTAGCCAATGTTGGTGGCACCCGTGCCGGTCATGTCGTTCGTGAGCAAAGTACGTCCGCCACCGGTGGTGGTGAGGATGGTGTTGGCGGTGCCGTCGACGTTCGAGAGCACCAAATCTCCCAAGGTATTGTATTGATTGATGATCAGTTCATTTCCAGCGCCCGAGGTGAGGCTGGCGGAGATGGTGGAGGTGTGCGATCCCACGCTGCTGCTGACAAGAATGCCACCCGTTTCAAGGCTCATCGTCCCGGTGATGTCAGCATCATTCGCGCCGCTGAAGCGAATGGTCGCCGTGCTGGCACCTGCCACCGCGCCTGCGGCTGTGATGTCGGTATTGAGATTTGAGCCAAAAGTGTCCGCGGAATAGCTGGTGAGTCCGGAAATCGCAGTGCCCGCTCCGTTGGAAACGGCCCAGGTGCCACCGCCAAACGTGGCCCAGCCGCCAAGGATGCCACTGGCACCATTGACCGTGCTGGTCGCAGCAGCGCTCGTGCCAGCGCTCAGAGTACCACCCGCCGCGCGCGTGATGTCTCCCAGATTGATGCCTGCGAATCCGGAAAGCTGAGTGGATTCCGTTTCAGCATTAAAATGGATCCATGATTCAATGGCTGACGCGCCAGCATTGAGGGTCGTGGAAGCAACGGACTCGAGAATTCCAGTTCCCGTGCTGATGATACGGATGGTGCCACCGTTCAAAGTGAGCGCACCGACTGATGGCAGGATGTTGTTTCCTGCACCGTAGTTCAGAATGATGGTCGAATTGGACGAGAGCGTGATGCCGCCGGTGTGTGCGAGATTTCCAGAGAGAGTCAAACCGCCAAAGTTGCTCAGAATCAGCGCACCTGCGCCGCTGGTGGCGCCCGAATATCCGGCGGCGGAGACCGCACCGCTGCGGGCTTCGCGCAGGGTCAGCCCCAGTGTAAGCACCGCATTGCCTGTACCCGCAAGGGAACCGATGGTGTCTGCCTGAGTGACGGTAAGCTGAGTGCCGGTTCCGTTGAGATTGATGCGGGCGGCAGGAATTCCGGTGCTGTTGAAAGCACCAGTTCCAGCATTGAGTGTCAGAGCCGCATTGGTTCCCACATTCATGGTGCCACCAAAGCCTGTGCTGTTCCCCGTCAAAGACAGGGTTTGTCCTGCGACGGTGGAATTGACATTGATCACACTGTTGAGATTGCCGGTGAAGACGGTCCCAATTGTCTGGGTGTTTTGATCCGCAAGCGTCAGGGAGCCGTTCACCAGCTGAATGGTGCCACCGGTGGATGACGCAGCAAACCTGGAGACGGTTTGTGAAGTGCCGTTCAAATCCAAGATACCACCGACGGTGCGAATGCTGCTGGCCAGTGCCAGCGTGCCGTTTCCGCCTGTTCCTGGTGCACCGACGCCTGCCGCAGCACCATAGATGCCCATGCGCAGAATGCCGCCGTTGGAGATGGTCTGTCCGGTGTAGGTGTTGGCACCACGAAGCTCCAATGTTGAGGTATTATCCTTCTGGAAGTCACCTGCACCTGAAATGACGCCCCCGAAAACGGAACTGGTCGTGGTGCTGGTGATGAGCCTGATGCCCGCCGTCTGAAGCACGATCACACCGTCCACACCCGAGAGATAGTTTGCATAAAGGCCACCGACGTTGCCGCTGGGGAAGACACGAGAGGAACCTTTGCCGCCGCCTTGGAGAATGGTTATGCTGTCATTGACTGAAACGCCCGAAGTAAAGACACCGCCATTATTCTGAATGAACAACGTCTGCGCGCCATCGAGCCCGAACGCCCCGGTGGTGGTGAAACCGCCTTTGTCCAGCAAGACGGTGCCGTCAAAAGTAGCACCATCAGAGACCGCATTGTTCCAGGTGAAGGTTCCGGAGCCTTCCTTGATGAGCCAGGTGCCGCCTCCACCAAAGATCCGGCCGCTGTATGTGGAGCTGCTGTTGTCTCCGCCGATGGCCAGCGCACCGATGCTGGTGCCGATAGTTCCCGTGCCAAAACCTCCAGTGGTGAGTGCACTGAGGTTGATGGTGGTGCTGGTGCCGTTGCCGCCGCTGATAGAGCCCACACGCTCAAACGGCGTCAGATTGGTGGCATTGACGGCAAAATTCAGAATCTGAGTGCCCGAATTGGCAAAGACGATCTGAGAGTTGTCGCTCAAGACATCTTGGAAGGCATACCTGGCACCGTCCCAGATACCGCCACCGACCCAGACTGTTCCGGCGTTGATGGTGGTGGCACCGGAATGGGTGCTGAGCCCTGTGAGGAAGAGATCGCCTGCACCATTTTTGGTGAACCCGCCAGCACCTGTCATGGCACTGCTCAACACGCTGGTGGGAGTGATTGTCAGAGTAGGAATGTTGGCGGCGGTGGCACCGGGAAGCTCATTGATGAGAACGTTGTTGCCATCGATGATCTGCAGGATGATGCCGGTGGCGTTGGTCATGCCGGTGCTGCCGGAGATCAGCATGCCAGGAGCCAGTCCGGCAGTGCTCGAATCCAGCTTGATGACACGGATGGTGTTGTCGGAATCCGCCAGACCGCTGATGACGGTGGGGGTTCCATTGGTGTAAGTTGCCGCCAGGGTGGCACCGCTGCCAAGAGCCAGGAGGGTGTTGCGGGTGCTGGTGAGGGAATTGATGGCCTGGCTCGTATTCACGCCGAAAACCGTGTTCCAGCCAGCATTTCGAACTTTGGCAGAGGAGGCAAGAGTCGCACCGCCGGAGAGAATCAACCCACCCCCCGACTGGCCACCATAAGTGCGAACGAGCACATTCCCAGTGAAGTCAATAGAGCCAGCCAGGGTTTGTATTCCACTGCCCAGCTTGGTAAGCCCCCCAGTGCTGCCACCGCTGATGTTGCCGGCGAAGACTGCATCAGCGTTATCCAAGCCGAGGGTAAGAGCTCCATTGCCAGTCAGCAGGACATTGCCGCCGGTGCTGCCACCGCCGGAAAGGGAGCCCAGAGTTTCACTGTTGCCGTTCAAATCCAGAGCGACGCCTGCGGTGTTCGCCAGCACCACGCTTGAACGATCTGGAATGATGGAAAATGGGCTGGCACTCGCAATTTGAATGACGCCGGTGTTGATGATGGTGCTGCCTGTATAGGCATTTCCACCCGAGAGGAACAGCATGGATGAGGCACCGTCCTTGACCAGTGACACGGGACCGCGCTGCACGAAGCCATCCGTTTCCCCAATGGAACCGGTGAAGGTAAAGATGCCAGCATAAGATCCTGTGAAGGTCAGTGACTTGGCTCCCGAAACTGTGGAGGTGGTGTTGCTGGTAAATGTCAGCGCACCGCTGCCATTATTCTCGATGACGCCGCCACCGGTGGTGCCTGCGAGATTGATAATGCGGTCGGTGGTTTCACCCGAGCCCGTGTAGATCAGTCTGCCGGTGTCCGCGCCGAAACCAAAGTTAATCGTACCATTGGCCGCCGTGATGGGAGCCCCCAGACTGCTGCTGGATGAGCCGCCGGACACACTGTTGATCGTGCTGATACTCAGAGCACCATTTTTGATCTAGGTCCTGCCCGTGTAGGTGTTGGCACCTGTCAGCGTCAGGATTCCTGTTCCGGCCTTGCTGAAATTCAGCGTCGAGTTTGAGCTGTTGGTGATCGTGCCACCGAAGATCGTGCTGGTATTGTCTCCACCGGCCGTGAATGTCGAGGTGGTGCCGGAAGCAGTGTTGGTGATGATTCCCCCAGCGACAGCGTTTTCGCTGGCCAGAGAACCCACGGTGCCGTTGAAGCCGTTCAGCTCCACCGTGCCACCCGTCAGCACCGTCAGCGCCGTCAGCGTTGGCAGTGCATCAGTGACGCCATAGGTAATTTTGCCGGCCGACACCGTCGTGGTCCCTGCATACGTGCTGGCACCTTTGAGGGTCAGGTTCCCGGCTCCCGTCTTGTTGATGCCGGATGCCCCAGCCCCCGTCAATGGGGCGTTGATGTCCAAAGTCGAAAGAGTTGGGGAGAGGATCTCGCCATTCCATTGCACAGGATTGATCTCGAACGTACGGACCGCGCCGTTGAGATCGATGGCGCCAGCCCCCAGGAAAGCCAGCTGGTTGGTGGTTGCTGTGGCGTTCGCATTCACAGAGAGAGTGAACTGGGTTGCATTGAGAATGGAGGCGATCGTGGCGTTGGCCGGAACACCCAGCCCGACGACGGCAGTGCCGACAGTCAGCCCAGCCGTACTGGTGACCGTCACCGTGCTATTTCCATTGGTGGTGGAAGCGGTCATCACGACGCCGAGCTGCGACACCGCGCCTAGGTTCTGGGAAGTTGCGGTCAGGTTGCCATTCAAAGTGAAGCTCCCCGTGCCGACGTTCAGGACCGGCGAGTTGCCGCCGTTGTTGTTGAACACCACGCCACCAACCGTCTGGTTGAAGTTGTTCAGGTCAAATGTGGCACCGCCCAGGATGGTCACGACCCCAGTGTTTGCCATCTGGTTGGACGCGCCCAGAATCACCTGGGTGTTGCGGTCGGTGTAGACCGCCGGATTGCTGCTGTAGCCGCCCGAAATGGTCAGATTTCCAGGCACTGCGAAGGTGGTGACTCCGTCTGCCGCAGCATTGTTCAGGACGATGCGGCCCGAGTTCACCCAGGTGCCGCCCGTGTAGGTGTTGGATCCTGTGATGAACACGTCATTGGTGGCGTTCAGCGTTCCGCGCCCCTGATTGCCATCAATCACCAGAGCCACAGCACCTCCCGCCGCGTTGTTGACGATGTTGGCAGACACGGTGACATCCGCATTGCCGGTGTTGTCCGCCTGATTGTTGAGCCAGCTCAGCGCATGGAGGTAGAGGTCCGCCGGACTGGAAGTGGTGCCTGCGGTCAAACTACCGTTGATGATGCTGATGCTGTTGGCTGAGGCTGCCGTGGCAATCGGTGACGCGATCAGACCTCCGCTTGCAAGCGTCAGCGTTTTGCCGCCCAGATCGAGCACGCTGCTGCCGGTGGCCCCCGTGTTTGCCTGGAGGTTCAGACTGTTGAGAGTGGCGTCTGCCGTCAGGGTCGTGGTCGATCCGGCAACTGGCAGCAGAATGCGCACGTTGTCAGTCGCGGTGCCGGTGAAAATGGTGTTGGGCGAGTAGCCCGCATAGCCGTTGTTGGTCAGACCTGCAACACCTTGACTTGGGGTGTAGCTGGCAAATTCACGCTCAAAGGTGGCCCAGCCGCCGATGAGGTTGTTGGTCAGACCGTCCCCGAGATTGGTCGTGGCAACACCGTTGAGATTGGAGATGAACAGGCGCTGCAGGGCGGAAATATTGCCATCAATGTTCACGAAACGCACCGTGCCATGCTGCCCGGCAAGCTGCGCAAAGCTGGCGAAGGTGACATCTGACTGGTTCACATTCGAGCCTGGTTCCGCGAAATCAATGATGCTGCTGCCATATCCGAGCTTAACTGCCCCGAGTTGTTCCGTGCTGTAGAGAGAGGCTCGGGTGCGCCATTGGAACATGGCTCCGTTCAGAGTGATTGAAGCCGCGTCATTGATGCGATCCGTGAGGCTCACCGACTCGACGGTGATATTGCCGGTGGTGACCAGCAAAGTGGCGTTTGAAATTTCAATGGAGGACGTTCCGCTCAATCTTCCACCATCAATAAGCTGAGTGCGTCCGCCGTTGAGAAGGGTGGCACCGGTGTAGGTATTGTCACCATAGAGATTCCAATCGACCGTTGAACCCGCAGCACCGGACCGCACCACGGCGATGTTGCTCTGTCCCGCATTGTTATTTCCAATGGCACCACGGAAACTCACATTGGCAGTGGTCAGCGCCAAGGTGGCCTGGGAGGCCGAAGTATTGATCACATAACCGGCTGTATTGGGTGCAAATCCGTCATTGACGGCCAAGGCTCCTGTCTGAGCCTGGAGGTTGTTGATGTTTTGCACCGTGCCGTTGAGGTCAAGATTGCCTCCAAGAAGCTGCAAAGTCTGGTTTGGAGTCAGGCTGAAATCACCACCGCCGATCATCAGCGTGCCCTGGTTGATCGTGACTGTGCCGGCAAAGGTGTTGCCAGCGGCAAGAGTCAGTGTGCCCTCGCCCGACTTGGTGAGGCCTCCGCTGGTTCCGGTGATGGCGACGCCCAAGGTCAGATCTCCAACCGTGTAAACAATCAGTTCCCGATTGCTGGCAGCGGTGAGAGTTCCCGTGCCAGAGATTCCGCTGTTGCCGGCCTGCACCAGCAGCGCACCGCTTTCCAAGGTCAGAACCGCGCCGCCTGAGAGGGTGATGCCGCCACCACTGCCGAGTTGCAGGGAATTGATGGAGAGAGAAGCTGCCAAATTGGCGGCACTGGACAGATTCACATTGGTGCCAGCCGTCGAGAGAATGGTGACCTGTTCAGAACCACTCAGAAGACGAAGCCGGTTGGTTCCAGCATTGGCGCCTGCGGCGGCGGAATCTGCCGTGACGAAACCGATGCCCCCGCCAGTCACGCTGGTGTCTCCAATGGCCCAACCCAGGATTGATTTGTTGGTCGTTCCTGTGGCCCCCAGCTGGCCGGTGAAGGTGTAGGTGGCGGTGCTGCCCTGAATGGTGGCCACGTTGGCGCCCGCTGCATTGCCAAAACCATCCGCACGGATGAGCAGGGTGGAGCCGGCATTGCGCGTCACCGCCGCCGTGGTGAAATTCAGCTGCTGGCCCACGCCAGCATCCAGCGTGAAGACCGATGCGCCGGCATTCAAGGTCATCGCGCCGGTGGTCGTTTCCGTCGTGGTGGCGGAGCTGCTGCCAATGATCTGGAAATCGGAACCTTGGAAACTCAGCGCCGCATTGCCGAGGCGGTTGCTGACGTTGGAGCCGGAGTTGTCGAGCACCAGAGTGCCAACATCATGCACATAAATCGTGCGCAGCGTGCCCTGGCCTGAACCCAGCGTACTGAAAGTGCCGGCACCATTCAAGGACAGCGTGCCTTGCTTGACGAAGACATCCCGGCCAGAAAAGGCGTTTGCCACCTGAACATTCAGCGTGCCTGCGCCGAACTTGTTAAGCTGGTAGATGCCCAGGGTTCCCGTGTTGGTGAAGCCGGTGGTGGTGATGTTGGTGGTGCCTTCACCGCCGATCCCGACCCAGGAATGACGATTGACACCCGCTGTGCCCACCTGGCCCAGCACGCCGCCGGTGATGTTGAGCGTGGCACCTGCATCAGCCGCGAGCGTCACGGCACGCATCTGGCCGTCTGCCGTTGGTGTCGCGATGGTGATCAGACCGGACACGGTGTTCGTCCCTGTCGTACTGCGGATGGCTCCGCCACCGTTGATGCCGTTGTTGGTCGCATTGTTGGAGGCATTGATGAAAATGCCATCTGCCACCGTCGCTCCGCCGGTCAGTTCAAGGGCAGAACCGACGTTTGACATCAAGATTCCACCTGCGGAGGTTGTGATGGTAGGATTCGCCGCAGTCGTGTTGGCGCTGAGAGTGATCGTCGTGCCGCTGACGGCGGTGATGAATGTGTCTGCTGCAATCCCCGATCCAAACACCATCTGACCCACCCCATAATTGGCTGTGCCACCGGTCGGCGTGAGGACGGTCTGACCGGAGGCTCCCGTGGTCGCCGTTGAACTCGTGGTGGAGGAGGCATTGCCAAGCTGGTTGCCATTGGAAACTCTCAGCACGCCCTGCTGGACAAACATGACCCCGTTCCAGCCGGTCTCGGGAGATGTCAGCACGAGAGTACCGAGGTCATACTTCCTCAAAGCATTGTTGGCCGAAGCAAAGGTGAAGGCATTGTTCAGCGTCAGAGTATTGCCCTGTGTCACTTCAATTTCACCTGCGGCGGAGTTGAGGTTGAAAGTACGGGAGGTGGCAAAGGTGCCGGTGGCGCGGAAGCCATAGCCAAGATTGTTACCGCTGAGTCGGACAATGTTGCCTGAATCGCCCAGTACGGCGTCGGAGGATGCGGCAATCAACCCGGCTGTGATGTCGATGATGGAACCACCACCGCCAAACGTGTTGCCCGTGTTGGTCAACGACAGCACACCAGCACCGGATTTGGTGAGAACCACGGCCGATGCACCGGTCGGGCCGCCCGAAAGCACGCCACCAAGGATCAGCCCATCAAGCTGCAGCGAAGTGCTGCCATTCACCACGTTGAAGTTGGGTCCCTGATTGGTGGATACCGTATTGAACGTGATGTTGTCCGCCAGAAGCAGGCCGTAGTTGTTGTTATTGGTCACGATGAGACCGTTGGGCAGAGAGGATGAGGTAAAGCTGCTTGGCGCGACCACCTTGTTGACAGCCAGCGGGAAATAATCGCTGGTGCCCGCGCGACCGATGGTAAGCGACAAGGTCGTGCCTGCTGCTGTGGACTCCCATGCAATGTCGCCGAGGGCAATCGTCTCGAATGAGCCGGTTCTGTCCCCATCGACCAAAAGCGAGAAGGAGGTGCTGCTGGTCAAGCCACCAATGTTAACCGAAACGCCAGTGTTGTAGCCGTTGAGATTGATCCCAGTGATGTTGCCCAGGCCGGACTTGCTGATGGTGTTGGCGCCCGTTCCTCCAAAGGTGATCGAGCCTATGTTGGCAATGGGGCCGCCGAGCACCACATTGAGATACGGGGTGGGAATATTGATCACAACGCCGGTGGTGGCCAGGGTGTCAAAGCTCAGGGCACCGTTCAAGGTGAGTGTGGTCAAGTTGGTGCCGATGTTGTTGAAGATCGGGGTGCCAGCAAAGCTCATGGCGTTGGCCACCGTGCGGCTGTTGTTGTCCACCAGCAGGATGGTGCCGTCTGCAAAAGACACGGTGCCGACACCCAGGGGGCCGGAGAGAAGTGAATTCGGAGCGGTGGATGTGCTGTTGGTCCCAAGAATGATCCCGCCTTGCTGCACTGCCAGGCCACCATCAAAAGTGCTCTGGCCGCTGAGCTGGAGCAGTCCGTTGTCCGTTTTAAGAATCCGGGTTCCCGTGCCCGTGATCGCCGAAGTGATGTTCAGGGAAGCAGCAAGCCCGGTGTAAACCTGACCATTCAATGTCGGTGCCTGGATGCTGAAGGTGTTGTCACCACTGCCGAGGGCCAGGAAGCCGCCGTTGATCGTAGCAACCGTGGAGGCATTGCTGCTGGTGACGGTGACCGGCGCAGAGGAAGTGAGCGTGAGGATGCTGTTGGCCTGATTCGTGATGGTGGGTGTGCCGGAGCCGCCATTGTTGTTGAACGTGATGCTCTTGAGCGTGTTGTTCAGCCCCAGGCCGCCAGCCAGTGTGAGGGTGGAACTGCCAACCAAAGTGACATCATTGGATGCATCGATCTGCCCAACATTGCTGAGCATGGTGACCGCCGCGTTGTTGATGGTCAGACCTCCCGCCGGGAGGACCACTCCGGTGCCGACCAAATTCAGCGTGCCCTGAGCCACGACGGTACCGCCCGTGTAGGTGTTGTTGGCAGACAGGTTGACAATGCCAGTGCCGGACTTCACGAATGAAACTTTGTTGCCAAAGCCATTGTCGGCGATGACCGAATTGATGATCAGGTTGTTCATGCCGACGGTGAATGTAAGCCCACTGCCGGCGGCAGTGGCGACCTGGCTGAGCGTGACCTGGGTGGGACCGTCCACAGACACGACATAAGTGCCGGCAGGGATGCCGGTGCCGGTGAGTGTCATGCCCGGCGCGATGCCGGTGGTGGAGTTCATCGTGATCTGAGACGACCCCAAGGTGGTGGTGCCGCTGACCAACGCACCAGCGGTGAAGGTTTGGTTTTGCGCACTCGCAGTGGCATTGTTGCTCAGGGTGATCTGCGTCAGGCTGTCCACGGACACGACCGTGGTGCCAGCGGGGAAATTGGCATTGGCCAGGGTCATGCCCGGCTGGATGCCAATCGTTGAATTCATGATCACCACCGGAGAACCAGCAACGATGCCACCGGCAGAATTAGGATTGGTAAACGATGGATTGGAGGTGCTGGTGTTGTAAACAATGAGCTCGCGAGTCCCGCTCGTTTCCGTGCCGCCGGCGGTGATCACACCCCGGATGGCCGCAGTGCCAAAGCTCGTGTCAAAGGGGTTGTTGGTGCGAAGGATGCCACCAAGCTCAAGGTTAAGGACATCGCTGCTGCTGGTGAAGGCGATGTTGTTGGTGAAATTGCCGCTCAACCGAAGCATGCTGGCGGTGGTGGTGCCAGACAGGGTGGTTGTTATTGGAGTGACGGAGTAAGTTCCGAGGTCTGTGATGTTGCCACTGCCAAACACTGCCGAATAACCCGCAAAGCCACCGTTCCCCACCGTGCCCACACCGTTGGTGGTGTTGTAGGCGGCGTAGTCATTGGAGTTTGAAATGGCCCAGGCTCCCAGAACGCCATCACCATAGGTGGTGGGCGCAGACGTGAACACAATGCGGGGGAAATTGCCAATGCTGCCGAGCGCAGTAGATCCGAGGAAATTCATCGTCGACCCAGCGGAACGCGTCAGGCTGGCAATCGTCAGATCCTGGGCGGTGAACGCCCCGGCGGTACCAGTGCCACCGGTCGCGGCCTGAATGCTGTTCGCGCCCTGCGCTGAATAGATGTCACCCAGTTTTTCAGTGGCCATCGTGTTGACCCGGCCGTTGATCTGAATGTTGCCCGCCCGAAGTGTGATGGCGATGCCATCGCCAATGCGGTCATTGTTCTGCGTCTGCAGACTGGTGTTGCTGGTGGCGATCAAGGTGGCTCCATTGATCTCGATGGCTGAGGTGGTGAGGAGTGAGGCATCATTTTCGAGCGTGGTGGTGCCGCCCAAAAGCGAGGTGGTGCCGGTGTAAGTCTGCGCCGTCTCCAGCGTGAGGGTGCCACCACCGACGCGGCCCAGATTGATGCCGCCAGAAATGATCCCCCCGAAAGTGCCGCCGCCATTGGTGACAAAGGTGCTGGTGGTCAGCGCCGTGTTGGTCAGGGTGCCAGCCGAGTTTGGCAAGTTACCGCCGCCAGTCAGATTGCCGATATATTGAGTGCTGCCGTTGAGATCCACGGTGGCGCCGATGCCGATGTTGAGACTGTTGACCGACGGGAAGATGGCATTGAGCCCGGCGTTGAGCTGCAGGGTGCCCAAAGTACCACCGCCCACCTTGCTGAGCTGGCCGTTGATCAAAGTGGAGGTCACATGCAGTGTGGTGCCGGCCTGCACCTGGAAATAGCCCCCGCCGCCGCCCAGGTTCACCTGTGAGACAGCCAGCGTGTTGTCACCGCCGGTGCTGATGAGAGAACCCGTGGTGAGGTTAAGCACACGATTCCCCGTGCTGGTGATGGAGAGGCCGCTGCCGTTGATCTTCAGGGCGTTCAATGTACGCGACAGCGAGACATTGGCCGCTGCGGTCACGTTCATTGTGTCGCCGTTGGCCGCTGCGTTCAGATCGCTGGTGTTGTTGTAAGCAGTGAAAGCCACCACACCGTTGGTGGTGTCATAGGCGGCGAAGTCGTCCGTAATAATGATGCGCGGCAGGATGGCGTTGGTAAACGTGGCGCCACCTTGCTGGTAAGTGGTGATCTTCACCTTGTTCGTGGTTCCCAGGCCGGTGATGCCGGAAAGATCCCAGGAAGAACCGGAGTTGGCGAAATTGGCCGTGCCAAAGGTCAGCGTGTTGCTGCCCGTGCCGGACATGCTGATGGTTCCCATGATGCTGTTCACGGTGGCAACACCAACCGACTCAGAGGTGTTGTTCCCGATCAAGCTCAAGGTGCCGCCATTGAAGGTAAATGCGCGCCCAGCCACACGACCGCTGGCGTTGTTTCCACCGCTGTTATCCAGCGCCAGCACACCGCCCGCATTAAGCGTGACCCCTGAGGTGGTGTTGATACTACCGCCGGTGCCGCTGATGGTGACGGTGCCGCGATTGATTGTCAGGGCTCCACCAAAGGTGTTGGTGCCGGAGAGATTCAAAGCGTTGCCCTGAAACAGCAGCGCAGAGGCCGTGGCCGTGCTGCCATTGACAATGGCGCTTGTGATGTTGGTCGTCCCGGAGCCGGCAATGATCATGGTACGGTTGGTGCCTGATTCCGAAAGATTGACACCTCCCGAAAGGGTGAGCACAGCCCCAGACCCGGCATCGAGATCATTCTGCAAAACACGGGTGGCGCCGTTGTTGGTCAACGATGCGCCAAACTCGATGCTTTGCGTGCCATTGATGACCGCCGGGTCACCGGCAATCGTCACGGCGTTCACCAGTTTGTTGACTCCCGTCAGATCAAACGATGACGTCAAAACACCGCCATAAAGAATCAGGGCATTGGTGGCAGTCCCGAGCGCTTTGACATTGCCAACAACAAGCGTTCCCTGGCCAAGCGCAATGCCGCCAGTCAGCGTGGTGGCACTGCCAATGGTGAAGGAGGCCTCGTTGGCAATGCGAATGTCAAGACGCGTGAGAGAGGTCGAAAGCAGGGCGTTGTTCTTGATGTCCCCGTTCCATATCGTCGAACCATAGCCGCGGATGTTGAACTGGCGTGTGCCAGCGGCGTTCTGGAAATTGAGGAAATTGCCGTTGACGGTAAGAAGCGCGCCGCCCTCAAGATTGTTGCTCAGGTTGTTGTCATTACCGCCGGAGTTTTTGATCACGTCTCCATTGATGGTGATGGGATTTGCACCGGCAAAAACGGCCGTCGTGTTGTTGTTCAAGATCACGGGCTGTGAGATGGTCAATCCTGACGGATCGGTGGCAAAGATCCCGGCGTTCGACATCAAAAGCCCGCCAAAGACCAGCTGGGCGTTCACCGGGATCGTGCGAGCTGCAGAAATCGTAAACGACGTGGCGCTGGTGATGCTGGCAATGGTGTCGCCATAAGCGATGCCAGTTCCGTTGATGTTCATGCCCACGACCAAACCGGCCGTGGTTCCAGTCGCCAGTGTGATCGTGGCGGAATTGTTGACCGCAGCGGAAGTCAAACCCGTGGGGCCGGCTGCACCGAGAGACCCCGTGCTGGCAATGCCGAGAAGGCCGCCGTCCACCCGGGTGCCGCCTGTGTAGGTGTTGGCGGCGTTCAAGATCCAGACACCGCCATCGGTCTTGAGCAGGCGCAAGGCGCCCACGCCCCCAAAGGCAGGCGTGCCCAGCCCTTGCGCATTGTCAGAAAGCACGGAGGTGATCATGTTGGCGTCCGTGTTGGTGCCCCGGATTTCCAAGGTCTTGTCGCCGCTGATGGTGTTCACCGACGTCGCCGTGGTGTTTTTCAAGTTGGTGAGGATCAGCGCCCCGGTGCCGCTGGAGTCGATGCGCCGGGTTCCAGTGGTGCCAGTGAGGTCGATCTCGCGCGTGGTGGTTTCTCCCGTGCCGACGTACATCAGGCTGACGGTGGTGCTGGTGCTGGGATTGCCCAGTTCCAAAATGCCACCACCGACGTTCGTGCCGAAACTGGAAGAAGTCGCCCCGTCGGCGCCAATGGATGTCACATAAACGGCATCCTGACGGATGACTGTCCTGCCGCTGTAGGTGTTGTCATTCCCGAGAATAAGACCTGCGCTACCGATCTTGCTGAGACCGCCCGTGCCGCCGATCACACCCGAGATCGTGGCGAAATCAAGATTGGTGCTGCCATTGTCATCCACCTGGATCTGACGCCAGCCTTCACCCGTCACTGTTGTTGCAGCGCCAGCGGCGGCGAGGACTCCCGTGCCCGAACTCAGGGTAAACTGAGTCGAGCTGTTGATGGCTGTGATATAAAGCCCGGCGGGAATGTTGGAGTTGCCAGTGAATACCTGGCCAATGGTCAGTCCGTCCGTGGTCCCGCTGGTCAGATTGACGGTGGCACTTCCAGCCGTCGTCGTCACATTGATGGACTTGCTGATGCCTGCTGCCAGGTCGAAATTGCCTTTGATTTCGACGTCCGCCAGGGAGGTGGCGTTGTTGAGAATCAACGCACCCGCACCGATGAAATTGGCGGTCGATCCCCACACTGGTGTGCCCAGAGAGCCAAAATCCACAGTCAGCTTGGATGTGCCAGATGAGAAACCTCCATTACCGTAGGCGGCAAACCGCAACTCCCCGGCGCCCGTGCCCAGGGCCCGGTTGAATGTGCCGGAAGTCTGATACACACCGCCATTGAGCAGAAGATTGCTGCCGGATGACAGGCCTGCGCCGTCCACCGCCTGGAGAGCTCCGCCAGTGATGGTGGTCGTGCCCGTGTAGGTGTTCGCGGTTGATGGATTGAGAATCCACAAACCCGCACCGTTTTTGGTCAGCGAGAGCGCACCGCCGTTGGGATTGTCGATCAGATGGATGGCGATTTCGTTATCGCCCTGCGAATCGCCGTCAAGCGTGAGGGTGCGGGCACCGGTCCCGCTGAAAGCCAGATCCGCGGTGTTGTTGAAAATGAGCGCCGCATTGTTGTTGTTACGCCCGGCAGTCAGATTCCCGTAGCTGCCAAAGGAGGCGATGGTGCCGCTTCCGGCCAGAGTGAACAAGCGATTGATGCTGACAGACGGGGTCTGGGTTGCGGTGACCGCACCGCCGGAGTTGGTTCCGACATAACGCAGGGAACCTCCATTGAGAATGAGGCTGGCTGCGTTGGTCGCGTCGCTGGTGGCATCCCCCATGCCGATGCCGCTGGCCACGCCGATGTCGGCGATGTTCGGAATGTCCAGATTTCCGCCAAGAATGGTCACCGCTCCTGAAAAGGTGTTGGCGCTGGTAAGTGCCACGGTGCCCGATCCCGTTTTCACCAACTCCACGTCCGCAGTGGCTCCATCCTGAATCAGGCCGGTGAAGACACCGCCCCCGTTGTTGCTGCCAAACCGCAGGGCGGCCGTCCCGCCCGCTGCGCTGTTGGTGATGATGCCGGCGCCGTTCAGCGAGTTGATCGAATTGGTTCCCGATGCGACGGTACCAAGGTTCACCCCGTTGAGATCAAAGGTGGCTCCCTGACGGATCGTAAGATTGATATTGGCACCGCCCAGCACACCTGCGCCGGACATTTGCAAAGTCCCCTCATTCACGGTGACCGTACCCGTCTCGGCGTTGGCACCGCTCAAGATCAAGGTGCCCGATCCGTTCTTGGTAAGTCCGCCGGTGGTCGTGGCGGTGATCGGCGCCGAAATCAGCAGGGAGTCTGCGAGGCCATCCACGCGAACGACGAGATCCTGATTGCCGCCCGTAGTCACGCCAGTGCCGCTGATCGTGCCCGAGCCACCCGTCTGCAGAATACCGCCCGAAGTGTTTGACCCCACGTTGATCGTGAGGAGTCCCGTCTGGTCCACGGTCCGGCTGCCGAGTATTTTCAAGGAACTGATGGTGAGCGCACCCGAACTCGTGTCGCTGGAAACCAAATTGTGACTGGCAGCCGTGAGGGCCGCTCCAGCGGTCACAAAGCCAGCGTCCGTATCGTAAACGGGTGCCAGCAGCACCCCGCCGTTGGAACGGGCGAAGTCAGCGCCGTTGAAGTAGATACGACCATTCCCGGTCAGCGTCGTGGCGGTGCTTGTGGCAACTCCGGTCAGCGTCACCGTGCCATCGCCGATAATGTTCAAGCCCGTGCCGATCGCAGGCGTGGCCAGCGAGGAGAAAATCAGCCCTGTGGCACCGCCGCCAGAAGTGATCTTGATGGTGCCCGCACCCGCAGTCAGGGTCAAAGCGCCGAGGGACTCCGTCAGCGCACCGCCGCTGAAGCCCAGATACTCAAAGGTGCCGCCCGCCGCTTGATTGGTGTTCAAGGGATCGGCGTTGAAAATGAGCGCGGAAGTGTTGTTGATAACATCCGAGCCGGAGCCGCTGCCAGCAGTCGCCTTGATTTGAAGCGTTCCACCCGCGACCGTCACGGTGCCTGTGAAATTGCTCACCGTGCCAAACGTCAGCGCCGTGGCATTGGCAACAGCGGTGCCAATGGTGGTGTTGATCGTGATGGTGTTTCCATTGATCGCGGTGATGATCGAACCGCCCGGGATGTTGGTTCCCGAGACCGTTTGTCCCACAACGAGGCCAGCGGCATTGGAAACGGTGAAGCTGTTGGTTTGCACCGCACCACCACCGGTGGTTGTCACGCCCGCGGCACCCGCAGTCACGTAGTTGGAGGCTGATGGATCATAAAGCCATGTGCCAGAGCCGATCTTGATCAGCGAGGTCTTGTTGGTGCCGTTGTTGTCCTGAATCACACCCCGGATCTCATTTTGCAGCGTGCTTTCGCCACCCAGATACAGATTTTTGATCCCTGCACCCGTGGCGGCAATGTTGTTTGCAATAATCAAAGCCGAAGGGCTGCTGCCCGTCTGATTGGCCAGGATGATTCCTGATCCCGTCGTGCTGGTCAGATTGATGGCCTTGGTGACGGTTTCACCCGCACCCGTGCCAGCGGCACCCAGGTAGTTCAAAGCACCGCTGCTGAGCTGCAAGGCACCGCTTGTGCCGCTGTTGATCGCACCGAAGGAATTGATCGCCAAGGTGCCGGCATTGACGTTGAAGCTGCCCAGGAAATTGCTGGATGTGCCCCGGATGGTGAGCGTGCCGGATCCTCCCTTGGACACGACGTGCGCAGCGCCTGCGGCCGTGAGGCTGCCAGTCAGCAAGGTGTCGCCATTGCCCTGAATGGTCAGCGTACGCGCCGTGGTGTCCGTCTGGTTCCACAGGCTGCTGGTCGCAAGAGTGAGCAGGCCGTTCGAATTGTTTTCAATGAGCGTGTTGTTCGTACCGCCCGTCCCCATGACGCCTGCCGGGGAATTGTTCAAGCCCTGCAGGGTGACATTGAAGCCGTCCCGGCCCGTGATGCGGAAATTGACATTCGTCCCCGTGGCCCGCGTTTCCCCAAACGTCACGGTCTGGTTGATGGCGCTGCCATTGACATCACGGCTCACGAAGATGCCCGTGTTGGTATTGTCACGGTTGAATATTTTTCGTGTCGAAAAATCAGCACTGCCCACGCCGGGTGTGTCGGTGCGGACTTCCAGAATGCCGTTGTTGAGGTCAATCGACTGCGTGCTGGGGTTGGTGCCAAGGGCGCCGTTTGTGGAGACACGCACGGTGCCGGAATCAATGCGGAGGGACTGGGCAAAATTGTTGTTCGCATTCTGCAGCCACATCGTGGTGCCATAGACCGTGCCAGCTTTGGCAAACCGGTCATTGGCGACTTCAAAGCTGGTCACCTGCCCCGAGATGATGAAGTTGCCGTTGCCAAAGAACGTCTGCGTGCTGCCGTTGCCGAGCTGGACATCCCCTGAAATCGTCGTGATGCCATGGGTCGAAACAACATTCCCCTGGGAAGCCGTGCCGCCAATGACCAGATTTCCGGCGATCGTGTTGTTGCCCACGCTGATGAGAGCACCGCCGTTGTTGATGGCACCCGGGCCGCGACCTGACAGGCTGATGTCACGATTGATCGTCATTCCCGCGAGCCCGCCCTGCAAAACAAGGCTGCCGCCGCTGTACCCCGGATTGCCGGTGTTCGCCAGGCCATTGACCGAAATGATTGAGGTGCCCGCGCCGAGCTGGGCCTCCTTTGTAATGACGACAGCACCGCCGTTGATGACCACATCCCCCGTGAAGGTGTTGGCATTGCTGCCGAGCCTGAGCGTGCCGTTGCCGGTTTTAGTCAGCCCTGAAGATCCTGCGATGATGGAATCAATTTGAGCCCCCTTGAAGGTGCCCACATTGATGACGGAAGAGTTCGCTCCAGCAACGGTGCTCAGTGTCAGCGTGCCACCGGTGATGACGTTGCCGTCGCTGCCAAAGGTCAGACCGCCCGCGGTGATCGGCCCGCCCACGGTGATGGTTCCAGGAACGCCGCCAAAGATAGCCACCTCACCATTGAGCCAGTTTGCGGTGTCTGACAGACTGCTGTCAAAGGACCAGTTGGTCGCCGTGGTATTCCACTGACCATCAGAGCCGTTGTAATACAAAGTAGCCCCTTGAACCTGAAGGGCCCAGAAAGGAAAAAACACCGCCATTGCAGTGGCGATCGGTCGCGTAAAATGACGACGCAGGGTGTCCAAGAGAACGCTGGATTTCTTCATCTGATGGGTGGATAAACTGAGGGCTGCGGGAGACAAATGGCTGGGCATAACGGGCAGATGGCAATCCGCCGTTATTTTTATTCTGAACTTATTGCTTACTTTGTGCTAACCCTCTCATTCAGAGCCATTGGGGAATGGCTTGTTCATTGGTAAGCTTTGGAGGAGTTTGAGCTTCTGTTTTTCTTTATGCCGCATAAAGCCACCACCACTTTGCTGATCTGCCGCCTGGATCTGCCACCGGTTCCTCGCCTCCATTTTTGGCACTCCCAGCCGCATCACCAGTTGCGGCCTCGTCCCCCCTCAACACCTTCTTTGCCCTGCAATGTCACGCATCCCAGAAGAAACCATCCAGCAAGTGATCGCCGCCACGGACATCGTGGCGCTGGTGGGGCGTTCCGTGAAGCTGCGCAAGGCGGGCACGAACTACCTCGGCCTCTGCCCGTTTCACAATGAGCGCACGCCCTCCTTCAATGTCAGCCCCTCGCGCAATACTTACCACTGCTTCGGCTGCGGTGCCGGCGGCACCTCCATCCGTTTTGTCATGGAGCATGACGGTCTGTCCTTTGTGGAGGCGGTCAAACGCCTGGCGGATGCTGCGGGTATCCGTATCGAGGAAGAGGTGTGGGATGCCAATGCGGAGGCGGAGGCCAAACACCGCAGCCTGCTGCTGCGCGCGCACCGCGAGATTTCCGAATGGTTCCACCAGCTGCTGATGAAGCACAAAATCGCCGCACCCGCGCGCGACTACCTCAAATCCCGCGGCATCACGGCGGAGGTGGCGAAGAACTGGCAGATGGGCTACGCCCCGCCCCATGGCGCTTTTTTCCGCGAATGGGCCGCCCAGGCCAAGATCCCCGAGAGTGTCCTCGTGGAGGCGGGCCTCTTTGTGCAGAGCGATGAAGATTCAGGCCGCCGGGGCACCTACCCGCGCTTCCGTGACCGGCTGATGTTTCCCATCCGCAACGATCATGGGGATGTGATCGCCTTCAGCGGGCGCGTTCTCGATCCGGAGGCCAAAACCGCCAAATACCTCAACTCCCCCGAGACCTCGCTTTTCAGCAAGAGCAAGGTGCTCTTCGGCTTTGACCGCTCCAAGCGTGCGATCTCCAAAGCAGGCGAGGCCATCGTGTGTGAAGGCCAGATCGACATGATCATGGTCTATGAGGCTGGTTTTCAAAATGTGGTGGCAGGGCAAGGCACCGCCTTTACGGAACTCCACGCCAAATTGCTTAAACGCGTCTGCAATGAAGTCGTGCTCTGCTATGACTCCGACAATGCGGGCTACAAGGCGGCTGAGCGCGCCTTCCAAATCCTCTCCCCCATCGGTCTGACGGTGAAGGTGGCCTCCCTGCCCCAGGGAGAAGACCCGGACTCGCTGCTGCGCAAACAGGGCACTGAGGCGCTGCAGGGCGTGCTGGGAAATGCCACGGACTTCCTGGAGTACCAAATCCGGCGGCTGCGAGCCAGCGCCAAGTCTGACAGCATGGTGGAACGCGTGCGCATGGCCGAGCAGGTGGCCTCCGCCATCAGCATCTTCACCGGCGTGGCCCAGCGCATCACCGCCGTCAACAAAGTGGCCAAGATGCTGGAAATCTCCGAGGAACAGCTCTCGGCGATGGTCAATCGCGCCGCGAAGGAAGCCAAGAGTGGTCAGACGGCTGGAACCGCACCCGTGAATGTGGTGGATGAGGCGAAGAAACTGCTCGCCTCCCAGCACCGGACGGCTCTGGCACTCTGCCAGATGGCCCTGGCCGATGCCGAGATCATGTACTGGCTGCGGGAGGCCGACTGCGAAGACCTGCTGCGCGAGGTGCCTGGCACGGAGATGCTGGCCCTGCTGGTGCACAGCCGCCATGATCCGCTGGAGGAATCCTCCCAGCTTGCCTTCATGGCGGGCCTGGAGCGGCAGCAGGAGGCCGCCTTTGCCCAGCTGCAGGCCCGCCCGCGACTGCCCGGCGGACTCGAAGATGCGAAAAGCGCCCTGTACACCCTGGAACTCGTCCGGATGAAGAACCTCATCCAGAGCATTGAGGCCAAATTACGCCAGCGTGACCTGCCGGAAGAGGAGGTCGAACGCCTGCAACAGCAGCAGATAGAACTCATCGCAAGGCGCAAAGAATGCCTTGACCGTACGAAACCCGCCCCGAATAGTTTCTCCCCCTGATTGACGCAGGTCCCGGACCCCCACCGAGGTAAGTATGGCCGTCTCGAAAAAACCACTTAACGGATCCCATTCTCGCAACGCCGCCGGACAGGCTGGCGGGCCTGCTGCTGTCGAAGACGAAGCCGCCCCACAAAAACGTGGCCGCGGCAGACCGCGCATCCATCCCCCCAAAGAGCAGCCTGCAGCCCAGGTGGGGCCGGATGGCCAGCCGCTCAAACGCCGCCGGGGCCGCCCGCCTAAAAGCGGGCAGGTCGGAGGCATCACGCACTTTGCCAACACCACGCATGACGACATCCACTCTCCGGACGTTCAGGCGCGGCTGCGCGATCTGATCCGTACGGCCCGTGAGCATGATCATCTGACCTGGGACGACATCAATGAGGCCCTGCCCTCCGGATTCGTCACCCCGGACCTGATGGATGCCCTCATCACGCGCCTGCGCGCGATGGAAATCAAGATCACCGAGGATGTCGATGGCATCGCCGCCCGACACAACGCCGCCCGTGAGCGCATCACGGCGGAACGCGACGCGGCCTCGGCCAAGCTGGATGTGTTTGACGATCCGGTGCGGATGTACCTGCGCCAGATGGGCCAGGTGCCGCTGCTCACCCGTGAGCAGGAGATCAACATCTCCAAGCGCATCGAAAAGGCCGACCTGAGCATGCGCCAGTGCCTGCACACCATCGGCTTCATCGGGCAGGCCTACCTGCAGTTTGCGGAAGCACTTTGCAACGGCGTCGAACGCTTTGACCGTCTCGTCAGCGACCGCAAGTCGGATGAACGCGAGGCCTATTTCAAAAAGCTCAAGCCGCTGCTGGATCAGGCGCGTGAAACCCATGAGAGGACCAGCAAGGCCTTCACCGCCATGATCAACTCCGGCCCGCGAAAGCGCGCCGCCTGCCAGGAGGAGTTTGAAACCCTGCGCGCCTTGTTTTTCCGCACCTGCGAGAAGTTTTACTTCAAATCCAAGATCACCGAGGACTTCGTCACCCTGCTGCAGCAGCGCCTGACCGATCTCGGCAGCCTGGAGCGCGCCCTGAAGGAGCAGCCCGGCAACGAAACCGCGCAGCAGGCCATCAGCGCCTTTGAGCAGGAATCCTGGATGACGGCGGCGGACTACCGTACGCTCATCACCGACACGCTCAAACACGTGTCCGGCTCCACGCGGGCGAAGACCGAGATGATCGAGGCGAACCTGCGCCTGGTCATCTCCATTGCCAAAAAATACACCAATCGCGGTCTGTCCTTCCTCGACCTCATCCAAGAAGGCAACATGGGCCTCATGCGTGCGGTGGAGAAGTTTGAGTACCAGCGCGGCTACAAATTCAGCACCTACGCCACCTGGTGGATCCGTCAGGCCATCACCCGCAGCATCGCCGATCAGGCGCGCACCATCCGCATCCCGGTGCACATGATCGAGACGATCAACAAGCTCATGCGCGTGCACAAGCAGCTGCTGCAGGAGCTGGGGCGAGACCCGACACCGGAGGAAATCGCCGAGGAAATCCATCTGCCCGTGGATCGCGTGAACGCCGTGCTGCGCCTCTCCCAGCAGCCCGTTTCCATGCAGGCCAAGGTGGGCGAAAGCGAAGGCGACACCGAATTCGGCGACTTCATCGAGGACAAGGAGGCGAGCAATCCCATGGAGCTCACCGCCATGCACCTGCTGCGCGACAAGCTGCGCGACGTGCTCGACACCCTCAACCCGCGCGAACGCGAAGTGCTGGAGCAGCGCTTCGGCCTCGGCGACGGCGCAGGCCGCACCCTCGAAGAAGTGGGCAAGCAGTTTCAGGTCACCCGCGAGCGCATCCGCCAGATCGAAGCCAAAGCCCTGCGCAAGCTGCGGCACCCGACACGCATCCGGAAGCTCGGTGGGTTCTTTGGTGCGGGCTAGTACGACAGACACTCCTTGTATGAGTGGAGTTGTCCTGATTCTGGGCTGAGATTGAACTCAAGCTTGGAACTCAGACTGGGTGGTGACGGCCAACCAGCCTGAGCGCGTGTGGGACAGACCGGAGGCACTCTTGATCCT
>NZ_JBGANL010000039.1:0-61373 GCF_044222345.1 Prosthecobacter sp.
TAAGCGCATTACAAGCGCTCAGGAAAGCAGCACAGCGCTGAGGGCAAAATCGCCTGGCAGAATGCCAGAATTTAACCGGCATTCCGGGCAGGCCTTTCTAAAAAGAGTGTTTTCACACAGCCTGGACAGCCAGCCCTACCAGCACTGGGCATGCGAGCGCCCAGCGCGAGGTAGGGAGGCTTGTCCTCAAGCCGCCGCCGAGCGTCTCCACGCTCGCTTCTCGGAAATCAGTTTTGGAAAGCGCTATACGACACGAAAAAGCGGCATCCTGTTGCCAGGATGCCGCCGTGAATTTTCTTGGAGCCTTGGTTGGAAGGTCAGAGGGGGCGCTTAGTAGCGACCGCCACCGCCGCCGCCACCACCGTAGCCGCCACGGCCACCACCGCCGCCGCCTTTGCCACCGTAGCCGCCGCGACCACCGCCGCCGCCGCCGTAGCCACCGCCTGCTGGGCGATCTTCCTTCGGACGGGCTTCATTGATGGTCAGGTTGCGACCGCCGTAGTCTTTTTCATTGAGGCCACGGATGGCTTCATTCATGGCGGTTTGGGAGTCCATGGTCACGAAAGCAAAGCCACGAGGACGACCGGAGTCGCGGTCCATCGGAAGGTGGATGTCGGTAACGGTGCCGTAGTCGGTGAAGAGAGCGCGGACGTCGTCTTCGGTGGCGGTGAAGGGCAGGTTGCCCACGTACATTTTAGTATTCATATCGATTTTCTTGAGTTCAGTCAGCCTGAATGAGGGCTGAGTAAGCTCCGATATCGGATTTAAGAACACCAAAGGAAACAACCTGATGAACGACTTAGCTTAGCCTTTATCAGGTTAACTTGCAGTGAGACAGTCGTCCTCATCGCGGGAATAGCAAACGTTAGTTTGGATTTCGCCCGATGAGGCCCGGCTGCCGGGCTCAACAGGGCCTGTCCGTGAATGACGAGTGGGCTTCCATTCGTCATCCCGCCGCAGGTGCTCAATGCATTTCCACATCGCATTGGCCGAGGCCGCCGCGGTAATAGTTGAACTGCACATTCGGATGTTCAGCCAGGAGAGACATCGGCACCGAGGCGTCTGCCAGACGCTTGGAGATCATGAGTGCGGAGAGGCGCTGGCCCAGAGGATTGTCGTGCTGGCCGGCATGCCAGACGCTGACCTTCTCTGCCATCCAGGTTTCCTTGGGGCCCACCGTGATAGCCTTCTGCGGCACCAGTGTGAGATTGCCACCACCTGACGTGCGGGCATTCTGCATGAGAGTCACCGGATGCAGATCCACGAGGCGAGTGGTCAGTTTACGAAACTCCGCAGGCGGCGGTGGCTCGTTCTTGAATTTGCCCGTGCGCTTGGGCGGGTCGTTGAAGGCCCAGTTTTTGATGTCGCCCTGACCGCACTGCATCACCGCGCAGCGCACACCGCTCTGCCAGCTCTTGATGTAGGCTGCCGTGTCCGCTTTCGGGAAATGCAGCTGTGTGTCCGGCATGCAGAGCTTCTTCTGCATGCGGTCAAAGCAGAGGTCGCGGTTCGCTTTTTCAAAGGAGAGCGGATGCTCCAGAGTCACTTCCTTCTTCGTGTGCTCGTCATACCATTCGTCCATGCCCCAGAAGTGACCGTCTTTGATCGAGATGCCGAGATCATTGATCAGACGTGCCACGAGAGGGAGCTGCTCCGTGGGGCCCACCGGGCCGCAGATGCCAGCCGGATTGTCCGGGGTGGCCTGCTTCCAGGCGTGGATGTACTCCAGCGCTTCAGCCAGATAAAAATCCTCCAGCGTATCAAACATCACCACTTTGAATCCGGGACGAGAGAGCTGGCGCAGATCTCGTTCCGTGAGCCGGGCGGCATCATTGATGAGATCATCTTCTAATGTGGTGTAGTCCCACCACTCCGGTGCGATATGACTGATTTTACGCGGCATGGTATGGTTTGGTTGTTACGGGATATTCAGGGAGAACGCCCGTTTTGCCAAGCTCTCATCATGGGAGTCTAAAAAATTCTCGGGGTGCTGGAGGGGGGGAGCCGATGAGGTTTGGGACGTCCGACCACATCTTGATGGGCGCAGCCTTGACCATCCCGATGCACCGCACTACCTGCCTGCATGGACGAAATGCTCAACCACCCTGATGCCCTCACCCGCCTGCGTTACGTCGTGCACCGCCTGCGCGCACCCGGCGGCTGCCCCTGGGACATGGAGCAGACCCACACCTCCCTCATCCCCCATGTCATCGAAGAAGCCTACGAGGTGGCCGATGCCATCCGCAGCGGCGATCCGGCCCAGATTTGCGATGAACTCGGCGACATCCTGCTCCAGCCCGTGCTGCATGCGGAGATCGCCAGTGAGACAGGCACCTTCGATCTCGATACCATGGCCCACGGTTTGACTGAAAAGCTCATCCGCCGTCATCCGCATGTGTTTGGCGACACCAGCGCCGCCACCTCTGACGCGGTGCTGAAGCAGTGGGATGCTATCAAACGCACCGAAAAAGGCACCGAGAACGAAGGCCTGCTGCATGGCACAGGCAATGGACTGCCCGCGCTCATGCGCGCGCAAAAGCTGCAAAAGAAAGCCGCACGCGTTGGCTTCGACTGGCCGGATGCCACGCCCGTCTTTGCCAAAATCCGCGAAGAAGCCGCCGAACTCGAAGAAGCCATCGCCTCAGGTGACAAGGCGCACATGGAAGAAGAACTCGGAGATCTGCTCTTCAGCGTGGTCAATCTCGCCCGCAAAATCGGCATCGAATCCGAGCCCGCACTGGCTGCCGCCAACGAAAAATTCACCCGCCGCTTTCACGCGATGGAGGAGCATCTGCGCGGGCAGGGCCATGAGCTCGGCAAGCTCTCGCTGGAGCAGATGGATGCGGCGTGGGATGAGGTGAAGCGTGGTTGACATGCACCTGCTGAAAAGCCATTTTAACCTGTGCAACTCACCATCGACATCGACGACGAACTCTACGCCGGCATCGAAGCTGTGGCGAAGCAGGAGCATTCCAGCGTCAACAGCGTGGTGAAACATGCGCTGAGCCGGCTGCCCACTTTGCGAAAACCTGTCGAGCCGCCAGTGAAGGCGCCGCATGGTTACAAGCTTGCCGCATCGGAGGGAAGGCTTCCCTTCACAACCGAAGATGTTCTTCGGATTGAGGAAGAACTCTATCTGAATGGCAAAGCATGATCTGGCTTCCTGACGGAAACGTTCTTATTGCCTTGATGATCAAGAGCCACGCAGCATATGGGCGGGCAACGCAATGGTTGGACGCATTAAGCGAGCCCTTTGCTACCTGCTCTGTGTCTCAAGGTACCTTGGTGCGTCTGCATATGCACCTGGCTCAAGATCAAAGTTCAGATGCCGCGTGGAGAGCCTTGGCAGAAATCGAAGGTCATCCACAGCATGTTTATTGGGATGGTGACCTTCCATATCGCAACGTGCCGCATCGTCAGATCCAGGGGCACCGACAAGTGACAGATGCCTGGCTTGTAGAACTGGCGCGTCGCAACGGCGGCAAGGTGGCAACGCTTGATCAAGGAATGGCGGCGACCTATCCAAACGACGCTGTGCTGATCTAAATGGTCCTCGAAGATTTTCCCTTTTCCAAACTCTGGGCGCAGGTGCGTTCAAAATCGTGGCTGTGGCTGTTTCGGCGGCAGCAGATCGAGGAGGGTGGGCGGCTGCTCAAGCACGGAGACATTGGTCTCGCGGGCGTGCATGTGTGCTCGGAGAATGAGGTGGAGCTGATCGCGGGCATCGGCACGGCTTTGTTCAACTCCGCCTCTGTCACGGCGCATCTGCGGCTGCGGGAAGACGGCAGCATGGCGATGACCTCGCACTGCACCTGTGCGGTGGGCACGCTCTGCCAGCATGCGGCGGCGTTGATGCTGATGCTCGATCATGAGGAGGGACGCAGGCGCATCGAAGCCATGGCGCGTGTGCGGGAGAAAACGTCTGCTGCCACTGATGAGGGATCCGAATCTCCGGTGGAACCGAAAGAAATCGAACTGCCACCCTCAGAGCCGAAGCCCATCCTGCTGGTGCGGCGCATGATGGTGGACATGCCGCAGATCACGGCCAAGCGGAACATCGGCGGCTGGGAGCCCCGCAGCGTCGCCTTCATCCAGCCCTGTGCGGAATACGACGACTGCCCGCTGCGCTTCGAGATGCTGGTGCGCAGTCCGGCGCATCAATGGATGGATGAAAACGAGACGCGGCATACCCTGGTGCGCAATCTTCGTTCGGAGCGTCTGCTGCTGACGGACTTGTCCGGCCTGGGTTTCAAATCTTTCGCAGAAGCGCTGCCCGGTGCCAAGGCTCCCGAATCCACGCTGGGCTTCATGGCGATGGCGGGTAATCAGGCTCTGCTTTGGTCCCAGTTTCTCAAAGACCAGGTGCCGAAGCTGCGTGAGTCCGGCTGGCGCGTGGAAGTTCCGGAGGACATCGGTTTCCAAATTCATGAGGCGGCTGAGGATGCGTGGTTCACGGATCTAGCAGGGGATCAAGACGGGCGCGAGTGGTTCTCGCTCGACCTCGGTGTCGAAATCGAAGGACGTCGCATCTCGATGGTGCCGCTACTCGTGGATTGCATTGATCAGGGACTCAGCGCTGCCGTGCTGGAGAAAAATCTGGATCAACGTTTTCTGCTCTCGCTCGGCGGTGATCAGGGCGATGTACTTTCTGTGCCGGCGCATCGGCTGGTGGTGCTGCTGCGCTTCTTTGATGAACTGCTCGCCACGCGGCCCGTGCGCAAGGATGGCAAGCTTCAGCTGGATAAACTGCGCGCCGCACAGCTCGCCACGCTGGATGGCCTGCCGATTCGTGCGCCCGTAGAACTGACCGCACTCAGTCAGCAGCTCGGCAGCTTCCGTGAGATCGGGCTCATCACGCCACCGGCGGGTTTGAAAGCCAGCCTGCGTGATTATCAGCGCGAGGGAGCCTCATGGATGCAGTTCCTGCGCGAGTTCGGCCTGCACGGCATTCTGGCCGATGACATGGGCCTGGGCAAAACGCTGCAAACGCTCACGCACATCCTGATCGAGAAAGAAAGCGGGCGCATGAAGCATCCCTGCCTCATCGTGGCGCCGACGAGCGTGCTGCGGAACTGGATCAATGAGTCGATCAAATTCACGCCTTCATTGAGCCTGCTGCTCATGCAGGGGCAGTCACGCAAGAGTGACTTCAAGCACCTCAAGCAGTACGACCTCGTCGTCACCAGCTTCCCGCTGCTCGTGCGTGATGCCGATGTGATGCAGGCGCAGGAGTGGCACATCGTCGCGCTGGATGAAGCGCAGAACATCAAGAATCCCAAGAGCCTCGCGGCGCAGACTTGCAGTGGATTGAAGGCGAAACATCGTCTGTGCCTCACAGGAACGCCGATGGAAAATCATCTGGGTGAGCTCTGGAGTTTGTTCAACTTCCTCATGCCTGGTCTGCTGAGCGATGCCGACACCTTCCGCCAGCACTACCGCAATCCGATTGAGCGTGAAGCCGATGCGGAGCGCCAGAAGCAGCTCAGCACACGCATCCAGCCGCTGCTGCTGCGCCGCACCAAAGATGCGGTGGCGAAGGAGCTGCCGCCGAAGACGGAGATTTTGCACAGCATTGAACTGGGTACGGCGCAGACGGATTTGTATGAGACGATCCGGGCGGCAATGGACAAGCGGGTGAGGGAGGCGATTGCAGTGAATGGTTTGGACCGGTCCCAGATCGTGGTTTTGGATGCGCTTTTGAAGCTGCGGCAGGTGTGCTGTCACCCGCAGTTGTTGAAGCAGGAGACCGCGCAGGGTGTGTCGGATTCCGCAAAAACGGCCTTCCTCATGGATGAACTGCTGCCCGAGCTCATTGAAGAAGGCCGCCGCATCCTCATCTTTTCACAATTCACGGAAATGCTCGCCATCATCGAGGCGCGCTTGAAGAAAGACGGGACGCGTTATGTGAAACTCACGGGCAGCACCAAGGACCGCGAAACACCGATTCAGGAGTTTCAGGCGGGCAAGGTGCCTGTCTTCCTCATCAGCCTGAAGGCGGGTGGTGCTGGCATCAATCTGACGACCGCCGACACGGTCATTCATTATGATCCCTGGTGGAATCCGGCGGCTGAGGCGCAGGCGAGCGACCGGGCGCATCGCATCGGGCAGAAGAACCCGGTCTTTGTTCACAAGCTGATCTGCGAGAACACCATCGAGGAGCGCATCGTCAAGATGCAGCAGAAGAAAGCGGCGCTGGTGGAGGGACTGCTCGCTGGGCGTGCCGACAAACTTCAGCTCACCCAGTCCGACATTCAGGCGCTGTTTATGGCAGAGTGAGGAAGCCCTGCTCGTCCATTTTCACGGCGGGGAGGCTGATGCTGTGATCGTCATTGGGCCGCAGACCGCTGATGCGAACGCCTTCCGCGTTGGATTCGAGGGCGAGGCCCGGCAGCAGGCGGCCGAGGGAGCCGGCTTTGCGGCCGAGCTGCTCGTCTTTGTCATTGGGCGGCATGGGCGGATTGGGAACTTCGGTGCTGATGAGGATGCCGGTGCCTGCATCAACGTAACCGCGCAGGGCGGTGGTCTGGGTCAGGGGAGACAAATCGCTGTCGAGGCAGAAGACCAGTCGCTCCTGGCCGGTGAGCCTGCCCAGTGTGCTGCGGGTGCAGAAGGCGACGATGTGAGTGGGGTGGGCTTCGGGTCCGTGATCGATGAACTTGGTGCCGGGCATCACCTGCGTGAGCGCCTTGACGGTGCGGTGGATGATGCTGCCTTCGGGCTCGAGGCTGAGGAAGACATCGCCGGGGTGGTGCCACTCGATTTCGGCGAGGCGGAGGGCGTTGGCGAAGGCGACGAGGTCGGCTTCGGCGTGGGCCCAGCTTTTGCGTTTGAGAAAGGCCTCTGCGCTGAGGGCTAGCATGGCGTGGCGGACGACTTCGGCGGTGGCGGCTCGTGTGCCCAGGGCTTCGCCGAAATGGACTTCGACGGGATAGCGCAGGTGCTTGGGGCGTTTGGTGAAGAACTTGCCGCCCTGGAAGGAGAAGATGCTGCCGTAGAGGCCGTCGAGGTAAACGGGGACGACCTGGGCATCGCCCTGGCGGGCCATGAGCTCGAAGCCTTTGAGGAGTTCATTGATCATGCCGTGGCGGGTGATCTGGCCTTCAGGGAAGAGGCAGACGACTTCGCCTTCTTTGAGGGCGGCGGCGACGGCACGGATGGCGTCTTTAGCGCGGGTGGCGGAGATGGGCACTGTGCCGACGAGGCGCATGAGCCACTTGAGCCACCAGAGATTGTAGAGGGCGTCCCACATGACGAAGCGGACGGGGCGGCGTGCGGCTGTGGCGGCGCCTATGATGAGGGCATCTACGTAGCTGACGTGGTTGGGGAGGATGAGGACGCCGCCGGTGGCTGGGATGCGGTCTGTGTGAACGGGCTTCACTTTGTAAAGGAAGCGCACGGCGGCGAGCATGAGGAAGCGGACGAGATCCTGCGGGAGGAGCCGCATGATGTAAACGGCGGCGAAGAAGGTGGGGATGGCGAGGATGAGGAACTGGGTGGAGGCGCTGAGGTTTGCCACCTTCATGAGGGCGACGATGGCGACGGCGATGAGGGTGCCGAGGCAGTCCATGAGGTTCATGCCGGCGTGGATGCGGGCTTTTTCATGCTTTTCGGCCTTGTCCTGGGCGTAGGCGTAGAGGGGGACCATGAAACAGCCGCCGGCGGCGCCGGTGAAGATGATGCCGGCGTACATCCAGCTGGAGCCTAGGGGGGCGAGGCCGGACCAGAGGAGTCCGGCGACGAGGCCGAAACCACCCAGTGGAATGAGGCCGAGTTCGATGCGATTGCGACTGACGTGGGAGGCGAAGAAGCTGCCGCTGATGACGCCGATACCGAGGATGCCGGCGACTTTCGCGAGCTCCATGGGGCCGTCGCCATGGCCAGTGTCAGGATGGAGTTCCTTGGTGAGGGTGACGAGGATGAAGCTGAGGGCGTTGGAGATGAACCAGAAGTAAGTGACGCCGAGGGCGGCGAGGCGGATGGAGCGGCGGCGGAAGACGATTTTGAGGCTTTCGAAATGCTCCAAGGCCATGCCTTTGCGCCAGTGGACTTCGGTATGCGCCGGGGTGCTCTGAATGCAGATGGCGGCTATGAGCTCCACGATGCCGAAGATGCTGATGATGATGAGCGGCCAGAGGGCGGACATCCAGGCATCGCCCGTTTTTTCATACTCGGTGCCATACCAGACGCCACCCGCCCACATGCCGCCGAGAATGCCTGCGAGCATGGTGACCTGCAGCCAGCCGGAGACCTGGCCAAGGCGGCGCGAGCCCGCGAGCTCCTTCATGATGCCCATCTTGGCCGGGCTGAGGACGGCGGCCTGAACGGCGAGGACGAAGAAGCCGACGAGGGAGATTTCGAGCGAACCGGGGACGCGCTTCATCCACAGCGCAAGCGCGAGCCATACGAAGCAGATGATCTGCATGACCTGCATCCAGACGATGACCTTGCGCTTTGAAAAACGATCCGACCAGTAACCGGCCAGCGGGGCAAAGATCATGTAGGGCAGCGAAAAGATGGCCCCGAGCCACAGCTCCATGTGGCGGCCCACCCAGGAGTCTTTGGCGATGATGATCGAAAGGGCGATCAGCAGCATTTTGACAAAATTGTCGCTGAACGAATTCATCGCCTGCACAAACAGGACGAGAACAATGGACGCCCAGTTCCGGCGTGGCAGATGCGGTGCGTTGTCGAGGGCGGCGGAGTCGGGCATGGGTGTCGTTCAATCGACAAAACGCTGAGCCAGCAAAATGTCTGCCGGGAACGTGATCTTGGGGTTCAGTTCAAAATTTTCGATGACAAAGACGGGTTCGCCGAGGTGCTGCACGGCGGAAACTTCATCAGTCACAAGCAGTCCGTCACGCAGCACGGCGTCATACGCTCGCACGAGCAGCTCACGCTGAAACACCTGCGGCGTTTCCATGATCCAGGCGTTGGCACGATCAATGGAGTCAATGATGCGGCCGGTGCTGTCGCAGCGTTTGAGAGTCTCGGTCATGGGCCGGGCACAGGCGACGGCTGCCCGAGTGCGCGCGGCCTCAATGCAGCGGGTGATCTGCGCCACCGAGATGAGCGGGCGGGCGCCATCATGGACTGCAACGACCTTACAGGCTGGATTCAAGGCTTGCAGGCCTGCATGCACGGAGAGGTGACGCTCGGCGCCGCCGGTGATGATCTGGGTGATTTTGGCGAGGCCGCTGGAGCACCAGGCTTCGACGTCCGCACGCAGGGCCTCGCTGGTGACCACGAGGATCTCATCAACGGCATCGCAGGCTTGGAATGCAGCCAGGGTGCGTCTGAGCACGGGCTCACCCGACAGAGGCGCCAGAAGCTTGTTGAAGCCCATGCGCCGACTGCTGCCTGCGGCAACGATGATGGCGGAGGTCATGAAAGCCGGTGAATCATGGAAACGGTGCGGCGTTGCAGTCACCGGTTTAAGCGAGGCGTTTGGCGACCTCGGTGGAAATGGACTTGCTGTCGGCACGGCCGGCAACGCGTTCCTGCAGCGCCTTCATCACGCCGCCCATGTCCTTCTTGGAGGTGGCGCCGAGTTCGGCAATGACGGTTTCGACGAGCTTGCCCAGTTCTTCCGTGCTCATGGCGGCAGGGAGATATTTGTCCAGCACGGCGATCTCGGCCCTGGCGGCTTCCACGGCTTCCGGGCGCCCGGCTTTCTCGGCACCTTCCACGGAATCCTGCAGTTTCTTGATCTCCTTGCGCACCACGGCCAGGGCGTCGGTGTCGCCGAGCTCACCATCCGCACCGAGTTTTTCGATGGCGGCGTATTTGAGGGCGGATTTCAGATTGCGGATGACGTTGAGGGCCACGGTGTCCTTGGCACGCATGGCATTTTTGAGGTCTTCGGAAATTTGGGAAATGAAGCTCATGGGAAAGGGGGCAGGGAAAGGGTTGGGGAGGGAGGGGCGATCATGGCGGTGGCGGGGGGATTTGTCCAGATGATAGGCGGGGGCTGGGAATGCACTTGGCACTCGCGGCCTTGCGGTGCATGGTCGCATTCCTGTGCAATTTCGACATCCCAAACACGACCTCTACATTCCTGACGAAACTGAACCCTGGACCGCGCTGCGCCGAGTGACGCATCTGGGGATCGTTTCGCATCAGGACGACCTGGAAATCGCCGCGTATCATGGCATCACGGAGTGTTTTCATGACAAAGGGCAGTGGTTTGGCGGCGTGGTGGTCACGGATGGTGCGGGCAGTCCGCGCAAAGGGCCGTACGAGAGCTATACGGACGAGGAGATGCAGAAGGTGCGCCTGATCGAGCAGCGCAAGGCGGCCTACGTGGGGGAGTACAGCTTCATGGTGCAGCTGGGCTACCCGAGCGATGACATCAAAAAGCCGAGGCATGCGCCGGCGGTGGAGGATTTGAAATTCGTGCTGGAGCATGCCCAGCCGAAGGTTTTGTATCTTCACAATCCGTGTGACCGGCATGACACGCATGTGGCGACTTTTCTGCGCTGCCTCGAGGCGATTCGAGAACTGCCGCCGGAGATGCGCCCGGAGAAAGTCTATGGCTGCGAAGTCTGGCGCAAGCTCGACTGGCTGCTGCATGACGACAAGGTGATGCTGTGGGTGGACAAGCACCCGCACATGTTGCGCCCGCTGCTGGGGGTGTTTGATTCGCAGATCAGCGGCGGCAAGCGCTATGACCTGGCCGAGGAGGGGCTGAGGCATGCGAATGCGACGTATTTTGATTCGCACACGACGGACAAGACGAGCCTGCTCACTTTTGCGATGGATCTGACGCCGCTGACGAGGGATGACAAGATGTGTCCGGTGGAGTACGCCACGAACTATGTGCGGCGGCTCGAAACGGATGTGCATGACCGCGTGAAGAAGTTCATGTGAGGACGATTTAACGCAGCTTTGGGCTTCGGCGAGTTGCGGGCAAGAGTGCCCGCATCACTGCTGCGCCGGGCCAAAGATGGCCATAAAAAATGCCAGCCGAGTGACCGGCTGGCATTTGAGTATTAAAGCGATGTGGCGGAGATTATTCCGCGAGCTTGGCGCTCTTGATGATGATCGGCTCCACAGGAACGTCACCGTGGGGGCCTTTGCGGCCGGTGGCGACGGTGGCCATGGCTTCAACGACTTCCATGCCTTTGCTCACTTTGCCGAACACGCAGTAGCCCCAGCCATCCTGTCCTGGATAGTCGAGGAAGCTGTTGTCCTTCAGGTTGATGAAGAACTGTGAGCTGGCGCTGTGTGGGTTTGGCGTGCGTGCCATGGCAAGGGTGCCTTTGACGTTCTTGAGGCCGTTCTTGGCTTCGTTCTCGATCTGGCCGTCCGGCTCCTTCTGCTGCATGTCCGGGGTGAAGCCGCCGCCCTGCACCATGAAGTCAGGGATGACGCGGTGGAAGATGAGGCCGTCGTAGAAGCCTTTTTTGACATACTTCACAAAATTGGCGACAGAAATGGGGGCCTTGGCGGCGTCGAGTTCGATTTCGATGGTGCCTTTGGAGGTCTCCATCACGACTTTCACGGGTTTAGCATCACTCACGGTTTGGGCTTGGGTTGTTCCGGTCAGACCGGCAAACGTGAAAACGAGAGCGGCAAGAGTCGGTGCGATTGATTTCATAGTGGGTTGGTAGGGAGGGGAATGAGCCACGAAGCGATTGATTTGCAATGGTCAAAATTGGCTCTCTCCCTTCGGCTGCGGTCTGGCTGCCCTCTGAAGACAACTTGGCCCGGGAGGACCCAACCAAAATCCTCCCGGGCCGTTAGGTGACCAAGGAGTCCCAACCATGAAGTGACTCCCCAGCTCGTTGTGTGTTTCCTCAGGCGAACCTGAGAAATATTTGTGAAGCTTGCGCCCCAACTGAATCCTGAATAGAGCAGTCTGCGGGCCAAGTTTGTTGGGTAAAATGGAATGCGTGCTCTGTTGCAGAACCCGTGCGGGGGCGAGGTCTGAAAACAACTCGGCCCGGAAGGACCCAACCAAAATCCTTCCGGGCCTTTAGGTGACCAAGGAGTCCCAACCATGAAGCGACTCCCCAGCTCGTTGTGTGTTTCCTCAGGCGAACCCGAGAAATATTTGTGAAGCTCGCGCCCCAACTGAGTGAGTGATAAAGCAGCCGCCGGGCCAAGTTTGGCGGGGAAATTGGGGGGATTAAAATTATTCGGACGTGATCAAGCCCCCTTCATTCGAGGAGGAAATCTGCGTGAGCGCTGGCAGACAGCCAAGGCTCACGCATGATGCAGCGGAGGGGAATGGATTGCTTTGAAAGGCTCATAAGCCGGAGGCTTGTGCTACTTCGGCAGCACGCGGACGATGAAGGCTTTCTTTTCGCCGAAGTATTTGGCGGCGACGCGCTGGATTTCCTTGGAACTGATGTCGGACATGATGCCGGGAAGCTTTTGGAAGTGGTCCCAGCCGAGGCCGTTGATTTCATTCCATGCGCAGACGTCGGCCATGCCGGTGTTGCCCTGCTGGGCGCGGAGCCAGGAGGAGCGCCAAGTGACACGGGCGCGATCAATCTCGTCGGCATGCAGGCCGTTGTCTGCGAGATCATTGATCTGCGCCATGAGCTCCTTCTCGGCGAGCTTCACTTTTTTGGGATCGGTGCCCACGTAGAAGTAGAAGGCGCCGGCGCCCATGGCGGCAAAGTTTTGCGCGCCGACATAGTAGGCGAGGCCGAGCTCTTCGCGGATGCGGTTGAACAAACGGCTGCCCATGTCGCTGCAGGCTTCATCAATGAGATTGAGCGCATGCACGTCACGATCTTCCAAGCCGACGGTGCGGAAGCCGACGACGATGACGGCCTGCTCTTTGTCGAGGTGTTCGGTCCAGGCGGCCGGTTTGGCGCTGGCGTGGTACTCACGTCCCATGGCGATCTGGCGGTTGCCGCGTGGCAGTTTGGCGAAGGCTTTTTCCACCTGCGCTTTGATCACAGAGGCCTTCACATCGCCAAAGACTGAGATGACGCCGTTGCCGGTGGCAAAGCTGGCATGCAGCATGGCGCGGCAGTCGGTGAGCTTCAGCGCGGCCACGGACTGCTCCGTGCCGAGCGCGGTGCGGTGGAAGGGCTGGCCGGCAAAGATTTCGCGCCGTGCTTTGCGCATGGCGACGGTGAGCGGGTCTTCCTTCTCTTCGAGAATGTTGGCGATCTGGCGCTTTTTCACCTCGGCCAGCTGGGCCTGGGGCAGCGCGGGATTGAGGATGAGATCGGCCACGAGGTCGAGCGCGTCGGCTTCGTCTCCGCGCATGACGTCAGCGCCGATCATGTAGCGGTGCGCGTCCGCAGAGCAGATGAGGCTGCCACCGCGATTTTCGAGCTCGGAAGCAATCTCTGCCGCCGCACGTTTCTTGGTGCCTTTGAGAAGCATCTGCGCGGAGATCTGCGTGACGCCGGCGGAGAGATCGGTTTCAGCCAAAACACCGGCAAGGAAATTGGTGCGGACGCTGATGAGAGGCAGACGCGGATTCTCTCCCACAAGAAGGATGAGGCCGTTTTTGAGCTTGAAGCGCTGGATGTCTGGCCGGGCCGAATCGGCGGTGGATTTGGCCTTGGTGTCAGCCTCGACCTCATCCCCCACGATCACGGTGCTCATGGCTTCAGGAGTCAAGTAGCGGCGTGCGGCATCGCGGATGACGTTCGGCGTGAGGGCGGTGATGGCGTTGAGGAACTGGCGCTGGTAGTCGAGCGATCCGGAGAGCAGCCAGCCGTTGCCGAGGCTGCCCGCCTGGCCTTTGACGGTGCTCAGGGTGCGCATCTGGCCGCTGAGCGTGGCGCACACGGCCTTTTCGAGTTCGGCGCGGCCCGGCCCGGTTTTTTGCAGGGTGGCAATGACTTCGAGCATGCCCTTTTTGAGCTTGTCAGCATCGGCAGGATTGCATTCGGCCTCGACATTGAAGAGGCCGACCTCCGGTGCGCACCAGGCACCGGCCCAGACGTAATGGGCGAGGCTGCGTTTCTCGCGCAGTTCCTGGTAGAGGCGTGAGCTGCGGCCGGAGCCCAGCAGGAAGGCCAGCACGTCGAGGGCTGGTTTGTCCGCATGGTTTTCTCCGGGGATCTGCCAGCCGAGGGCGATGCGCGTGAGTTCGGTGGTGAAGTTCTTGGCGGCGGAGCGGCTGCCATGCTGGGGGGGCTCGGCAGGCAGGAGAACGGGATCGAAAGCACGGCGCTGCCAGTCGCCAAAGAAGCTGCGCACGGTTTCCAGCACAGCGGCGGTATCGACATCGCCTGCTATGACAATGAAGGCATTGTTGGGCACGTAGTGGCGCTGCACAAAACCGTACACATCGGCGCGGGTGATCTGATCGAAGACTTCGCGATGACCAATGATGGGGTGGCGGAGCGGATGCTGACGGAAGGCGGTGGCCTGCATCAGATGCTGGACCGTGCTGCCGGGGTCGTCATGATCCATGGCCATCTCACGGCGGATGACTTCTTTTTCGCGTGTGAGTTCATCGGCATCGAATTTCGAATGGCGGATCATGTCCGCGAGGATGTCGAGATAGCCGCCCGCGTGCTCGGCGAGGCCGTCGATCCAGTACACCGTGCGGTTGAAGGAGGTGTAGGCGTTGACGTAGCCGCCCAGTGCCTGAATGCCCTGGGAGATCTGCGCCGGGCTGCGTTTTTCCGTACCTTTGAAAAGCATGTGCTCCACGCAATGCGCGATGCCTGCGCCGGTGTGCTGCTCTTCATGCATGCTGCCGGCCTTGATCCACACCTGCACGCTGACGAGAGGGTGGGCATGGTCTTCACGCACGATGACTTCGAGTCCGTTGGGCAGGGTGGTGACGCTGGCATCCAGGGAGGGGACGGAAAGAGCGCCTGCTTTGGCAGACGCAGCACGGACGAGAACTTTTTTCATGAGGATTTTTTCTCGCGCTCTTCACGCAGCGAGGCAGGGAGGAAAGGGGTGGTGAAGGCGAGCTCGAAGTCGTAGCCGCCAGAGAAGTCTTCGAGGCTGTCTCCGTCATTTTTGCCGAAGTAGCCGCAGTCGATCAGATTATAGACGATGTTGCCCACATCTTCGCCGCGCTGGAGGCCCCACTGGCCGAGGATGATGGTGGACATGGGGCCGTATTCCTGGAGCACATAATCCCGGAAACCTGCGAGCAGTTCCTGACCGGTGACGTGCTGGTCTTCGGCGTTTTCATCGCGGAATTTTTTGGCGGCCATGTGCAGCGCGTCGCGCACCAGTTCGTAGGCGGCCGGGTGATAGCGGGGGTCTTTTTGAATCGAGCGCCGGACGGCCTCGCCAAAGGTGATGGAAGTCATGTGCGGACGAACATTGGAGTGAGGAAGGGCAGGGTCAATGCACGGCTTGAGTTGCGGCCACGGCTTCCTGGAGCACGGCTTCAAAACGCTCTGCCATGCGGGTGGCGCTGAATTCCTGGCGGACTTTGTTGATGCCGTTCTTGGAGAGCCTTTCGCGGTGCTCATCGTCATTGAGCAGGGCTTCGAGGGCATCGGCCAGTGCTTTGGCGTCATCGGGTTTGCAGAGCACGCCGCCTTCGGTGGCGGCGATGAGCTCGGGAAAGGCGCCATGGTCTGGCTGCACCACGGGGACGCCACTGGAGGCGGCCTCAATGACGTACAGCCCGAAGGCTTCGCCGTAGGTGGCGGGAACGCTGAAGACGGTGAGGTCGTGGAAGAAATGCACCTTGTCTTTGAAGCTGACATTGGGGTGCCACTCCACGCGTTTCTCCAGCCCGGCAGCCTTGATCTTGCGCTGCAGACCGACCACATATTTTTCGTCGATGGGCGTCTTGGCTCCGCCGATGCGCAGCTTCACGCGCGGCACGGTGCCGCGTTTGGCCAGGTCGATGAAGGCATCGACGAGGGTGGTGAGGCCCTTGCCGTGGATCATTCGGGCAAAGTAGCCGATCGTGGGCCAGTTCGGGTCGGGAGAAGAGGTGGTGAAGGCGGTGGTGTCGATGCCATTGGGCATCACTTTCATCTGCAAGGCGCTTGCATCCAGGCGCTCGCGCATCAGGTCGGCGTAGTAGTGGCTGGGGGCGATGAAGGTGCGAACGCTCCTTGCATTCCGCTGCATGGCCTCCCAGCACTGGGTGCGGTAGGGTTCCGGCAGGGTGTCCAGAAAGCTGTCTTCTCCCTGCAGTGAGCAGACGACGGGAATGCCCAGTTCTTTTTCCAATGCGGGCGCCAGACCGGTAAGCAGGCTGTTGGACAGGGAGATGACATCAAACTTTCCATGGCTGCGGATCCATTCGAGGAGCTTGTGCCATTCGCCCCACTGCCGGCCTTCGGCGCCAAGCAGCGCGCCGAGGGTCATTTCCCCGAGCACCTTGGCGCTGGTCATGCCCATGCGTTTTGAGGCTCTGCGGAGGAAGTCGGGCTTGTTGATCCACTTGTGGAAGAAGCGCGGCAGCTTGTGAAACCAGGTGAACTTCTGCTGCAAAAACAGCGAGATGCCGCCGATCTGCACGGGGAGCTCCTGAGAGCCAAATTCGCGGTCGGTGACCAGCGGGAGGTAGAGTGGCGCCATGAGTGCGTCATGGCCGCGTACGCGCAGCGCCTTGATCAGCGCGTGGTCGCGCAGGCAGCTTCCGCAGTGGAAATTGCCGGTACCGGGGGTGAGGTGCAGAATGCGCATCAAAGGAACGAAAGGAGGGGAGGACAATGGATGCCAGAAAACGATACGCTGGTCAAAATGAACGCATGAATTTAATTTTATAGCTGCGTGAAAAGGAGTTTCGCAAGCCTCCATCACCTTGGAGAAGAGCCCCGAACAGAAATGAAAAAGCCAGAACACCGGCGGGGCGCTCTGGCTTCGGTCATTTTTTGGCCGTCTGCAATCAGGTCTCGGTCAAGCCGCGGGCCATGACGACCTTGCCAGTGCGGACGGTTTCGACGATCTCGAACTTGGTCAGCAGGCGGACGGCGGCGTCGAGCTTGTCGGAGTTGCCGCTGATGAGGGCGATGAGGCTGTCTTCCTGGAGGTCGACGGTCTTGCCATTGTAGTGCTCGATGATCTGGAGGATCTCGGTGCGCTCTGCGGAAGTGGCGGCGACCTTGATGAGAACCATTTCCTTGGAGACGGCGTCGCGGTCGGTGTGCTCGATGCAGTGGATGACGTCGATGAGCTTGCTCACCTGCAGGATGATCTGGTTCAGGCCTTCAGGATGGCCGCTGATGCCGATGGTCATGCGGCTGAAACGCGGATCACGCGTCTGGGAGACGACGAGGGACTCGATGTTGAACCCACGACGGCTGAAGACGGCGCAAATGCGGCCGAGGACGCCAGGCTGGTTGTTCACCATGACGCTCAGCGTGTGGATGTTGATGATGTCAGCCTGGGGAGCTGGCTTTTTGTCGGTGGTGGCGGGGATGCGTTCGCTCATGGGATTTATGATTTTCGTTTGGTGATTGGTGCTTTGGCGGAAAGGCGGCGCTTGGCGATCTTGAAGTAATTGGCGTCTTTTTCGATGCCGAGCCATTTGCGTTTGAGCTTTTTGGCCGCCGCTGCGGTGGTGCCGGAACCGAGGAAGGGATCGATGACGAGGTCGCCGGCGTCCGTGGAGCAGGCGATGAGTTTGTCGATGAGGCCGAGCGGCTTCTGCGAGGGGTGGCCGCACTTTTCCTTGGAGATGCCTTTCAGGCTGGGCACGCGGAGGATGTTGGTGGCAAACTTGCCGCTCTCGAGGTGGGCGCGGCGTGCGGCTTTGTCCTTGTAGCGTTTGTCGCGGAGGTAGAGCTCGATGGTGGCGGCATCGTAGGGGATGCGCACGGCGTCCTTGTTGAACTTCACGTCATCGCCTTTGCGCAGGACGAGGATCATCTCGTACTGCGGGGTGAAGCTGTCGCGGCGCTCGTCATAGCCCACCGCACGATCCCAGATGATGAGATCGTGAAACTGGTGCTGCTGACTGAGTCGTGACATGAGGTGGAGGAAGGTGTGCTCGCGTTTGCCTAGCTGGCCGAAGATGAAGGCGAGGCCGTCATCGCGCAGGACGCGCATGGATTCCGCCACCCACGCATCGCACCAGGCGAGGTAGTCGGCGGCAGTTTTCCATTGCGTGTCCCAGGCTTCATTTTCGAGAACGTTGAAGTAAGGCGGATCGGCGATGATGGCTTGGGCGACGGACGCAGGGAGCTTTTTGAGCTCCGTGAGGGCGTCGCCTTGGATGATGCGGTTGGATTTCATCGAGCCATCGCCGCACTCTGACGAGTGCGCTTACGTGATTAGGTCGAACCGGTGGGTTTTTCCATCTTCTGTTTCGGCGCTTCGGTGATCATGTCTTCGAGCGCGGCACCGGCGGGGATCATCGGGAAGACGTTCTCCGTTTTGATGCACTCGGCTTCGATGATGCAGGGGCCGTCATTGTAGTCGAGGGCCTGCTGCAGGACGCGCTCCACATCAGCAGGGCGGCGGATGTGCCAGCCTTTGATGCCGTAGGCTTCGCCGAGCTTCACGAAGTCGGGGTTGCCGATGAGGTCAACGCCGCTCTCGCGGTTCTCAAAGAAGAGCTCCTGCCACTGGCGGACCATGCCGAGGTAGCTGTTGTTCAGGATGAGGATCTTGATCGGCAGCTTGTGGAGGGCGGCGGTGGCCAGCTCAAACAGGGTCATCTGGAAGCCGCCGTCACCGGAGATGGAGACGACGAGTTTGTCCGGGCAGGCGAGCTGCGCACCGATGGCCGCAGGGAAGCCGAAGCCCATGGTGCCGGCGCCGCCGGAGCTGAGCCAGTGGTAGCTCTCGTCGTTCTTGTAGAACTGCGCGGCCCACATCTGGTGCTGACCGACGTCCGTGGAGATGATGGCCTTGCCCTTGGTGAGGGTGTAAAGTTCATCAATGACCTGCTGCATGCGGAGGCCGCCCTGCTTCTTGTAGGTGAGGGGGAACTTCTTCTTGTAGCCATCCAGCGTGGCGAGCCAGTCTTCGGTGGGCAGTTTTTCGACCAGGGGAAGGAGATCGCTGAGGGCGGCCTTGGCATCACCCTTGATGGTGACGTCCACCTTGATCATCTTGTGGAACTCGGCCGCATCGATGTCGATGTGGATGAGCTTGGCGTTGCGGCCAAACATGTTCGGCTTGCCGATGATGCGGTCATCGAAACGGGAGCCGACATTGAAGATGAGGTCGGCTTCGACGATGGCCTTGTTCGCATAGGCGGTGCCGTGCATGCCCAGCATGCCGAGGGACAGCGGGTGGGTTTCAGGGAAGACGCCTTTGCCCAGCAGGGTGGTGGTGACCGGGCAGTTGAGGGTCTCCGCCAGCATCAGCAGCTCCTTGTCGGCACGTGCGATCATGGCGCCCTGACCGGCGAGAATCACGGGGCGCTTGGCGCCTGCGATCAGGCGGGCGGCTTCTTGAATTTTAGCCTGATCAATCTTGAAGTTTTCTTCGGGATGGTAGCCGGGCAGGTCCATCGGCTCGTCAAACGTGCCGGTGAAGGGGCCCTGGCTGAAGTCCTTCGGGATGTCGATCAGAACCGGACCCGGGCGGCCCGTGGTGGCGATGTGATAGGCCTCCTTGGCGATGCGGGGCAGGGAATTGGAGCTCTTGATCAGGTAGTTGTGCTTAACGACCGGGCACGTGATGTTGAAGATGTCGGCCTCCTGGAAGGCGTCTTTCCCCAGCATCCAGCTGACGGTCTGGCCGCAAAGGACGATCATCGGAACGCTGTCCATCTGCGCGGTCATGAGGCCGGTGATGGTGTTGCCAGCGCCGGGGCCGGAGGTGACGAGAACGACGGCGGGCTTGCCGGTGGCACGGGCGTAACCGTCAGCCATGTGAACGGCACCCTGCTCATGACGGACGAGGATGAACTTCATGTCCGTCTTCACGGTCTGCAGCGCGTCAAAGATCGGGATGGCGGCACCGCCGGAATACCCGAAGACGTACTCAATGCCGAGATCGGCGAGGGTTTTGATGAGGGCTTGTGCGCCGTCCATTTTTTGCTGACTCATGATGATTGGGGTGAAAATTGCGATTTAGAAGCTGAAGATGGGGGTGAATTGGGAAATTGCAATTGAAAAATGGGGTTTTTCGTGGTGAGTTCGCTATTTTTTAAGGGGTGGATGGTTAAAAACGCTCGATTTTGAGGTGATAATTTGGATTTGGGTTGGTGGTGGCGCCGAAAGTTTGTGATTTGGGGGCGAATCGGGCTTCGACGGTCTTTGCCGACGTTCAAAAATACCACCAGCCTCGAAACCGAAGGTGGCGGGGAGGATTCCGCAGAGTTCACCCCTACCAATCCACACTTGCCCCGAGCCATGCCGCGATCCCGAGGAGGAGCAGGCTGAGCCAGAACCAGCGATTGAAGAGCCGTTCCCACCATCGCCGTGACTATGCCTCCATGGGCGACTCGCCGACGCGTGAGTTTTCCGCCAAGGTTTCGGAACCTGCGCGCAGGATACCAAACAGGCCCAGAACGCCATCCATCACTCGGACGGCAAGAACGAGGATATGGCCGGCGAGTTCTTCGAGCATGAGCTGGAAGATGTCCGGGGGGGGCTGTAACGCTCCAGTATAACGCGCAGGCCATTTTTCACCCACTGGCGGGCTTTGGACCACAGGTCGGGGGTTACTTCTTCACCCGGTACAGATTCCCCTCGGTGCGGATCAAGAGATCCGAGCCGATCACCGCATACGAGGCGAGGCTGCGCTCGCCGAGGTCGTTTTGGGCGAGGATTTCAAATTTCTTGCCGGGTTTGACGACGACGCCGAGGCCTTTTTCGTCCTGGAGGTAGAGCTTGCCGTCTGCGGCGAGGAGGGAGGCGGAGATGGGGCCGGTGCAGCGTTCGGAGTAGTGGACGGTGCCGGTTTTGGCGTCGGCGCAGGTGAGGATGCCGTTGTCAGCCACGAAGTAGAGTTCATCGCCGATGACGGCCATGCTGGGATTGTGCGGGGCGGCTTTGTCGATGGTCCAGGCAAGGTGGGTGGCGGTGACATCGCCCTTAGAGGAGGCGTCCACTTTGATGGCGTAGAGCACGGGCTTGTCGTAGCCGCTGGAGAGGTAGATGATGCCGTGGGAGTAAATGGGGCGGGGGACGACGGAGTAGCCCTGGTCGTAATTGAAGTGCCAGATTTCGGTGCCGGTCTTGGGATCGAGCGCGTTCACCACGCCGCTGCCGGGAGTGATGAGCTGCTTCTGGCCGGCGACGTCGATGAGGAGCGGGGTGCAGAAGGAGAACTTCTTTTTGGCGTCGCTCTGGCGGGCGAAGGTCCAGCGGGCTTTGCCGGTGGCTTTGTCGAGGGCAATGACCTTGGGCTCGGTCTCGGCGTCGGCATTGAAGATGAGGAGGTCTTCACAGAGCACGGGGCTGCTGCCGTTGCCATGCACGGGGGAGTAGGCGTACTCCTGCGTGGCCCACACGGTTTTGCCGGTGGCGGCGTCGAGACAGGCGGTGCCGAGGTGGCCGAAGTGGATGTAGAGCTTGCCATCCTCAAACACGGGCGTGGGGCTGGCGTGGCTGTTTTTGCGATGCGCACGTGGGGCGGTGGCGGTGAAGAGCTCCACGTCCCAGACGGGCTTGCCGGTGGTGGCGTCCAAAGCGAGGGCGTGCAGGGAGCGGTTCGCCTTGGGGTCCTCGACGCCGCCGATAGGCAGGGCGGAGGTGAGGAAGATGCGATCACCGATCACCACGGGAGAGGACCAGCCGACGCCTGCGATGGGGGCCTTCCATGCGATGTGTGACGTGGGGCTCCAAGTGAGGGGGAGATTGGTGGCGGAGGAGTGGCCCTGGGCGCCTGCGCCGCGGAACTCGGGCCAGTTGACAGAAGCGGGTGCGCTGGCGGCCGGGGCGGCGCTGAGGAGCGAGGTGGAAAAGGAGAGCAGGAGCGTGGTGAGGGCGGAGGCGGTGCGCATGAGACGGAAAGAACGCTGTGAGAGAGCGGGCGTTTTCAAAATGAGAAAGAAGACATGCTGATTGCTTGGATGGCCGGCACTGTAAGGAGCGGCAGAGCTTTTTTGCATGACGCTTCCGCAAAGCGTGAGAGCGTACCCGCATGTCGGTGAAACTTATGATCAAACGCCTGCTGGCACTAGCGGCGGCGGTACTGCTGCCTCTGGGGTTTACCCAGCAGACCGATCACAACAGCGGAGCCAGGAGAGACCGGTGGGAGTGGGCGGGTCTGCCTTTGACTTCGTGGCAGACGAAAGAGAAGCCTGGCTTTCGCTGGGTGCGCGACGTGCTGAAACTGCCGCCTGATTATTTCGTGCAAGGCTCAGGCCCTTCCATCTTCGGGTACACCATTGGGGCCCTGCCTGGCAAGTGCCGGGAGACGGGATTGTTCATGGAGCTTTGGGAGAAGGTGTCTGCGGAGGAGAAGCCTCTCGTGTGTGCTGACGCCGTGCTGTGTCTGCTGGAGCCTGACTGGAAAGTGCGTGAGCAGATGATGGAAGCGGCAGCGAAGCGCTGGTGGAAGGCGTGAGGCACGTTGCTCAGCGCTTTCGCAAACTGAAGCCTGGAATTTGGACAGATGTCGCATGGCAGCACTCGAAAGCGGTGTCGTCGAGGCAGGCTTGCGCCTTGCCTCTTTGTCACCGCATTGATTGACTCGCTTCGCTCACCCTGAGGGCTCCTTTCAGTCGTCTGTCTCGCTGCGTTCGGCGCGCTTCGCTCAGCCCTACGGGCCAGCCTGCGGCTGCCTACCTTCGCTGCGCTTTGGTTCCACGACGCTGTCGCGCTTAACTACGCCCCTTCCGGCAGCGCCACATACGGCTCTTCATTGAGCACGACTTTCTTGGAGCCGCTGAGGAGCTTGATCCATTCGACGAGGCAGCCAATGAAGATGATGGCGACGGCGAGGAGGAAGAAGGCGGTGACGGCGGTGTCCACGTTGAAGTTGAACTGCTGCGCAGCCCAGGTTTTCATTTCCGCAGGGGTGCCACCTTTGGCGAGCTTTTCACCATAGTCTTTGGCACCGGCGATGAAGCCCATCTTGGGATTGGCATCGAAGAGCTTGATGTAGCCGGCAGCGAAGGTGGCGCTCATGAGGAAGACCAGGGGGATCACGGTCACAAGGAGGTAGCGGGCCTTGCCCATCTTGATGAGGATGGTGGTGCCGAGGCAGAAGGCGATGACGGCGAGGAGCTGATTGGCGATGCCAAAGAGCGGCCAGAGGGTGTTGATGCCGCCGAGGGGATCGACCACGCCCTGATAGAGGAAGTACCCCCAGGCGGCGACGAGCATGGCGCTGGCGAAGACGTTGGCTGGGAGGCTGCGGGTGTTGCCGAGGGGTTTCCAGATGCCGCCGAGGAAGTCCTGCAGAATGAAGCGGCCGACGCGCGTGCCGGCGTCGATGGTGGTCAGGATAAACAGCGCCTCAAACATGATGGCGAAGTGATACCAGAAGGACATCCACGCGGGGCCAAAGGCGCGGGCGAACATCTGCGCCATGCCGACGGCAAAGGTGGGGGCTCCGCCTACGCGGCCGAACATGGTCTTTTCGCCGATGTCGGCGGCCAGTTTTTCCATGCCTGCGACGGTGACGGGGAATCCGGCATTGGAGATGACTCCAACGACTTCGGTGGGAGCCATGGTTTTGTTGATACCGGCATTGATGGCGAAGTATTCGCCGGGCTGCAGCGCGCAGGCAGCGACGAGGGCCATGAGAGCGACGAGCATCTCGGTGATCATCGCGCCGTAAGCCACGCTGCGGATGTCGGCTTCATTGTCGAGCAGCTTGGGGGTGGTGCCGGAGGAGATGAGGGCGTGGAAGCCGGAGATGGCCCCGCAGGCGATGGTGATGAAGACGAAGGGGAAGACGCTGCCGAGGAAGACAAGGCCGGTGCCGTCCACGAACTTGGTGAGCTTGGGCATCTGCAAATCGGGGGCGACCCAGATGACGACGACGGCGAGGACGGCGACGGTGCCGATCTTCATGAAGGTGCTCAGGTAGTCGCGCGGCGCGAGGAGCATCCACACCGGCAGCACGGAGGCGGCGAAGCCGTAGATCATGATAGACCAGGCGATGGTCTCGCCCTTGTAGTCGAAGAAGTGTTCGATGCCCCAGTCCTTGAGGTGGCTGCCCGCCCACACACTGACGAGCAGGCCAACGATGCCGAAGATGGTGATGTTGCGCACGCTGACGCCGAAGATCGTATGACCAAAGCCCATGATGAAGGCGAGGGGGATGGTCATGACGATGGTGAACAGTCCCCAGGGGCTTTCGGCGAGAGCTTTGACCACCACGAGGCCGAGCACGGCGAGGAGGATGGTCATGATGGCGAGCACGGACACCATGGCGACGAGGCCGACGACGGGATTGACCTCTTCCTTGAGCATCTGACCGACGGATTTGCCGCCACGGCGGATGGAGGCAAACATGACGATGGCATCGTGAACACCGCCGCCAAGGGTAGCACCGATCAAGATCCACAGCATGCCGGGCAGGTAGCCAAACTGCGCGGCGAGCACGGGGCCGACGAGCGGGCCGGGGCCGGCGATGGCGGCGAAGTGGTGGCCGAAGACGACCCACTTGTTGGTGGGAACGAAGTCTTTGCCGTCCTTGTGGGTGATGGAGGGCGGGGCGCGATGCTTATCGAGCACGAGCACCTTGGTGATGAGCCACTTGCTGTAAAAGCGATAGGCGACCGCGAACGAACACAGACCGGCCACGACGAGCCACAGGGCGTTGATGGTTTCACCTTTGTGCAGTGCGGAGAAGGCGACGGCACCGGCTCCGAGGAGGGAGATGGCGATCCAGATGAGGACTTGAAGGGGCTTGGGCATGGTGGGGAGAGTATGCCAGTCGCGGCGCGGCTGGATTTGGACAGGGAATTTGAAGGAGGGGAAGACGGACTAAACGGTCTCAGAAAGGCTTCAGTTGCGGCGCAACTGGATTACTTTGCTGGCGCAGCGGTCTTGGCGGGCTTGGGCGGCGGCGGGGCGACGTAGGGAGGATTGGTCATCGCGCCGGGGGCGGTTTCTTTGAGATTGGGGGGGACGTCGGCCTGGACATCGCCGAGGGCCCATTTCACGCCGCCGATGAGGATTTCCTGGAAGGTGGGATTGGTCCAGACGTCTTCGCGGTGGCCCATGGCGGTGTACCACACGCGGCCTGCGCCTTCCTTGCGTGCCCAGGTGCTGGGGTAGGCGGGGCGTTCGTACTCTTTGCCTTCCATGGCAGGGGCGTCGATCACGCTGAGGACGTGGATGTCGGAATTGAAGTCCTTGAGGGAGTACCACTCCTCCATGAAGCCGTAGGTGGCCCCCACCTTTTCGAAGCCGGGGAATTTGGCGTCGGTGACCGTGTTTTTGGCATCCTGCTGCTTGCCGTGCTTGATGAACTCGGCACCGAGGAAGTGCACGTAGGCGTCCGCTTTGTCGCCGTGGTTCAGGTAACGCTCAGGACCTTTCTGGGATTCATTGTCGGTGTGGAAGGTGTCGCTGGCGGAATGTGTGCCGATGAAGCCCTTGCCGCTTTTGACATAGTCAAAGAGGGCCTGCTTACCTTCTTTGGACATGGGCGGCTGCTTGTCGGTGCCTTCGCTGCAGAGATCGCCGGTGGTGTAGAAGAAGACCGCGTCAAACTGGGCGAGGTAGTCCTTGCTGAACTTGGAGCCGTCCTTGGAAAATTCGAAGTCCCAGCCGTTCTTGGCTCCGAGATCCAGCAGCACTTTTTCGGCATAGCTGGGCTGGCCGTTCTTCCAGGAGATGACGCTGTGCTCAAAGCCGCTGGACTTGGTGAAGAAGAGAATCTTGTGCTTGGGGGCGGGCGCGGAAAAGGCCACGACGCAGGCAGCGGCGGCCAGCATCAAGGGTGCGGCGAGTTTTTTGATCATGAGAGGCCGATTCTGGCGGGTTTTTGAAAACAAGGCAAGGCAGTGTTGCACGCCTTGTCATTTCCACCGGGCCGAATACGATGGCCTGACTGATGCGCTTTCTTTTACTTTTGATACACCTGCCACTTTGTGTGCTTCTCTGCCAGTGCGGCTCCAGAGCGGGGTCGCGCTGGGAATACAAATATGCCCCGGGCAAGACGGCGGTGATCATCGGCGGCAGGGCCGTGCCACCGGCCAATGCGCCTGCGGCCGTGCTGCGGGCAATCTCTGCCGGCAATCACATCTGCACCAAGCCTTATCGTCGTGGCGGCGGGCATGCTCGCTTTGAAGACAGCGCGTATGACTGCTCCGGCACGACTTCGTATGTGCTGCATGCCGCAGGCAAGCTGAATTCACCGACGGTGTCCGGGGCTTTCCGCAGCTATGGCAGCAGCGGCCGCGGCAGGTGGATCACCGTCTATGCGCGCAAAGGGCATGTGTTTCTGGAAGTGGCCGGGCTGCGGCTGGATACAGGCTACAGTGATGCGGACAGCGACGGCCCGCGCTGGAGCAGCCGCTCACGGCCTACGAAAGGCTACACCATGCGCCACCCCTCCGGCCTATGATTCCCATCGAAGCCATCGTTTACCGTCCGAATGTCGCTGCGATTTTGCAGCGGGAGAACGGCGACATCTTTGTGGCGGAGCGCATCAACATCAAAGGTGCCTGGCAGTTCCCTCAGGGGGGCATTGATGAGGGGGAGGATGCGGAGACGGCACTGTTTCGTGAGCTGGAGGAGGAGATCGGCGTGAAGCGTGAACTGCTGCAGATCATCCAACGACGGGACGGCTACCGCTATGCGTTTGCCAAGGGGCGGCTGAAGTACGGCATCTACGGCGGCCAGGAGCAGGCCTACTTTTTGTGCCGGTTCAACGGCGCGGACACCGATTTCAATCTGGATGCCACGCATCGCGAATTCGCGGGGTTCAAGTGGATCAAGCCGTCGGAGTTCCAGATGGACTGGGTGCCCAAGTTCAAACGTCGCGTCTATCGGCAGGTGATGCTGGACTTCTTTGGGATCGAGCTGGCCTGAGGGGTTCATGCGACGCGCCGTTGAAAAGGGAGGTCGGAGGTCAAACCGCTCTTCGCGAGAAGATGGGGGCATGACATCGTAGGACGGCCGTGGCGAAGCCCGGTTTATCCTTCGAAGCACGCAGTGCGAAGAATGGACCCGTCTGTGAGCGTATTGCAAATACTCCGGCGCAGGCAAGCCCTCGCAGTCGGGCGGTTTGGCGGAGGAGGCGGTGGGCGATGAACCTACGCTGGACGCCAAACACGGCCGACCTAGGCACAGAGCGCCGCGCGAAGTTCGTAGGACGGCCGTGGCGACAGCCCGCCCGTCCATCAGCGCACGGCAAGACTCCATGGCGTACGAACGTCCTCGCAGTCGGGCGGTTTGGCGGAGGAGGCGGTGGCCGATGAACATACGCTGGACGCCAAACACGGCCGACCTACGGCCCGGAGCGGCGGCCTTGCATCTGCTTGAGAACAGGTCTCCGCTGCGTCCGGCACACAGACCTGTTTTCAACTGATCATGGTATCAGTTTAAGCCGAAGCGCCGGAGTCCGCGCAGCGGTGGGGTGAACCAGTTCATCGTGGAACGGACCACGGGCGTGCTGTCGTCCGCAGCCTGAATCACCAGCAGGGAGATTTTGAAACCTGAGGAGCCGTCCGCGCGCCGTTGGGGGGAGGCGGCAACGACGAGGCCTTTCAGCATCACCCACTTGGAGTCTGAAACCGTCATGGCCAGCATCTCAGGCGTCAGTGCGGAACGTTTGATTCGCACCTGGACTTCAGCACCCAGATCAAAAAGCTGGCGTGACCAGAACACGAGCCCGCAGGAGGTGATTTCACAGAGCTCGACAATGGTCTGCCTGCCACCGCTGACCGATTGTTTTTCGTTCGCGGAGGTTTCCTGCTGTTGCTGGCCGTGCTTAGCCATACGATTCGCGGAATGACCGCAAAAAGAGGCGCACGGGGCGGGAAAAGTCAAACGGCGAAGGCGACGCACGCGGGGCGGTCTTGCACGCCCCGCGTCGGGCCAGGCTTATTCGTCGTCAGGTGCGGAGGCACCTTTGGCGGCAGAGCCTTTCTCTGAGCCGGCGGCTTTTTCGGCCTGCTTGGCCTTCACTGCGGCTTCGATCTCGGCATAGACGGTCGCATCGTTGCGGAGGACTTCCTTGGCGGCATCGCGGCCCTGGGCGAGCTGAGTGCCTTTGTAGCTGATCCATGAGCCGCGCTTTTGCAGGATTTCGAAATCCATCGCGAGGTCAAGCAGCGAGCCGACATTGGAAATGCCTTCGTTGTACATGATGTCGAACTCGGCCTCGGTGTAGGGAGGGGCCAGCTTGTTCTTCACGACTTTGACCTTGGTGCGGTTGCCGGTGACGGTGCCGTCGGTGGTCTTGATCGCGCCGATGCGGCGGATGTCCACGCGCACGCTGGCGTAGAACTTGAGGGCCTTGCCGCCAGGGGTGGTTTCGGGGTTGCCGAACATGACGCCGATCTTTTCACGGATCTGGTTGGTGAAGATGCAGCAGGTGCGCGCCTTGGCGATGATGGCGGTGAGCTTGCGCAGCGCGGCGCTCATGAGGCGGGCCTGGGCACCGACGGTGGAGTCGCCGATGTCGCCTTCGAGTTCCTGACGGGTGACGAGGGCGGCCACGGAGTCGATGACGATGACGTCGAGCGCGTTGGAGCGGACGAGGGTTTCGCAGATGCGCAGGGCTTCTTCACCGGAGCTGGGCTGGGAGACGAGGAGCTCGTCCATTTTCACGCCAAGGCGGCGGGCGTAGGCGGGATCGAGCGCATGCTCCACGTCGATGAAAGCAGCCAGACCGCCAGCCTTCTGCGCCTGGGCGATGACGGTGAGGGTGAGGGTGGTTTTACCGGAGGATTCCGGGCCGTAGACTTCCACGATACGGCCACGGGGGAAGCCGCCGGTGCCGAGCGCCTGATCGATGAGCAGATTGCCGGTGGGGATGACGGTGATGTCAGACTTCACGCCTTCGCCGCCCATGCGGAGGATGGCACCTTCACCGTAGTCTTTTTGGATCTGCTGGATGGCCAGGTCAAGATTGCGACCGCGTGCTTCGGCAAGCTTGTCGGGTTTGGCTGCGGAAGTTTCGGAGGTTTCTTTGGGTGCTCTGGCCATAATCGTGGGTGTTCAGTGTGGAATAAAAAGCTGTTCGGGCGAACAGAAAGCGCATTTAAAGCAGGCCGTAAAGCACTTTTCGTCCTTAAGCAGCGAATATTACCGCCCAAAAGAGCGAAAAGCGGTGATCCGCCTCACAGGTTGTCGAGCTGCTGCTGCATGCCGCCGTAAAACCCGCTCATCATGGTGATGATGCGGTAGGCCATGTACATGACGACGAATGCATAGGCGATTTTGGGCAGCCACTGCGCGGCACGCTGCACGGCGTCTCCGGCTTCGATGGTCTCCGCAGCGGCCCAGCGGTTCATCTCATGGTCCAGAGTCCCGGCCTCTTCCGCCGTGGCGATGCCGTGAACGAAGGTGATGGGAAAGCCATGCACGTCCGCCATGGCACCGGCGATGGTTTCCCCTGCGGCGATGCGCTGGGCGGCATCCTTCGCGGCATGGCGCAGCAGGCCGCTATGAGAGGCGCTGCCCGCGAGCTGCATGGACTCCGTCATGCGCATGGAGGCCAGCAGGCAGGCGTGAAACACCTGGGAAAAACGTGCCAGGGCCCAGTGCCTGCGCACGCTGCCGATCAGCGGGAGGTAGCCGAGCGTGCGATCCACGGCTGCTGATTCCGCCCCCAGCCGCGAAAGCCAGCGCCAGATCAGGAAGAGGGACAGCAGGATGAGCCAGAGGATGGCCAGCGGCATGAAAACGCCCCCCAGCGAGTAGGGCTTGCCCTCCATGCTGGAGGTGACCATGGTCGGCAGCTCTGGCAGCACGATGCCCAGATGCGCGAGGACCAGCGGGTAAATCATCGCGCCGATGGCCTGCTTCACCGCCATGTGCCAGGCTTCAAAGTAGCGCGAGAGGTGGCTGAAGGCATCTCCGAGGCGTCCGCTGCGCTCTCCGGCATCGATCAGGGCAAACTCCAGCGCGTCTGAAAACGCCCCGCAATGCTCAGTGATGGAGGCGGCGACGCTCCTGCCCTCTTTCAGGCCGAGCTGCAGGCCCTGCAGCCAGGTGCGGCGTGCATGGGAGGGCTGCTGTTTGAGCAGCAGCTCAATGGAGCGGTCCAGATGAAAATTGGCCTCCACCAGCTTGGCCAGTTCGCGATACAGCAGGGCTTTTTCGGAGAGTTTCATCGGCGATGAGAAACTAACGCCATCGGGTCAACGACAGCGAGCACAAAAAGCTTCGAGACCCCGGCACGGTTCCCAATGTGTGACACTCTTATTGCTTCTCAGGTTCGTTTCATCGCCTATCATGCTGACCCTTCATGCCGCCGCCCATCGCTCATAAAGAAACGCCCGACCAACATTGGATGCACCTCGCCCTCGACCAGGCCCAGCTTGGCGTCGGTCTCACCAGTCCCAACCCGCCTGTGGGCGCCGTCATTGTCGCGCAGGAAAAAGTCATCGGACGTGGCTACCACCACAAGGCGGGAGAGCCTCATGCCGAGGTGGAGGCCATCCGTGATGCGCAAAAAAATCACCCCAAGCTGCTGCGCGGCTCCACGATCTACGTCACGCTGGAACCCTGCTGCACGCACGGCCGCACGCCTGCATGTACCGAGGCGATCAAAGCCGCAGGGATCAAGCGGGTGGTCTTCGGCGCGCATGATCCCAATCCGAGTCATCGCGAGCAAGCCCGCAGCATTTTCATGCTCGCTGGCATCGAGGTCACCGCCGGAGTGCTCGATGAAGAGTGCCGGACGATCATCCGCCCTTTTGCCAAATGGATCACCACGGGCATCCCTTACGTGATCGCCAAGGCCGGGCAGAGCCTGGATGGCCGCATCACGCGTCCGGCGGGGGAGAGTTCACTGATCACCAACGACGCCGCCCGTGCCCATGGCCGCAGGCTGCGCATGCGGGTGGACGCCATCCTCGTCGGGGCCGAGACGATCCGCAAAGACAACCCCCAGCTAACGCTGCGCGATGGCAGCGCTGGCAGCGGCAAGCTGCAGCCCTGGCGTGTGGTGCTCACCCGGAGTGGCGACATTCCGCCGCACTCGCACATTTTCACCGATGAGTTCAAGGACCGCACGGTCATCATGCATGGAAAAGATCTGCCCGAAGCGCTGGCCATTCTGGGCAAGCATGGTGTGCTTTCCGTACTCATTGAAGGCGGTGGCATCATTCTTGGCAATGCCTTTCGCGATCAGCTGGTCGATGAGGTCTATTGGTACATCGCTCCGCGTCTTTGCGGCGGCGGGCGCCCTTCACTGGATGGTCCTGCTTTGCCCGCCTCCATCGAGTTGAAAGACGTCACCGTCCGTCCCATGGGGGACAATGTGTGCTTTCATGGGTTTCCGGTGTGGCCGGAAGGGGGCTGACGTAGAGCGGATGGAGAATGGGCAATGCTGAGTCACTGGGCGTGTCGATTGCCTGGGGCATGCGCGATTAACGATTGATGAACAAGGATTGTTGATCGCTGAAGTTTTCAGATGTTCGCGCTTATGCCGTGAGCGCGAGAAACGCGAAGTGGTGTGAGACGTTCTGATTCATGGCAGAGCTTTGCTCAGCCTTTCTTCTTGGCTCAGGTCGCAGCTTCTCCTGACGGATGGCGGTGACTGTCATCGTTATGGGGCGCGCTTCGGGGGCGGGTTCTTTTCAGGGGCTGGCTTTGCATCTCGACTGTTCTTGGAGGGAAGCAATGCTGCTGGAATGATCGCTTCATTCTTCTGGCCCAGTGCAGTACGCAAACGCGCAAGATCCTCTTTAACCTCGGCTCCCGTTTCCATCTTGCGTTCTAGGATGCGGATTTCCAAAGGGAGGATGTTCTCAAAGTAGCTGGCAGCATCTGCTGCTCCGATGGTCTTCTCCTTTTCTAGCAGCCACTCCAGGCATTTGATCTGCATTTCCGGGTAGGACAGCTGCTGGTTCTGCTTCATCCATTCGGTCAAACGGCCCGCATCGTCGAAAGGTGTTCCAACCCAGTAGGGCTTGGGATGCTGCTTGCCATCTCGTCCTTCACGGCTCCATCCGTAAGAGGAGTAGTTCTGAGGCAGGTCCTGAAGCTGGTAATAAATGTTCCAGAAACAGGCGGCTCCAACGGACTGACTCAAACTATGATTGCGGAAAGCAATGGATTGCCGCTCGTCTCCCAGATATTCGAGAAGAAATGGGAACGCGGTTTTTTTGAAGGTGGAGAGCTTTTTATACGCAGCTTCGCAGCCCTCGTATCTTTTGCGATAGGCGTCGCTCACATTGTCGATCAGCTCAGGCGGGTCAGGCGGTAGCACCATGCCCTCGGGAGCCTTCTTTTCGGACAGCGCCAGATCCTCGATCAACCGAAGTATCTCCTTCTTCTGCGCCTCCGTCGCTGCTTCTTGCTGGGCCGCTCCAGTTGAGCCGAGCATGATGACAGCCAATCCAATGAAAGCTCGCACTGATAGGTTCATGGTGTTTGAGAAGGTGAGGTGCGAAATGCAGCCGCGCTATGCGCAGATCATGGTCGGATGCCGCATCCAGGCAATGCAAATCTGGCGTGCGGCAGTGGAAGTGGGACGGAGAAACTCAATGCGCACTTAGGTGACCAGTCGTTACTTCGGGGTATTCGCTCGCGTGTCTGGCCGGGCGCTGTGCTCATCTCGGCGGAGCGAGATGGCCACTTTGCTGTTTCCCTGACGTGGTGGTGGGGTTATGCATGCAGCTCATGCCCACTGTTTCGCCTTTTCGTCCCGCCGTATTCTTTGACCGCGATGGTGTCGTCAATGTCTCCCCGGGGGACGGGTACGTGCTGCGCTGGGAGGATTTCCACTTTGCGCCGGGCATCATTGAGGCGCTGGCGCTGTGCCGGACGCGGGGTTATGCGACGGTCTTGGTGACGAGCCAGCAGGGGGTGGGCAAGGGACTGATGACGCAGGAGGCTCTGGACGATGTGCATGCGCGCATGCAAAACGAACTGGCTCTGCATGGGGCCGCGCTGGATGGCATCTATGCCTGCACGCATCTTTCGGGCACCTGCACCTGCCGCAAGCCGAGCGCGGAGATGATCTTTCGTGCGCGTGATGAACATGGCATTGATCTGAGCCGTAGCTGGCTCGTTGGAGATCACGATCGGGACATCCAGATGGCCATCAATGCCGGCGTGCCGCGCACGGTGCGGATTTTAAGCCATCATGAGCCGAAGGTGGCTGCGGATTTTACGCTGGCGGAGACGACGGGTCTGGCGGCGCTGCTGCGGGAGAAGCTGCCGCAGGTGTGAGGAGGAACGCTCACATCTCAATCGTCAATCACGCACGCTCACGACGCGTTCTGGACCCGAGGATTGACGATTGTCGAGCAATCGATTTTTGATTTTTGAAGTGCCAAGCGGACACTCGATCAATCGCGGGGCTCAGCGCTTGGCCATCGCCGATTCCAGCGCCTTGCGGTAGTTCAGCACGGCATCGCCGATGGCGGCGGAGACCTGCTGGCGGTAGGTTTCGGAGGCGACGAGCTGGCATTCGGCACCGTTGGTGACGAAGCCGCCTTCAAACAGGATGCCGGGGCGCTTGCAGCCGGTGAGGACGCTCCACTGGGCGCGCTTGATGCCGCGATCAACGAATTTGAAGCGGCTGATGACGCTGGCATGCACGGCGGTGGCGAGGGCGATGTTGGCGGAGTCCTGCTTGTTGCCGGTGACGCCGTTGACGTTGTAACCGCCTCCGCGGCTGATCGTGGCTGCGGCGCTCTGGGGGGTGAGGGCCCAGGTTTCGATGCCGGTGGCAGCGGAACCGCCGGAGTTGAAGTGGAAGCTGAGGAAGATGCTCTTCGGCGTCTGGTTCGCGATGGCCACGCGCCCGCCGAGGGTGATGAAGGTGTCGTTGGCGCGAGTGAGGATCACCTTGAAGCCGCGCTGCATCAGGGCGGCGCGCACGGACATGGCCATCTTCAGCGCGAAGTCTTTCTCATAGCCGTAGATGCCGCGCGCACCGGCGTCATGGCCGCCATGGCCGGCATCGACCACGACGGTGTCGAAGAACTCGGCGTTCTGGATGTGGCTGGGGTAGAGCACGGGGTCGATGAGCTTGCACAGATCGAGGCGTGAGAAGAGCACCTTGCCATTGTACTCCATCACCGGAAAGCTGAGGATGAACTTGATGTTGTTGATCAGCAGCTCCTGCGAGCCGATCTGCGCCTTGAGGATGAGCTTGGAGGAGCCGAGCCAGAAGTGGCTGCCCTGCGTCCGGAAGGTGGTGAAGCCATAGACGGGATTGTAGAAGTTCCGGATGCTCTCCGCCGTCACGTAGTCGCGCCCGCCGATCTTGACGATCTCCCAGCCGCCGTTGGCGGGAAGGACTTCGACAGTCTTGGATTTTTCGGAAGCGGAGGGCTTGTCGTCATCGTCCTCTTTGAACTCGCCCTTCATGGGGGCTTCGTTGTCCTTGGAGACGGATGATTTCGTGACGTCCTTGACGGGCTCTTCCTTGGGTTTGGGAGTCTTTGTTTTCGCGACGGTCTTGGAGGGAGCGGTTTTTTTGCCGATCTCTACTTTCTTGCCGCCGGTCGTGGTGATGATGACGCGGGGTGGTTTGCTGCTCGTGGGCTTCCTGGCCGCTGTCTTTTCCGGTTCTGGCTTTGGCTTGGCAGCCGGCTTTTTCTCAGGTTCGGGCGCAGGAGGGGCGGGCGCTTCGGCTTTGCCGCCGCCGCCGAAGATCTTTTTGAAAAAGCCCGGCTTCTCATCATCTGCATGAGCCACGTCGAACGAGGCCGATGCAAGTGCAAGAGCGAAGGTGGCGACGAGGGCCTTGGGGAGTTGGGAGTGCAATCCGGAAGTCATGATGGGAATGACGGCTATAGCGGAGAAAGGCTGGCCTTTATACCCTGAGACGGCCCGGAGCGCAAACGATCTGACGAGGCAGGGCGGGGGAGGTCAGGATTTGCCAAGAAATGCCCAAGGTGGCCCAAAGGGGGCTGCCTGCCCAGCCGGGCCGCGCGGCTTTGACCCCGCCCTTGACGGAGCCGCTGCTTTGACCCATTGACCCAGTAGCTATGACCAAAAAACCTGTTGTTCTGATTATCCGTGACGGCTGGGGCATCAACCCCGGCGGCAAAGCTCAAGCCGTAGCCAATGGCGATGCCACCCTGCTGGCCCGCACCCCCTTCCACGACCACCTTTATTCCACCTACCCGATGGGGACCGTCAGCGCCAGCGGCGAGGACGTGGGCCTGCCGGACGGCCAGATGGGCAACAGCGAAGTGGGGCACCTGAATCTCGGCGCAGGCCGCGTGGTGTACCAGGACCTGACCCGCATCAACAAATGCATCCGCGATGGCGAGCTGGCGAAGATGCCCGTGCTCGTGGAAGCCTTTGAGAAGGCGAAGGGCAAGCGCCTGCACTTCCTTGGTCTCATCAGCGATGGCGGCGTGCATTCGCACCAGGATCACCTGGCTGCGCTGTGCAATGCCGCGAAGGCCGCTGGCGTGAGCGATTTGATGGTGCATGCCATCACCGATGGCCGCGACACCTCCCCGACCGGTGGTGCCGCCTACATGGCGAAGCTGGAAAAGGACCTGGCACCAAGCGGAGCCAAAATTGCCACCGTCATTGGCCGTTACTATGCCATGGACCGTGACAAGCGCTGGGAGCGCAACAAGCTCGCCTGGGACGCCATCGTCCTTGGTCGTGGTGAAGTCCGCACAGATCTGCCGAGTGCTGCGGTGCAGACGGCGTATCCGAAAGACCCGCGTGGGGATGAGTTCATGCAGCCCATGATCTTCTCCAACGCCAACGAGCAGCGCATCCGCGATGGCGATGTGATTCTGTGGTTCAACTTCCGCGCCGACCGCGCCCGCCAGCTCAGCGATGCGTTTTTGAAGGCGGACTTCAATGGATTTGACCGCGAAGTGACGCCGAAGACGGGCTACTACACCCTCACCGAATACGACGCCACCTACACCGACCTCGGTGCGCGTGTGATCTTTGCGCCTGAGAGCCTGAGCAACAATCTCGGCCAGGTGGTGGCCGCCGCTGGACTGACCCAGCTCCGTGCTGCGGAGACGGAGAAGTACCCGCACGTGACCTTCTTCTTCAACAGCGGTGTGGAAGAGCCGAATCCGGGTGAAGACCGCTACCTTGCCATCAGCCCGAAGGAAGTGCCGACGTATGACAAGAAGCCGCAGATGAGCGCGCCGGATCTCACGTTTGAGGTGATGCGCCGCCTGGAGAGCTACGATCTGGTGATCATGAACTACGCCAACCCCGACATGGTCGGACATACGGGCGTCGTCGAAGCGGGCATCCATGCCTGCGAGACCATCGACCTCGGCGTGCGAATGATCGTGGAGAAGGTGCTGGCGCTCGGCGGCAAGCTCTTCATCACCGCCGACCACGGCAACTGCGAGCTCATGCGCAATCCGGATGGATCCCCCAACACCGCGCACACGACGAACCTCGTTCACGGCATCTACGTCGCCGCAGATGCGAACAGCTACACCGTTGCGAATGGCAAGCTCGCCGACATCGCTCCGACCCTGCTGGACATGCTCGGCGTGAAGCCCTCGGCAGAGATGACGGGGAAGAGCCTGCTGGTGAAGAAGTGATAAGTGATGCAGGCACTCTTGCCTGCACACGAGCTATCCAAAGCATCCGCTGTGGTCTTTGACTTGGCCGCAGCGGAGCGATGGGTGATTCGGATTGCGGGCAGGAGTGCCCGCATCACTTTTCCTGACCATGAACCTTCTCTTCCTCTGCTCCCGCAACCAATGGCGCAGCCCGACGGCGGAGAAGGTGTATCAAAACGATCCGCGTGTGGAGGTGCGCAGTGCGGGGGTTAGTCCTGCGGCACGGTGTCGTGTTTCGGAAAGGCTGCTGCGCTGGGCAGATCTGGTGCTGGTGATGGAGCATGCGCACAAGCAGAGACTGCGTGAGCAGTTTCCGGGACTTGTGCAAGAGCTGCGGATCGAGGTGCTGGATATTTCGGATGATTACCGGTTCATGGATAAGGAGCTGGTGAAGTTGATTCAGGAGCGGGTGGAGCCGTTGCTGTGACTCGGGCATTGAGCATGCTGGCCTTCGTAGTCCTGGTATGAAATGCAGCATGCCGCCCGCCTGGTCGTAGGATGGGTGTGGCGACAGCCCGCCCGTCTGTCAGCGTGTGGAAACGTCTATAATTCGGTGCCTTTCCCAGAGTCGGGCAGTTTGTCGAAGCAGTCTGCGGGTGTTGAAAAAGCGCAGTGCGCCAAACACGCCCAACCTACGAATAAACTTCGTTACTCACGCCGCCTTGCGCATCGGTACCAACTGCCACAAACCCACCACGTGCTCCCAGCGGCGGATGGCGGTGTCGATGAGGAAGATCGTCAGCAGGGAGAGCAGCAGGGTGGGCCAGAGTTCTTCATACTGCACGGCCTTGGTGGTCTCCAGATTGGGCAGGCGTTTGGCGTCGGTGAGGTAATCACCGCCGGTGATGCGCACGGCCTCCTTCAGCAGTTCTTCGTTCACGGTGCCAAGGCTGGCTTCGGTGGAGGGATTGTGGATGAGGCCGGTGGTGACCATCTCGGCACCGAACTGGGCGCGGATGAGATACACGCCGGCCTGCGTGGGTTTGAAGTCTGTGACATAGGTGCCGGGGGCATCCTGCCGCAGCGTCAGCTTTTGCACGGCTTTCAGCGGCGCACCCAGGGCGTCTGCAGCGACGTGAAAGACCTCGGCGGAGACGGTGGCGTTGTTGGCGCGGGTGCCGGCGTCGGCAAGGAGATCGACGCTGATGCGTGCGTCATCGCCTTCCATGCGCGCGGAGAGATCCATGAGGCGGCCCTGTGGAGCGCGGGCGGTTTCACGCAGCACCTGGGACCAGAAACGGCCATAGCCGCTCCAGCGCGCGATCCACAGCGAGGCCCAGCGGCTTTTCGCATCGGAGGTGAAGGCCGTGGCCTTGCCGAGGCCGAAGCGCCAGTGGGCGAGCAGGGGATCTCCGGTCTCGGTGACGAGCGGCACCTGCGCCGAAGTGCGGCGGGTGGTTTTCACGTAGCCGAGAAGCTCGGGCGAATCCCACTTTTCAAACCCGGCGAGGATGGGATCTTTTTCCTTCAGCTCCGGCATGAAGGGCTCCTCACGAATCATGCGGCCGGTGTGCATGAGAGTGTCCTGCGTGAAGATGCGCGTGATGCTGCTGGCATCCATGGTGGAATAGGACTGCCCGCCGCCGCTGGAGGCGATGGCCTGCAGCAGCGCGACGTGCGAGCCTTCGCCGATGGCGACGGTGGAGATGGTGAGGCCTTCGTTGCGGCACTGCGTGGCGAGCTGTTCGTAGCCGGAGCCTGCGGTCTGGCCATCGGTGAGGATGATCATGTGCTTCACGCGGGCCTTCGTGCGCAAGAGTGCCTCGCGCCCGAGCTGAAAGGCAGGCAGCAGATTGGTGCCGCCACCGGAGGCGATGGCGGCGATCTGACCTGACACCGCATTGGTGGAAGTCAGGCGCGTCATGGGGGCGACGACGTGCGCCTCCGAATCAAAGGCCCACACACCGAGCGAGTCGTTGTGCCCCAGCACTTCAGCCGTGGCGATGGCGGCGCTCTTGGCCATCTCGAGTTTTTCACCGGCCATGGAGCCGGAACGGTCCAGCACGATGGCGACGGCGGCGCTTTGCTTTTCCTCCTCGTCGGGTGCCTTGAGCCGCACGGGCAGCACTTCCTCAATGGGGCTGCGATAGTACCCACCGACGCCGAAGGAACCCGGGCCGCCGAGCATGATCAAACCGCCGCCGAGTTTATCGACGTAATCGCGCAGCGCATTCATGAGCGGCTCGCCGAGCTGGTGCGCTGGAACGTCGGAGAGGATGACGCCGTCGTAGCCGCCGAGCATTTCAAAGGTGATGGCGAGATTGCCGGGCTGGCGCATGTCCAGTTCGATGCCTTCCTTCTCCATCGCCTGCATCAGGTAGCGGCCTTCGGCGGCGTCGGATTCGATGTAGAGGAGCCGCAGCCGTCCGCGCACATCCACGATGGCGAGGGCGCTGTCATTGCCCGGCAGCGTGTCGCCAGCGATCCCTTCCAGCACCGCGCGGTATTGGAAGGTGTTGCGTGTGGACGGCGTGCGATTGAAGACGATCTCCTGCGTGGCGCCGGGCTTGAGCGTGACGGGGCGTTTTTCCACCTCGATGCCGTTTTCGTAGAGCTTCAGGGTGCCGGTGCCTGCGATGGTGCTTTCAAAGGCCGCCTTTAAACTCAGACTGGCTCCCTCAAACAACCGTGTGCGATTGGGCGTGAGCGACAGCATGCGTGCATCCGGGCGATTCGGGCCCGCCACGGGCAGCGCGTGCAGTTTGATGCCGGAGACGGCGGCTTCGCGTGCGGCATCCAGCAGGCTGCCGCGTGTTTCATGGCCGTCGCCAATGATGAGGATGTTGCGGCTGGCACCGGGAGGGAACAAAGCCTCCGCGTATTCGACGGCGGCGGCATAGTGGCTGTCTCCGCCGTGTTCCTTTTGCCATGCGGCCTGCATGGCGGGTGTGCTGCCTGCGGGCAGGAGCTCGGGCTGGGAGCCGAGCTGCACGATGAACGAGTCAATCCCGCTGCCGAGACCCGAGCGAACACGGGCGGCTTCAGCGAGGGATTTTTTCAAGCCTTCCTCGCCCATGCTCTGGCTGGCATCGACGATGATGCCGAGCGCCTTGCGCCCTGTCTGCGTCACACGGGCTGGTCCGGCGAGCGCAGCGATGGCAAGCATGACGCCGATGGCGCGGGTGACCAGCAGCAGGCGCTTGCGCAATCCCGTCATGGGATGCGATGAGCGCGATTCGATCCACAGCAGCAGAGCGACTGCGGGCAGGATGAGCAGAAGGAGTTTTGGCGATTCCCAGTCCAAGATCGCGGAGGATAGGCTTGCTGACTCTCAGGGCAAGGGGTGGAGTGACGGCGCGTGAAAAAAAGGCTCTGTGCAGTGCGCCCAGCGCCTGGGAGCGCGGACTTTAGTCCGCAGCACTCCGCCAAAGCGCTGGGTTCTTAATGACGAGTCATCGCACATGACACCGAGGGTCAGCGTGTTTGCGGCATCCAGGGGCGTTTAACACCCTCGGTGTGCTTGCGACCTGCTGCGGACTGAAGTCCGCGCTCCACGGAGCCTGCCTCACATCACGCTGCGCAGCGTGGCCAGCAGCTTCTCGATGTCCTCCGCAGTGGTGTAGCCATGCACGGCGATGCGGATGCGGCCCACCTGATGCATGACGTGGATGTTTTGCGCGAGCAGAGCCTCATTGATGGCGGCGGTGTTGTCGTGCTTGAAGGCGACGATGCCGCTGGAGCAGCCGGGCTGTGCGGCGCTGAGCGCGGTGAGGCCCAGCTCCTTCAATCCGGCATGCACACGGGCGACGAGCGGATCGGCATGCGCGATGATCTTGTCCATGCCCACGGCTTCGAGGTAACGCAGCGAAGCATTCAAGGCATACAAAGCGGCAAAGCTGGGCATGCCGACGGAGAAGCTGAGCGCGCCAGGCTTGATGCGGGCGCTTTCAAAGCGGTCGGCATCGAAGGCGTTCGCGATGTGATACCAGCCACCGGCAGTGGTGGTGAGGCGTGCGGCGGATTTTTTCGGAATGCCGATGACGCCCCCGCCATGGATGCCGAGGGTCCATTTGTGCGTGCTGGAAATCATGATGTCGGCGTCCTGGCAATCAAGCGCGACGCGGCCCAGCGCCTGCGTGACATCCACGGCGATGACGGCCTGCGGCGCGAGCTTGCGGATGATGTCGCGCAGCGGAGCGAAGGGGATGCGGTGGCCGTTGTAGAAACTCACGAGGCTGACCTGCACGAGCGCGGTGCGCTCATTGAGCAGCGCGGCGAGATCGGTGAGGTCCAGGGCACCTTCACGATTTTTCCAGAGGCGTGTGACGGGGCGTGAAGCCTCCGGCGCGGTGATCCAGGGGGTGGCTCCGGCGGGGAAGTCGAGATCGGTGACGATGACTTCGTCCTTGGGTGTGAGCTGCAGCGCGTTGGCGAGGAGGTTGTAGGCCTCGGAGCTGCAGGAGCAGAAGGAGACTTCATCGGTGCTGAGGCCGAGGTGGCGTGCAGTGATCTCGCGGCAGTCTTCCACACGCGGGAAGTGGAAATCGCGCCCGCGCATGCCGAGCGATTTGTGGTACATGTACTCTGCCACGGCCTCATTCACGCAGAGCGGCGGGATGCTCTCGGCGGCGGTGTTGAGGTAATGAATGCCTTTGAGGCTGGGGAAATCGGCGGCGCGGGAGGATTCGGTAAGCATGCGGGGAAGAAACGCCGCTCGCGCCGCTTTTTTCAATCAGTTCTCGTGCTTCAATGAGGGCGCGTTCTCCGGCAGCTTGATCGTGGGTGCGCCCCCGAGGTAGCCGAGGGAGGTGAGGAACTCGTCCATCTTTTTCGCCGTGACTTGCATCCAGGGTTCCTTGTTGAAGAAGCCGTGCGGCATGTCCGCTGCAGACCACATCTCCGCACGGAGGCCGAGCGACTTGGCTTTGGCGACATACTCATCGCCACCGGCTTTGAGCTTGTCGGCGGTGCCGAAGAAGAGAATGGCGGGCGGGGTGTCCTTGGTGACGAAGTTGTTGGGCGTGATGGCCTCCGCCATTTCCAGCGTCATGGGGCCTTCGCCGGTGGCGCGCTGCTTGAAGAGCGTGGCGATGTTCATGGCCGGATTGAAGAGCACCATGGCGTTCGGTTTGGCGGAGATGGATTTGTCGTCTGACTCGGCGTCATAAGCTGAAGTCAGTGCCGTGCAGGCCGCGAGGTGTCCGCCCGCCGAGCCGCCACCTGCGATGATCTTGGTGGGATCGATGCCAAGCTCGGTGGCGTGGCCACGCACCCAGCGGATGGCGCTCTTGGCATCTTCCACCGCTTTGTCCGGCGTGGTCTTGTGGACGTTGAGGATGCGGTAGTCGGCGCTGATGGCGATGATGCCACGACTGGCGAGGTATTCCGCCTGCGGCACGAACTGGAGGTAGGAGCCGCTCTTCCAACCGCCGCCAAAGAAGAACACCGCGCAGGGGCGGAGCACCGCGGCCTGCACTTCTCCCTTGGGCGAGAATACATGCAGCTTCAGCTCGCCCTGCGGCGTGGTTTTATAGACGATGTCCTTGGTCGCGACTTCGATAGCGGTCAGCTTGATCAAAGGCTTGTTCTTGCCGGCCTTCTGGGCGTGCAGCGGCAGGGCGATGGCGAGGAGGACGGGAAGGAGCAGGCGCATGGTGTGGCTGAAACGCCGGGGGAATGGAAAAGTTTCAGGTCAACGGCGCATGGTTGAAGCGCTCTATTCGAAAAGAGGCGGGAGGTTTCGTGCGCCGTGAAGAATGCGCAGGATTTCGATTTCCTCTGTGCCTTCGCGATAGAAAACCAGGTAATTGGGATAGTTGCTTGTGGGAATGAAACGGATGCCGGCGAAACGCGGCGCGCTGAAACGGGGACGAATCCCGAGACCCGGATGTGACCCGAGGATATGGGCTGTTTCAAAGATGGCCGTGCGGACATTGGCCGCCGCATCGGGATTGTCCTCCGAGAGATGGCTGATGATCTCGTCGAGGTCGGTGATGGCGACTGGGTTGAAGGAGACGGCCTTCATGCGTGACGAGCACGCAATTCCGCCAGGGGAACACGACGCCCCGGGTGATCAAGCGCCTCGTCGAGCAGGGACTCGAGTGCTTTGGAAGCACGGTGTCCAAAGGTGGTCTGCACGGCAGCTTCAACGGCTGCATCGATGTTTTCGAAGCTGCCTTGGACAATTTGTTCACGCAGCAGTGCTTCAGCAGGGGCTGTGAGGGTGATCGTCATGGAAGAAGAATATGGGCGAAGCTGCGGCGTGCAAGGAGGGATCTTTCTACCGGAGCGTCTGCAGCCACGCCACGAGATCAGCCAGGCCCTGGGGGTCGATGGCTCCGGCGAGGCCGGGGGGCATGAGGGAGAGTTTGAGTTCTTCCTTCTTGGTGATGCTGGATTTCTTGACGGGGGTGGACGCTCCGCCGGCGATGCGGAGGGTGAGTTCGGTGTCGGTGTCGCTGATGGGATAGCCGGTGAGGGTCTGGCCTTCCTTCGTCGTAATGGTCTGGCCGACGAAGCTGTGCTCGATGGCGGCGCTGGGGTAGAGGATGGCGGTGAAAAGGCCCTCGGCTGAGAGCTTGGCGCCGATCTGTGAGAGATCGGGGCCGAAGTCGATGTACTGGCCTTTGACGCGGTGGCAGGCCACGCAACCGGCCTGCATGAACATCTGCGGACCTTTGGCAGCATCGCCCTTGAGCTTCACGAGTTCGGGCAGCTTGGGGAAGTTTTCCAAACCTTGCGCAGCGGGGAGGGGGAGCGCTGTGGCGGCCTCACTGCGCAGTCCGGCATCGGTGTTGCGGCTGAGGGCGAGGGCGGACTGGTCTTTGAATTCGGCGGGCAGTTTGCCTTCGCTCTGCCACTTGAGGATGGCGCGCCCGCCTTCGCCGCTGAGGGCGAGGGCGTCGATGATGACGTGGCGGACGTCTGCGCGTTTCTCGGGCCAGAAAGCTTGATTGAGGACGGCGACGGAAGCGCGGTCACTGACACGACCGAGTGCGGCGACGAGGGCTTTGGCGGAGGCGGCATCGGCGGTCTTGAGGAAACGCAGCGCGCCATCGCGATTGGCGGCGATGAGGCGTGCGGCATTCACCGACTCCGGCGCATTCGGATTGGCGATGATGAAATCCAGCAGTTCTTTTTCGAAGCCGGTGAGGTTGAGCCGCTCCACGAGAGAGACAAACTCCGCTTTGCCGATGACGGGCTTGAGCAGAGAATCGAGACGCGCCTTGGCCTCGGGATTGGAGGCGATGGTGTTGCGATCAAGAAGCGCGGTGGCGGCGAGGGCGGTGTCTGCGTCGGCTTTGAGGAAGATGGTGAGGGCGGCGGCGGAGACTTCCTTGGGGTGCTTGTAGGAGAGGAGCTGGAGGGCGCGGAGGCAGCGTTGAGGTTGTTTGTGGAAATACTGGGACTGAGGCTCTTTGCTGCTCACAAGCTGTTCTGCGATGATGCCGGGAATTCCGCGGTCACGATACCGCAAGAGGAGTTCTGCTGTGAGCGCATCATCCTCTTGTTTTACAGCATCGCCTATCAAGGCAAGCCGGGACTCTTCCTGTCCTTCATTACTGAGTCCAAGCGCCTCGACAATCCAGCGATCAGAACTGGTGCAGTAGGAGGCAATGCGTGCCCAAAGTGTGCGAGCATCTGCGCTTTGATCAAACCTCAGCGCAATCGCTGCCTCGCGGCGCACGGCGGCGTCCTTGTCTTCCACGACTTTGGCGATGAACTTACGCAGCTTCTCCGGCTGCTTCTGCTGCCAGAGCATGCGGGCGGCGCGGATGGCGGTGATGCGGAGGTTGGGATCGCTATCATGGAGCATCTGTTGGAGTTGCTTTAAAAACAACTCATGGGGCTCTGGCAAGGTTCGCGAGGTGGTGATTTCACTGTCCTTGGCGAAGAGGCTGGCTTGTAACCAGAAAGCTTTCGCGCGGTGTGCTGGTTGTTCGGTATTATCCCGGTAAATTTTAGACAGGCTGGACGATGGACCAAAGCCTGGTTTCTCATGAAGCTTTTGCCATGCAAGATAGCGCTGATCTTCATTCGGTGACTTCAATGCGGCCACGGCTCCTTCTACAGTGTCCAGCTTGAAACTTGGAATCTGAAACTTCAAACTCGTTGGCGTCGTCACACGGAACAACCTCCCGCGCGTCACATCGCCCATGCCATGTCCGCCGACACCGGGGTCGTACCAATCAGCCACAATCAATGAGCCATCGGGCGCGACGGCCACATCGCTGGGGCGGAACCAGCGGTCTTTGGTGCCTTCGATGATGTTGACGATCTCGGCCTTGTAGCCTGCGCCGTCGGGCTGGGTGATGTAAGCGCGCACCACGTTGGGGCCGGCGTCGCAGTGGATGGGCTGGCCGTGGAAGATGCTGGGGAGGAGATCGCCTTCATAGACCTGCATGCCGGTGGGGCTGCCGGCACCGGTTTGCAGCATGTTGGGGATGACGCCGGGATCGTTCTGGTGCCAGTGGCGCAGGGGGATCTCGCTCTCCCAGCCGATGCGCGGGGTCTGCCAGCCGGCGCCGGTCATTTCGTCGGAGTAGCCGTAGTTGCCGAACTCCATGACGTAGTTGATGCGCACGCCCTTGTTGCCGTCGTCGTCGTTGTCGGACTGCCACATCGTGCCGAAGCTATCGACAGCGACTTCCCAGTTGTTGCGGAAGTTCCAGGCGAGCAGCTCGACGTTGCTGCCGTCGAGTTCGCAGCGGAAGACCATGCCCTGCTGGTAGGGACGGTTGTTCTGGTTGGTGCATTTCACGCCGTGGATGTCGGTGATGAGCTTGCCGTCTTTGTCGCAGAGCTGCTTGCCGGCGTTGCCAAAGTTGAAGTAGAGGCGGCCATCGGGGCCGAAGTGGAAGGCGTGGATGCCGTGGTCGTGCTGTGCGCCGCCGATCTTGGTGAACATGAGTTCCTTGCGATCAGCCTTGTCGTCTCCGTTGTCGTCGATGAGCCAGAAGACGTCGTCGCCGCAGGAGATGAGGGCTTTGTTGCCGAGGATGCAGATGCCGTGGGCGCTGTCCACATCGTGGCCCTGATGGAAGACGGTGGATTTGTCCGCCTTGGCATCGCCGTCGGTGTCTTCGAGAATGAGAATGCGGTCGCCTTTGGCACGCTCGCCGAGGTGCTTGCGGTAGTTCACCACCTCGCAGACCCACACACGGCCGCGTGCATCGATGTCGATGCTGGAGGGGCTGGCCATCATGGGCTCGCTGGCAAAGAGCTGCACCTTGAGCTCGGGATGCACATCGAGGGAAGCGACGGCGGTTTCAGGATCGTGAGAGGCGTTGTCGGTGGCGACGATGGGGCCGGGGTTTTCGGTGTAGACGCGGAACTCCACGCTGTCGCCGCCCTGCTTGGTGCCGCCTTCATCGAGTGCGCCCCGGGCTTTGAAACGTTTCGTGCCAGCGGGGAGATTGAAGGCGATGACGCTGTTCGCATGCGTGCCGATGCCGTATTCGATGGATTTGCCCGCGCTGCGGAGCTCGGTGCCACCCGCACTCGCATTCACGCGCACATTGCCCCAGCCGCTCTGGGCGGATTTCCATTCGATCTCGGTCAGTTTTTTCTCACTGCCATCGGCGAGGATGAGGCGTGGCTCGGCCCAGTCCGCCCAGTCGGCGGCGAAGCCATTGCCGCCATCGGTGACGACGAGGAAGAGTTCCTTCGCGCCTGAGAGTGGGACGTTGATTTCGACGCTGTGGTTCGGCGTGGCGGTGGAGATGAGCTTGGACTGAAAGAGCGGCTTTGGCGCGGCGAAGAGCAGCGTTGGGGCGAGAAGAGCGAGCAGGAAGAGTTTCATGCGGTGGAGCGGAGAATACGCCGGAGGCAGGGGGGGACTTCAAGCATCAAAGATCGATGGCTCTTCAATTCTCAATGGCTTCAGGCCGGAGGATTGACGATTGTCGAGCAATCGATTTTTGATTTTAGAAGTATGAGCTTCAGATGGAGGAGCCTTTGCTGCGTTCGGCGGTCTGAACGCTTTTGACGAAGATGCTGATGAGTTCGTCGCATTCGGCGAGGATGGGAGCAAGGCGTGATTTGGAGCAGAGGGGCTTGCGCTGGACAACCTTGAGCCAGATGAGGGTTTCCCGAAGTTCTTTGAGGCAAATTTTCATCTTGTGGAGGAAATCGGCCCGGGATTCGGCGCTTTGTGCCTCGCCGTAGTTGGGGGCTGGGGATGTTCCCGAACGTACCAACTGTCCCGCGATGTGTTTTCCTGCCTTTGTGTCGGGCAGTGCCTCCACGACGGTGATGATGCGAACTGCGAAATCTACGAGACGATCTTCAAGGATGTTGGCTTGGGCTTTCATGACGTGTGGTTCGGGCGCTCTACGGCTTGGAACCTCTAAAATCAAAAATCGATTGTTCGACAATCGTCAATCCTCCGGCGTCTGGGACGATGGTCATGCGCGATTGACGATTGATGAGCAATCGATTGCTGATTTTAGAAGTGACCGATGCGCTTACTCCACGTCCTCACCCAGATACGCCGCAAGGTGTTTCCGCAGTTCCGTGCGTGCGCGAAACAGCAGGCTCTTCACCGCCGGGAGGGACATTTTCAAGACGGCGCAGATGTCCTCGTATGGCAGGTCCTGGTGGCGGCGCATGATCACGGCGATGCGCTGCTTTTCCGGCAGGGCGGCGATGGCCTTGTCCAGGGCCTGCTCCAGCTCGGTCTGCTGGGTGATGTGATCGGCCCCAGGAGTGCTGTGATCGGCAAAGTACTTCGGCGGATCGTCCTCGTTCTCCTGTTCGATGCTGACCTCCTTGCGGCGGGAGCGGCGGCGGGTTTCGTTGAAGACGAGGTTGCGGGTGATGGTGAAGAGCCAGGTGGTGAACTTGGCGGTGACTTCATAGCGCGGGGCGCTGCGCCAGACGCGGATGAAGACCTGCTGCGCAATGTCGTGGGCGTCGTCGATGTTGTTGAGCATGCGGGCGCAGGTGCCGACGACGGCGTTCTGGTGCATTTCCACGAGGCGCTCGAAGGCCTTCACATCGCCCTCCTTGACGCGGAGCATGAGACGAACGCTTTCCTGGTCGGAAGACTCCCCGGCATCGTCGGCGGCTGCCGGCGGTGAATGGGGGAGGGCGTTCCGTTCCGGTTCGGGCATGAGGTAGGCTGGCAGTGTGGCGGCCATGCTAGCGAGGGTCATGCGCAATGTAAACCGCGGGAGGTGCGGATTGGTTGCGCGAATATTTGACGCTCAGAAGACCTTCGTTATGCGTAGCCTATTCTTATGAGCGATTTAACCTGGGACACATCTTTCCGCGAACTCTTCGAGCGCTGCTCCAAACTGCACCTTGGGGGAGACACCCGTGCGGTGAGCTGGTTCACGGAGGCGGACAAGACGTTTTTGGACGGCATCGGCTACACGCCCCAGGAGTTCTTCGACTTCGTCGATGATCACTGCCGGTATGGAGCGGAAGGCCCCACCCTGGAGACAAGCCTGCTGGTGGCTGCGGTGCGCAGGGATTACTTCCGCGTGGTGCAGAAGAGCGAGCGCACCGGAAAAACGGTGCCGCCGAGCGCGCTTCCTCCCAAGCCGGCGGCGGTGGACGGCATTCCGTGGCTGCCACGTTTGATCGTGAAGGCACGCGCCAAACTGCGTGGAGAGATGGACCCGGACACGATGTACGGCTGCGGCGGGGACCGTGCATTCTTTGAGCAGCACAGGCTGCACCCCGCTGATTTTTTACGCGTGACCTGGGCGGCAGGGGACGATGACCAGAAGATCATCGACTTTGTGAAGACGGGGAAGATGTGAGGCCAGGGCTTTGTTCGTAGGTCGGCCGTGTTTGGCGCGTGGTGCCATGCGATGCTTCACCACGCTCTTCGCCAAACCGCCCGACTGTCAGGGTGTTCGTAGGCCATGGAGCCAGCCGTACGCTGCCCTCCCTGAAGCCACTGGCACGTTCGTCTACCAGAGGGGCTTGCCGTACGCTGATGGACGGGCGGGCTTCGCCACGACCGTCCTACGAGAGGCGCGGCGCATGCTCGCTTACTTCTTCTCCACGCCGCCTTCTTTGGCGACTTCATCTTTCTTGGTCTGCACGGCGGCGGAGCTGACTTCGAGGAGCTTGGGGGCTTGGCCGCCTTTGGGGACGAATTTCAAGGCGACGCCGTTGATGCAGAAGCGGCGGTCGGTGGGGGTTTTAAAGCCTTCGCCTTCGAAGACGTGGCCGAGGTGGGCGTCACAGCGTTTGCACACGGTTTCGATTCGGTGCATGCCGTGGCTGTTGTCCACTTTTTCAAAGACGCCTTTGGCCTTGGAGGAGTCGTAGAAGGAAGGCCAGCCGCAGCCGGAGTGGAATTTTTCCTTGGAGGTGAAGAGCTCCGCGCCACAGCAGACGCAGTAGTAGGTGCCTTCGCCCTGCTTCTCGAATTCTTCATAGGCCGCGCCATTGGGGCGTTCGGTGCCGCGCATGCGGGTCACTTGGAACTGCTCGGGGGTGAGCATTTTTTGCCAGTCGGTTTCAGACTTCACGATCTCGGGCTTGGGCATGGTTTTGGAGTCGGTTTTGGGTTTGTCCTCGGCCTGGGCAATGCAGAAGGCGGCGGCAAGGGCGGAAAGAAGAGCGAGGCGGAGTTTCATGGCGTTGGGCTTGCTGATACGTGGGAGGAGAGGCGAAGATTGCTTATTCCCACAAAAGTTGTGGCTCAATCTTCATCCTCACGCGCCAGCTGGCCGATGTTCCAGAGCAGCAGGCGGAAGCCGGCGTCGGGATGGCGGTCTGTGGCGGTGGCATGCCGGCGGAAGGAGGCGAGCAGTTCCTGGCGTTCTGAAGTGGTGTAGGCTCCGCCGCGCAGGACGCCCTGATCGGGCATGGTGTTCCACGAATCAGAGACCCATTCCCAGAGGTTGCCGGAAAGGTCATGCAGCCCCCGGCCATCCGCCCGGAAGGAGCCCACGGGGGCGGGCCCGGCAAAGCCGTCGTCGTATTTGGGGATGGCGAGTTTGCCGGTCTTGTCAGCGCTTTTGTCGAGGAAGTTGCCGGATTTGACGGGGGGCGGCCAGATGAAGCCCCAGGGGTAGATGCCTTCGATGCGCAGGCTGCGTTCGGAGGGATTGCTGCCGATTTCACGCGAGAGATAGGCGGCCATGCTCCATTCATCATCGCTGGGCAGGCGGTATTCCTGATCGGGTTCGAGCAAGCCCTGCGCGCGCTCCCGATCCGTCAGCCAGCGGCAGAACTGCTCGGCCTCAGAACGGTTGACCATGCTGACGGGCAGATCCGGCCCGGCGTCCAGCACGCGGCCATCCACCGGGGGTTGATTGGTGGCTTTGGCGAATTCGTTGAAGTCTTTGAGGCGTGTTTCCGTGGTGGCCAGCATGGCCTTGCCAAGAGGCACAAACTTGATGCCGAGGCTGTTCTGCCACGGCTTGCCAAACACCACCGAGCCGGTGGCTTTCAGACGCAGGTTGAAGCTGATGCTCTGGCCTTCCTTGAGCTTTCCGGCGGCCTGCTCGGGCTTGTAACCGGGCAGAATGATTTCGTAGTTGAAGCTGTCTGCGCGCACCTTGGGCAGAGGGAGGGGGGTGCGGCCCATGAGGCGCTCTCCGTCGAAAACTTCCGCGCCTGCAGGCGTGCTGGCGATGTTCAGGCTGCCGAACTTCACGCCCACGATTTCACAGCGGATCGCGCTGTGTCCGGGCTTGGGTTTTGAGGCGCCGGGTGTCTGGGGGATGGTGGCCGCGCGCCAGGCGTATTCGTGATCAGGGTCCAGGCGTCCGCTCCGGCGGTCTCCGGCGGTCATCCAGGCGCAGAAAGCGTCTGCATCCGCCGCAGGTATCACGGCGGCGGGCAGGATGCTCTTGTCGGGAAGCGTGATGTTGGCCGCTTCATATTCGGCGGCACGATTGATCTCGAGGAGAAAATCGCGGAACAGATCCGCGCCGAGCGGCAGGTCCGCGACGTGACGATCTTGCTTGTAAGTGAACCACTGCTTGAGCCGGTTCTGCCACGGTTTGCCCGGCGTGGGTGTCTGCGGGCGCGCTGGCAGCACCGGCAGCGGTTTCACCGGCAGCGGGATTTCATAGCTCCATTCACGCTGGTGCTTTGCCATGACAAGGCCGCTCGCCACGAGGAAGGAGGCCAGGGTGGTGATGATGGCCGCACGGCTGAAGCGGCGGACAAAGCTCTCCGGTTTGATGCCGCCGACAAGCTGCAAGGATTCGGCAAAATCTGAGGCATTGGCAAAGCGCCGGGTCAGGTCTGCTTCACAGGCCTGGCAGATGACGCGGTTGAGGTCGAGCCAGAAGGGCCACTCCTCGTCGGAGAGATTGTCCGGCACTTCGGGGAATTCCATGCGGTCTTTGCCGCTGCTCATCTCATAGAGCACCTTGCCCAGGCTGTAGATGTCCGCCTGCGGCGTGCCGGGGCCTTCCGGGGGCACGAAGCCTTCGGTGCCGACGAAGGTGCGCTCCCCAAAGGCGGCGACGAGGCCGATGTCCGCCAGTTTGCACACGCCGCCGACGAAGATGATGTTGGAGGGCTTGATGTCACGGTGCGTGAGCCCGTGGTTGTGCATGTAGTGCAGGGCATCGGCCATGTACACGCCAGCATCCCGGCAGAAGAAGGGGTCCAGCCGGCCGTGGCGCTTCATGTCCGTGGTCAGCGTGCGGGGCACGTAGGTCTTCACGTCGTTGATGTTCGCGCCGTTTTCGGCATCGTCCGCCAGCTCCATCACGCAGTAGTAAAAGCCGCGTTTTTCATTCCAGCCGACGTGCAGGATGTGCACGAGGCAGGGATGGCCGCGCGAGATGGGCTCGAACTGCTGGATGCCCTGAAACTCGCGGTGGAAGGTGCGGGTGAGTTCAAAATCCTCACGCCAGACGATCTTCACCGCACGCAGCGCGCCCGTCACACTCTGGGCCAGCCACACTTCACCATAGGCCCCGGAGCCGATGCGCTTGAGCAGCGTGTAGTCGGGAATGACGATGTCATCCCGGTGGGAGGGCGGGCCGTTTTTGTCACGGCTCTTCACTTTTTCATGGGCCGTCGGCACCGCGATGGGCGGAGCGGGCAGGCTCATCTCGAAGGAATCTGCCTCGAGTGCGGCCTCATCCAGGACAGGCAAGGCGGCGGCTTCATCCTCGCTCTCCGGAGGAGGCGTATGATCGGCGGGCAGGTCTGCTGGATCACTCATGAAGCTGGCGTGGAAGGAGGGTGGCTGAATGGACTGTCCAAAACCAGCGCCTGGAAGTCTCCCACTAAAGCATCGTATTCTCAAGCCCCTGCACTTCTTTCTTCACCAATGCACCGACGCGGTGCTTGGCCAGATAGACCTGTGCGGCATTGATTCCGAGGGCTTCAGAGGTCTTCTTCACCCCCCAGCCCTTCATGACGTAGCAGTCGAAAATTTGAAACTGCCGGGGGGAAACCTTGGCTTTGACACGTTCCAGCGCGGCGGCGGTGATGTTGTCACGCCACTCGCGGTCCCAGATGTTTTCCAGCAGGTTGTCCTTGTCCTGGGAGAGGCGGTCGATGACCTGACCGCTGGTGTCCTCGGTGTCCGCATTGCCCTGGTCGGCCAGGGAGGGCTGGCGCTTGCGGGCGCGAAACACGTCGAGAATACGCCAGCGTGTCATCTGCAAAAGCCAGGCCTTGAAGGAGCCTGCACGCGGATCGTACTGGCCCTTCTGCACCTGGCGGGCGATGGCAATGATCGTCTCCTGCACCACATCAAAGGCTTCTTCACGGGTGAGGCCCGCCTTGGTGCCGACGCTGAAAATGAGGCGCCAGTAGGTCTGGTAAAACTCGTTCCAGGTCTTCTGATCTTCCCAATTGTTCAGACGCTCGATCAGGCTTTTGCGGGTTTTTTCCCACAAGCCCTTGTCTTTTTTTACGTCTTCCGGAATTGGAATGTCTGGCTCAGGTGCCGGTTTGCTCATTGCCCTGTGACTGTCAACGGATGAGCCGTGCTGTCAAACCTTTGAAACTCAGAGAGCATAGAGAAAATCAGCGAAAGAGATGCCTAATTTTAGCGGGGTACCCCCACATGATGACTCCAAGCGAATTCATGGCATCCATGAAGTCATTTCATCGACCCGGGCCTGCTGCGGCGGCATCGTTGGTTGCCATCAGAGGGCGGCGGGTTAGTCTGGCAGTCCTGCGCCGTGTTTGTGGCGTAGTCCTTGCTTTAAAGCCATGTCCGAACTGGAAAATCCCTTTCAAGAGACTCTGCTCTCCCGCCACCGCGCGGAACCCTGCTCCGTGGTCATCTTTGGTGCCACCGGTGACCTCACTCACCGCAAGCTGATTCCCGCCATCTACAACATCGCCGCTGCGGGCGATCTGCCCCCGCAGTTCAAAGTGGTGGGTTTCGCCCGGCGTGACAAAACGGACGAGGTCTTCCGCAAGGAGCTGGAAGAGGGGAACCGCAAGAACAGCCGCCAGGGCCACAATGACGAGCTCTGGCAGAGCTTCTCCCAGTGCATTCACTACCACCGCAGCGAATTCGAAGACCTCGAAGGCTACAAGTCTCTGGCGAAGCTGCTCGACCAGTTTGATGCAGAGCGTGGCACGCCTGCCAACCGCCTCTTTTACCTGGCCTCCGCGCCGGAGGCCTTCAAGCCCATCCTGGAGATGATCCGGGCCGCCGGGCTGAACCAGGGGGCGAAGGGCAAATGGGCGCGCGTGGTGTGTGAGAAGCCCTTTGGCAAAGACCTCGCCACAGCGCAGGGCCTGAACTCGGTGGTCGCCGCCACCTTTGCGGAAAAGGACACCTACCGCATCGACCATTATCTGGGCAAGGAAACCGCGCAGAACATCATGGTGCTGCGCTTTGCCAACTCCATTTTTGAGCCCAACTGGAACAGCCGCTACATCGACCACGTGCAGATCACCTGCGCGGAAAACCTCGGCATGGAAGGCGGCCGTGGAGGCTACTATGACACCGCCGGTGCGCTGCGTGACATGGTGCAGAACCATCTGCTGCAGCTGGTCTCCCTCGTGGCCATGGAGCCGCCGACCGATCTCAGCGCGGACAGTGTGCGTGATGAAAAGGTGAAGGTCATCCGCGCCCTGCGTCCGCTCGTCGGGCCTGAGGCCGTGGGCAAAAACGTGATCCGCGCCCAATACACCGCAGGCAGCGTGGATGGCACGCCGCGTGTGGGCTACCGGCAGGAGGACCGCGTGAATCCTGAGTCCCAGACCGAGCCCTATGTGGCGCTGCGCCTCATGATCGACACCTGGCGCTGGCAGGGCGTGCCGTTCTACATCCGTGTGGGCAAGCAGCTGCCGAAGAAGGCCACGGAGATCAGCATTCATTTCAAGAAGCCGCCGCAGGTGCCCTTTGCCACCTCCACGATGCTCAAGAACAGCGAGAACACCCTCGTCATCCGCATTCAGCCGGACGAAGGCATCGCGCTGCGCATTCTCTGCAAGCAGCCGGGACAGGCCATGAGCATCCAGCAGGTGAAGATGGACTTCCGCTACTCCTCCAGTTTTGGCAAAGCCAGCCCCGAGGCCTACGAGCGTCTGCTGCTCGATGCCATGGCCGGTGACGCCACCTTGTTCGCCCGCCGCGATGAAGTCGAGAGCGCCTGGAGGTTCATCGATGAAATCGAGAACGCCTGGCACAAATCAGACACACCGCCGACCATGCACGAATACCCGGCGGGAAGCTGGGGGCCGAAGGAGGCCGATGACCTGCTGCGTGCGGATGGGCGTGAGTGGAGGCTGCTTTAATCTGGAGGAACACCATCATGCCTCCCACCACTCTCAACGACTCCGACCTCGACCGCCTTGGTCTCGAAACGCCCATCGGGCGCATTGACCGTGCGCTGAAGCAGCTGTGGGAAGGGGACGAGGCCAAGACGCGTGCCTCGCTCATCAATCTGGCGATCTACACTGAAGATGGCTGCCAGCTGGTGGCTGACAACGAACTGCTCGACCACGTGGCCGCGCAGCATGCCTGCCGGGCGCTGCTCATCCTCGCGCTGCCCGAAGCCCAGCCGCCGCGCGCACGGGCGTGGATTCAGGCGCTGTGCCGTCCCTACCAGGGCAAGCAGATCGTGTGCAGCGAGCAGATCAGCTTTGTGCTGGAAGGCGGAAACGCCGCGCAGGTGCAGAACATCGTCTTCGCGCACCTCGACTCCGATCTGCCGCTCGTCGTCTGGTGGCAGGCGGATCTGTCCAAGAACTTTGAGGAGCGGCTCTACAGCCGCATCGACACCCTGATCATCGACAGCGCGCGCTGGGAAGATCCCGCAAAGCAGTTTGATGCGCTGCTGGCCGCCATGAACGCCGAGAGCTGTGACTTTGATGTGCGCGATCTCGCGTGGACGCGCTCGCACTTCATGCGCACCGCCCTGGCTGCCTGCTTTCAGGACGCCACCGCCTGCCACCACCTCTCCAAGCTTCAGTCCATCCGCATCACTCATCTCAAAGGACAGCGCACCACCGCGCTGCTGCTCGCTGCATGGATCAACCAGCGGCTGCGCGCTTCCCTGAGCGTGGAGCTGATTGAAAAAGCCAGCGGCCCCGCCCTGCAGGACCTTGTTCTGGAAGGGGAGGGCGTGCGTGGCGAAGTGCGGCGTGACTGCGACTCCTGCTTTGTGCGCGTCAGCGCCACCTGCGGAGAGCACACGCGGGAAGACCTGCTGCCCGCCGATGTGGACAGCGATGCCGAGCTCGTGAGTGAACTGCTGTCCCGCTTTCACGGCAGCACGCTGTATTCCTCCATGCTGCCGTTTGTGCGCAGCATGTTGAAATAACTGTTCGACTTTGCTCTGTGGGTTTCGACACTGCGCGCATGCGCCCCTGGCTTCATCTCGCCCGTATTTCCAATCTCCCGACTGCGTGGACCAACGTCATTGCAGCGTGGCTGCTCGCTGGAGGCGCGCTCTTGGATCCACGTCTGGCGTGGCTGCTGCTGGCGGCTTCGCTGATCTACACAGGCGGCATGATTTTGAATGATGCGGCCGATGCGGACTTCGACCGTGAGCACCGCAAGGAGCGGCCGATTCCCAGCGGGCAGGTGAGTGCGCGCGCCGCCTGGGCGGTGAGCTGCAGCATGCTCTTTGTGGGAGGCGTCATTGCGCTGGGATATGGGGCCAATCCGCAGATCACCGGGCTGCTGCTGGGGGCCGTGGTGTTTTATGATCTCTATCACAAGCGCTGGGCGGGCTCGGTGATCGTCATGGGGGCCTGCCGTCTGCTGCTGTATTTGATGGCCGCCTCTGCGGTGGCACCGTTTTCATTCGCCAGCCAGAAGGGGGCCTTGTCCTTCTTCGGGGCCGAATGGCGCTATGAGACGGGCTTCCTGCCTGCGGGCCCCATGCTGGTGCTGCCGTTTGCGCTGGCCATCGGGTGCTACATTGTCGGCATCACCATGGCGGCGCGGCTGGAGCACAAAAACGAGGCTCTGCCTGTGCCGGCTTCCTTGCTGGCGTTCGCCCTGCTTTACACACCGGCCATCGTCTGCGCCATGCGGTTTTCTGCTGCGGGTGGCAGCCCGGTGCAGGTGCTAGTTCTGGGCGTGTTTGCCCTGCTGGTGGCCTTTGCCACGCACACCATGCGCAAAGGCGGCCCCGCCATCGGCAAGGCCGTGGGCTGGCTGCTCGCAGGCATCGTCGTGGTGGATGCGCTCGCGATTGCAAACGTCTCGGCTCCGCTGGCGCTGGGCTTTGTGGTGCTCACACCGCTGCTGCGTCTCTGGCAGCGCTGGGTGGCGGCGACGTAGACGGGGGAGGCGCTAGAGCGGCAGCGTGGCATTCACCCAGTGCAGCGGGGGCAGGCCGGTGGCTGCGGGCTGGCGGTGGGCTGGCTGAGGGCTGAAGCTGTGGTGGCCGGCCAGAATCTGGCGCATGGTGTCCAGCTTGGCGGCGGTGCTGCTGCTGCTCTGGATGCAGCCGTGGGCTCCGGCGCGCAGGACGCGGCTGGTCTCCAGCTCTGCCCCGTGGCTGGTGACGATGAGAAACTTCAGGCCCGCATGCAGAACCAGCAGATCCTTGACGAGTTCCAGGACCCGATGCCCCGGCAGGCTCAGGCTGATGACCACCAGATCCGGCTTCTGCGCGGAGACTGCGGCAAAGGAGCAGGAGGCGCAGGTCACGGCTGCCGCCAGGGTGAGGTCTGGCTGGGTTTCCAGCTCAGCACGAAACGCCGCCAGGCTGGCTGGGTTGCTGTCCACGATGACGATGCGATCTGGCTTTCTCATTTCAGGCGGAGGGTGGTTGTTGAACGCCTGAAGCTCACGAATCTGACATGGGCCAGCCATCAAAGAATTGGAACAAAACCTTTGCTTTAAGTTTTGGATGGAGCGGCGGATTTTGTCCCGTGGCCGTCTGCGAGTCTTCGATCATCTCATCGAAGAGATGCGCGGTATCATCAAGGTGCTGATGAACATCCGTAAAACTCGAATGCATGTGGTTGCTGCCTGAAGCCCAGATTTGGGAGTGGAAGTACGAAGACGGGTTCATGGTGGCAGTGGTGCGGGGTGGGGAGGATGGCCATGGCTGCGTGATCTGAGCCGTTCACAAGCACGTCATGCGCTTGACCGGCTGCATTGGTTGAACGTCCCACCATGGAGCCGTGCAGCCTTTGCGGTATCAGCGCTGGTGCCTTCCGCGTTTAGGTGCCGGGCCTAGCACTCCGCCCGTAGGTCGGCCGTGTTTGGCGTCGGGAGTGCTGCATCTTCCACCGCCGCCTCCGCCAAACCGCCCGACTGCGAGGACGTTCGTACGCCATGGTGTCAGCAAGACGCTGATAGACGGGCGGGCTTCGCCACGACCGTCCTACGTCCAAGCAGCACTCCGCCCGTAGGTCGGCCGTGTTTGGCGTCGGGAGCGCTGCATCTTCCATCGCCCCCTTCGCCAAACCGCCCGACTGCGAGGGCGTTCGTACGCCCCACCGCCTGCTGCACGCTGCAAGGACGTTCGTCCGCCGGGGTGCCTGCTGTGCGCTGCGAGGGCGTTCGCACGCCATAGAGTCTTGCCGTACGCTGGTGGACGGGTCCATTCTTCCCCCTTCGCTCTACGAGCTACGGAGGACACGTCGCACTGCGTGCTTCGAAGGATAAACCGGGCTGTCGCCACACCCATCCTACGAAGGCCTGCGCAGCGCTCGGGCCTGGATCGCCGCGGCCTCACTTCAGCACATCCCGCTGCGTCTCCACCCAGCGCACCGCCTGCCGGATCATTTCCGCGCTCGTGACAAAGCCCATCTTTTCTTTGATGTGATCCCGGTGGACTGAAACGGTCTTCGGACTCAGGTGCAACTGCTCGGCGATTTCCTTCGCGGTCTGGCCCTGGCCGAAAAGCTCGAACACCTGAAACTCGCGGTCGCTCAGCTTCGTCAGCGGAGATTCACTCGATCCTCGCGGACGTGGGGTGGCAAAGGACGCGGCGAGGTGCGCGGCCAGGCGCTCGCTCACATACACGCCGCCATCCAGCACCTTGTGAATGGCATCCATCAGCGCATTGCCGGGGCTGTCCTTGCCCACGTAGCCGCTGGCGCCGGCGCGCAGGGCGCGTGCGGCGCAGAGCATCTCATCATGCATGGAGCTGACGATGATCTTCAGCCCGGGGTGCAGGGCCGTGAGATCTTTGATGAGCTCCAGACCGCCACGGCCCGGCATATTCAGATCCGTGATGAGCAGGTCCGGCTTTTCTTTGGCCACCAAAGCGAGCGCTTCAGATTCATTCGCCGCCGTGCCGCAGATTTCAAAGCTGGGATAGGCCTGCAGCATGTAGCGATAGCCATTGATCACGGCGGGATGATCGTCCACGAGCACGAGGCGGCAGGTTTTTTCGAGGGTGTCTGTGGTTGTCATGGGGTGTTGGGGATGTGAACGGCGATGCGCGTGCCTCCTGCGGGCGGAGCGCCGCGCTCCATCCTGCCGCCCATCATTTCTGTGCGATGCTGCATGATGCGAAAGCCAATGCCGCCGCCTTTGGAAGGAGTCTCCGGCAGGCCGCAGCCATCATCATCAATCTCCAGCACAATGAATCCATCACGGCTCTCCAGGCCGATGCGGATCTCTCCGGCATCCGCATGCTTCAGGGCGTTGTTCACCGCCTCCTGGGCGATCCTGTAAAGATTGCACGCCGTCGCCTCGCTGATCTCCAGGATGTGATCCGGGCACTCAAACACGCACCGCACGCCGGAGCTGCGCGTGGTGATGTCTGCCAGCGCCTGCAGGGCATGCTCCAGCCCCTGCTCCCACAGGGGCACCGGGGCCAGCCCGTGGGAGAGGCCCCGCATCTCGGCCAGGGCTTCACGCAGGCTCTGGCTGGCATGCTGTGCGTGCTCGGCAAAGGCGGGGGCCTTGGCCTGCAGCTCATCGTGCAGGCCGTTGATGGCCATCAGCACGGCGGTAAGCTGCTGGCCGATGCCGTCATGAAGCTCATGCCCGATGCGCCGGCGCTCGTTCTCGGCGGAATCAATCACCGCGCGCTCCAGCACGGTGCGCTCTTGTTCGCGGTCCGCCAGCTGCTGCGTCATTTTGCGGAACGCCTGGGAGAGCTCGTACACTTCATCGCCACCTTTCACGGGGTCGATGCTGATGCTCCGGCCTTCGCCAAACTCGCGCACAGAGCGTGCCAGCCGCTCCAGCCGGGTGGCCACGCCGAAGTGCAGGATGGCCCAGAGACCGAGGCACAGGATGGCGATCACAGAGGCCGACCACTCCACCCGCTGCCGCGCATCCTGATGCGCATGCAGCACGGCATTGGCACGGTCATACACCAGCAGCAGCCAGTGCCGGGTCTGGGAAGGGATCTCGATGGGAAACGCCGCCAGCACGATGAAGTCCCCGTCATTCAGAGTGGCGGACTCCATGATCTTGCCGGGGCTCTGGCTGGCCCGCTGCCAGGCGGTGGCCGCAGGGGTTTCCGTGGCGGACAGGCCCTCCCACTGGGCGGAGGAACTCGCCAGCACCAGGCCCTTTTCATCCACCACGGCGGCCATGCGCAGCCAGGGCTCATGCGTCCAGTCGGTGAGGCTTTCACTCAGGGCCTTGATCTCTCCCAGCACCAGGTGCTGCCGGGAGAGCTGGGTGAGCCGGGTGCCGGTGGCCTCGGCCTGCGTGGTCACGTCACTGAAATTGCGCGCCAGGTCATTGGCCAGGTCCAGTTCATAGTCCAGCCAGGTCGCCAGCATTCCCAGCAGCAGCAGCAGTGCTGGGATCAGGAAGCGAAGTGGCGGCGGAAAGGTCACGGCGGTGGTCGTTTTTTTCTCTCCTGCATCTGCGGGCACGGATGGACTGGACAACGGTGCGGCGTCCATCACGTGAAGCCATTCCCGGGGGTGTCCTGACGGTGCGGCGGAGTGGAATGGGCGGTTTTCATGGCCGCCGAAAGCTTGAATCCGAGGGGGTGTCCTTCTCAATCACCCCAGCAGGCTATTTCCACGGGTGGCCGGACAGGAGGGGCTTCGTGGCCCGAAGGCAGCAGGCCGGGGTGGAAAACATGCTGCATCCTTTGCTAAATCAGGGCTTTAGGTTAGAAAACACGATTCTCAGACGTTTGCCCTTTCCCTTTGACCTCAACCCCGGTCGGAGGCAAAGAAACGCCCCCCTTTGATGTTAGAGAAAAAAATCAGGCTAGAGTACACGCATCGCATCTTGTTCACGAGAGAAGCCTTTGCGCCCCGGAACCACACCATCCGCGATCTCCTCCGCCTCGACCAGCCGCACAAGCTCCCCCGCGTGCTCGTCTTTGTGGATGAAGCCGTCGCCACCGCGAACCGCGATCTGATCGACGACATCATGGCCTACGGGCACGTGCATGCGGACACCTTTACCTTGGTGGACGACCCCATCGTCATTCCCGGCGGAGAGCCCTGCAAAAACGACTTCCGCCTCGTGGAATGCTGCTGGGACGCCATCAATGAAGCCGCGCTGGACCGCCACAGCTACGTCTTCGTCATCGGCGGCGGCGCCGCGCTGGACCTCGTCTGCTTTGCCGCCAGCACCGCGCATCGTGGCATCCGCCATGTGCGCTTTCCCACCACCACGCTGAGCCAGGGAGACGGCGGCGTGGGCGTGAAAAACGGCGTGAACTACTTTGGCAAAAAGAACTGGGTCGGCAGCTTCGCCGTGCCCTTTGCCGTGGTGAACGACTTCGCCTTTCTGGAGCTGCTGCCCGCCCGTGGCCGCCGCAACGGCATCATCGAGGCCATCAAGGTCGCGCTCATCCGCGATCGCGCTTTCTTTGAGCAGATCGAGGCCATGGCCGGCGATCTCGCCGCGCTCAAACAGGAAGCCCTGGAGCAGGTGATCCAGCGCAGCGCCGAGCTGCACGTGGAGCACATCGCCACCGGCGGCGATCCCTTTGAGCTCGGCTCCGCCCGTCCGCTGGACTTCGGCCACTGGGCCGCGCACAAGCTCGAGCAGATCTCCAAATTCACCGTCGCCCATGGTGAGGCCGTCGCCATCGGCATGGCCGTGGACCTCGTCTACTCCCGCATGCAGGGCATCCTGGATGAAGCCACCTGCGAACGCGTGCTGAGCCTCATCGAGCGCATCGGCTTCGCCACCTCCTCCCCCCATTTGATGAACACGGGTCGCTCTGGAGAGCCCGCCATCCTCGAAGGCCTCGAAGAATTCCGCGAACACCTCGGCGGCGAACTCACCGTCACCCTCGTCCCCGAGATCGGCACCAAGCTGGAAGTCCATGAGATGAACCGCGTGAAGATCCTCAACGCCGTGGTGGAGCTGCAGAAGCGGGCTGCGTAAAAGTACGACAGACACTCCTGTCTGTCGGTCGGCGCTCCCGCCAAAACCCCCAACTCCCAAACCCACCCACCATGCCGCCACAGCAACGGCATGGGGCCTCTAACCAGCGCCTACTCGCAGCAAATCGTAAGCCAGCATTCTGGCCACACGCTCGCCGACAGGCAGCAACTGTGTCAGTTGGCAAGCTGGAATTTTGGATCGGCGATCAAGCGATTGAGGACGCAGAGCATTTTGCGCATGACTGCGGTGATGGCGACTTTGAAGGGCTTGCCGCGTTTGAGCAGCCCCTGATAA